>NZ_JAALEU010000001.1:0-734648 GCF_011800685.1 Pantoea sp. EKM10T
AGAGGTGCGCTGGCCCGCACTGCGGCTCGCTCGCCCGGAAAAAAAGCTGCCACGTTTGACCGTGACAGCCTTTACAACTCTAATCTTAACTGACCAGCATTATGCCACTGGCAGCCTTTTTTGATCTCAGCGACCAAAGAGATCGCGGCGTTTAGGTTTCAGCGGCTGGGCTATCAGCACCAGCGCCGCGACCAGCAGATAACCGGCGAACACCACAATCATCCACTGCGGCATGCTGAGCGTCAGGAAAGTCCAGCTGCGTTCTGCACAGTCACCGCTGGCAAGAAACACCGACGGCAGCCACTTATCCAGCGGTAAGCCGCTGGGGAAGCGGGCAGCAAAATCACAGGTGGTGAAGGGGTTAGGGTGCAGCTGAATCATGGTATGTTCATAAGAGAGACGAAGACCTTCCCAGGCACTGTAGATCCACAACGCCAGCGCCGCCAGACGCAACGGCGATTTCGGCGCAATAGCACCAACCAGACCCGCGCCCAGCACACCAAACAGCGCATTGCGCTCATAAATACACATCACGCAGGGCTTCAGGCCCATTACGTGCTGAAAAAAGAGTGCTGTTAATTCCAGTGCAAGTGCAGTCAGTGCCAGTAGTAACCAGGCTCCGCGACCACGTGAGCATTGATTCAGATATCGCAACATATTGCATTCCCTGTAAACGTTAATGCCACGCAGTGTAAACCAAAAGCGTTTGCAAACCAGCCAGGGACAGGGAAAAATCGTGTGCAAACATGACCTGATTCTGATCCAGAGCAGGTTAAATGAGGATAAGCCAGACCTTATCGGCAGAACGCCGGTCAGTGAAGAGCGGGGAGAGCCGCAGTGGCGACAGATGCGATCGCATGCGGCAGGAGGCGAAACGGCAGGCGCGGGTTATATGCTGCCAGCGTTCAGCGCTTTCAGGGCGGCTGTACGCTGACACTCCGCGGTGCTGTGGCACGCGCCATTTCAGCGCAGAAAGTCGTTCAGCCCGCCCGTGATCCTGAAGCCGCTGATACTGCGGTCAGCCATGCTGAAATATGCGCCTGCACCCGGTTTTAATGGTTACGCAGGCTATATCCGCTATAGGGCGTCTGGTATGATGAGTGCCCATCATGATTAGAAAAGCAACGAGAACACATTGCTATGGTTATAAAGGCTCAGAGTCCAGCGGGATTTGCTGAAGAGTATATTATTGAAAGCATCTGGAACAGTCGCTTTCCGCCAGGGTCGATTCTTCCTGCTGAGCGTGAGCTTTCTGAATTGATTGGGGTGACGCGCACCACCTTGCGTGAAGTGCTGCAGCGCCTGGCGCGCGATGGCTGGCTGACTATTCAGCACGGTAAACCGACGCGGGTGAACGATTTCTGGGAGACGTCCGGCCTGAATATTCTGGAAACGCTGGCCCGTCTCGATCACGACAGCGTTCCGGTGCTGATCGACAACCTGCTGTCGGTACGCAGCAACATTTCATCGATCTTTATCAGCCGGGCGCTGCGCCATCATCCGGACAAAGCGCGCGAAGTGCTGGAAACGGTCAGCGCGGCTGCCGATCAGGCTGATGCCTATACCGAGCTTGACTACCGGGTGTTCCGTGGTCTGGCGTTTGCGTCAGGTAACCCGATTTACGGTCTGATCCTGAATGGCCTGAAAGGGCTCTATACCCGCGTTGGCCGCCACTACTTCTCTAATCCGGAAGCCCGTCAGGTCGCGCGCGATTTCTATCTCAAACTGCTGGAACTGTGCGACAAAGAGCCAGGACAGGATGAGATTGTGGACGTGGTGCGCAACTACGGCCGCCGCAGCGGTGAAATCTGGCACAGTATGCAGAAGAATCTGCCCGACGATCTCGGCAGTAAGCGTTAAAAAAAAACCGGACATCGCGTCCGGTTTTTTGTTTTAACCCATCAGAGTGATGAACCGCGTGGTGGATTACGATCCAGCAACTCTACGCTGCCATCCTCGTTCTGCTGTTCCAGAATCACATCAAATCCCCACAGACGATGCACATGCTTCAGCACCTCGCGACGGCTCTTATCCAGCGGCGTGCGGCTCTGCGGCACATAGCGCAGAGTCAGCGAACGGTCACCGCGCAGATCGACGTTATAGACCTGAATATTCGGTTCGAGATTACTCAGGTTGTACTGCGCAGAGAGCTGCTGGCGAATTGCCCGGTAGCCCGCCTCATCGTGGATCGCGGCGATTTCGAGATAGTTGTTGCGGTCATCATCCAGTACGGTAAACAGACGGAAATCACGCATGACTTTCGGCGACAGGAACTGGCTGATAAAACTCTCATCCTTGAACTCGCGCATCGCAAAATGCAGCGTTTCCAGCCAGTCGGAACCGGCGATATCCGGGAACCAGTAGCGATCCTCCTCGGTCGGCGACTGACAGATACGCTTGATATCCTGCATCATCGCGAACCCTAAAGCATAGGGGTTGATGCCGTTATACCACTGACTGTTATAGGGCGGCTGAAACACGACGTTGGTGTGGCTGTGCAGGAACTCCATCATAAAGCGTTCCGACACTTTGCCTTCATCATAGAGGTGATTGAGGATGGTGTAGTGCCAGAATGTCGCCCAGCCTTCATTCATTACCTGGGTCTGTTTCTGCGGATAGAAATACTGGCTTACCTTGCGCACAATGCGCAGGATCTCACGCTGCCATGACTCCAGCAGCGGGGCGTTTTTCTCCATAAAATAGAGCAGGTTTTCCTGCGGCTCAGAGGGGTAGCGCGCGGCTTCAAAGGTCACGGCCTCTTTCTCACGCCGTGGCAGCGTTCGCCACAGGGTGTTCACCTGACTTTGCAGATACTCCTCACGGCTTTTCTGCCGCGCCTTCTCCTCCTGCAGAGAGATCTTCTGCGGGCGCTTATAGCGATCGACGCCATAATTCATTAAGGCATGGCAGGAGTCGAGCAACCGCTCTACCTCTTCGACGCCATAGCGCTCTTCGCAGTCACTGATATAGTTTTTGGCAAATAACAGGTAATCGACAATCGACCCGGCATCCGTCCAGCTGCGGAACAGATAGTTATTTTTAAAGAAAGAGTTGTGGCCATAGCAGGCATGCGCCATCACCAGCGCCTGCATGGTCATGGTGTTCTCTTCCATCAGGTAGGCGATGCAGGGATTGGAGTTGATGACAATCTCATAGGCCAGACCCTGCTGACCATGCTTATAGCGCTGCTCGGTCTCGATAAACTTTTTGCCGAATGACCAGTGTGAATAGTTGATTGGCATGCCGACGCTGGAGTAGGCATCCATCATCTGTTCAGAGGTAATCACTTCGATTTGGTGCGGGTAGGTATCAAGCCGGTAGAGTTTAGCAACCCGGTCGATCTCGGCTAAGTAGACATCAAGCAGTTCGAATGTCCAGTCTGGTCCGTCATTGAGTCGTTTGCTGTCTCTGATGGCTTCGTCAAAGATTGTCGTCATAGCGCACCTCTTTTTTGCAAACCGGCTGACCCGAAAGACAACCCGTTCTGGTTATTTAAGGCTTCATCCTGAAAAAGGGAACCCGAAAAAAACTGAGCGAACACAACAATGATAGCCCACTGTCGCTTATCCGAAATGCGAACTCAAACGAATTCTTTGGCACAAAATCATTAAGAGTGGTGCGGCAGAGAATTTAACAGCCTTTAATACTAGCCTTATTATAAATTGCGGAATCTAATCCTGTTTATAAGCGGAATGTATGGGGTTGAATGAATCTCCTGCAACAGGCAGATTTAACTGCCTTCGTTGTCATTTATTTCTGTGTTTAAGGATTAAGACGCATAAAGCGCTGAAATTGGCCGTGCGACAAGATTTTAGTTACCTGAAAAGTAAAAAAGATGTGAAATGGATGGTGAAATTCTGTGGTGGTGTCTGCTGTGTAAATCCGCTGACTATCATCAGTTGAACAGTGAATTATGCTTTTACAGGTCGGGTGGGGGAGCTATGCACGTTGTAATTCTTGGAAGTGGTGTGGTCGGGGTGGCGAGTGCCTGGTATCTGGCGCGTGCCGGACATCAGGTGACGGTCATTGATCGTCAGCCCGCCGCAGCGATGGAGACCAGTGCAGGGAATGCCGGTCAGATCTCTCCGGGTTATGCCGCACCCTGGGCAGCGCCCGGCGTGCCATTGAAAGCGGTGAAGTGGATGTTTCAGCGCCACGCGCCGCTGGCTATCCGGCTGGATGGCAGTAGTTTTCAGCTGGAGTGGATGTGGCACATGCTGCGCAACTGCGACATCAATCACTATCAGCAGAACAAAAGCCGCATGGTGCGGATTGCTGAATATAGCCGTGACTGTCTGAAAGCGTTGCGCAGTGAAACCGGCATCGCCTATGAGGGCCGTCAGGGCGGGACGCTGCAACTGTTCCGTACCCAGCAGCAGTTCGACAGCGCCAGCAAAGATATTGCGGTGCTGCGCGACGCGGGCGTGCCCTATGAGCTGCTGCAGGCGCATGAACTGTCTCGCGTTGAACCGGCACTGGCGGCAACCCAGCATAAACTCACCGGCGGATTACGCCTGCCCAATGATGAAACCGGCGACTGTCAGCTCTTTACTCAGCGGCTGGCAAAAATGGCCGAAGAGGCGGGCGTGGTCTTCCGCTTTAATACTCCGGTCGACCACCTGCTGCGCGATGGCAATCGCATCTATGGCGTGAAGTGCGGTGATGAGATCATCAAGGCGGACAGCTATGTGGTGGCGTTCGGTTCCTACTCGACCGCGCTGTTAAAAAATGTCATCGATATTCCGGTCTATCCGCTGAAAGGCTATTCACTCACTATTCCGATTAAAAATCCTGATGCCGCACCGGTTTCAACTATCCTGGATGAGACCTACAAAGTGGCGGTGACGCGGTTTGACGATCGTATTCGTGTCGGCGGGATGGCGGAAATTGTTGGTTTTAACACCAAACTCACCGAAGCGCGGCGGGAAACGCTGGAGATGGTGGTCAGTGATCTCTATCCTGAAGGCGGTCATCTCGCGCAGGCGAGTTTCTGGACCGGTCTGCGTCCGATGACGCCAGACGGTACGCCGATTGTGGGTGCCACACCGATCTCTAATCTCTGGCTCAATACCGGTCACGGTACGCTGGGCTGGACGATGGCGTGTGGTTCTGGTCAGCTGCTGGCCGATCTCATCTCCGGTAAAAAGCCGGCCATTGCGGCGGATGACTTAGCGGTGTTCCGCTACTTACCCGGTTTCGCGGCGACCTCATCGCCGCTGCGTAACGCCAACGCAACTCGTTAAGTATTCAGGGAGAGAGAGGATGTCACGTCCGATTGTCGCTACCATCAACCAGCAGGCGTTACGTCATAACCTGACTGTTGTTCGCCAGGCGGCACCCGCCTCCCGCGTCTGGTCAGTGGTGAAAGCTAATGCTTATGGCCATGGCATTGATCGCGTGCGCGAGGCGTTATCTGCCACTGACGGCTTCGCGCTTCTTAATATGGAAGAGGCGATCCAGCTGCGCGAACAGGGCTGGAAAAAGCCGATTCTGCTGCTGGAAGGTTTCTTCCAGCCAGAGGATCTGCAGCTGATTGACCGTTATCGTCTCACCACCAGCGTACACAGTAACTGGCAAATCAACGCGCTGGCCAGTGCCAGACTTGCAGCACCGGTTGATATCTATCTCAAAATGAACAGCGGGATGAACCGGCTGGGTTTTCGCCCGGAACAGGTCAACGGTGCATGGCAAAAGCTGCGGGCGCTCAGTACGGTAGGTGAGATGACGCTGATGGCCCATTTTGCCGATGCGGAAAATCCGCAGGGTCTGATTGCGCCACTGCAGCGCGTAGAGCAGGCGGCTGAGGGACTGAACTGTCCGCGATCGCTCTCCAACTCCGCCTGCACCCTGTGGCATCCTGAAGCGCACTTTGACTGGGTCCGTCCCGGCATCATTCTGTATGGCGCGTCGCCCAGCGGTGACTGGCAGGACATTGCAGGCAGTGGCCTGAAGCCAGTGATGACCTTAAGCAGTGAGATTATTGCGGTCCAGCAGCTACAGGCGGGCGATGGAGTGGGTTACGGCTACCGCTATCACGCCAGTGCAGCGCAGCGAATTGGCGTGGTGGCCTGTGGCTACGCGGATGGCTATCCACGGCATGCCCCGACGGGTACGCCCGTCTGTGTCGATGGTGTAATGACTCAGGTGGTTGGTGCGGTTTCGATGGATATGATCACCGTCGACTTGACCCCCTGTCCCCAGGCCGGTATTGGCTCAGCCGTGGAGCTGTGGGGTGAGCAGGTGAAAATCGATATGGTGGCAAAAGCGGCCGGAACGGTAGGGTACGAGCTGATGTGTGCGCTGGCACCCCGCGTTCCGGTCACGGTTATTTAAGCGCGGTCAGGCTGCCGCGCATCTTTCTGCTGCAGCGCCAGGCGATAAAGGCCAGCGCTGCACCCAGCAGCATCATCAGACTCAGCGACAGCTTCTCCGCCACCGGCAGCGCCACAATGACCAGGCTGCCTGACGCGCCACCGGCCATCTGAATGAATCCCTGCAAGGCGGACGCCACACCCGCCTGTTGCTGATAGGGCTCCAGCGCATAGCTGGTGGCCGGTCCTACCGTAAAGGCCAGCCCGGCAACTGAAACGGCCACCGGGAACATGTAAAGCGCCCAGTGCGTCTGCATCTCCGCCGGGAAGATCTGCATCCCCGCAACCAGCAGCACCGCGCCCAGCAGCATAGTGAAAAACCCCATCGCCAGGCAGAAAGGGCGACCCGCTTTGCGAATCGCTTTATTCACGAACATGCTGACAAACATGATCCAGAAACCGTTGGCGCCAAAAGCAAAAGAGAACTGGATTGGCGTCAGCCCGCCTTCGGTCATTAATACCTGCGGTGCCAGCGACACGTAGGTCAGCACCATGCCCAGCGCACCGGCATTGGCGAACGCGAACGCCAGAAAGCGCGGCTGACGCAGGATCGCGGCATACTGTTTAATCGGTAATCCTTTCACCCGCAGGGTATCCGCCGGGCGCGTCTCTGGCAGCCAGATAATCACCAGCAGCGTAATCAGCACGCCGTAGGCGCAGAGAAACCAGAAGGGTGCGCGCCAGTCAAAGGCGCTGGCCAGCAAACCGCCCAGCAGCGGAGCCAGGGCCGGGACGATGTTTAATGCGCCATTCAGGAAGCCATATGCACGGGCGGCATCATCACCGCTCAGGCGGTCACGCACGCCGCTAAAGGCCACGACCGCGCTGCAGCAGACGCCACAGCCCTGCACCAGGCGGGCAAGGACGAACAGCGGGAATGAGGTGGCGGTGGCGGCGATGGCACTCCCCGTGATGTAAAGCGCCAGGCCCAGCAGGGCAATCGGCTTACGGCCATAGTTGTCCACCAGCGGGCCGGTCACCAGCTGTCCCAGTCCCATGACCAGCAGAAACAGGGGAATGGTGGTCTGCACCAGATTAACCGGCGTATCCAGCCCTTCTGCGATTTGTGGCAGCGTGGGCAAATAGAGATCGATGCCTAAGGGTGCCAGCAGCACCAGGCTTAATAACAGCAGAGTAAATTTTTGCATAACAACCAGAGGGTAAGCGTTCTGTTTAAAAACGATCGCAGAGGGTAATGATTCAGCGGCAAAAAAGATAGAGGAAGTCGTGCGGAAAGTGCGATGCCTGCTGTAAACAGGCATCGCAGAGGTCTGATTAGTAAGCGCCGTCGCGGCGTAACACCACGCCTGCGGTTTTGAACAGGATCGCGATATCGGTCCAGAGCGCCCAGTTTTTGACATACCAGGAGTCAAAATAGACGCGGGTGTCGTAGTCGATATCGTTACGTCCGCTGACCTGCCACAGACCGGTCATACCCGGCTTGGCCATCAGGTAGTAGTCGACATCACCGGCATAACGCTCCAGCTCAGCTTCAATCACCGGACGCGGACCAACCAGGCTCATCTCGCCACGAATCACGTTCCACAGCTGCGGCAACTCGTCGAGGCTGGTTTTACGCAGGAAACTACCAATCCGGGTCACGCGCGGGTCATTCTTCAGTTTGAAATCTTTGTCCCACTCAATTCGTGCCTCTTCGCTGGTCGCCAGTAATTTCTCCAGCACCTCTTTGGAATTGGTCACCATGGAACGGAATTTCAGACATTTGAATTTTTTGCCATTCTGGCCCACACGCTCGTGACCATAAATGGCATTGCCGCCATCACGTTTCACCATATAGCAGAGCAGGGCGAAGATTGGGCCGAGGAACAGCAGCAGCATCGACGCCACCACGATATCAAAGGCGCGCTTCATGAAACGGGAGGAGTGTTTCGCCAGGTTGTTGCTGACGCGCAGAATCATCACTTCATGGCTGAAGATAAAGGACATGTCGGTGCCGTAAAGCGGCACGCCGCGCAGCGTAGGGATCACTGAAACTGAACGGCAGTTCATCTTCGACAGGAATTTCAGCCAGCGATCGCGCATCGGCTGCTGCTCATACTCCATAGCCACAATAAACTGCACGTTGTCACGGTCAATGGTCTGCCAGTTGATATCTTTCCAGGTGATCACCGGCACGCCATTCACGCTCTGCTGAGCCGGGACATCATCGACCGAGATAAAGGCCTGTACGTTGTAGCCCAGAATCTCTTCACTCTGCAGCGCCGCGTAAGCTTCGGTGGCGTTTCTGCCGGAGCCAATAATGATGGTCTCTTTCTGCCACTGACCCGCCTTGTGAATGGCGCGTTTAACCAGAGCACGCATCAGCGGCAGCAGCAGCAGGGCATATGTCCAGCTGAAGACCCACACCATGCGGGAGAAATCCCATTTAGAGAAGGCGATCAACGCGAGGTCGAGCAGCGAGAAAACAAATAATGTTTTAATGATCTCTTTCAGCTCAAACCAGAAGGGTTTGCGATAGGTATAGTGACGCAGGCGTACCCAGAACCAGCCGGTACACATGACTGACATAATAAACTGTGCCACAAAACGATATTCAATTTGATGAGGTGGAATAAAGGTATCCAGCTCGCCCCAAATACCCTGTATCGTCGCGGCAGATAAAAACAGTGCGAGGTTAAGTGCAATCAGATCGGAAAAGCTCAGGGCGAATTTCACGATGATATTTTTACGCGTGCCGCTCCACGAGCGGCTCGGGCTATTCATTATCAATGTACTTGCCATAAAACCTGCTCTCTTTCTCAAGTAAAAGATGGCCTGACCAGAATCATGTACGCGCTCAGGGGTGGGCTTCTGAAAAATTAAAAAATAATTTTCAGTCTGTTGCAGTCAGTAAAGCCAGTGCAGCTGCAAAAAAGATAACGGCTAAAGCGTGATAGTACTCACGAAATGTTGCAGCATTGAGAATGAGTATGCAGGAGTTATTTGACAGAGTTAATACGGAAAAAATCTGAAAACATCAAAAGTGATTAAAGTTTTAAATGGCTAAGTTTTGGTTTTTACTGGATAAAATAAGGCGGGCGTTGGTTATAACCAAACTGTTTAAGACGCTTTTTAGGAATTACCGCCAAATCTTACGACTGGCGGTAGTGATAACGGACTCAGGCAGGTTTTTTTAAAATCCAGCGGTCCTGCTGTTTATCGTAATGACCAATCTGCAGATCCACCGGTTCTCCGTCAATCCATGCCGGAACGCTGGTATCGCGATCCCAGCCATCAAGTTGGGTAATTAAGCCGGGATTGGTGTGACAGGGGATGCTGACGGTGTCGAGGTTCTCACTGTCAAGATCGGCATCAACAATCTCATAACGACCAATTTTAACCACGTGTCCCATTCATTTCTCCCGTTTTTGCTGGCATAGACTTTTAAGCTTAGCGTATCGACAGAAAATAACGTGGCTGAATGATTAGGATTATTCCTTCTCTTCAGCCGGACGGACACCAATCTTCACAATACGGTTATCCTCTTTCTCCGCGACGGTCCACGTCAGCTGATTCCACTCAACCTGATCGCCAACCACCGGCGCGCCGCCCAGCATACTCAGCACCAGTTGTCCCAGCGACTGCTGATCGTTGGTGTTCTCATCCAGTTCCAGTCCGTAAATCTGCGCAATATCGCGCAGGCGAGCTTCAGCATCCAGAATAAAGTCACCAAAGAAACGCTGGTCGAGGGAAACCGGCGGCGACTGGCTGAACATTTTACCCAGCGCTGGCAGATCGCGCTCACGGCCAATCACGCAGATGACGTCGTTCTCCCTGAGCCGCGTCCCATCATTCGGATGCATCAGCACATTGTCACGGAACAGGGCGGCGATGCGGGTCTCACGAGGCATCTGCAGGTCACGCAGTGCGGCACCGATGCACCACTTGTCAGCGCTGAGCTGGTAGACAAACTGCTCCCACGGATTTTCGGGGTGAATATCCAGACCGATACGGCTGATAGGCGATGCGGTAGGCGGCACCACCACTTTGGCTTTTTTCGCTGCAAAGCCCAGCGAGGTGCCCTGCAACATCAGGGAGACCAGCACCACAAAGAAGGCGATATTAAAATAGAGCGACGCGTTTTCTAATCCGGCCATCATCGGGAAGACCGCAAGGATAATCGGTACCGCGCCGCGTAAACCGACCCAGCTGATAAAGACGCGTTCGCGGGTGGTAAAACTGCGAAACGGCAGCAGACCAATAAACACCGACAGTGGGCGCGCAACCAGAATCAGCCATAGCGAGAGGATCATCGCCGGAACCGCGATATGCCACAAATCAGACGGGGTTACCAGCAATCCCAGCACGATGAACATGCCAATCTGACTCAGCCACGCCATGCCGTCAAAGGTCTGCAGAATGCCGTGACGGTTGCGAATCGGCCTGTTGCCCAGTAAAAAGCCGCACAGATAGACCGCCAGGATGCCGCTGCCCTCTAATACCGTGGTCAGGGCGAACACCAGAATGCCGCCACTCAACGCCAGCAGCGGATAGAGCCCACCGGCCAGACTGATACGGTTAATCAGTTGCTGCAGCGCCCAGCCGCCGCCCAGGCCCAGCACGATACCCAGACCAAACTGCTGCACCAGATGCACCAGGAACATCCAGTCAAGGCCGCTGCGGCCCTGCTCGATCATCTCAATCAGCGTAATGGTCAGGAACACCGCCATCGGATCGTTACTGCCCGATTCAATCTCCAGCGTGGAGCTGACGCGCTCATTCAGACCTTTGTCACCCAGCAGGGAGAAGACGGCGGCGGCATCCGTGGAGCCGATAATCGCGCCAATCAGGAAGCCCTGCATCATATCCAGGTTAAACAACCAGGCAGCGACCACTCCGGTTAAGCCTGCGGTAATCATGACCCCGACGGTCGCCAGCGACAGCGCTGGCCCCAGGGCGACTTTAAATGAGCTGGCTTTGGTCCGCATGCCGCCATCCAGCAGGATAATCGCCAGCGCCAGGTTCGAGATTAAGTAAGCCGCCGGATAGTTATCAAAGGCGATGCCGCCGATACCATCAACCCCGGTCAGCATGCCGAGAGCGAGGAAGATCACCAGAATGGGGATACCCAGTCTGGATGAGAAAGAGCTGAGCAAAATGCTCGATGCGACCAGCACGGAACCGATGATAAACAGACTGTAGACAATAGTGTGGTTCAAACCCGATCTCCTGAGATATGACAGTGCGGTGCAGCGACTGGTGACAAATATCCATGCTATCTCTGAAAGATAATGTTTTATCAAGGAGTTGTCATTGTGAAAATGATCATTATACGAATTGCTTAACAGCGTATGGAATCAGATTAATGTGAAGAATGAGGGGGTTGGCAGGCAAGCGGCGGAAAACAGACTGTTTTAGCAGGTTATTCGGAAGATAAAAAAAGCCGGCGATGAGCCGGCTTAGTGCATCAGGCTTCCGTTGCCTGTTTATGGAACAGCGATCGGAACACCGGGTAGATATCTTCCGGCTCACGAATGTGTTCGATTGCAAAGTTATCGAACGTCGACTGCAGATGCTCATACTCGCGCCACAGCGTCTGATGCGCACGGCGGGTAATTTCGATATAACTGTAATAACGCACCACCGGCAGAATATGCTTCGCCAGAATCTCGTGACAGAGCGGTGAATCGTCGGCCCAGTTATCGCCATCCGACGCCTGTGCAGCATAGATGTTCCACTGCGCCGGGTCATAGCGCTCTTTCACCACCTCATCCATGAGTTTCAGCGCACTCGAAACGATGGTGCCACCGGTCTCCTGGGAGTAGAAGAACTCCTGTTCATCCACCTCTTTCGCCTGCGTGTGATGACGAATGTAAACCACGTCAACATTCTTGTAGGTGCGGCTCAGGAACAGGTAAAGCAGGATATAGAAGCGTTTCGCCATATCCTTGGTGGCCTGATCCATGGATCCGGATACATCCATCAGACAGAACATCACCGCCTGGCTGGAAGGCTCCGGCCGTTTCTCAAAGTTTTTGTAGCGCAGGTCGAAGGTGTCGATAAAAGGCACCCGTTCGATACGCGCCCGCAACTCGGCGATCTCTTTGCGCAGCCGCTCCTCCTCCAGAAGCTGAGCCGGTTCAGAGTTCTCAATCTCCAGCAGCGTTTCTTCCAGTTCGTGCAGCATCCGGCGTTTACCCGCCGTCATCGCCGTACGACGCGCCAGCGAGTTCTGCAACGAACGTACGACGCTGATATTGGCAGGCACACCGTTAGAGGTGAAACCGGCACGGTGGGTCTTATACTCATTCAACTGACGATGCTGGTTCCGGCGCAGGTTAGGCAGGGCGAGATCTTCAAACAGCAGGTCCAGATACTCATCTTTCGATATCTGAAAGACAAACTCATCCTGACCTTCACCATCCTGACTGGCATTGCCCTGGCCACTGCCGCCGCCACCGCCACCCTGCGGGCGCTCGACCCGGTCATTCTGCACAAAATGATCGTTGCCCGGATGGACCCGATGGCGGTTGCCGCCGCGTCCCTGATGGAAAATTGGCTCATTGATGTCGTCAATCGGGATAGAGACAGACTCACCGCTGCTTACATCGGTCACCGAGCGTTTATTGATGGCCTCGGAGATCGACTGCTTAATTTGCGACTTATAACGGCGCAAGAAGCGCTGGCGGTTTACCGCGCTCTTGTTTTTGCCGTTGAGTCGGCGATCGATGAAATAGGCCATGGTATTCCCCCAAACTACATTGTAAGCAGGCCGGGCGAACCCGACCTTGTCAGACCGGTATCACTTACCGGCAAGCTTACAGACTCTTATCAGGACGATTTACGCACACGCAAATACCATTCACACAGCAGGCGAACCTGTTTGCGGGTATAGCCTTTTTCCATCATGCGATCGACAAAATCATCATGCTTTTTCTGCTCATCGGTAGAGGTCTTGGTATTAAACGAAATCACCGGCAGCAGCTCTTCCGTGTTCGAGAACATTTTCTTCTCGATCACGGTGCGTAATTTCTCGTAACTGGTCCAGTTCGGGTTGCGACCGTTATTGTGTGCCCTGGCGCGCAGCACGAAATTGACGATCTCGTTACGGAAATCTTTCGGGTTACTGATGCCAGCGGGCTTCTCGATTTTCTCCAGTTCCGCGTTGAGCGATTCACGATCAAACAGCTGTCCGGTATCGGGATCGCGATACTCCTGATCCTGAATCCAGAAGTCGGCATAGGTCACATAGCGGTCAAAGATGTTCTGACCATACTCAGAGTAAGATTCCAGATAGGCGGTCTGAATCTCTTTGCCGATAAACTCAGCATATTTGGGGATCAGATAGCCTTTGAGGTGCTCAAGGTATTTCTCGGCCTGATCCTGTGGGAACTGTTCGCGCTCAATCTGCTGCTCCAGCACGTAGAACAGATGCACCGGGTTGGCCGCCACTTCGGCGTGGTCAAAGTTAAATACCCGCGACAGAATCTTAAAGGCAAAGCGGGTTGAAAGGCCGTTCATCCCCTCATCCACACCGGCGTAATCATGATACTCCTGCCATGACTTCGCCTTAGGGTCGGTATCTTTCAGGCTTTCACCATCGTAGACCCGCATTTTGGAATAGATGCTGGAGTTATCCGGATCCTTGAGACGTGACAGGATAGAGAAGCGTGCCAGCGTTTCCAGCGTACCCGGTGCGCAGGGCGAGGTCGCCAGCTCACTGTGATTAAGTAACTTGTCGTAGATTTTGATCTCTTCAGAGACCCGCAGGCAGTAGGGCACCTTGACGATATAGACACGGTCAAGGAACGCCTCATTATTCTTGTTATTGCGGAACGTCACCCACTCTGATTCGTTGGAGTGCGCCAGAATAATGCCGTTAAACGGCAGCGCCGAAATCCCCTCGGTGCCATTGTAGTTACCTTCCTGCGTCGCCGTCAGTAACGGGTGCAGCACCTTGATAGGCGCTTTGAACATCTCAACGAATTCCATGATGCCCTGGTTCGCACGGCAGAGTGCGCCGGAGTAACCGTAAGCATCAGGATCGTTTTGCGCGTGGTTTTCCAGTTTACGGATATCCACTTTACCGACCAGCGCAGAGATATCCTGGTTATTCTCATCACCCGGTTCAGTTTTGGCAATCGCCAGCTGTTCCAGGATTGACGGCCAGACTTTCACCACTTTGAAACGCGAGATATCGCCGCCGAAGTCGTGAAGTCGCTTAGCGGCCCACGGCGACATAATCGTGCCGAGATAACGGCGCGGCACGCCATACTCTTTTTCGAGAATATGCGCATCTTCCTGCGGATTAAACAGGCAGAGAGGGTGGTCATTAACCGGGCTGCGTTCCCCGTCGGCGCTCAGTACATAGATGGGTACCCGCTGCATCAGCGACTTAAGCCGTTCCGCCAGTGAGGATTTACCGCCACCTACCGGTCCCAGTAAATAGAGGATCTGTTTCTTCTCTTCCAGTCCCTGAGCGGCATGTTTCAGGTAGGAGACGATCTGTTCAATCGCTTCCTCCATGCCGTAAAACTCCTCGAACGCCGGATAGCGTCCCATCACACGGTTGGAGAATATTCTGGAAAGGCGTGGCTCCTGAGCAGTATCGACCATTACCGGCTCTCCGATAGCCATTAACAGTCGCTCTGCAGCGTTGGCGTATGCACTGCGATCCTGCTTACAGATAGCAAGAAATTCCTGCAGTGTGAACTCTTCGTCCTTGGCAGCTTCATAACGCTGACGATAGTGATCGAATATATTCATAGCGATGCCCGTCCTTTCGTTTTTAGCACAGGTAAGGAGCGTAATTAGAGGCTTATAGCAGCTCCCGGAAGATATTCTCTGTTGAGTACAGCAACCCTTATGCCAACCTGATCTTTCTTATCGGGATACACAACTTTTGTGGTTACTCTGCTCGTACAAAATGTCTGCTGTTACTTCTAACTGTAGATGGCTTCTAGGAAATTTCCTCCACGGGTTTGGGTTAATGAGGGGAAGATCAACTGTACAGCGGGTCTGTTGTGAGATGCGTTCTTATGGGTGATGCTTTAACTTAACGTGTTTTTAACCTTTAATGCCACTTTCATCGATCAGTCACTTAAAGGATTTCGATATAAGTTAATCCAGCCGTGAAAAAACGTTAGACTTCCTGTTTGATTGTTATATTTATGGAATGAATAAATTGTGAACCAATTCAAATTTAAGACGCTTGTTGCACTTCTGCCCTGTTATTTACTGGCCACGCACGCGAATGCCGCACCGCTTTCCATTGGCGCATCGGTCATCTATGCCGAATCACCTTATCGCGGCGGCCAGGACCGGTATATCCCGCTTCCGGTTATCAATTATGAGGGTGAAGACTTCTGGTTCCGCAGCCTGCAGGGCGGCTACTACCTGTGGAAAGATCCTCAGAACCAGCTGTCACTGACGCTGCTGGGTTCACCGCAGGAGTACAAACCCAGCGACAACGACCTGGGCGACATGAAAGGGCTGGATAAACGCCGCATGACGCTGATGGGTGGCGCAACCTATCGTCACACTGCTGACTGGGGGATTGTCCGTACCTCATTGCTGGGAGATGTGCTCAATAACAGCAATGGGATGATCTGGGACCTGACATACCTCTATCGCTTCCAGATGGGTGACTTCAGCCTGACGCCGGGCATCGGGGCCACGTGGAACAGCGCCAATCAAAACCGTTATTACTATGGGGTATCCGGGCATGAAAGCGCCCGTACCGGCATCAGCCGTTACAATCCGGATGATAGCTGGTCACCTTATGTGGAACTGAGCGCCAGCTATCAGATTGCGCCACAGTGGAATGCCAGCGTCATGGGACGTTACGTCCGCTTCGACAGCGAAATCAAAGACAGCCCGATGATTGATAAAAGCGGGCAGGCGTTAATCTGGACGGGTGTCAGCTATACCTTCTGATAACGCACCAAAAGAGGGCATTTATTGCCCTCTGTTCTTTTACAGGGCCTCAGAATGGGGCGGGAGAGCAGAATGCGTAACACGATTAACTTTGCCGGTTTTAGCGAGCTGCCGGTGATCGGTCAGGGCACCTGGTATATGGGTGAAAACCCGGCGCAGCGTGCTGATGAAGTCGCTGCATTGCAGGCGGGTCTTGAGTGCGGCTTGAAGCTTATCGATACCGCCGAAATGTATGCAGATGGCGGAGCCGAAGAGGTGGTCGGGCAGGCACTGCTGGGCCGTCGCGACCGGGCGCTGCTGGTCTCCAAAGTTTATCCGTGGAATGCGGGCGAAGTGGATGCCATTGCAGCCTGTGAGCGCAGCCTGCGCCGTCTGCAAACCGATTATCTCGATCTCTACCTGTTGCACTGGCGCGGCAATATTCCGCTGGAAGAGACGCTGCGCGCCATGGAACGCCTGCAGCAGCAGGGCAAAATTCGTCACTGGGGCGTATCGAATTTTGACACCGATGATATGGCCGAACTGTGGGATGAAGAGAAGGGCGAGGCCTGCGCGACCAATCAGGTGCTCTATCATCTGGCTTCACGCGGCATTGAATTTGATCTGCTGCCGGCATGTCAGCAGCGTGGCGTACCGGTCATGGCCTACTGTCCGCTGGCCCAGGCCGGACGGCTACGTGACTCACTCTTCACCGATCCGCAGCTGTCTCAGATTGCACAGCAGAAGGGCATCAGCGTGGCGCAATTACTGCTGACCTGGGTGATTCGTCAGCCAGGGGTGATTGCCATTCCTAAAGCCAGTTCCGTGGCCCACGTTCAGGAAAATGCGGCGGCGCTGGAGGTGGAACTGACCGATGAGGATTTGCAGCTCATCGATCACGCCTGGCCAGCGCCACAGCATAAATTGCCGCTGGATATTGTTTAGCCGTTAACGTTGTCGCTGGCTGCGGCTTTCTTTTTGAGGCGGAACGTCGTGGCCAGTCGTGCCGGTTTCTCTCCCGCGCTGCGTAACGGTTTGCTGATACGCGCCGTCTCCACACAGACCATGGTCTTATAGCCCTCATTCGCCATATCCGTCATGCTGCAGGAGAGTTCCACACCCGGATTCCACGTGACAACGTCACTATGATGATGGTGGTACACCTCGATCTGCCGCTCACCCGCGGTATCATTAATCACTGAGCAATCTTCTGCTGCGGTAAAGATACGGTCGATGCGTCCAGGATAACGCTGTTTGCCGTCGCTGCTGGCCACCTCGCCGTTGTTGACTTTGTCGATATAGCTATTGCCCAGACCCGAGACTTCCACACCGTTGATGTCGCTGACGGTAAAGTAGCTGTGCAGAGCCGCCGTCGCTTCAAAGTCACCATAGGCTTCCAGCTCAATCTCACAATGCTGGCCCAGCCGGAAGCGGGCAATCAGGGTGAATTCATGCGGCCAGAGCTTCAGCGTCTGAGGGGTGCTCTCCAGCACCAGCGTCAGCATGACGCCCTCTTCATTTTCATCATGCGCCGTGAGCTTCCACGGCTGAACCCGCGCAAAGCCGTGTGCCGGTTCGCCCGCCGGGCCGAACCACGGCCAGCAGATCGGAACGCCGCCACGAATCGCCTTACCCGGTGCAAAGAGACTCTTATCACTCAGCCAGAGTACCGGCTTTTCGCCGCTGGGTTGCCAGGCGATGAGGTGCGCGCCCTGAAGCGTAATGGCTGCCCGCACTTTAGGGTGACTCACAACAATGGCGGGGAGTTCACCTATCTGGCGCTGGGTGAGGTAAGGGGAGATCTGCGTGACCACCGGCAGAGAAAACAGTTTATCTTGCATGTTCGATTCCTTCCTGAGCGGATCAAAAAAAGGGCGACCGAAGTCGCCCTTATTCTCAATGATGTCTGGCTGCCTTATTTAGCAGAAACCAGTGCAATCAGGTCGAGAACTTTGTTTGAGTAGCCAGTTTCGTTGTCGTACCAGGAAACCAGTTTCACAAAGTTGTCGTTCAGCGCGATACCGGCTTTAGCGTCAAACACTGAAGTCAGGATTTCGCCGTTGAAGTCGGTAGAAACCACGTCATCTTCAACGTAGCCCAGAACGTCTTTCATCTCACCTTCTGCAGCCGCTTTAATTGCAGCACAGATTTCTTTGTAAGAAGCCGCTTTTTCCAGACGCACGGTCAGGTCAACAACGGAAACGTTAGGGGTTGGTACGCGGAATGCCATACCGGTCAGTTTGCCGTTCAGCTCTGGCAGAACTTTACCAACGGCTTTAGCTGCGCCAGTTGATGAAGGAATGATGTTCTGCGATGCGCCGCGGCCGCCGCGCCAGTCTTTATGAGACGGGCCATCAACGGTTTTCTGAGTAGCAGTGGTGGCGTGAACGGTCGTCATCAGACCTTCAACGATGCCAAACTTGTCGTTGATCACTTTTGCCAGCGGTGCCAGGCAGTTAGTGGTACAGGATGCGTTAGACACGATATCCTGGCCATCATATTTGTCGAAGTTTGCACCACGAACAAACATTGGGGTGTCATCTTTAGATGGACCGGTCAGAACGACTTTCTTAGCACCTGCGGTGATGTGTTTACGCGCGGTTTCGTCGGTCAGGAAGATACCGGTTGCTTCAGCAACAACGTCAACGCCCACTTCATCCCACTTCAGGTTGGCCGGATCACGTTCAGCGGTAACACGGATTTTTTTACCGTTAACCACCAGTGCGCCATCCTGAACTTCTACGGTGCCGTCGAAACGACCGTGAGTAGAGTCATACTTCAGCATGTACGCCATGTAATCCGCGTCCAGCAGGTCGTTGATAGCAACGATTTCGATGTCAGAACGCTTTTGAGCAGCACGGAAAACGATGCGACCGATACGGCCGAAACCGTTGATACCTACTTTGATAGTCATATATTCCACCAGCTATTGGTTAGTGAATAAAAGGTTGCCTGTAAAATTACAAAAACCTTACCAGGCGTCAAGCGGAATCGTGTCAATTGTTGCGACAAATCAATTCGCCTGAAAGGAATTATTCGATGCGCAACCGCTTGCGCGCCGCCAATGATATCGCGCTTCGTTGAATCAATCGCCGAATATATAGGGATGCTCCGGATAAAAGGTGATCGATGTCACAAATCCGCTTAGCAGAGAGCAGGCTGAAAGGGTGAGCACAAAAAAAGACCCGGGTTATGTTGATCATTTGTTAGAATAATAGTCGAATTTTTCAGAATGGCACTGCCCGGAATCCTAAAATGGCTAAAGACACCGCACCCGAAGCAAAAATTGCACAGTTGACTGAAATGCAACGCTACGTCACTCAGCAACGCGGAACGGAACCGCCTTACAGCGGCGCACTGCTGCACAACAAGCAGGAAGGGATCTACCACTGTCTGATCTGTGAGGCGCCACTTTTTCTCTCTGAGACGAAGTATGACTCTGGCTGTGGCTGGCCCAGTTTCTACCAGCCGGTCAGTGATGATGCGATTCGCTATATTGAAGATGATTCACACGGCATGCAGCGTATTGAGATCCGCTGTGGCAGTTGCGATGCGCACCTGGGACATGTCTTCCCTGACGGCCCGCAGCCGACCGGCGAACGCTATTGTGTTAACTCCGCCTCGCTGAATTTCACCGACGAGCAGGGCGAACAGACCAAAGGGTAATGGCGATGAAGGAACAGCTTGAAGCAATGCTTGCATCGATGACGCCTGAAGTCTATCAGCGTCTTGCCACGGCGGTTGAGATTGGTAAATGGCCGGATGGCGTGGCACTGACCCAGGAGCAGCGCGACAATTGCCTGCAGCTGGTCATGATGTGGCAGGCGCGGCACAACGACGCGCCCCAGCACATGACCATCGGCAAAGGTGGCGAAATGGTGATGAAGTCGAAAAAAGAGCTCAAAGAAGAGTTTGGAATTGACCCTGACGTGACCCGCATCCATCTGCATTAAAAAAAAGCTGGCGTCATGCCAGCTCCATTTTAAATCAGAATCGCGCCCTGAGCGGTCATCTGGGCAAAGGCAATTTCGCTGTCCTCGGGATTCAGATTGACGCCCCGGCAGCCCTCTTTAACCACCTCAACGTGATAACCCAGCTCCAGCGCATCCAGCACGCTATATTTGACGCAGTAATCCGTCGCCAGCCCCAGCATCACCAGATGGGTGATCCCACGCTCACGCAGCCAGCTGTCCAGCTCGGTCTTACGGCGATGGCCATTGTCAAAAAAGGCGCTATAGCTGTCGACATCCTGATCCTGGCCCTTATGGAACGTCGCATCGAACAGTGAGCGATCGAGACCCGGATGAAAATCAGCGCCAGTCGAGCCCTGAATGCCGTGATCGGGCCACCAGATCTGGGCCAGACCATTTAACTCGCCCAGCGTGTAGACCGGCTCGCCGGAAACCGAGGCAAAGCTGCCGTGATTGGCCGGATGCCAGTCCTGCAGTGCCAGTACGCATTCACCGTTTTCACGGAACAGTCGCGCATAACGATTTGCCACCTCGACCGTATGGTCGCCCTCATGGACTGCCATCGGGCCGCCGGGGCAAAAATCGTTCTGAATATCAATAATGATGAGTGCCCGCTTCATTACATATCGCTCCGTTTCAGTCTTCAGTCAGTTCGCCGCGCAAATTCTGCTGCATTCTGGCTCGGATTTGATCGGCCGAAAGATCCTGGCTGAGTAAAAAGTGTAGCTTTGTCAGCGCCGCTTCCACGGTGAGGTCAAATCCGCTGATGACACCAGCATGTTCCAGCGCATTGCCGGTAGCGTATCCGCCCATATTCACTTTGCCGGAAATACACTGGGTGAGGTTTACCACCACGATGCCACGCTCGCTGGCCTGCTGCAATTCTGCCAGAAATTCCTTGTTCTGCGGTGCATTACCCACACCATAGGAGCGCAGGATCAATGCTTTGACTGGCTGACGCAGAAAGTTACGTACAACGTCGGCTGAAATGCCGGGATAGATGGTGACCACGCCAATGGGCTGAGGCGTAATGGTGTGAACCTTCAGTTCGCCCTGACCGGCTGGGGCTGGCGGTGTATTGAGGCGACGAATATGAATGCCCGCTTCCAGCAGCGCAGAGAGGTTGGGCGAAGCAAAGGCGTTGAAGCCGTCTGCATGTGCCTTGGTGGTCCGGTTACCGCGATAGAGCGTGTTATTGAAAAACAGCGACACTTCGCTGATCGGATAGTTGGCCGCCACATAGAGCGAATTTAAGAGATTCTGCTGACCATCTGAACGTAATTCCGCTAACGGAATCTGCGAGCCCGTGACGATAACCGGCTTGGCCAGATTTTCCAGCATAAAGGAGAGTGCTGAGGCGGTAAATGCCATGGTGTCGGTGCCATGCAGGATCACAAAACCATCATAGCGATCATAGTTCTGACGGATATCTTCTGCGATAGAGTGCCAGTCCTGCGGGGTCATGTCGGAAGAGTCGATCAGCGGCTGATACTCATGAATGGTGAAATCAGGCATCTCAGGGCGGTGGAACTCCGGCATGTTAGCCAGCTGTTGCTGCAGGTGTCCGGAGACGGGAATATAACCCTGCGCCGAACGCTGCATACCGATCGTCCCGCCAGTGTAGGCTACGTAGATGTTTTTCTTTTGCATTAGAGAACTCAGACTCGCCATAAAACGCGCAGTATAAGGGGAATAGCGGGGAAAAGCAGCCCGACCAGCGGCCGGGCTGCGAGGTTTATCGCACTTCGCCGCAGTTCAGGCAGAATGCATAACGGTTCTGAGGATCGTTCTGCTTGTCGAACAGACCAGGCTGGGCTTTCATAGCACTCATCACATCCAGCATCGGTGCTGGTAGCCAGGCTTTCAGCGTATCAGGCAGGACAGCCTGCACCGACGCGTTCATCTGGCTCAGCATCATATCCAGGAAGCTTGGGTCATCCTGATACCAGCTCAGCTGCGGATTACTGACTTTCGCCAGCTCGCCCGCCTTCTTCACGGCATCATCGAAGTCACCCAATGCATCAACCAGACCATTGGCTTTCGCATCGCTGCCGGTCCAGACGTGGCCCTGTGCAATGGCATCAATCTGCTCTGGCGTTTTATGACGTGACTTCGCCACCAGACCGACAAAGTTGCGGTAGCCATTTTCGATGGTCAGCTGCATCAGCTGCTGAACTTCTGTTGGCAGCGCTTTGGTGGTTGAGATATCCGCCAGCGGTGAGGTCGCAACACCGTCGGTGTGCACGCCAATACTGTCCAGGCTGTTCTCCAGCGTATTGATCACGCCGAAGATGCCAATCGAGCCAGTCAGCGTGCTGGGGTTCGCCACAATGTAGCTGGCAGGCGTTGAGATCCAGTAACCGCCGGACGCCGCCATGCCTCCCATCGAGACCACAATCGGCTTACCGGCCGCCTGCGCTGCCGCCAGCTCTTCACGAATCGCTTCCGAGGCGGTGACGCTGCCACCCGGGCTGTTCACCCGCAGAATAATCGCTTTGATTTTCGGATCGAGACGCGCATCGCGGATCTGCGCCGCCGTCGTGTCGCCACCGACGTTGCCCGGCGTCTCTTCACCATCCATGATGGCACCGCTGGCCATGACTACCGCGATGTTGCCATCCTGCTGCGTGGAGGTGGTTTTCACGCTGTAGTCATAGATGCTGACGCTACGGTAATCGTTGCTCTGCTTATCCAGACCAAAGGTTTTTACCAGCTCCTGATCGGCTGCCGCACGTGAACCCAGGGCATCGACCAGCTTGTTATCCAGCGCATATTGCGCGGTATCGCCTTTCACGGCGTTTAATCCGGCAATAATCGCAGCAGCACCGGGGAAGAGTTGCTCCGGCGTAATCTGGCGGTTCGCTGCCACGGTGTTCAGGTAGTTCTGCCACAGCTGACCGACCCAGCGGCTGTCTGCATCCCGTGCGGCAGGGGACATGTCGTCACGCAGGAACGGCTCAACCGCTGATTTGTAGGTCCCGACACGGAAGACGTGTGAGGTGACTTTCAGCTTCTCCAGCAAGGTTTTGTAATAGAGTCCGTTAGTAGCGAAACCATGCAGATCTACGGTGCCCTGTGGTGACAGATAGATTTTGTTGGCGTAGCTGGCAAGGTAATACTGCGCCTGGCTGTAGCTGTCGCCGAGTGCATAAATCGGCTTGCCGCTGTCGCGGAATTCGCGTAGCGCTTTACCCACATATTGCAGTGAAGGCTGATCGCCACCGGCAAATTCGCGTAAATCGAGCACCATGCCTTTAATGTTGCTGTCATCTTTTGCCTGACGAATAGCGTCGACCACATCAAACAGCGAATTTTCCTGTAAGCGGTCACTGCTGGCACCCAGCAACTGGCGGCCAATTTTGCTCAGACGATTGCTTACCGACGGTTTATCCACCAGCACGCCGCTGAGATCCACTTTCAGTGCGCCTTGCTGAATCGGCGCTGAACTGCCGCCCGACCCGCTGACCTGCAGCCAGATCCCTACACCCACCACAATCAACAAAATCAGGAAAATATTCAGAATAAATTCCCTGATAAAATTCAGTACCCGCCAGCTCCAGCGGAACAGACCTGCAATTATTCGCCACAATGTGCGCATCAGACTCTCCATAAATATGTAGCAGGAAGTGGCCGCCGCGCGGACCAGACTTCCCCGACGAGCTCATCCTAAAGAGCGGCGTGTTAAAAGTCAGCAGGAAATCACTGCGCACTGTTACAAAAAATCTGCCTGTGCCAGGATAACTGCAACATTACAGAGATCGGGAGAGAAACATGGACGCACTGGAATTACTGGTCAACCGACGTTCGGCCTCACGCCTGACTGAGCCGGCACCTGCGGGTGACGCACTGGAAAATATCCTGCGGGCTGGCATGCGCGCCCCGGATCACGGCACGCTGCAACCCTGGCGCTTTATCATTGTGGAAAATGAGGGGCGCGACCGTCTGAGCCAGCTGCTGGAGCAGGCAGCACGCGATAAACAGCTGGATGAAAAGGCGATTAACAAAGCGAGCCAGTCACCGTTTCGCGCACCGATGATCATTACGGTGGTGGCACATTGTGAAGAGCACCACAAAGTGCCGCGCTGGGAGCAGATCGCCTCGGCAAGCTGTGCAGTGATGGCCATGCAGATGGCGGCCGTCGCTCAGGGTTACAACGGTATCTGGCGCAGTGGTCCCTGGACCGATGACGAGCAGGTACGCCAGGGGTTTGGCTGCCGCGAACAGGATGCCATCGTCGGCTTTCTCTATCTGGGCACCCCGCAACTGAAATCCAGCACCACGGTGCTCCCACCTGACACGGCGCCTTTCGTCCGTTACTTCTGACTACAATGCTTGTCCGGTTCCGGCAGGGTGCATTTCAGCCCTGCTTTTTGCACGGTTCCTGTGCGAACGATCGCTAACGCCGCGCATCACACTTACGCCAGCGGGCCTGCCAGGCTAACATAGACCCAGTATTCAAACCGACAGCGGACAACCGGTTATCACTGCGTTCCCTCTGATGTTAAGGATTACCTGATTCAATGCGTTTGTTTATTGCGGAAAAACCGAGCCTGGGGCGTGCTATCGCAGATGTGCTGCCGAAACCGCATCGACGCGGTGATGGATTCATTGCCTGCGGCAACGATCAGATCGTCACCTGGTGTGTAGGCCATCTTCTGGAGCAGGCGCAACCCGACAGTTATGACAGCCGTTATGCGCGCTGGTCGCTGGCGGATTTACCTATCATTCCGGAAAAATGGCAGCTAAAGCCGCGTCCCTCGGTCGCTAAGCAGCTGAAAGTGGTTGAGGGCTTGCTGGCGCAGGCGAATGAAGTGGTGCACGCCGGTGACCCGGATCGGGAAGGGCAGTTGCTGGTGGATGAGGTGCTCGACTACCTGAACCTGCCGGCTGAAAAACGCAGCAAGGTGCAGCGCTGTCTGATTAACGACCTCAATCCTCAGGCGGTGGATCGGGCAGTGAACCGCCTGCGTGAAAATCGCGAGTTTATTCCGTTGTGCGTCTCGGCGCTGGCCCGCGCCCGGGCGGACTGGCTCTATGGCATTAACATGACCCGCGCCTGGACGCTGCTGGGACGCAATGCAGGCTATGATGGCGTACTGTCGGTGGGCCGGGTGCAGACGCCGGTGCTTGGGCTGGTGGTCCGGCGCGATGAAGAGATCGAGAACTTCGTGCCGAAAGATTACTTCGAAGTGAAAGCGCACATCCTTACGCCTGACGGCGCCCGATTTATCGCCAGCTGGATCCCCAGTGAAGCCTGTGAACCGTGGCAGGATGAAGAGGGCCGCCTGCTCAAACGCGCACTGGCCGAGCATGTGGTGGCGCGTATCACGGGCCAGCCGGCGATCGTCACCGCTTACAGCGATAAGCGCGAAAATGAGGTGGCGCCGCTGCCCTTTTCCTTATCCAGCCTGCAGATCGAGGCCGCTAAACGTTACGGGCTGAGTGCGCAGACGGTGCTGGATACCTGCCAGCGGCTTTATGAAACCCATAAACTGATTACCTATCCCCGTTCGGACAGCCGCTATCTGCCTGAAGAGCATTTTGCCGGTCGTCATGCGGTGTTAAAGGCGATACAGGCGCATCAGTCACAGCTGACCCCACCGGCAGATTTCGATGCCGATCGCAGAAATCGCTGCTGGGATGATAAAAAAGTGGATGCCCACCACGCCATTATTCCAACGGCCCGTGCCAGCGCGGTGAAGCTCAGTGAAAACGAGCAGCATATCTATGAACTGGTAGCGCGCCAGTATCTGATGCAGTTCTGCCCGGATGCGGTATTCCGCAAATGTGTCATCGATCTCGATATTGCCGGTGGAAAATTCGTGGCGAAAGCGCGCTTCCTGGCGGAAGCGGGCTGGCGTGCGCTGCTGGGCAACAAAGAGCGGGATGAAGAGAACGACGGCATGCCGTTGCCGGTGGTAGCGAAAGGGGATGAGCTGCTGTGTGAGCGCGGAGAGGTGCTGGCGAAGCAAACCCAGCCGCCACGCCCGTTTACCGATGCCACCATTCTTTCTGCAATGACCGGCATTGCCCGTTTCGTTCAGGACAAAGAATTAAAGAAAGTGCTGCGTGCGACCGATGGTTTAGGAACGGAAGCCACACGCGCCGGCATTATCGAATTACTGTTTCGTCGTGGCTTCCTGGTGAAGAAGGGCCGCTATATCAATTCTACGGATGCCGGACGCGCCCTGATTCACTCCCTGCCCGATCTGGCAGCACGCCCGGATATGACGGCGCAGTGGGAATCGACACTGACGCGTATCAGCGAAAAGGCCTGCCGCTATGATGAATTCATGCAGCCGCTGGTGCAGACCTTAACCGGTCTGATCCAGCAGGCGCGACAGCAGCCTGCGGCGCATGCATTTCGGGGATTACCGTCCACCGGACAGAAACGTCCGGTGCGCAAAACCAGGCGTAAAGTGAAGGAGACGGAATGAGGCGTTATTCA
Source organism: Pantoea sp. EKM10T (assembly GCF_011800685.1). Taxonomy (NCBI): domain Bacteria; kingdom Pseudomonadati; phylum Pseudomonadota; class Gammaproteobacteria; order Enterobacterales; family Erwiniaceae; genus Pantoea; species Pantoea sp. EKM10T. Next base: position 26,646 of record NZ_JAALEU010000001.1, read on the forward strand.
GTATTACTGCTCGTGGCCCTGTCGCTGGCGACCAGCGTGGCGCAGGCCAACAGTCGTTATCAGTCGATGCCACAGCAGGGCAGCAACGGTGGCAACACCGATGTCGTGGTGGATATGCCACCCGAAGCATGGACACAGGCAGAGAGACGTCAGCCAGACTGTCTCCGCTGCTGTATCTTTGAGAACCGTAACTACACGGAAGGCGCGGTGGTGAAATCAGAGGGGGTGTTGCTGCAATGTGCCCGTGATGAACACTCCATCGGCACCAATAACCTGATCTGGAAAATAGTGAAATAGCCGTCGCGTGGCGCTCTGCCACGCGACCGTCAGTTAAAAGCGGAAGGTTGACCAGATGGGGGCGTGGTCAGACGGTTTTTCCATGCCCCGGATCTCATAATCAATGCCGGTCTCAACGCAGTGCGACGCCAGGGTTTTGCTCGCCAGCACCAGATCGATGCGTAACCCGCGATTATCATCAAACCCTTTCGAACGGTAATCGAACCAGGAGAAGCGATCCGCCACCTCCGGATTGTGCTCACGCCAGGTATCAACCAGTCCCCAGCCCAGCAGGCGGTCCATCCACTCGCGCTCTTCCGGCAGGAAGGAGCATTTGCCGGTGCGCAGCCAGCGCTTGCGACTCTCCTCACCAATACCAATATCCCGATCGGTGCTGCTGATATTCATGTCGCCCATAATCAGAACCGGCTTATCAGCAGGCAGATCTTCGGTCAGCAGACGTTGCAGATCGCGATAGAATTTCTCTTTAGCCGGAAACTTGGTGGGATGGTCGCGGCTCTCGCCCTGCGGAAAATAGCCGTTAATTACCGTGATGTCGCCAATCGGGCTGGGAAGTTCCGCGATGATCAGGCGGCGCTGGGATTCTTCGTCATCACCCGGGAAACCCCGGCTCACTGACACTGGCTCAGCTTTGGTTAACAGGGCAACGCCGTAGTGACCTTTCTGTCCATGATAGAAGACGTGATAGCCGAGCTTTGACACCTCTTCCAGCGGGAACATGTCGTCATGGACCTTGGTTTCCTGCAGACCGATAACATCGGGCTGATGCTGTTCGACAAGTGACTGAAGCTGATGCGGGCGGGCACGCAACCCATTGATGTTAAATGAAACAAATTTCATGAGATCGACCGTTGTTCAGAAATGTCAGGCGGAGATGGTAGCGATTTTTGCTGAAAAAGTCATGGCGGAACAGGCTGAGATTGTGTGAAAGCGGGCAGGAATGTGGGGGCGAACAGGAAGCTTAGGTATTATTTTGGGGATGGTGTGCAACATGCGAGATGGTGGTGGGAGAAGGATTCGAACCTTCGAAGTCTGTGACGGCAGATTTACAGTCTGCTCCCTTTGGCCGCTCGGGAATCCCACCTGGGATAGTGATGTGGCTTAAGATGATTCAGATTCAGATGGTGGTGGGAGAAGGATTCGAACCTTCGAAGTCTGTGACGGCAGATTTACAGTCTGCTCCCTTTGGCCGCTCGGGAATCCCACCATGGCCTGAATCTTTCTCTCTTAAAGCGGGGCGCATCATACCAAATGCGATAAGGGTGTAAAGCGCCCACTGGCAAAACCGCAACTGTTTGCCCACTTTTTACGCGTAGCGCTGAATCTGCAGACAATTCAGCGCACTGGCTGATTAAAGAATAATCGTGCGGTTGCCGTAAACGAACACGCGCTGCCCCAGCACTTTATACAGTGCGTTGCTCAGGACATTCTTTTCTACGTCGCGACCGGCGCGCATCATCTCATCGGCGGTGTAGCTGTGATCAACGTTTATCACATCCTGCATGATGATTGGGCCTTCATCGAGATTGTCGTTCACATAGTGCGCGGTGGCACCGATGATCTTCACGCCACGTTCATAAGCCTGATGATAGGGACGGGCGCCGATAAAGGCGGGCAGGAAGGAGTGGTGAATATTGATAATCTGGTTCGGATAACGCTGCACAAAGGCGGGCGTCAGGACGCGCATATATTTCGCCAGCACCACGTAATCGGGCTGATAGCGGTCAATCTCTTCCACCATGCGGTTATCGTGCTCTTCCCGCGTCAGTCCCTCATGGCTCACCAGCACAAACGGAATGTCAAAACGCTCAACCAGCGAACGCAGGGTGTCGTGGTTACCCACTACCGCCGCAATTTCCATATCCAGGCCGCCAAACGCGCTCTTCATTAACAGATCGCCCAGACAATGCGCCTCTTTAGTGACCAGAATCACCACGCGGCGACGACCGGCGCTGTGCAGTTCCCGGACTGAACCCTGGGGCAGGGCGCTGTCGAGGTCTGCGAGCAGGGTGTTGTCGTTGAAGATCCCTTCCAGTTCGGTACGCATGAAAAAACGCCCGGTGCGATGATCAACAAACTCATTGTTCTGCACGATATTAAGTTCGTGCTTGTAACAAATATTGGTGATTTTGGCGATCAGACCTTTTGCATCGGGACAAATGGTTCGTAAAACTTTTCTTTGCATGGTTTGCGCTTGCATCTCAATCAGAGTCCTGTCAAAGCATTAGGGGTAAAACCGCTGGGGTAGCCGTCAGCTTAACCACAACATTTTTTGTATTTTTTTTCACTGCCACACGGGCAGCGATCGTTACGCCCCACGGGCGGTGCTGTACCGTCAACATAGTACCAGCGTTGATCCTCGCGAAGAAAGCGTGAACATTCATGAATGGCCTGAATGTTGGTTTTCTCGCGGTATCGCGCAAAAAAGGTAACGAAAGCTTCGTTCTCATGGCTTCCATGATTACAACGGGTTACATTCAGGCTGAGCCAGTCGGTTCCTGGAAAACTTTCAGATAAAAGCCCTGACAGCGCCGGATGACGCTTCTCAGGATGCCAGGTCGCAACCAGATAGTCCGCATTATGCTGCACATAAGCGCAATAACGGGATCGCATAAGTTGTTCAGCTGTAACAGGAATCTGGTTACCCTGAAGAAAGGGCTCGCAACATACGCTATACTGCTCTCCGCTACAACATGGGCAGGTTTCTGACACATTATCTCCCGGGAATGATGGGTCGATTTTACAAGCGCGCTATGTTAGCTGACCCCGTGTTGTGATGCTACGTATTGACGGCAGGACCAGACAGAAATGAGAAAGGTAAAAATTGGATTGGCTCTGGGTTCTGGAGCGGCCAAAGGATGGGCGCATATCGGCGTGATCAACGCGCTGGAGCGTGCAGGTATTGAGATCGACGTCGTTGCGGGCTGCTCTGTCGGGGCATTAGTCGGATCTGCCTATGTGAATAACCGCCTGCCGCTGATGGAAAAATGGGTCAGTGCATTTCGCTACTGGGATGTTATTCGCCTGATGGATGTCTCCTGGCAGCGTGGCGGACTGCTGCGCGGTGAGCGGGTCTTTAGCCATGTTCGTCAGCTGATCCCCAATGACACGATAGAGCACTGTCATAAACCCTTTGGCGTGGTGGCGACTAACCTCAGTACCGGTCGTGAACTCTGGCTGACAGAGGGCGATCTGCATCAGGCAGTACGCGCTTCATGCAGTATGCCAGGTTTATTACCGCCGGTGGGCTACAATGGGTATTGGCTGGTGGATGGTGCCGTAGTCAACCCGGTGCCGATTTCACTTACCCGTGCCCTGGGGGCAGACATTGTTATCGCCGTTGACTTGCAGCATGACGCGCATTTAATGCAGCAGGATCTCTTTTCCGTGACACCACAGAATAGCGAAGAAGAAGCCGCCGCAGCGGCATTGAGTTGGGGTGGGAAGCTGCGTCAGCGTCTGGTGAATTTCAGCCAGCGCCGTGGGTCTCAGTCACCTGGCGCGATGGAGATTATGTCCACCTCTATCCAGGTGCTGGAAAATCGCCTGAAGCGGAATCGCATGGCAGGCGATCCGCCCGATGTTTTGATTCAGCCGGTCTGTCCGCAAATTTCGACGCTGGACTTTCATCGTGCTGAGGAAGCCATTGAAGCAGGCAAGGCCGCCGTAGAGAAGAAAATGGATGAACTATTACCACTGGTCCGTGGCAGATAATCAGGTTGTTCATTCAAAGCGGTGACTTCAGCCAATTCTTAAAGGCGCAACTGCGTTTTATGAACCACTATTGAAATATCTGGTACGCAGGGGGAAAGAATGGAAAAACCACTACTCGGCAAAAAGATACTCATTGTCGAAGATGAGGCTGTTTTCCGTTCGTTGCTGGACCAATTTTTGTTATCGATGGGTGCTGTGACGTTACAAGCGGAAGATGGTCTGGAAGCAATTGCACAACTACAACAGCATACTGTCGACCTGATTATCTGCGATCTGGAAATGCCCCGCATGAGCGGCATCCAGTTCGTTGAGCACATTCGTACCCGCGGCAACATCGTGCCGATTTTAATCATCTCAGCTACCGAGAACATGTCGGATATTGCGCATGTATTGCGTCTTGGGGTGCAGGATGTGCTGCTTAAACCACTTAAAAACTTTGAGCGCTTCCGTGAAGCGGTCTATGAATGTCTCTATCCCTCTATGTTCACTTCGAAAGTGGAAGAGGATGAACAACTGTTCCAGGACTGGGATGCGCTGGTTCGTGATCCTAAAGCGGCTGCAAAGCTGCTCAAGCAACTCCAGCCACCGGTGCAGCAGACTATTGCCAACTGCCGGGTTAACTATCGTCAGCTGACGATGGCTGAGCAGCCTGGGCTGGTGCTTGATATCGCGGCGCTCTCCGACAAAGATCTGGCGTTCTACTGTCTGGACGTGACCCGTGCCGGTGATAATGGCGTGCTGGCAGCGTTGCTGCTGCGGGCGCTGTTCAATGGCCTGCTGCAGGAGCAACTGACCGGGCAGAAACAGCGTCTGCCGGAACTTAATGGGCTGCTCAGACAGGTCAATCTGTTACTGCGCCAGGCGAACCTGAGCGGCCAGTTCCCGTTACTGGTTGGGTACTATCATCGCGGATTAAAAAACTTAATTCTGGTTTCGGCCGGATTGAACGCCACACTCCATGTTCATGCCCATCAGATTCAGCTCAGCAATGGTGTCCCCCTTGGCACTATGGGCAGCACCCATCTTAACCAGATCAGTCAGCGCGCAGAAAACTGGCAATGCCACGTCTGGGGCGCGGGCGGGCGCATTCGGCTGATGCTATCGACGGAAGAATAAGCCGTAAAAACAGAGGAATTCTGGCGCTGAGGACAGGGCCAGAGTTTAGCTTTACAGTTGGGTAATAGTCTTAATTTCGACGGTTTGGTGCCTTCCAGGATAAATCCGTTCGATACTAACTGATATACTCATTTCCGATTTTAAACCGACATATCAAGTATTAACTTGAACGGCCTATAAGAGAGGTATCTTAATGTCTGCCAATAATACCAAAGTAAAAAAAGCGGTAATCCCGGTAGCGGGTTTGGGTACGCGTATGCTCCCGGCTACCAAAGCGATTCCTAAAGAAATGTTACCGCTGGTTGATAAGCCGTTAATCCAGTATGTCGTTAACGAGTGTATCGCTGCTGGCATCAACGAAATTGTGCTGGTAACGCATTCATCAAAAAATGCCATCGAAAACCACTTTGATACCAGCTTCGAACTGGAATCAATGCTGGAAAAACGCGTTAAGCGTCAGCTGCTGGATGAAATCCAGTCAATCTGCCCGCCACACGTCACCATCATGCAGGTTCGTCAGGGCATCGCTAAAGGTCTGGGTCACGCTGTAATGTGTGCACACCCACTGATCGGTGATGAGCCGTTTGCGGTTATCCTGCCAGACGTCATCATCGACGAATATGAATCTAACCCAACCAAAGATAACCTGGCAGAGATGCTGAGCCGTTATGAAGAGTCTGGCCGCAGCCAGATCATGGTTGAGCCGGTTGCCGATGTGACTGCATACGGTGTTGTCGATTGCCAGGGCGCAGAACTGAACCCAGGCGACAGCGCACCAATGGTCGGTGTGGTTGAGAAGCCTAAAGCGTCAGAATCCCCATCAAACCTGGCCGTTGTAGGTCGTTATGTTCTCTCTTCAGAGATCTGGCCACTGCTGGCTAAAACGCCTCCAGGTGCAGGCGGCGAAGTTCAGCTGACTGACTCCATTGCAATGCTGATGGAAAAAGAGACAGTTGAAGCATATCACCTGAAAGGCGTCAGCCATGACTGTGGTAACAAACTGGGCTACATGCAGGCTTTCGTTGAGTACGGTGTTCGTCATCCGGTATTGGGCAAAGATTTTTCTGAATGGCTCGATGGCGCAGTTGGCAACAAAAAGTAATTCATAAACACAGGATAACTCGATGAAAGTCACTGTATTTGGTATCGGCTATGTCGGTCTGGTTCAGGCTGCGGTGTTAGCCGAAGTCGGACATGACGTTCTCTGCATTGATGTCGACGAAAACAAAGTCGAAAATCTGAAAAAAGGCATCATTCCTATTTTCGAACCAGGTTTAACGCCGCTGGTAATGTCCAATTACGAAGCGGGTCGTCTGAAGTTCAGCACTGATGCTGAGCTGGGCGTAAACCATGGTGTTATGCAGTTTATTGCAGTTGGTACTCCACCAGATGAAGACGGCTCTGCCGATCTGAAATATGTGACCGCCGTAGCGCGCACCATTGCGCAGCATATGAACGATCACAAAGTGGTTATCGACAAATCAACCGTTCCGGTTGGCACAGCAGACAAAGTTCGTGCGGTAATGACGGAAGCGCTGAAAGCGCGTGACGCCAACATCACCTTTGATGTGGTATCTAACCCGGAATTCCTCAAAGAAGGTGCTGCAGTTAATGACTGTATGCGTCCAGAACGTATCGTTGTCGGTACTGACAACGACGACGTGGTAGAACTGTTACGCGAGCTCTATGAGCCGTTTAACCGTAACCACGATCGTATGATCATGATGGATATCCGCAGCGCAGAGCTGACCAAGTATGCAGCAAACTGCATGCTGGCCACCAAAATCAGCTTTATGAATGAGATGTCTAACCTGGCTGAACGTTTAGGCGCGGATATTGAAAAAGTACGCCAGGGCATCGGTTCCGACCCTCGCATTGGCTACCACTTTATCTATCCTGGCTGTGGTTACGGCGGCTCCTGCTTCCCGAAAGATGTGCAGGCGTTAATCCGTACCGCTGAGTCAATTGGCTATCAGCCACGTCTGTTGCAGGCCGTGGAAGATGTGAATGACAACCAGAAAAACAAACTGCCAACCTTTATCAAACGTCATTTTGGTGACGATCTGAAAGGTAAAACGTTTGCGCTCTGGGGCCTGTCATTTAAGCCGAACACTGACGACATGCGTGAAGCCTCCAGCCGTGTGCTGATGGAAACGCTGTGGGAAGCTGGCGCATCTGTTCAGGCGTTTGACCCTGAAGCGATGGATGAAGCACAGCGTATCTACGGTCACCGCAGCGATCTTAAGCTGATGGGTACCAAAGAAGCCGCACTGCAGGGCGCTGACGGTCTGGTCATCTGTACGGAGTGGCAAAACTTCCGTGCACCTGACTTCGACATCATCAAAAATGCACTGAAAGAAGCCGTGATTTTTGATGGTCGTAACCTGTATGATCCAGAGCGTATCAGCAAACGCGGTTTCGTTTATTATGCAATCGGCCGCGGAGCGTCTATTCAAACTGCATAATTAACGAGGGATTTATGAACTTTCTGGTCACCGGCGCCGCAGGTTTTATTGGTTTTCATGTCAGCCAGCGTCTGCTGGCCGCCGGTCACCAGGTTGTCGGTATCGACAACCTGAATGATTATTACGACGTAAATCTCAAGCATGCCCGTCTCAATTTAATTAAGGCCGATCCTGGTTTTACTTTTATTGAGATGGACCTGGCGGACCGTGACGCAATGGCGTCACTGTTCGATCAGCAAAAATTCCAGCGCGTTATCCATCTTGGCGCTCAGGCTGGTGTCCGATATTCCATTGAAAATCCTCATGCCTACGCAGACTCCAATCTGACGGGTCACCTCAATATCCTTGAAGGTTGCCGTCATCATAAAATTGAACATCTGCTCTACGCCTCATCCAGTTCAGTCTATGGTCTGAATCGCAAGATGCCGTTCTCAACCGAAGATAGCGTTGATCATCCGGTTTCTTTATATGCAGCGACCAAAAAAGCCAACGAGTTAATGTCACACACTTACTCGCATCTCTATCAGTTGCCGACCACTGGATTGCGCTTCTTTACGGTCTATGGCCCGTGGGGCCGCCCGGATATGGCGTTATTCAAATTCACCCGCGCAATGATTGCCGGTGAAGCGATTGACGTTTATAACCAGGGCCAGATGAAACGCGACTTTACCTATATTGACGATATTGCTGAAGCCATTGTTCGTCTGCAGGATGTTATTCCACAACAGGACGACAACTGGACGGTTGAAACCGGATCGCCGGCAACCAGTTCAGCACCTTATCGTGTTTATAATATTGGAAACAGTCAGCCTGTCACGTTGATGAACTATATCGAAGCGATTGAAAAAGCCCTGGGCATTACTGCGAAGAAAAATCTGATGCCAATGCAGCCTGGAGATGTACTGGAAACAAGTGCGGATACCGAAGCCTTGTTTAAGGCAATTGGATTCAAACCGCAGACCGGGGTCGAAGAGGGCGTTAAAAACTTTGTGGACTGGTACCGCGACTTTTACCGCGTCTGAGTATCTGATTAAAAGAAAAAAGGAAGCTCCGGCTTCCTTTTTTATTGCGCATCAGGCTGCCAGGAAGGCAGTCACACTGCGGTTTTTACAGTAAAAAATCGTCCAGCTTTTTACCCTGTTCTTCCAGCGCTTTTTTAATCACGGCCGGTGTGCGGCCCTGACCGGTCCAGGTTCTGGACTCGCCTTTTTCATCGGTGTAACCATATTTAGCAGGACGTACTGAGCGTTTACCTTTTGCCGCAGTCCGTGTGTCGGTCAGCGTGTTAATCAGTTCATTCGGGTCAATACCATCAGCCAGTAGCATTTCACGATACTGATTAAGTTTACGCGTGCGTTCTTCATTTTCTGCCTGAAAATGAGACTCTTCTTCGCGGCGCTCTTTTACTACTACGTCCAGCTTTTCCAGCATCTCTTCCAGTATTTCAACGGAATACTCTCTGGCCTGGGCGCGCAGCGTACGGATATTATTAAGAACTTTTAGTGCTTCGCTCATTGTCCTGGTCTCTGAATAAGGGAAAAGTTGTGTTGCCCGCTAATAGTAGTGGCGACATAAAATAACTGCAATCATAAAAATATGTATATCACTAATTACCCAGGTGACTAAAAATAATTTTCACCAGAAAATTGCACAGTTGTGCAGAATAAAAATATTTTCCTTTAGTCAGATATCAAATAAATTTAATGTATTCAGGTCAGCAACAAAAATGTCATTGATTTTTTTGCGGGTAAAATAAGCAAAACTTATCCCGTTCGGCACTGCACATAACAGGCGCTGGAAACGGCATGCAGAGGAATAAACGGCCAGCCGTTACACTTTATTCACTCATCAACCGCAACGTATTGCCGCCGCTTTGTGGTAATATGCGCGCCATTCCATTCAGTCCTGATGAAGATACGCGCCGATGGCTCAACTCTATTTCTATTACTCTGCCATGAATGCAGGGAAATCAACCGCACTGCTACAATCCTCATATAACTATCATGAGCGCGGCATGCGTTCACTGGTTTACACCGCTGAAATCGATAATCGCTTTGGTGCCGGGCAGGTGAGTTCCCGTATCGGACTATCGTCACCGGCGTTGCTATACAACGCAGAGACATCACTCTACAGCGACATCGCTGCTGAACATGCCGTTCAGCCTGTCCACTGCGTGCTGGTTGATGAGAGTCAGTTCCTGACCCGTGAGCAGGTTAAAGCGCTGTCAGATGTCGTAGACGACCTTGATATTCCGGTGCTCTGTTATGGTCTGCGAACGGATTTTCGCGGTGAACTGTTTGTTGGCAGTCAGTATCTGCTGGCGTGGGCAGATAAGCTGGTTGAACTCAAAACTATTTGTCACTGTGGGCGCAAGGCCAGTATGGTTCTGCGACTGGATAGCGAGGGCAAACCTTTCAGTGAGGGTGAGCAGGTGGTGATTGGCGGTAACGAACGTTATATCTCAGTCTGCCGCAAGCATTATAAACAGGCGATAGAGCAGGGATCGTTGCAGGCAATCCATGGCGCTCAGACTCCGCTGAATTAACCCTATTGTTCAGGCAATAAAAAACCCGCCGGGGCGGGTTTTTTTATCAGACAGTCAGAACGGCACTATCAGACTTTTTTGGCTTTCTTCTCAAGCTTAATACCTTTTACCGGCTGCTCAGCAATGGCTTCGGCTACGCTTGAGAACGGTTCGACAAATTCACGACCGTAGTAGGTATCAAGCATAATCTGTTTCAGTTCAGCAATCAGCGGATAACGTGGGTTAGCGCCGGTACACTGGTCATCAAACGCATCATCGGCCAGTTTATCGACTTTCGCCAGGAAGTCCGCTTCCTGCACACCCGCCTCACGGATAGAGGTTGGAATACCAAGTTCAGTTTTAATCTCATCCAGCCAGGCGAGCAGCTTCTCAATTTTCTGCGCGGTGCGGTCGCCTGGTGCGCTCAGACCCAGATGGTCAGCAATCTCGGCGTAGCGACGGCGCGCCTGAGGGCGATCGTACTGGCTGAAAGCGGTCTGTTTAGTCGGGTTGTCATTCGCGTTGTAGCGAATAACGTTAGAGATTAACAGGGCGTTGGCCAGGCCGTGTGGGATATGGAACTCTGAACCCAGCTTATGCGCCATTGAGTGACAAACCCCGAGGAAGGCGTTGGCAAACGCAATACCGGCGATAGTGGCGGCATTGTGTACGCGCTCACGCGCCACCGGATTTTTGGCGCCTTCGGCATAGCTGGCTGGCAGATTCTCTTTCAGCAGTTTCAGCGCCTGCAGCGCCTGTCCGTCAGAGTATTCATTCGCCAGTACTGAAACATAAGCTTCCAGCGCGTGGGTCACGGCATCCAGACCGCCGAAGGCGCAGAGTGAACGCGGCATATCCATCACCAGGTTGGCATCGACAATCGCCATATCAGGCGTCAGTGCGTAGTCAGCGAGCGGATATTTCTGACCCGTCGCATCATCGGTCACTACAGCAAACGGCGTGACTTCAGAACCGGTACCGGACGTGGTGGTGATGGCAATCATGCGCGCTTTGACACCCATTTTCGGGAACTTGTAGATACGTTTACGGATATCCATGAAACGTAACGCCAGCTCCTCGAAGTGAGTTTCCGGATGTTCGTACATCACCCACATGATTTTCGCGGCATCCATCGGTGAGCCACCGCCCAGCGCGATGATGACATCCGGTTTGAAGCTGTTCATCTGCTCAGCACCTTTACGCACGATGCTCAGCGTCGGGTCAGCTTCAACTTCGAAGAACACTTCCGTTTCAATGCCGTGTGATTTCAGCACGCGGGTCACCTGGTCGGCATAGCCGTTATTGAACAGGAAGCGGTCAGTGACGATAAAGGCACGTTTCGCGCCATCCGTTGCCACTTCTTCCAGCGCAATTGGCAGTGAACCCCGACGGAAGTAGATGGATTTTGGAAGTTTATGCCACAACATATTCTCAGCTCGCTTGGCGACAGTTTTGGTATTGATCAGATGTTTTGGACCGACGTTCTCTGAAATAGAGTTTCCGCCCCACGAACCACAACCCAGCGTCAGAGACGGCGCCAGTTTAAAGTTGTAGAGGTCGCCGATACCACCCTGCGAGGCGGGGGTGTTGATCAGAATACGCGCGGTTTTCATTTTGTCGCCGAAGTAGTGAACGCGTTCGGTCTGGTTGTCCTGATCGGTATAGAGACAGGAGGTGTGGCCGATACCGCCCATGGCGACCAGTTTTTCTGCTTTCGCGACCGCATCCTGGAAATCTTTCGCCCGATACATCGCAAGGGTTGGTGAGAGTTTTTCATGGGCGAACGGCTCAGACTCATCCACCAGCTTCACTTCGCCAATCAGAATCTTAGTGCTCGGTGGCACGCTGATACCGGCCATCTCCGCAATTTTGAACGCTGGCTGGCCTACGATAGCCGCATTCAGGCCGCCGTTTTTCAGAATAATATTCTGCACCGCACTCAGTTCGGCACCCTGCAGCATATAACCGCCGTGGCTGGCGAAACGTTCACGCACCGCGTCATAGACTGAATCGACCACAATCACCGATTGTTCAGAGGCGCAGATAACCCCGTTATCAAAGGTTTTCGACATCAGAATCGACGCAACCGCACGTTTCAGATCGGCGGTTTCATCAATCACGACCGGCGTATTACCCGCACCGACACCAATCGCAGGTTTACCGGAGCTGTAAGCCGCTTTCACCATGCCCGGACCGCCAGTGGCGAGAATCAGGTTGATGTCAGGGTGATGCATCAGTTGATTTGACAGCTCAACGGAAGGTGCGTCGATCCAGCCGATAATATCTTTTGGCGCACCGGCAGCCACCGCCGCCTGCAATACAATGTCTGCCGCTTTGTTTGTTGCATCTTTGGCGCGTGGATGGGGAGAGAAAATGATGCCGTTACGGGTTTTAAGGCTGATTAATGCTTTGAAGATGGCGGTTGAAGTGGGGTTGGTCGTCGGGACGATACCGCAAATCAGGCCAATAGGTTCGGCAATGGTAATGGTGCCGAAAGTATCATCCGTGGCTAACACACCACAGGTTTTTTCATCTTTATAAGCGTTGTAGATATATTCTGAAGCAAAATGGTTTTTGATCACTTTGTCTTCGACGATGCCCATACCTGATTCGGCAACGGCCATCTTGGCAAGCGGGATTCGGGCGTCTGCGGCGGCGAGGGCGGCGGCACGGAAGATGGCGTCGACCTGTTGTTGAGAAAAGTTGGCATATTCACGCTGGGCTTTTTTTACACGTTCAACCAGTGCATTAAGTTCGGCGACATTGGTTACGGCCATGGTGTTCTCCTGAAGGAAGTTAAACTTTTTTAGTAAACAATCCTGCGCCCTGAGTATAGTCACGTTGCCATAAGGCGTTGGACTGGGTCAAAACGCCCGGATTTTCAACTGTTTACTGAACTAGTCTTCTGTTGCAGTCAGTGAGATTTTCTTCGCTGCCGCTAATACTTCCGTTGCGAAAAGATTACCTGGTTTGGGGTAGGGCAATTTTGATGCAGATCAATTTAACCGCAAGCTGACACCTTTCAGCTCCCCTTTACGCCCTTTGTTTATCAAATTGGTTACCTCTTCACGTCATCTGCCTGGTAGCGGCTAAATCCAGTCACTTTTTAATCTCTGGGGTAACGCGCTGGATGCGCCGTCATTCAACAGTATAAATAGCTGAGTCAGCATCTGGCGTCCGTGCCTGTTTTCACATACATTAGGCGCGTTTTCCCCCCTGTGGTACGGAGTAAAGTCGTGAACCCTGCGCTGTTAGATTTATCAGGCTATATAAAATTTTTTGTCGGGCTCTTTGCGCTGGTCAATCCGGTGGGAATTATTCCGGTCTTCATCAGCATGACCCGTTATCAGGGGGTGGCTGAGCGTAACAAAACCAACCTCACTGCCAATCTGGCGGTTGCTATTATTCTCTGGACGTCACTGTTCCTTGGTGATGCGATTCTGCATGTGTTTGGCATCTCGATTGACTCCTTCCGCATCGCGGGTGGGATCCTGGTCGTTACCATTGCGATGTCGATGATCAGCGGCAAGCTGGGCGAAGATAAGCAGAATAAGCAGGAGAAGTCAGAAACGGCGATTCGTGAAAGTGTGGGGGTTGTGCCGCTGGCGTTGCCTCTGATGGCGGGGCCGGGTGCTATCAGCTCGACCATTGTCTGGAGCACCCGCTACCACAGCTGGATAAATCTGCTGGGGTTCACCCTGGCGATTGCCATTTTTGCATTCTGCTGCTGGTTACTCTTTCGGGCCGCGCCGTTAATGGTGCGTATTCTTGGCCAGACCGGTATCAACGTCATTACGCGTATTATGGGTCTGTTACTGATGGCACTGGGCATCGAATTTGTTGTCACCGGCATGAAGTCCATTTTTCCCGGCTTACTCAATTAAACGCCTACTTATTTCAGAGAGTGAAGTGAAATAATGATCCGTAATGGTGCAGTAGGGGCATTTTATGCACCATTACGATGCAATTATTCGTTGTGCTTAACAGAATCAGGCAATTATAAATTTCATTACTGCGCGCTGGCTCACAGACTTTTTTCTGCAAAATAATGTCACTATTTTCACACGATATTCTGCTCTCTATTTTCGTGTAAGCCTCACAAACTGCCAGAATAATCACGCTATCTTAAATTTCATCACGCTGAAGCCAGATTCCCCAATATAAGTGCCAAAAAAGAGGCTGTTTGTCGCTGCTTTCCGCTCTTAAGAGGGGTTTCCAGCTAAATAGTCTATTTTTCATATCGATATGATATTTTCAGGACGAAAATTAACACTTCCGCTGCCTGACTTCTCATGATAAAAGAGAATTAGTTAACATTTTAGCTATTTTGCTTTGGCGCGCCTTCGCGGCTTCTGATAATTTTTGGCCCAACGTAAAATTTTTTCTCCGAAAGCCCAAAGTGAGAACGCTTTTTGCTTAAGCCTGTCGGGATACTTAATTTAAGGTTGGCGTTTCGCATGATTGGGATGAAGAATTTGCAGCAGCAGCGGTCAACACTCGCAGTCGTTTTGTTAATGGCTTTTTCGCCGGCCTATGCCGCCACGGTGCCGCCGGGTACAACACTGGCCGCGCAGCAACAGATTGTGATCAATAACGGCAGTGAAGTCTCCTCGCTGGATCCGCATAAAACCGAAGGCGTGCCGGAATCCAATATTATTCACAACCTGCTGGACGGCCTGGTCAATACCGATAACAGCGGGCAGGTCGTTCCTGGCGTCGCTAAAAGCTGGGAAAACCCGCAACCCACCGTCTGGATTTTTAATCTGCGGGAGGATGCGAAGTGGAGCAACGGTGAGCCGGTTACCGCCGCTGATTTCGTCTACAGCTGGCGCCGTCTGGTGGACCCGAAAACCGCGTCGCCTTACTCCAGCTATCTGCAGGCCGCCCATTTTGCCAATATCGATGCCATCCTTACCGGTAAAGCGTCACCCGATCAGCTGGGCGTGAAGGCGCTGGATGCCCATCGGCTGCAAATTACCCTGAGTGAACCTGTTCCTTACCTGGTGGCGATGTTAGCGCATACGGCGATGAAACCGGTTTATGAGCCAGCCATTAAGCAGTGGGGCGAAGCCTGGACCCGCCCGGGTCACTACATCGGCAACGGCGCCTACACGCTAAGCGACTGGGTAGTGAATGAAAAAATTGTCGTGAAGCGCAATCCTCGCTACTGGGATAATGCGCACACCGTGATTGAACAGGGGACCTTCCTGCCGATCGCCTCTGAAAACAGCGATATTAATCGCTACCGCAGCGGCGGCACGGATATTACCAACAGTGCGGTGCCACCAGAGATGTTTGGCAAGCTGCGCAAAGAGCTGGGCGATGAAGTGAAGGTCAGCCCGCTGCTCTGCACCTTCTACTACGAGATTAATAACAAAAAGCCGCCGTTTACCGATGCGCGGGTGCGTGCCGCGCTGAAGATGACCCTCGATCGCGAGGTCATTGCCAATAAGATCATGGCCCAGGGGCAGATTCCGGCTTATAGCCTGACGCCGCCTTTTACCGCCGGTATCAAACTCACGCCACCTGCCTGGTTCACCTGGACGCAGGCGCAGCGTAATGAAGCCGCGAAGAAGCTGCTGACAGAGGCCGGCTTTGATGCTGCCCATCCGCTGACCTTTACGCTGCTCTACAACACTTCCGATCAGAACAAACGGCAGGCGATTGCGGCCGCGTCGATGTGGCAGAAAAACCTGGGTGCTAAGGTGACGCTGCAGAATCAGGAGTGGAAAACCATGCTGGAGACCCGTAATCAGGCGCAGTATGACGTGGTGCGCGCCACCTGGTGTGCTGACTACAATGAACCCTCAACCTTCCTGAACATGCTGATCAGCAACGCCTCGATCAACACCGCGTTTTACAGCAGCGCGACCTTTGATCGTCTGATGGCGGAGACGCTGACGGCGGGCAGCGAGGCGCAGCGCGCCAGCCTGTATCAGCAGGCTGAAACACAACTCGACAAAGACTCACCAATTGTGCCAGTTTACTACCGCGTAAGTGTGCGCCTGGTGAAGCCCTGGGTTGGCGGCTTCACGGGCAAAGACCCGCAGGACATGACAGACCTGAAGTACTATTTCATCAAAAAACACTGATCTGATCGCCCGTTCGGCGAGACAGTCGGAAAGCGCATCAGCAAACAGACCTTTTTTTGGGGTCAATCTCCCTGGTAACAGGCCAGGGAGCCCGCAGACGGGGGACGCCGTGGCAGAGCATCGCCACGGTGACGATAATAAAACTGGAGTGTAATAATGAACAACATCACGAAAAAAAGCCTGATTGCAGCGGGCGTTTTCGCCGCAGTGAGTGCGCTGGCAGGGAATGCGGCTTTCGCAGCAACGGTGCCTGCGGGCGTTGAGCTGGCCGCAAAACAGGAGCTGGTTCGCGGCAATGGCGATGAAGTGCAGTCGCTCGATCCGCACAAAATTGAAGGTGTGCCGGAAGATAACGTGGCGCGTGATCTTTACGAAGGTCTGCTGGTCAATGACAGCAACGGTAAACCGATCCCGGCCGTAGCGGAAAGTTATGAAAATAAAGATTTCAAAGTGTGGACTTTCCACCTGCGCAAAAATGCCAAATGGTCCAATGGCGAGCCGGTCACCGCGCAGGACTTCGTCTACAGCTGGGAGCGTCTGGTCGATCCTAAAACCGCGTCACCTTACGCCAGCTATCCGCAATATGGTCATATCCTGAACGTCGATGACATCATTGCCGGTAAAAAGCCCATTACCGATCTGGGCGTCAAAGCCATTGATGATCACACGCTGGAAGTCACCCTGAGTGAGCCGGTTCCCTATTTTGATAAGCTGCTGATTAACTCCGTCATGTCACCGGTTTACAAACCGGCGATTGAGAAATTTGGCGATCAGTGGACGCAGCCGCAGAACTGGGTCGGCAACGGTGCCTTTAAGCTTGAAGCGCACGTGATTAACGAACGTATCACCCTGGTGCGTAACCCGAACTACTGGGACAATGAGCATACGGTGCTGAACAAAGTCACCTTCCTGCCGATCAGTTCAGAAGTCAGTGACGTTAACCGCTACTTCTCCGAGAACGGCAGCGACATGACCTATAACAACCTGCCGATTGAGCTGTTTAAAAAGCTGCAGCGTGACAACGGTAAAGAGCTGCACGTCGATCCATATCTCTGCACCTATTACTACGAAATCAACAACCAGAAAGCGCCATTCACCGATCCGCGCGTGCGCGCTGCCCTGAAGCTGGGTCTGGATCGTGACATCATGGTGAATAAAGTGCTGGCGCAGGGCCAGAAACCTGCCTATAGCTACACGCCACCAGCGACCGACGGCATGGACATTCTGCCGCCAGACTGGTTCAAATGGTCACAGGACAAGCGTAATGCCGAGGCGAAAAAGCTGCTGGCCGAAGCGGGCTACACCGCCGACAAACCGCTGACCTTTAACCTGCTCTATAACACCTCCGATCTGCACAAGAAGCTGGCAATTGCCGCCTCGTCGATCTGGAAGAAAAATATCGGCGTGAACATCAAGCTGGAAAACCAGGAGTGGAAAACCTTCCTGGATACCCGTCATCAGGGTAACTACGATGTTTCCCGTGCGGCATGGTGTGCGGACTACAATGAACCGACTTCCTTCCTGAACACCATGCTGTCCAACAGCAGCAGTAACACCTCGCACTATAAGAGCGATGCGTTTGACAAAGTGATTCGCGACGCGATTAAGGCCCCGGATGCTAAAGCCCGTGCAGCTGACTATCAGCAGGCCGAGCAGATCATGGATAAAGACAGCACCATCGTCCCGGTTTACTACTACGTGAACACCCGTCTGGTGAAACCTTATGTCGGCGGTTATACCGGTAAAGATCCACTGGATAAAACGCTCGATAAAAACTTCTACATCATCAAACACTAATAGCATTCAGGCTATCAGCAGTGGCGGCGCGTCTGGCGCCGCCTTTTAATTTTTTTTATATGTTGTGAAGCAACAGCCTGGTAGGTACGGCAATGTTAAAATTCATCCTGCGTCGCTTGCTTGAAGCGCTCCCGACGCTGTTCGTCCTGATTACCATCTCCTTCTTTATGATGCGACTGGCACCCGGCAGCCCGTTTACTGGCGAGCGCACCCTGGCACCGGAAGTGATGGCCAACATTGAGGCGAAATATCACCTCAACGATCCTATCGGTAAGCAGTATGTCGATTACCTGGTGCAGCTGGCGCACGGCGACTTCGGCCCATCCTTTAAATACAAAGATTATTCGGTCAACTACCTGGTCGCGCATGCGTTCCCGGTCTCGGCCAAACTCGGCCTGGCCGCGTTTCTGCTGGCGGTGGTACTTGGCGTCACGGCCGGAGTTATCGCTGCGCTCAAACAGAACAGCTTGTGGGATTTT
This sequence comes from Pantoea sp. EKM10T, assembly GCF_011800685.1. NCBI lineage: Bacteria > Pseudomonadati > Pseudomonadota > Gammaproteobacteria > Enterobacterales > Erwiniaceae > Pantoea > Pantoea sp. EKM10T. The sequence goes on from NZ_JAALEU010000001.1 coordinate 45,130, forward strand.
GCGGTGATGGGGGTGGCAATGACCGGCGTGGTGATACCCAGCTTCGTGGTCGCGCCGTTGCTGGTTCTGCTGTTCGCCATCACCCTGAAGTGGCTGCCGGGCGGCGGCTGGAACGGCGGGCAGTGGAACTACATGCTGCTGCCGATGGTGGCGCTGTCGCTGGCTTACATCGCCAGTATCGCGCGTATCACCCGTGGATCGATGATTGAAGTGATGCACTCCAACTTTATCCGCACCGCGCGCGCCAAAGGCTTACCGCTGCGCCGCATTGTAATGCGTCATGCACTGAAACCGGCGTTGCTGCCGGTGATCTCCTACATGGGACCGGCATTTGTCGGCATCATCACCGGGTCGATGGTGATTGAGTCGATCTACGGTCTGCCGGGCATCGGTCAGCTGTTTGTGAACGGCGCCCTGAACCGTGACTACTCACTGGTGATGAGCCTGACCATTCTGGTGGGTTTGCTGACCATCGTATTCAACGCGATTGTTGACGTGCTCTATGCCGTTATCGATCCCAAAATTCGTTACTGATTGCGGAGTTCGCCATGATGTTAAGTAAGAAAAACAGCGAAGCTCTTGATGCGTTCAGTGAGAAGCTGGAAGTAGAAGGGCGTAGTCTCTGGCAGGACGCGCGTCGTCGTTTTATTCATAACCGCGCTGCCTCCATCAGCCTGCTGGTGCTGTTCCTGATCACCCTGTTCGTGATCTTTGCGCCGATGCTGGCGCAGTTCACCTACGACGATACCGACTGGGCCATGATGTCCTCGCCGCCCGATACCACCTCTGGTCACTGGTTCGGCACTGATTCTTCGGGTCGTGACCTGCTGGTGCGAGTGGCTATCGGTGGCCGCATCTCGCTGATGGTGGGCGTGGCTTCTGCGCTGATCGCGGTGATTGTCGGGACGCTCTATGGCTCGATTGCTGGCTATCTCGGCGGCAAAACAGACTCGGTGATGATGCGTATTCTGGAAATCCTTAACTCCTTCCCGTTTATGTTCTTCGTGATCCTGCTGGTGACCTTTTTTGGTCGCAATATCCTGCTGATTTTTGCTGCTATCGGCATGGTTTCGTGGCTCGATATGGCGCGTATTGTGCGTGGCCAGACGCTGAGCCTGAAGCGCAAAGAGTTTATCGAAGCGGCCCATGTGGGCGGGGTATCGACCTGGAAAATCGTGGTGCGCCATATCGTGCCGAACGTGCTGGGCGTGGTAGTGGTTTACGCCTCGCTGCTGGTGCCGAGCATGATCCTGTTTGAATCCTTCCTGAGCTTCCTGGGCCTGGGTACGCAGGAGCCGCTGAGTAGCTGGGGCGCACTCCTCAGCGACGGGGCAAACTCGATGGAAGTGTCGCCGTGGCTGCTGCTCTATCCGGCAGGTTTCCTGGTAGTCACGCTGTTCTGTTTCAACTTTATCGGCGATGGCCTGCGTGATGCCCTCGACCCGAAAGATCGTTAAGGAGTTTCCCGATGACTATTCATGAATTCCAGCCAGCAATGGCGGCCCGCGCGGGAAGCGAACAGCTACTTACGGTCAAAGATTTACGCGTTACCTTTGGCACGCACGATGGTGATGTTACCGCCGTTAACGACCTGAACTTCTCGCTGCGCGCCGGTGAGACGCTGGGCATTGTCGGTGAGTCCGGTTCCGGCAAATCACAAACCGCCTTTGCCCTGATGGGGCTGCTGGCGAAAAATGGCCGCATTGGCGGTTCGGCGATGTTCAATGGCAAAGAGATCCTGAATCTGCCCGAGAACAAGCTCAATAAACTGCGCGCCGAACAGATTGCGATGATTTTCCAGGACCCGATGACCTCGCTGAACCCCTATATGCGGGTGGGCGAGCAGCTGATGGAAGTGCTTAAGCTGCATAAAGGGATGAACAACGCGCAGGCGTTTGAAGAGTCGGTGAGAATGCTGGATGCGGTGAAAATGCCGGAAGCGCGCAAGCGGATGAAGATGTATCCGCATGAGTTCTCCGGCGGTATGCGTCAGCGCGTCATGATCGCCATGGCGCTGCTGTGTCGTCCCAAACTGCTGATTGCCGACGAGCCGACCACTGCGCTGGATGTTACCGTCCAGGCGCAGATTATGACGCTGCTCAACGACCTCAAGCGCGAGTTCAACACCGCCATTATCATGATCACCCACGATCTGGGTGTGGTGGCGGGGATCTGCGACAAAGTGCTGGTGATGTATGCCGGACGCACCATGGAGTATGGCCGTGCCCGCGATGTCTTTTATCAGCCGTCACATCCTTACTCGATTGGTCTGCTTAATGCGGTGCCGCGTCTGGATGCGGAAGGGGAAAGTCTGACGACGATTCCGGGTAATCCACCCAACCTGCTGCGTCTGCCGCAGGGCTGCCCGTTCCAGCCGCGTTGTCCGCACGCTATGGATATCTGCACCCAGGCACCACCGCTGGAACCCTTTGGCGAAGGCCGTCTGCGCGCCTGCTTTAAGCCGGTGGAGGAGTTAGTATGAGCACCGTAGCTGAAAAAAGAGTGTTGCTGGAAATCGCCGACCTCAAGGTGCATTTCGACATCAAAGATGGCAGGCAGTGGTTCTGGCAGCCATCAAAAACCCTGAAAGCAGTCGATGGGGTCAGCCTGCGTCTGTATGAGGGGGAAACCCTGGGCGTGGTAGGCGAGTCTGGCTGTGGTAAATCGACCCTGGCGCGCGCCATTATCGGGCTGGTGAAGGCGACCGAAGGTCGGGTCGCCTGGTTAGGCCGTGATCTGCTGGGGCAAAGTGAAGAGGAGTGGCGCAAGGCGCGAAGCGATATCCAGATGATATTCCAGGATCCGCTGGCGTCGCTGAACCCGCGTATGACCATCGGCGATATTATCGCAGAGCCACTGCGTACCTATCATCCAAAAATGGCGCGTCAGGAAGTGAAAGACCGCGTTAAAAATATGATGATGAAGGTGGGGCTGCTGCCTAACCTGATTAACCGCTATCCGCACGAGTTCTCGGGCGGTCAGTGTCAGCGTATCGGTATCGCCCGCGCGCTGATTCTGGAGCCAAAGCTGATTATCTGTGATGAGCCGGTCTCCGCACTGGACGTCTCAATTCAGGCCCAGGTGGTTAACCTGCTGCAGCAGCTGCAGCGTGAAATGGGCTTATCGCTGATCTTCATTGCGCACGATCTGGCGGTGGTGAAACATATCTCTGACCGGGTGCTGGTAATGTATCTGGGGCATGCGGTGGAGCTGGGTACCTACAAAGAGGTCTACAGCAATCCTCAGCATCCTTATACCCGTGCGCTGATGTCCGCGGTGCCGATTCCCGATCCGGACAAGGAGAAGAACAAGCAGATTCAGCTGCTGGAAGGGGAGCTGCCGTCGCCGATCAATCCGCCATCAGGCTGCGTGTTCCGCACCCGTTGTCCGATTGCCGGTCCGGAGTGTGCGAAAACCCGGCCGCTGCTGGAAGGCAGCTTCAATCACGCGGTCTCCTGTCTGAAAGTCGACCCGCTATAATGCAAAACGCCGGGCAATCGCCCGGCGTTTTCTTATCAAATCTGACGCTTACTCACGCCACAGGATATGACAGAGTTTGTGGTCTTTCTCGCGGCACAGCAGCACGCGAGCAAAGACGTCGGTGATCGGTTCACCGTCCGCTTCACCCAGCCCAATCACCACCTCGGCGAAGAAGTCCGGGTTCAGATCGAAATCGACATGATCTTTCCAGTCTTCAGAGGGATCGAACAGCTCTGCGCCACCGCGCTCTTCGAACTGCAGATTGAAGAGAATGACGTCTGCCGGATCAAGATTGTCGACTGCCAGTTCGAGAAAAATATCGTAGGCTTGTTCCAGCGTTTCATCTTCGGTAAGGCGATTATTTAAATCCATAGTCTGTCCTGTCGGCCTGCGGCCATTTACACAATCTGGCTCGTTTTACAGTAAAGGACTGAAGAAGTAAAACAGTCGTTCGACGATGCGTTGCCACCAGGCACGTTTTGCCCAGCGCTTGCCATCCAGCAGGCGGGAACGGGCGATATAGTCATCCTGCACACAGGCGAGATCGCTGCCAAAACCCGCATCATCAACCACCAGCGTCACTTCAAAATTCAGCCATAAACTGCGCATATCGAGATTCACGGTTCCCACCAGGCTCAGTTGTCCGTCGACCAGCACGCTTTTGGTGTGCAGCAGGCCATCTTCAAACTGATAAATTTTCACGCCCGCTTCCAGCAACTCACTGAAGAAGGAGCGGCTGGCCCAGCCAACCAGCAGCGAGTCATTGTGACGAGGCACAATCACGCTGACATTGACGCCACGCTGCGCCGCCGTACAGATAGCATGCAGCAGATCGTCGCTCGGCACTAAGTAGGGCGTGGTCATGATCAACTGTTCACGTGCCGAATAGACCGCAGTCAGCAGCGCCTGATGGATCATATCTTCCGGGAAGCCGGGACCGGAGGCGATCACCTGCACGGTGTGGCCGCTCTCCTGTTCAAACGGCATAATGTTGCGATCGGGCGGCGGCGGTAAAATGCGTTTGCCGGTCTCTATCTCCCAGTCGCAGCTGAAAACAATCCCCATCGCGGTGGCAACCGGGCCTTCCATTCGCGCCATCAGGTCAATCCACTGACCGACACCCGCGCTCTGTTTGAAGAAGCGCGGATCGACCAGGTTCATGCTGCCGGTATAAGCGATGTAGTTATCAATGAGTACGATTTTGCGGTGCTGACGCAGATCCATCCGTCGCAGGAAGACGCGCAGCAGGCTGACCTGTAACGCTTCCACCACATCGATTCCGGCATTGCGCATCATGCCGACCCAGGGGCTGCGGAAAAAGGTAACACTGCCCGCAGAGTCGAGCAGCAGACGGCAATGAACGCCCCGGCGTGATGCGGCCATCAGCGATTCCGCCACTTCATCCGCCAGACCGCCGGGATGCCATATATAGAACACCATCTCAATGTTGTGGCGGGCCAGCTGGATATCACGAATCAACGCCTGCATCACGTCGTCGGCGCTGGTGAGCAGCTGCAGCTGGTTGCCCTTGACCCCGGCGATGCCCTGACGATGGTAGCAAAGCTCAAACAGCGAACGCGCAACGTCGCTGTGTTCAGTGGCAAAAATTTCACGGCACTGCTTAAGGTCAGTAAGCCAGCGGGCAGTGGATGGCCACATGGTGCGGGCGCGCTCCGCACGACGTTTACCCAGATGGAGTTCGCCAAAAGAGAGATAAGCGATAATCCCTACCAGCGGCAGAATATAGATAACCAGTAGCCAGGCCATCGCGGATGTCACTGCCCGTCGCTTCATCAACACGCGCAGCGTAACCCCGGCGATCAGCAGCCAGTAACCAAACACCAGCAACCAGCTGATCAGGGTATAAAAAGTGGTCATAAAGTGGACATCCCGTTCGCGCTTTCGTCCGGCAAGTTTACGTGCAGATGACGGCTAACGGAACCCTTTATCCCGGACATCCTCGATGAAGGATCCGATTTGGCATTACCGCAGAGATCTCTATAATGCCCTCGCGTATATCTCGTGTGTATGACGTCAGAGAGGAAGTGATGAAACGAAGCAGAAATGAAGTGGCGCGCTGGAGAATGTTACGGCAGGTGCATCGCCGCCGCTCACGCTGGCTGGAAGGGCAGTCGCGGCGGTATAAGCGTATCCACTGCATTCGCCATCAGCTGGCACAACAGCAGCGTCGTTCGATTCTGTTTATTACGCAGATAATATAGCGAAAGCCCGGTGAATTCAGCCTGTCGGACAAAGCAGGCTATTCAGACTTCAAATCAGGCTTCAAAAAAAACCGATTCTGCCATCGCCCGTCGCGCTATCAGGTGCTCCTGATGCGACGCGCCACGATCGCTGACTTCGCGCATCAGACATTCCATTGAGCTGCCCAGCTCACTCGGCCTGTGGTAACCCACACGATCGTACCATTCGTAAGACCACTGACGCGATTTACGCTGATAATAGACAGTGAGCCACACTGAGCAATTAGCAGGGTAACCACTCATTACTTCTATTTTGGGGTCAACAATAGAAAGGAGCCGGGATAACAGCGGGTCGAGCAATGTAAGGGACTGGCCAGAATAAGTTTTATGCATAATGTGCCCGCGACTGTGCTGTGCATCCATTCAGAGGTTCAACTCACAAGGGGTAAATGTAGACAGCTCTGCGAGATAATTCCTCTTTAATACTAAAAAAAGGGCGGAAAGATCATATTTTAATAGTAAAACAGGTCATGCAGGCGCGGACTAAAGAGGGAATATTAACAGGATAAAAACCGCAGGCTAACAAGTTGTACAACTTTACAATGTTGTAATGTGCTGTTATTTATGAGTTTATTGTCATTAAAACGTGACGATCTGATTTTTTAAGCTAAATATCTGTACAGATAGCTCGTTGTTGTATAACTTTATCGCATCGGTTATTAATCTTAAATGAATCCTATGAGGGTCAACCATGCAGACTAACGTTCGTATTCCCGCTTCAGTCTCTGACATCTCCGCCTATTTACACAGCGCCGCGCAGCCCTCACAACAGGCCATTCTTGGCTCCGTCGTGACGGAAATTATCAGTTCGGGTCGTAGTCTGAATCGTAAAGCGATCTGCTCAAAACTGATCGGCCGCTTACAGCATGTCACCAGCCCGGAAGAAGAACAGCACTATCATGCGCTGATTGGCCTGATTCTGGATCGCGGTTAACTCATCGCTGAAAATAGCCAGTGGCGGGATATTAAAGAGAGCGTGTATTACTGAAAGACCAGGCCGGTGTACTACCGGTTTATTATCAATGTCGTTCAGAACAACGCTTTAATTTATTAAGATCAATTGGTCGCTGCGTTTATTCGCGAGGCAGAATATTCAGACCGGCCGGTTGCTGCGACAGAGAGTGATGTGCTGCTCTGTCGCAATGAAACCTCAGGTCTGATTAACCAGCGAGACGTTGTGTCGTCATCATCAGCGTTACGTTCACCAGCTGCAGTGCCGCCGCCAGCACGATCAGCATGACAATCCACTGCTTTTTATTACGCCAGCCCTGAGTTCGCCAGAGATAAACCGCGCTGCCGATCAGTAAAGCGATAATGGCCAGTAGCCCCAGAATGATTATCTGCATCTTTCCTCTCTTGAACGATCAAAATAAAAATGGCTTCTGTGCCAGGCACAGAAGCCATTTTCAATGCTGAGTCACGATCAGAAGACGCGTTTAAACGGCTTAACCGAAACCTGCTTATAGACGCCCGCGGCGAAGTAGGGATCATCCTGTGCCCAGGATTGTGCTTCTTCTAATGACGGGAATTCAGCAATCACGGTTGAGCCGGTAAAGCCCGCTACACCAGGATCGTTGCTGTCGACAGCAGGCATCGGGCCTGCAATGATCAGGCGTCCCTCTTCCTGCAGCAGTTTGAGCCGTGCCAGATGGGCAGGGCGCACGGCGTTACGTTTTTCCAGTGAATCTGCAGTATCTTCTGCATAAATGACGTAAAGCACTAAGGAACTCCCATTAACCAGAATTTCGCAACACGTTAAGGGATTGCCCCTCAGAGTGCAAACGAAACCTCAGAGTGGTGAATGGCTCAGCATAAAGGGCTAAAAAGCGCTTTTCTTCAGGCGGGATGGCGGGAGTTATTGAAACTGATTGCTATTTGCATTTAAAATCGCTGCTTCATTCAATCACTGCGACTGTTATGACCACGCTGACTATGCCATTACCTAAACGCACGCCTGTCTCCATGTTGTTGTCTGTTGCTTTGCATGGGGCCGTGATAGCCGGAATTCTGTATGCTTCATTCCAGCAGGTGATTGAGGTGCCCAAAGCGTCGCAGCCCATCAGCGTTACCATGGTCGCCCCTGAAGTCCAGCCTGAGCCTGCACCGGCCATCGTGGAGCCGCCTGCACCACAGCCAGAACCTCAGCCAGAACCTGAACCGGTGCCGGAACCTCAGCCCGTGCCCGAACCGCCGAAAGCGGAGCCGGTGCCGATTCCCAAACCTGAGCCTAAGCCAAAGCCCAAACCGAAACCAGAGCACAAGCGGGAGCAGCCTAAACGCGAGGTGAAGCCGCGTCAGGAGAGCAAACCGCAGGCCGATCCGTTTAAGCAGGAAGCCCCGGCGACGCAGAACAAACCGACCACGGCGCCAAAATCTACGCCGTCACCCACCTCATCGGCCTCAACCGGCCCAAAAGCACTGAACGTCAGTAAACCTGGCTATCCACAACGCGCATTTGCACTGCGTGTAGAGGGGCGGGTACGGGTGAAGTTTGATGTGGACAGTGAGGGACGGGTGGATAACATCCAGATCCTCTCTGCTGAGCCGCGCAATATGTTTGAGCGTGAAGTTAAGCAGGCGATGAAAAAGTGGCGCTATCAGAGCGGACGGCCAGGGCAGGGTCTGACCATGAATATCGTGTTTAAGATTAATGGTGGGGCCAGCATAGAATAAAGCGTCAGGTCAGGCTGAAACAGCCTGACCTGTTTTTCATTCGCCGGGTTGCTGGTTAGCGCGACCGGCTGGCAGAGGACGGGAATTACCCTCATTGTCGACCGCCACATAAATAAACACCGCTTCCGTCGCAATGTAAGTTTGTCCAATCGGCTCAGACGACACTTTTTTGATCCACACTTCCACATTAATCGTCATGGAACTGTTGCCGGTACGAAGACAGCTCGCATGGCAGCTCACCACATCGCCCACCGCGACGGGCTTCATAAATGACATGCCGTCGACGCGAACCGTCACCACGCGTCCTTCAGCGATCTCTTTCGCCAGGATAGCGCCACCCATATCCATCTGTGACATCAGCCAGCCACCAAAAATATCGCCGTTGGCGTTGGTATCTGCTGGCATGGCGAGCGTACGCAGCACCATTTCGCCTTTCGGCAATTTATGTTTTTCGCCCATTGCTTCCACTTCTATGCAGGTGAATGCTAAAAAAATGCCCGGCGGACCGGGCAGATGATTATTTTTGTTCCTGCTGCGGCATCTGTCGCCAGATGTAAAGCCCGCTGAGCAGGGTAAACAGTAAGGTCAGACCGGAGAGACCGAACACTTTAAAGTTAACCCAAAACGCCTGAGATAACCAAAAGGCGACATAGATGTTTACCAGGCCGCAGATAAAGAAGAACAGCGCCCAGGCAACGTTGAGCCGGCGCCAGACCGCGTCGGGCAGCTGCAGCTCTTTGCCCAGCATGCGCTGAATCAGCGTCTGCTCCATAAACCACTGGCTGTAGAGCAGGGCGGCGGCAAACAGGCTGTAGATAACCGTGACTTTCCACTTAATGAACTCATCGTTGTGGAACACCAGCGTCAGGGTGCCAAAAACCGCCACCAGCACAAAGGTGAAAATCGTCATCTTTTCCAGCTTGCGATAGAGCACCCAGCTGACAACCAGCGCCAGACCGGTCGCGACAATCAGCGCGCCCGAGGCGACAAAAATGTCATACAGCTTGTAGAAGATGAAAAAGACCACCAGGGGAAGAAAGTCGAGTAGCTGCTTCATAGTTTTTCCATTCAGAGTTGGCTGCAAATGTGCCCGAAGGCACATCGTCAATCAACGTAACAGCATATAGAGCCGATAAAGATAGATAATCAACATCGCCGAAACCACATTGCCTGCCGCAGTGAAAATCACCGACGAGACATTCAGCGGTAAAACCGTCAGCGAAGAGAAGAACAGCATCACCACCACTTTGGCCAGCAGCCAGAGCAGAATAGCGGGGGCAATCAGCTTCACATTCTTCCACGCCATCCGCATGCTGGCCCGCATGGCGGCAAAGACACCCATCTTCTCACTGGCCACCATCACCGGAGCCAGCGACAGCAGAATCGTCAGCAGAATGCCTGGCACCACCAGCACCATAAAGCCCAGTTGCGCCACCAGCGTCATCAGGAAGGTGAGCAGCAGCAGCTTTGGCAGCAGCGGCGCTGAAGCACCAATCGCCCGCAACGCACTGACACGCTGGCCGGAAGAGACCATCGGGATCAGATAGAGCATTCCGCCAAGCAGCAGCGTGTTCCCCATCAGCGCAGCGAAGGTGCTGGCCGCCGAGGCGCGCAGCAGCACCTGCTGCTGTTCCGGTGACATATTCTGCACCATCTCAAACAGCGAACCGGCGCTATCGTCACCCTGTTGCAGGAGGGCCATCTGATCGGCACCTGGCGTCAGCACATGCACCAGCATGACGGTGATAAAAGCGGCCAGCAGCGACATCAACAGCACCGTAGCCAGTTGATGGCGCGCGAAATTTCCTGTGTCACGGTATAACGAGCTTGCCGTGATAGACATGTACACTCCTTTGAGGAACCGGGTTAATTAACCCGGCGATTGTACATGTTCTGGCAGCTCGCTGGCACCCGCTGCGGCATAACTTTCTGTCATGACAGGTAAAGATGGAGAAAAAAGGGCGGGAAGACCATATCTGGCGCGGGCGCGATCGCAGGCTTCATTGTGGATACCGGCTTCGCCCGACATCGAAAACTCCCGACAGGGCGACGGACGTTGTTCGTAAATTCCGCAGGAGACACAGCCGCCAATGTCGCCCTCAAGGGCAACGCAGCGCGGCGCGCGATCGTTCGTTCCACGCATATTGCGCATTAACAGGCTGAGCGGTTCGGTTAATGCGGTCGGCACCGGGCCGCCGGCATCATCGGCTTCGGCCCAGTAAAATGAGACGCGGAAATGGGCGCAGCAGGCGCCACAGCTGACACAAGGGTTAGTTATTTCACTCATTTGATCACCCGCCCCTCCCAGGGCATCGAACCAAAATCACCAGAGAAGATAAGCAAAATAGGCCTGGCGAAATTATTCAGCAAGGGGAATTTTGCTGCGACAGCCTGAACCGAAATTGATCTAAATCAATTCATTGTTTTTTAAGTAATTTATCTGAAGGGTACAGAGTGCAATTTTCTGTAAATCACGTTAAATATTTGCCAGCAAAAAGCGATGACGTTCGCGACATTCACATTAAGCAAAGGAGTGATGATGAAACTGGCAAAATGCGCGATGCTGCTGGCTCTGGCTTTTCCCCAACTGTCGATGGCCCACGAAGCAGGCGACTTCTTTATGCGTGCCGGTAGTGCCACCGTCCGGCCCACCGAAGGTTCCGATAATGTGTTAGGGATGGGCGAGTTCAGCGCATCCAACGACACGCAGCTGGGCCTGACCTTTACTTACATGGCAACCGACAACATTGGTGTCGAATTACTGGCCGCCACACCGTTCCGTCACAAAGTGGGCCTGGGCCCGACCGGAACACTGGCAACAGTACGCCAGTTACCGCCTACGCTGATGGCGCAGTACTACTTCTTTGACAGCAAGAGCAAAGCGCGTCCTTACGTTGGCGTGGGTATCAACTACACCACCTTTTACGATGCCGATTTCAATCAAACGGGCCGCGATGCGGGCCTGACCGATCTCAGCGTGAAGGATTCCTGGGGTGTGGCGGGTCAGGTCGGTCTGGATTATCAGATTAACCGTGACTGGATGCTGAATGCGTCGGTGTGGTACATGGATATTGATACGGAAGTGAAGTTTAAAGCGGGTGGCGAGCAGCAGAATATCAATATGCGCATCGATCCCTGGGTCTTCTTCTTCGGAGCGGGTTACCGTTTCTGAGGATAAAGATAATAAAAAAGCCGCTGAATCAGCGGCCTTTTTTGTCTGTTAAGACGTTATTTGATCTGCATATTGTTAACAACGGACTTCACGCCCGCCACGCTGCGCGTAACCTGAACGGCACGGTTAGCCATCTGTGGTGATGAAACAAAACCGCTCAGCTGAACTTTACCTTTGAAGGTTTCTACGTTGATTTCAGTTGATTTCAGCGAGTCATCTTTCAGCAGTTCACCTTTAACTTTTGTGGTCACCACGGTGTCATCAATATAGCCACCGGTTCCCTCTTTGGTTGCGGTTGGCGCACAGGCGCTCAGTGTCAGCGCAACCACGCCCGCCAGTACAGCACCTGTCAGCAGTTTAACGAATTTCATTGCTTTCTCTCCCTGTCACAAAATGGATGCGACGTTACCGTAACGGCGCATTGTCATTGTGGTGCAGATTTTGCAAAAAGGGCAAATGGGGGAATGAAAAAAAAGGAAACAAATCATGCCTTATCGCGCGATAAGGCATGCTGGCAGGATTAACGGCTGGCGGCTTTAAGACGGCTGACAAAGTTCTTCAGCTCGCTCAGCATCACCTCAGGCTCTGAATGATGTTTTTCGATGATTCTGACAATCGCAGAGCCGGAGATCGCGCCCGCAGCGCCCGCGGCGATCGCTTCCTTAACCTGTTCAGGCTCAGAGATACCAAAGCCCTGCAGCGGCGGGGCTGCATGGTATTCACGCAGCTTGTCGATCAGATGCTGCAACGGCAGGCTGGCGCGGTTTTCAGCACCGGTCACGCCCGCGCGCGACAGCAGGTAGGTGTAACCCCGTCCGTGTGAAGCGATCTCGCGCAGCAGCTCATCGCTGGCGTTAGGCGGACAGATGAAGATGGGTGCTATGCCATGACGCAGCGCCGCCTGACGGAAGGGCGCGGACTCTTCAACGGGCACATCCGCCACCAGCACCGAATCCACACCCGCCTCTGCACAACGGGCATAGAACTCATCCACACCGTTGGTGAAGACCAGATTGGCGTACATCAGCAATCCAATCGGCAGATCCGGATACTTACGGCGGATAGTGGCCAGCATTTCAAAGCATTGGCTGGTGTTGGTGCCCGCCGCAAAGGCGCGTAACGTCGCATTCTGGATGGTCGGGCCATCTGCAAGGGGATCGGAAAAGGGAATACCCAGCTCCAGTGCATCCGCGCCTCCTTCAACCAGGGCATCAATCACACGCAGTGAAAGCTCCGGTGACGGATCGCCCAGCGTAACAAAAGGAACGAAAGCCCCTTCGTTATTCGCTGACAGACGCGTAAACAGTTGATTGTAACGTTCCATCAGATTTCTCCCTGCGCTGTCAAAATGTCATGAACGGTGAAAATATCTTTGTCGCCGCGGCCAGAGAGGTTGACCACAATCAACTGCTCTTTTTCCGGCTCGGCCTGAATCATCTTCATGGCGTGCGCCAGGGCGTGGGATGACTCCAGCGCCGGAATGATACCTTCATCGCGACAGAGCTGTTTAAAGGCGGCCAGCGCTTCGTTATCGGTGATGGAGACATATTCCGCACGACCAATGCTGTTCAGGTGAGCATGCTGCGGGCCTACAGACGGGAAGTCGAGGCCGGCAGAGATGGAGTAAGACTCCTCAATCTGGCCATCATGGGTCTGCATCATCGGCGATTTCATACCGAAGTAGATGCCGACGCGACCGTGCTTGAGCGGCGCGCCATGCTCGCCGGTCTCAATGCCGTGGCCCGCAGGCTCTACGCCGATCAGCTTCACGCTGGTCTCATCGATAAAGTCGGCAAACATGCCGATGGCGTTGGAGCCGCCGCCCACACAGGCGAGGATCGCATCGGGCAGGCGACCCTCTCTTTCCAGAATCTGCTTCTTAGTCTCTTCGCCAATCATGCGCTGGAACTCACGCACAATCGTCGGGAAGGGATGCGGACCCGCCGCGGTGCCGAGCATATAGTGTGATGTCTCGTAGCTGCCAGACCAGTCGCGCAGCGCTTCGTTACAGGCATCTTTCAGCGTGGCGGAGCCGCTGTGCACTGGGATCACTTCTGCGCCCATCAGACGCATACGGAAGACGTTGGGTGACTGACGCTCCACATCTTTTGCGCCCATGTAGATGCGGCATTTCATGCCCAGCAGCGCACAGGCCAGCGCTGAAGCCACGCCGTGCTGACCCGCACCGGTTTCGGCAATGATTTCGTTTTTGCCCATGCGTTTTGCTAATAACGCCTGACCCAGCACCTGGTTGGTCTTGTGCGCGCCACCGTGCAGCAGATCTTCACGCTTAAGATAGAGGCGGGTTTTGGTGCCTTTAGTCAGATTTTTGCACAGCGTCAGGGCGGTAGGGCGACCCGCATAGTTCTTCAGCAGGTCGGTAAACTCGGCCTGAAACTCAGGATCTTTCTGGGCGTCGACAAACGCCTGTTCCAGCTGGCGCAGGGCTGGCATCAGGATTTGCGGAACATACATTCCGCCAAATTCGCCAAAGTAGGGATTAAGTAACGTCATTTTTTATCTTCCTTTCTCGGGCCCGCCGTTGAGCAGGCCAGGCAAATCAGTAGGCTCGCAGTGTCTGAAACACAGCGGCAATTTTACGGGCATCTTTGATGCCAGGCGCGCTTTCCACGCCAGAGTTGAAGTCCAGTCCGGCACAGCCGAGCTGTGCGGCTTCAACACAGTTATCCGCGCTCAGGCCACCGGCCAGCAGCACGTTGTTGAGCGTCTGTCCCTGCAACAGTGACCAGTCGAAACGCTGTCCGGTCCCGCCGTCGCCATTATCAAACACATAACGGTCAACATGAGGCCAGTCGCGCGCCGGCAAGGTGCCTTCAATGCGCAGCGCCTTCCAGATTTGAATCTCTGCTGGCAGAGCCGCACGCAGTTCAGCCACAAACGCCGGCGTCTCGTTGCCATGCAGCTGCACCGCAGAGAGTGAAAGCGCACCGGCTTGCGTGACAATGTCACTCATAGCAGCATTGCGGAACACGCCGACGTAGCGCAGCGGGGCCGCAGCGATAACGGTCTGCGCCGTAGCGGTGTCAATCTGGCGCGGGGAACCTTCCGCGAAGATCAGACCACCATAGATTGCCCCGGCTTCATAGGCGGCGCGCGCATCTTCGGCACGGGTCAGGCCGCACACTTTATTGCTGCCCAGCGTGACCCGACGCACCGCTGCGGTCAGGTCGGCTTCTTCCATCAGTGCAGAACCAATCAGGAAGCCGTTGGCAAAGTGGCTCAGCTCGCGAATATCGGCATAGCTGTTAATGCCTGATTCGCTGATTACCGTGACGCCGTGCGACAGGCGCGGTGCCAGCTGACGCGTGCGGTTAAGATCGATAGAGAGGTCACGCAGATCGCGGTTGTTGATACCCACGACTTTGGCCTGCAGCGCGATAGCCCGCTCCAGTTCCTCTTCATTACTTACTTCAGTCAGAATGCCCATCTTCAGGCTGTGCGCCACGGCGGCCAGCTGACGATACTGCTCATCATCCAGCACTGACAGCATCAGCAGAATCGCATCCGCCTGGTAGTAACGTGCCAGATAGATCTGATAAGGGTCGATGATAAAATCTTTGCACAGTACCGGCTGGGTGATGGCCGCGCTGACAATCGGCAGAAAGGCGAAGTCGCCCTGAAAATATTTCTCATCGGTCAGCACAGACACCGCGGAAGCGTAGTGGCGGTAGACTCCGGCAATGGCGGCTGGATCGAAATCCTCACGAATAATGCCTTTCGAGGGAGAGGCCTTTTTACACTCCAGGATAAACGCGGTTCTTGCACCCTGCAGCGCGTCGTAGAAATGACGGCTGGCGGGTTCAATGCTGTTCTGAAAGGTAGAGAGAGGCTGCTGCTGCTGACGGGCTTCAACCCAAATCGCTTTGTCCTGAACAATTTTTTCTAACACGGTGCCTTTCATGATTATCCTCTTGCTGCCAGTGCGACGACACGCTCATAAGCCTGTCCGCTGCGGATGGCGTTAAGCGCCTGCTGTGCGTTTTCACGCAGATCTTCCTGACCGAATACTTTAAGCAACATCGCCACGTTGACGGCGACGGCCTCCTCATGGGCCTGCTGGCCATTACCCTGGAGTAAAGAGGTCAGAATGTCACGATTTTCTTCCGGCGTGCCGCCCGCCAGCGCCTCTTTGGGATGGAAGCCAAAACCAAAGTCCTCTGGCGAGAGCTGATAGCGCGTAATTTCACCTTCACGCAGTTCGGCCACATGGGTTACATCGTGCAGCGCCACCTCATCCATTCCGCCACCGTGAACCACCGCCGCGCGCTGATAACCCAGCACTTTCAGCGTCTGAGCAATCGGCATCACCAGTTCCGGGCTGTAAACACCAATCACTGCCAGTGGCGGGCGTGCCGGGTTGATCAGCGGGCCCAGCACGTTAAACAGCGTACGGGTCTTAAGCTGCTGGCGGACCGGCATCGCGTGGCGAAAACCGGTGTGATACTGCGGCGCAAACAGGAAGCAGACATTCAGATCGTCCAGCGCCTGGCGCGCCCGGTCAGCGGGCATATCGAGATTGATGCCAAAGGCGGCCAGCAGATCGGAGGAGCCCGATTTGCTGGAGACGCTGCGGTTACCGTGCTTCGCCACTTTCAGACCGCAGGTCGCGGCGACAAAGGCGCTGGCAGTCGAGATATTAATGCTGTTACTGCCATCGCCGCCGGTGCCCACAATGTCCGCAAACGCATAATCAGGGCGGGGAAAAGGTTTGGCATCTTCCAGCAGCGCGGTGGCGGCTCCGGCGATCTCTTCCGGCGTTTCACCGCGCACCTTCATGGCGATCAGCGCGGCAGCGAGCTGCGTTGGCTCCAGCTGTCCGGTAATGATGGCGCTGAACAGCTGATGACTCTCAGCCTGATTCAGCGTCTGCGCCTGGTAAAGTTTTTCCAGTGTCTGTTGCATGTTTATTCTCCCTGTTACTTCGCCAGCGCCCAGGCCAGCGTCTGCTCAAGCAGGCGCGCACCCTGAGAAGTCAAAATCGATTCAGGATGGAACTGAAACCCGCATACGCGATCGGTTTCATGGCGAACGGCCATCACCATCCCGTTGTAACTGGCGTTCACCGTCAGCTCATCCGGCGTGTTGCTGCCCACCAGCGAGTGATAGCGCGCCACCGGCAGCGGATTGCTCAGACCGGCAAACATCGCCTCGCCGTCATGGTCGATTGAAGAGGCTTTGCCGTGCAGGATCTCGCCTGCCTGGCCCACATGGCCGCCATAGGCTTCGACAATCGCCTGGTGACCCAGACAGATACCGATAATTGGCAGACGACCACGCAGCACCCGCAGCAGCTCCGGCATACAGCCAGCATCTTTTGGCGCGCCGGGACCGGGAGAGAGCATCAGCACCGGGTTCTCCATCCGCTGCAGCTGTTCAATAAGCAGTTCGGCAGGCAGATTGTTGCGGTAAATCACCACGTTGTGACCAAAGGTCCGCAGCTGATCAACCAGGTTATAGGTAAAAGAGTCGATGTTATCGAGCAGCAGAATATCGGCCATCAGAAGATCTCCTTGCAGTGATGGGCAGTCGCGATAGCGCGCAGTACGGCGCGCGCTTTGTTACGGCTTTCATCAGCTTCAGCCTGCGGATTAGAATCCAGCACCACACCGGCGCCAGCCTGAACGGTGGCGACGCCATCTTCTACATAGGCGGAGCGGATAACGATACAGGTATCGAGATCGCCCTGGGCGGTGAAGTAGCCCACCGCGCCGCCGTAGCTGCCGCGACGGGTGCGTTCAGCCCCGGCAATCAACTGCATGGCGCGAACTTTTGGTGCTCCGCTCAGCGTGCCCATGTTCATACAGGCACGATAAGCGTGCAGCACATCGAGGTCCGCGCGCAGCGTACCCACCACGCGGGAAACCAGATGCATCACAAACGAGTAGCGGTCGACTTTGGTCAGGTCAGCCACGTAACGGCTGCCGGGCACGCAGATACGCGCCAGATCGTTACGCGCCAGATCCACCAGCATCAGATGCTCAGCCAGCTCTTTATGGTCGGTACGCATCTCCAGCTCAATGCGGCTGTCGAGATCGCGGTCCAGTGAGCCATCAGCATGGCGGCCACGCGGGCGGGTACCGGCAATCGGGTAGATCTCAATCTGACGGGAGGTGGCGTCATACTTCAGCGAACTCTCCGGCGACGCGCCAAACAGGGAGAAATCCTGATCCTGCATGAAAAACATATAGGGGCTGGGATTGCTGTTTTTCAGTGTCTCATAAGCAGCCAGCGGCGACGGGCACGGCAGCGAGAAGCGACGTGACGGCACGACCTGGAAAATTTCGCCGATACGAACCGCCTGCTGAAGTGTGCGTACTACGTCGCAATACTCTTCATCACTCTGGCTGGTGGTCAGCGTCATCTGTTCAACCGGCTGGACCGGCAGAGCCGGTGCCGGCTGCAGCATCTGGCCGTGCAACTGCTCGATGCGGCGCTGCAGGCGCTGGAACTCGCTGGTGGACGGGCAGAACAGGCTGGCCTGCAGACGCGCACTGCGGGTCTGGTGATCGATTACCAGTAAGGTTTCTGCCAGGTAAAAACAGTAGTCGGGGCAGCGTTGCTGATTATCCAGCTCCGGCAGGGTTTCAAAACCGGCAACCAGATCATAAGCAAACAGGCCACCCAGCAGCACGGCTTCGCGCTCATCGGCAGGGGAGTTGACCAGTTGTGGAATCAGACGCAAAGCATCAAACACCGACAGTGCCTTGAGGCGGGAATCTTCATCCTGCTGATGGTCGGTGCTCTGCGGGAAAGTCAGTTCACGTCCATCGGGACGAACCTGATTGCTGACCGACGCAGGCAGGGCCTCATCCAGCAGCGGCAGCAGGGCGCGGCCATTTTCTGACAACGCCTGAACGGTGACATTGTTGCCCATTGCGCTGACGCGCAGCGCGCTGTCGACAATCAGCAGGCTTTTTAAGTTGCGTTTGCTGTCGATGTCAGCGGATTCAAGCAGCAGGGTTGCCGGACGTGCGCCGCACAGTTGGTGAAACACTGCGGCCGGATCTTCGCGGTAGGGTGCGGTGCCGGTAATCAACTTCACTGTAGGTTTCGCATTTGGCATGATGATTTCTCTGAATTTCGCTCAAAAAAAAGCCCGCTCGGTGGCGGGCTCAGGTATTAGCACAGCGTTTACGCAAAGTGTGCACGACCCTGTCGCCCGTTTTCGGGAACATTGCGCCAACCGTTTAAATGCGTGATTACAACAGCCATGATTGAATACCCGTTACGTGTGAACTTGTGTACTAGTTAACGGGTTCAGAGCGGAAATGTCAATACACTTTTTCACTGACCGTGAAAATCGTTATCATGCTGGCCGGTTTAGTTTTTGCAGGAGTTCTCTTGAGCGATATCGCCCGTTTCCCGGTTTATGATTTACACAGCCACACGCGTGCCTCCGATGGCTTACTGACCCCAGCCGCCCTGGTGCAGCGAGCGGTTGAGATGCGCGTCGGCGTACTGGCGATCACCGATCACGACAGCGTTGCAGGGGTTGATGAAGCGCAGCAAACGGCAATCGATTACGATTTACCGATAAAAGTGCTGGCGGGCGCAGAAATCTCCACCCTGTGGGAAAACCATGAGATTCACATCGTGGGACTGAACATTGATATCCGCCATCCGGCGATGGTGGCGTTTCTGGCCGGACAACATGCCTGTCGGCAAGCACGTGCAGAAGAGATTGGTGAGCGACTGGCGAAGGCACGTATCCCGGATGCCCTAGCGGGAGCGACGCGACTGGCTGATGGCGGCATCATTACCCGCGGTCACTTTGCCCGCTTCCTTATTGAGCAGGGTAAAGCAGAGAATATGGCGCAGGTGTTCAAAAATTATCTGGCGCGTGGCAAAACCGGTTACGTGCCGCCACAATGGTGTACAATTAAACAAGCTATTGATGCTATTCATCATTCTGGTGGCTGCGCCGTGCTGGCGCATCCTGGCCGTTACGGTTTATCGGCAAAGTGGCTCAAACGGCTGGTCGCCCATTTCCGCGAAGCGGGCGGTGATGCGATGGAAGTCGCGCAGTGCCAGCAGCCGCCTAATGAGCGCACGACGCTGGCGCAATACGCCAGAGATAATGAACTGGCCGCATCACAAGGTTCTGATTTTCATCAACCCTGTCCGTGGATTGAACTGGGCCGCAAACTCTGGCTGCCCGCGGCGGTTGAGCCGGTCTGGGAGCGCTTCCCGGATCTGGCTCCCAGCCTGGCAATCACGGAAAGGTGACACGAGGTTTCTATGAGTCAATTGTTTCATATTCATCCGGACAACCCGCAGCCTCGCCTGATTAATCAGGCGGTTGACTACCTGAACAAAGGCAGCGTCATTGTTTATCCAACCGATTCCGGCTATGCGCTGGGCTGTCGGCTGGAGGAGAAGGGCGCGATGGAGCGTATCTGTCGTATCCGTCAGCTCGACGGGCACCACAACTTTACCCTGATGTGCCGGGATCTCTCTGAGCTGTCGGTCTATTCGCAGGTGGGCAACTCAGCGTTTCGCCTGCTGAAAAACAACACGCCAGGCAACTACACCTTTATTCTCAAGGCGACCAAAGAGGTGCCGCGCCGCCTGATGAATGAAAAACGTAAGACCATTGGTCTGCGCGTGCCCTCTAATCCCGTGGCGCTGGCGCTGCTGGAAGCACTGAATCAGCCGATGATGTCGACCTCATTAATTCTGCCGGGCAACGATTTCACCGAGTCCGATCCGGAAGAGATCCAGCACAGCATCGGCAAGCTGGTCGATCTGATTATCGACGGCGGCACGCTGGGCCAGCAGCCGACCACGGTGGTCGATCTGACCACCGATGCGCCGGAAATTGTGCGTGAAGGGGTGGGCGATACCCGCCCGTTCCTGTAAGCCCTCAGGCTCAGGCACCGCGTGTCGGTGTCTGGGCCAGATTCGACTCTAACCAGCTTTTGAACTGGCCGTAAGGAATATAAAGTGACACATCTTTCAGGATCACTTTGTTATTACGCCCATTTTTAATCGAGTCAGAATAGCCAACAATCACGCCGCCCAGCGTATCATCACGGTTATAAACGCCGCCGCCCGACATCCCCTGAACAACACCTGCATTGGAGGCCATGGCTATACAGGGACTTTTATTCCAGTTATTCCGAATAGCCGTACGGGCTAAATTAACTCCGGTCGATTCAACCGGCATCGCTGAAATAAAACTGTAGCCATACATTTTAACCGGATCGCCGATGTCGCTGCTGCGGAACTTAGTCAGCGTGCTGGCGTCATTCTTGTGATAAATAATCGCAAGGTCGCAATAAGGGTGATAAGACTTGACGCGCTGCACGGCAGTTTTGGCAACGTGCGCAGCTGTCAGGCTATATTCAGGCGTCAGAGGAATGCTGGTGCCCAGTGTGCCGAGACCGAGGATCGTCGGAATGCCAGTCACGCTCATATCTACGTGCTGCATCGCCGTACGACTGTACTCAGTATGGCCCACAGAACACCCGCTCAGCACCAGTGCAGCAAGCACCGGGCACAGCAACAGGTTTTTCATGATGGGTTTCTTTATTCAGGCATGTCGGGAAATCCCTGGTGAAGATTTTTGACATGCAAGCAAGGTTCATCACTGAACCGTATTAACGCAACAACTCCGGATGCGCCGGTTTATTGGATTAATCTAAAAAGACTATTTTTATAAACGAATAACAAAAGCCGGACTTCATTGTTGCAAGACCCCTCTGTCGTGAGTCCTGCTTTTTATTGTGCTACAGGAATAAAGTATATCAGCTTAATAGTGTCGTACAATTTATTAAAGCTAATAAGAATCAAATGTCCTTGAAAATAAGGCCTTAAATAAATCTGCGTTAAGAAAAATCTGGCTTTTTTGTATTTACCGAGCGGTTATAATGGATTAAGTCATTAAAACAGTTGTTTGTGCTGACTTTGATGTTTTTTTAAGAAGAATAAAAGCAAGGGAAAACCAGCGAAAGTGTAAGATAGTGTTAAGGTTTTTATCACCAGAACATTACGTTGATGAAACTGAAGTGGTTAGAAAATTTAATTGTCATCAGCTATAAAGTTTTTAATACATGCATTTTATTAATCTTATTCCTGTCAGATGCACGGGGATTATTTAAATCAGCGTCAGATATTATCAGATCTAAAACTATCAGAGGCTGACCCTTCTTAATTCGCTTCAGACCCACTCATAAAGCGCGTTACTTCAGGGGTAAATGCCTGTATAATGGGGCCGAATTAATAGGTTAACCTGTTGATTCAGAAAGAATTATCACCCTACCGTGACGCCTGGGAAGGCGACAAAGAGGAAGCTCAATGAGCGAAAAGTTACAGAAAGTCTTAGCGCGTGCCGGTCATGGCTCGCGTCGTGAAATCGAATCAATGATTGCCGCTGGCCGTGTCAGCGTCGACGGCAAGATCGCCACCCTGGGCGACCGCGTTGAAAGCAGCAAATCTCTGAAAATCCGTATTGATGGCCATCTGGTCTCGATTGCTGAATCAGCAACCGAAGTTTGCCGCGTGCTGGCTTACTACAAACCAGAAGGTGAACTCTGTACCCGCAGCGATCCTGAAGGGCGCCCAACGGTATTTGACCGTCTGCCTCGTCTGCGCGGTTCACGCTGGATTGCCGTTGGCCGTCTGGATGTGAACACCTGTGGTCTGATGCTCTTCACCACTGACGGTGAACTGGCGAACCGCCTGATGCATCCGAGCCGTGAAGTGGAACGTGAATATGCGGTGCGCGTCTTTGGTCAGGTCGACGATGATAAAATTCGTCAGCTGAGCAAGGGCGTTCAGCTGGAAGATGGCCCGGCTGCCTTTAAAACCCTGAAATTTGGCGGTGGAGAAGGGATCAACCAGTGGTACAACGTGACTCTGACCGAAGGACGTAACCGTGAAGTGCGTCGTTTATGGGAAGCGGTCGGCGTGCAGGTCAGTCGTCTGATGCGTGTTCGCTACGGCGATATCACCTTGCCAAAAGGCCTGCCACGCGGTGGCTGGACCGAACTGGATCTGCCTGCGGTTAACTACCTGCGTAACCTGGTGGAGATGGATGATGAAACGGTTACCAAACTGGTGGTCGAAAAAGATCGTCGTCGCACCAAAGCGAACCAGATTCGTCGTGCCGTGAAACGTCACAGTAAAGTGAGCAGCACCCCACGTGCACCACGCCGCAATCCGGGCAGCAAACGTAACTCCGGTTAATCACGTTGCCCGATCGCTAAAAACGCAGCCCCAGGGCTGCGTTTTCTTTTTCTGTTACCAGTCAATTCCCTGCTGAGCCTGTATCCCGGCATCAAAAGCGTGCTTAACCGGCCGCATCTCAGTCACCGTATCCGCCATCTCAGTCAGGCTGCGATGACAGCCACGTCCGGTAATGATGACGCTCTGATGCGCCGGGCGCTGTTGCAGGGCCGCTATCAGCTCTTCCAGTGGCAGATAATCCATGCTGACCATATAGGTGATTTCGTCGAGCACCACCAGATCC
This sequence comes from Pantoea sp. EKM10T, assembly GCF_011800685.1. Lineage (NCBI taxonomy): Bacteria > Pseudomonadati > Pseudomonadota > Gammaproteobacteria > Enterobacterales > Erwiniaceae > Pantoea > Pantoea sp. EKM10T. The sequence continues at coordinate 68,207 of NZ_JAALEU010000001.1, forward strand.
AGCTGCTCATCGGCCAGCATCCGTTTTGCATGCTGCCACACCGCCAGACAGGCGGCGGTATCCGTTTCGCGGTTCTGCGTATCCCAGGTAAAGCCGGTTGCCATCACCTGAAATTCAACACCGTGCTGTTCCAGCAGGTTTCGCTCGCCATTCGGCCAGTCACCTTTAATGAACTGGATAGCCGCCACGCGTTTGCCATGACCGGTGGCGCGGAGTGCGGTGCCAAAGGCCGCAGTCGTTTTGCCTTTGCCATTGCCGGTAAAGACCATCAGGATGCCACGAACCTCCGTGGCTGCAGCAATACGCGCATCTACCTGTTCTTTTAACCGTTGCTGACGCTGTTGATGACGATCGTCAGCCATTATTCAGCGGCTCCCGGTTTTCTGCCTGGCTGGGCATCAAAGCTGATCCCGGTTTTGCGACGGCTGTCATCACCCATCAGATAAAGGTAGAGCGGCATCAAATCGGCAGGGGTTTTCAGCTTATTGGCATCTTCCTGCGGGAACGCGCTGGCACGCATTTTGGTTCGCGTCCCGCCCGGATTAATACAGTTCACCCGCAGCGACTGGTTCTTATACTCATCAGCCAGTACCTGCATCATGCCTTCGGTAGCAAATTTAGAGACGGCGTAAGCCCCCCAGCCCGCGCGACCGGTACGGCCCACGCTGGAGGTGGTAAACACCAGTGAACCGGCATCAGATTTTAACAGCAGCGGCAACAGCGCCTGCGTCAGGAAGAAGGTGGCGTCCAGGTTGATGTTCATCACCTGCTGCCAGACCTGTGGGTCGAGCTCAGCCAGCGGCACAATCTCACCGAGGATACCGGCGTTATGCAGCACGCCGTCAAGACGCGGAAACTGCTGTGCCAGCTGTTCTGCCACCTGCTGACAACGTTCCGGTGTCGCTTCGGCCAGATCGAACACCACAGTGTGAGCAGGACAGAGATTGAGTTGATTGATCGCCTGTTCGACCTGCTGAAGCTTCTCAGGGTTACGGCCCATCAGGATCACTTCTGCGCCATAGCGGGCATAAGTCAGCGCCGCTTCCCGGCCAATGCCATCTGAAGCGCCAGTGACCAGGATAATGCGATGATTGAGCAGGTCGCTTTTCGGTTGATAATGCACAGCGGGGTCCTCCAGCGAAAACAGCATGATTCCGCTTTATGCCTGAATTTACGAATGGGCGCAATCGCCAACCCACGCATTCTGTGCCAGCTGCTGGCATTTCAGGCGACGAAGCGGGGCAAAACGGCTAAACTGGCGAACTGTTTTTGATTCTCAGTTTACTAAGGCGACCTATGGATTTTATTTCAACGTATGGACTGTTTTTAGCGAAAGTGGTGACACTGGTGGTTGCCGTCGCTGTGATTGTCATGATTGTGATGAATGCCGCGTTACGCAAACGGGCACAAAACGGTCAGCTTCGACTGACTCATCTGGATGATGACTATCAACAGATGAAAGAGGATTTGCAGCTGGCAAAAATGAAGCCTCAGGCACAAAAAGTCTGGCTGAAAAATCATAAGAAAAGTGAAAAGCTGAAAGCCAAAGCGGAAAAGCAGGCGGCGAAGCAGGGGCAGACAGACAGTGCGAAGCCCACGCTCTATGTACTCGATTTCAAAGGCAGCATGGACGCCCATGAGGTGACCTCACTACGTGAAGAGATTTCAGCCGTGCTGGCTGTGAAACAGCCTGGCGATGAAGTGCTGCTGCGTCTTGAAAGCCCTGGTGGCGTGGTTCATGGCTATGGCCTGGCAGCCTCGCAGCTGCAGCGTCTGCGCGATCAGGGTCTGCGCATCACGGCGGCCGTGGATAAAGTGGCGGCCAGCGGCGGTTACATGATGGCCTGCGTAGCCGATCGTATTGTGGCGGCACCTTTCTCGATTATTGGCTCCATCGGCGTGGTCGCGCAGATCCCCAATTTCAACCGCTTGCTGAAACGGAACGATATTGATATTGAGCTGCATACCGCCGGACAGTACAAGCGCACGCTGACGCTGTTTGGTGAAAACACCGAAGAGGGACGTGAGAAATTCCAGGAAGATCTCGACGAAACGCACCTGCTGTTCAAGCAGTTTGTCCACCAGATGCGCCCGTCACTCGACATCGATCAGGTGGCAACCGGTGAACACTGGTATGGCCGCCAGGCGCTGGACCTCGGCCTGGTTGACGAAATCGGCACCAGCGATGATCTGATCATCCGTCAGATGGATAAGTTCAGCGTGCTCGGCGTGCATTATGCCCGCCGCCGTAAGGTGATGGATCGCTTTACGCAGAGCGCCGGCTCGGTGGCAGAGCGCCTGCTGCTGAAACTCTGGCAGCGCGGCGAAAAGCCACTGCTCTGATGATGCGAAACCCGGCCTGCGCCGGGTTTTTTCATTCCAGGTGGTAGAGCGGCGACAGCACCACGGCAAGGTGTTTGAACACGTTAAACACCGCCGTGGTTTTAGCCGTCGGCACTCCATCGGCATCGAGAAAAAACGGTCCGCCAAATACCAGCACTTCTCCCTGCTGAATCACCTCATCCGCCTGCATTCCCGCTAAATAATCATCATGTTCTTTGATCAGCGCATTGGCCTTTTCCAGCAACGCCTGGCGGGAAATAGCCTGAGTTGAACTCTGCATTTATTGACTCCTGTTTGACAGTACTCCAATCCTTTCTATATTACTGGCGAGTCACAGGGTGTGACAAATCGGTGTAATCGATGAAAACCTGGCGTAAGTCCGGGCTGAGTGCTAATTAAGTTGCGTAACAGATTTTATCAGGTAGAGTGTGGGCGATTCCGATTTCAGGGATTTTGCACCAGGATGTGCGATGAGTTCAGATAGAAAAAGCACTCTTTATCATGCAGTTGCATAACGCCACATCATCTGATCTGAGATTGACCCCTCCGCCTTGAAATGTTAAACAGGCGCAGCAATATTGAACCCATTGGGTTTTTGGGCATCCAATCCTCTCCCGTTAAGCAGGATGTTTTCATTAGGTAAAGGTAAATATGGGTAAAGCACTCGTTATTGTTGAGTCCCCGGCAAAGGCTAAAACAATCAATAAATACCTGGGTAGTGATTACGTGGTTAAATCCAGCGTGGGTCATATCCGGGATCTGCCGACCAGTGGTTCAACCGCGAAGAAAAGTGCTGACGCCTCGACAGATAAGAAAGTCAAAGACGCTTCGACTGACAAAAAAGTCAAAAAAGTTAAAAAAGATGAGAAGGCCGCACTCGTCAGCCGCATGGGTGTTGACCCCTATCACGGCTGGGAAGCGGACTATCAGATTCTGCCCGGCAAAGAGAAAGTGGTTGCCGAACTGAAGGCGTTAGCCGCCAATGCTGACCACATCTATCTCGCAACCGACCTTGACCGCGAAGGGGAAGCCATTGCCTGGCACCTGCGGGAAGTGATTGGTGGTGATGACTCGCGCTTCAGTCGCGTCGTGTTTAACGAAATAACCAAGAATGCGATTCGTCAGGCGTTTGAAAAGCCGGGCGAACTGAATATTGATCGGGTGAATGCTCAGCAGGCGCGTCGCTTTATGGATCGCGTGGTGGGCTACATGGTCTCGCCACTGCTGTGGAAAAAGATCGCTCGTGGTCTCTCTGCCGGACGTGTGCAATCCGTTGCCGTTCGCCTGGTGGTGGAACGTGAACGTGAGATTAAAGCTTTTGTTCCCGAAGAGTACTGGGAAGTTAATGCCGCGCTGACCACGCCGAAAGGCGATGAGCTGTCGATGGACGTGACGCACAAAGGCGATAAAGCCTTCCGTCCGGTCAACCGCGACGAGACGTATGCCGCCGTCGCGCTGCTGGAAAAAGCACGCTATGAGATCGTGGATCGTGAAGATAAGCCGACCAGCAGCAAGCCGGGCGCGCCTTATATCACCTCGACACTGCAGCAGGCTGCCAGCACCCGTCTCGGCTTTGGCGTCAAGAAGACCATGATGATGGCTCAGCGGCTGTATGAAGCGGGCCACATTACTTATATGCGTACTGATTCGACCAACCTGAGTCAGGATGCGGTCGCCATGGCGCGTGGCTATATCGAAAGCAATTTCGGTAAAAAGTATCTGCCTGAAAACGCCATAACTTACGCCAGCAAAGAGAACTCCCAGGAAGCGCACGAAGCGATTCGTCCTTCTGATGTGGAAGTGGTGGCGGAAAAGCTGAAAGATATGGAAGCGGATGCGCAGAAACTCTATCAGCTGATCTGGCGTCAGTTTGTTGCCTGTCAGATGACACCAGCAAAATATGACTCCAGCACCATTACTGCCGCCGCCGGTGATTTCCGGCTCAAAGCGAAAGGCCGTATTCTGCGTTTCGACGGCTGGACCAAAGTGATGCCTGCGCTGCGTAAGAATGATGAAGATCGTACGCTGCCTGCGGTAAGCGTGGGTGATGTTCTGGACCTGCAGCAACTGCTGCCCGGTCAGCACTTCACCAAGCCACCGGCGCGCTTCAGCGAAGCGTCACTGGTGCGCGAGCTGGAGAAGCGCGGAATTGGTCGTCCATCCACCTACGCCGCCATTACCTCGACGATTCAGGATCGTGGCTACGTACGGGTTGAAAACCGCCGTTTTTATGCGGAAAAAATGGGTGAAATCGTCACCGATCGTCTGGAAGAGAACTTCCGCGAACTGATGAATTATGATTTCACCGCCCGCATGGAGAGCAACCTTGACCAGGTTGCCAATAACCAGGCGCAATGGAAAGCGGTACTCGACCACTTTTTCACCGATTTTACCCAGCAGCTTGAACTGGCTGAGAAAGATCCTGAAGAGGGCGGGATGCAGCCGAACCAGATGGTGCTGACCTCGATTGACTGCCCGACCTGTAGCCGTCCGATGGGGATTCGAACTGCCAGTACCGGCGTCTTCCTGGGCTGTTCCGGCTATGCGCTGCCGCCTAAAGAGCGCTGCAAACAGACCATCAACCTGATCCCGGAAAATGAAGTTCTCAATATTCTGGAAGGGGATGATGCTGAAACCAACGCCCTGCGTGCCCGTCGTCGCTGCCAGAAGTGTGGTACGGCCATGGACAGCTACCTGATCGATAACGAACGTAAACTGCATGTCTGCGGTAATAACCCGGAATGTGATGGTTACGAGATTGAGAAGGGCGAATTCCGCATCAAAGGCTATGACGGCCCGGTAGTGGAGTGCGAGAAGTGTGGTTCGGAGATGCACCTGAAGATGGGACGCTTTGGTAAGTACATGGCGTGTACCAATGAAGAGTGCAAAAACACCCGCAAGATCCTGCGCAGTGGTGAAGTTGCACCGCCGAAAGAGGATCCGGTTCCGCTGCCAGAGCTGGCGTGTGAGAAGTCAGATGCTTACTTCGTGTTGCGTGACGGTGCGGCGGGCGTTTTCCTCGCGGCCAACACCTTCCCGAAATCACGCGAGACGCGTGCGCCGCTGGTGGAAGAGCTTCAGCGCTTCAAAGATCGTCTGCCTGAGAAGCTGAAATATCTGGCCGATGCGCCAGCAGCCGATCCGGAAGGCAACAAAACGCTGGTGCGGTTCAGCCGCAAGACCAAACAGCAGTATGTCTCCTCAGAAAAAGAGGGCAAGGCAACCGGCTGGTCGGCCTTCTATATAGATGGCAAATGGCAGGAAGCGAAAAAGTAATCCCTGAAGGCCAGCGCTCGCTGGCCTTTTTCTGAGCCTTATATCAATCCGTTCTACTCTCTCACTTAAACTGATATAGTTGTTATAGCATTTCCGACCTTTCCTGATGCATAGCATCTTTTTACCCTCGCGACTATACGTCAACCGGGGATGCGACTCTGTAACTTACCGGGATGGAATAGATATGAAATTACAGCAGTTGCGCTATATCGTTGAAGTGGTCAATCACAATCTCAACGTCTCTTCGACGGCGGAAGGTCTCTACACCTCTCAACCCGGCATCAGTAAACAGGTGCGTATGCTGGAAGATGAACTGGGCGTGCAAATCTTTGCCCGCAGCGGTAAACATCTCACCCAGGTCACGCCTGCAGGGGAAGAGATTATCCGTATAGCGCGTGAAGTTCTCTCCAAAGTGGATGCGATTAAATCGGTAGCCGGTGAACACACCTGGCCTGATAAAGGCTCGCTCTATGTCGCAACCACGCACACTCAGGCTCGCTACGCGCTGCCTGGTGTGATCAAAGGATTTATTGAGCGCTATCCTCGCGTCTCTTTGCACATGCATCAGGGTTCTCCAACTCAGATCGCCGAAGCCGTCTCCAAAGGTAATGCAGATTTTGCCATCGCCACCGAAGCCCTGCATCTCTATGACGATTTAATCATGCTGCCGTGCTACCACTGGAATCGGGCGATTGTGGTGACTGCCGATCATCCGCTGGCAGGAAAAGGGCAGGTCACCATTGAGGAGCTGGCCGAATATCCCCTTGTGACCTACACCTTTGGCTTTACCGGGCGTTCAGAACTGGATACGGCTTTCAATCGTGCAGGTTTAACGCCACGCATCGTCTTTACCGCGACCGACGCCGACGTAATCAAAACTTATGTCCGCTTAGGCCTAGGGGTTGGCGTTATCGCCAGCATGGCAGTAGATCCGGTGGCCGATCCTGACCTGATTCGCATTGAAGCCGCCGATATCTTTACCAACAGCACCACTAAGATTGGATTCCGCCGCAGCACCTTCCTGCGCAGCTATATGTATGATTTTATCCAACGTTTTGCACCGCACCTGACGCGCGATGTGGTAGATACTGCGGTTGCGTTGCGCTCCAATGAAGACATTGAAGCGATGTTTAAAGATATCAAACTGCCGTTTAAATAGAATTTAACCTCCCCGCGTAAACATAAGGCTGCCTGGTGCAGCCTTTTTTGTCTCCAGGCTTTAGCGCCAAATGAGACTCAAAAGTTTTTATGATTTTTTTGTAAATGAAACATTGATCACATGTTTCCTCATCGGGCTTTCTTAAATGCGAATTACAACACATTTTTAACTATGTCACTTTGCGGCTTGCCAGGAATATTCCCATACTCCAGTTAAGAGCTAACGTGGGAAGCCAGTAAACATAAGGTTCTTAAGTGTTATCTATAGTTTTGAGTGGATCTGTTTTTAAATTAACTCAAATTTTTTAGCGGGTTTTTTAATTAAATATTAGTTCCGGTATTAATGATTTCTTACGTTACCTGGGCTCATTGATTAATACCGTTAATCGTTGTACTCAATAAAAATAACTGGATTTTTGGCCTTAACGCGTTTAGGATTCCTCCTAAATCTTAATCGATGTTATCAATCATTTTGTTGAGAGTGATTATCAAAAACTATGAATACACGACTGACTGTACAACCGGGTTTCCCGGCAAAAAGCACCAAGGTTGAGCGTACCGGCAACACTCGTCGCAAAGCCTGGTTAACCGTATTCGCTGCCTCTGCGCTGTTTTGGGTAGTTGTCGCGTTAATGATTTGGCGTATCTGGGGCTAAAGCCATGTGGGCAAATACACTCAGCCATAAACGTTCCCTGACCTCGGGTCAGCACAAGACGGTCTCCTGTAAAGGAAAAGAACCCCTTGCAAAGGACGAAAAAGTGTCTATCCCCGATTCATGGGATTTGAGTGATAACCAGAGACTTTTTATTGAGTCGTTTCTGGACCCTAAAAACAAATAACGTTGTCAGACCATTTCTTCGTCACTGTTCTTTTATAACCGGAGTTTCCGGTGGGCCTTTAAATGCCCTCACCACATCCTGTACGACCAAAGGGTGTCGCCTCTTTCTATAAGGTGACCGCAAAAACTTTTACGCCCGATTCCGGCGAAGGAGTGAACCAAATGAATATTATTAAAATGTCCTGGCTCAGCGCGTATGCATTCTCCTTTGCGTTCTGGTCTGCGGCGGTGTGGATAACCCTGTAATTTGAATTAAAATCACCTTTTCATGATGCCTCGTGACTTCACGGGGCATTTTCGTTTGCGATCGATTGTAGCAATTTGTGTTGTAATCAAAACGTTAACGAAATTGTGGTCTATCTTTAACATAAACCTTTGTCTCTCTGAGGTTTAAAGACCATGAATGAAAGGAGGAGCTATGTCGTCTACCCTACGCGAGCAGAGTCAGGAAGTACTGCAGGTCGACACCAAAAAATATCACATCTTCAGTCTTCCCCATGCTGCTCAACACCTTGGCAATATTGATCGCCTGCCAAAATCCCTTAAAGTCCTGCTGGAAAATTTACTGCGCTATCAGGATGGTGACTCTGTTACGACGGAGGACATCCAGGCACTGGTTGACTGGCAAAAAGATGCCCACGCCGATCGTGAAATTGCCTACCGGCCAGCCCGTGTATTAATGCAGGACTTTACTGGCGTGCCTGCGGTGGTCGACCTTGCGGCGATGCGAGAAGCAGTGAATCGGCTAGGCGGCGATGTGGCGAAAGTTAATCCGCTGTCACCGGTTGATCTGGTTATCGACCACTCGGTGACTGTCGACCATTTTGGCAATGATGACGCGTTTGAAGAGAACGTCCGGCTGGAGATGGAGCGAAACCATGAGCGCTACGTCTTTCTCCGCTGGGGCCAGAAAGCGTTTGATAAATTCCGCGTGGTGCCGCCGGGAACCGGTATTTGCCATCAGGTGAACCTGGAATATCTCGGCAAGGCAATCTGGCATGAAACCGTTGATGGTGAAGAGTATGCCTGGCCCGATACCCTGGTCGGTACGGACTCTCACACCACCATGATCAACGCGCTTGGCGTGCTGGGATGGGGAGTAGGGGGAATCGAAGCCGAAGCCGCCATGCTCGGTCAGCCTGTCTCAATGCTTATCCCGGATGTGGTGGGTTTCAAACTCACCGGCAAATTGCGGGCCGGCATTACGGCAACCGACCTCGTGTTAACCGTCACCCAGATGCTGCGTAAGCATGGCGTCGTCGGTAAATTCGTTGAGTTTTATGGTGATGGCCTGGCCGATTTGCCGCTGGCGGACCGCGCAACCATCGCCAATATGGCACCAGAGTATGGCGCGACCTGCGGATTCTTCCCGGTTGATGACGTCACGCTGAGCTACATGACCCTGACCGGACGCGATGCCGAACAGGTAGCGTTAGTGGAAGCCTATGCCAAAGCGCAGGGGCTGTGGCGCAATCCTGGCGATGAGCCGCGTTTTACCAGCACTCTGGCGCTGGATATGAACGAGGTGGAATCGAGTCTCGCGGGACCAAAACGTCCGCAGGATCGGGTGTCGCTGGGCGATGTGCCGGCTGCGTTTGATGCCAGCAATGAGCTGGAAGTGAATCAGGCGCAGAAACCCCATAAAAACGTTGAGTATACCGACAGTGATACCGGGCTGACGCATAAGCTGACCGATGGGGCGGTGGTGATCAGTGCGATTACCTCCTGTACTAACACCTCCAACCCCAGCGTCCTGATGGCGGCCGGTTTACTGGCGAAGAAAGCGGTCGAGCGGGGTCTGAAACGTCAGCCGTGGGTCAAAGCCTCGCTGGCACCCGGTTCTAAAGTGGTTTCAGACTACCTGGCCGTCGCGCAACTGACCTCTTATCTCGACGAGCTGGGCTTTAATCTGGTTGGTTATGGCTGCACCACCTGTATCGGTAACTCCGGCCCGCTGAAAGATGAGATCGAGTCTGCGATTAAAGCCGGCGACCTTACGGTGGGTGCTGTGCTGTCCGGCAACCGCAACTTTGAAGGCCGTATTCATCCGCTGATTAAAACCAACTGGCTGGCGTCGCCGCCGCTGGTGGTGGCCTATGCGCTGGCGGGTAACATGAAGATCAACCTGCAGACCGAGCCGCTGGGCCACGATCGTCAGGGCCAGCCGGTATACCTGAAAGATATCTGGCCTTCGCCGGAAGAGATCGCCACGGCCGTGCAGCAGGTCACCAGCGACATGTTCCATAAAGAGTACGCTGAAGTCTTCGACGGTACGCCAGAGTGGCAGGAGATTAAGGTGAGTGAAGCCGCGACTTACGACTGGGATGAGGGATCGACTTATATTCGTCTGTCGCCTTTCTTTGACGATATGGAGAAAGAGCCTAAGCCGGTGCAGGATATTCGCGGTGCGCGAGTGCTCGCCATGCTGGGCGACTCGGTCACCACTGACCATATTTCACCGGCGGGCAGCATCAAAGCGGAAAGTCCGGCCGGACGGTATCTGCTGTCACACGGCGTGGAGCGTACAGACTTCAACTCCTATGGTTCACGTCGCGGTAACCATGAAGTGATGATGCGCGGCACGTTCGCCAACATCCGTATCCGCAATGAAATGGTGCCAGGCGTGGAGGGTGGTTATACCCGACACTACCCAAGTGGCGAACAGCTGGCCATCTATGATGCGGCAATGAAATATCAGGCGGAAGGCGTGCCGCTGGCGGTCATCGCGGGTCTTGAGTATGGATCTGGTTCAAGTCGCGACTGGGCGGCGAAAGGACCACGTCTGCAGGGGGTCAGGGTAGTGATTGCGGAATCTTTTGAGCGTATTCACCGCTCAAACCTGATTGGGATGGGCATCCTGCCACTGGAGTTTCCGCAGGGCGTGACCCGCAAAAGCCTGGGGCTGACCGGTGAGGAGCGCATTGACGTGGAAAATCTTCAGGCACTGACGCCTGGCTGCAACGTTAAAGTGACGCTGACCCGTGCTGACGGCAGTAAGGAAGAGCTGGACACTCGCTGTCGCATCGATACCGGTAATGAGCTGACCTATTACCGCAATGACGGCATCCTGCACTACGTTATCCGCAATATGCTGGACTGACAAAAAAGCCGGGTTTGCCCGGCTTTTTTATGTGGCTTACAACGTCTGTAATAAGAAGCTGTGAGACCGTGGCTGCACAGGAACACGGTCAGATCGGAAAGACGCAAAAGCCGTCATCCACGACATGCTCGTCCCGCGCAATTACGCACCTCATTCCTGAAGTGCGCCCGTACCGGGCCAACGCTTTGCGTTGTTCAAAAACGCTCCCGGCGTTTTTATCCGGGCGGCGGGACGCTTTCCTCTTCTGACCGTGCCCCCTGCGCGTTGAGCTAATCCGTTGCTTCAGGATTCTCTCAGATTTGGCTTCTTCAAGGGTCAGATGCCAGTGAATCCCAGCTTATTTATGACTTCGGCAGCAGATGCCCCATCTTTTCCGCTTTCGTATCCAGATAGTGCGCATTCTTCGGATTACGTCCCACGACCAGCGGCACGCGTTCAACAATGTTGATCCCGGCTTCGCTGAGGATCTCCACTTTACGCGGGTTATTGGTCAGCAGTCGCACTTCATTGACGCCCAGCAGTTTGAACATATCGGCGCACAGCGTGAAGTCGCGCTCATCGGCGGCAAAGCCCAGCTGATGGTTCGCTTCTACCGTGTCATACCCTTTGTCCTGCAACGCATAGGCGCGGATCTTATTCAGCAGACCGATGTTACGGCCTTCCTGACGGTGATAGAGCAGTGCGCCGCGACCCTCTTCTGCGATGGCATTGAGGGCGGCTTCCAGCTGAAAACCACAGTCGCAACGCAGGCTGAAGAGTGCATCGCCGGTCAGGCATTCAGAGTGAACGCGCGCCAGTACCGGCTCGTTATCATTAATATCGCCAAAAACCAGTGCAACGTGGTCATGTCCGGTTGCCAGTTCTTCAAAACCAACCATCAGGAAATCTCCCCATGGCGTGGGCAGTTTGGCTTCTGCCACCCGTTTAAGCTGCATGTGACTCTCCAGAACCTTCAGAGGATGCACTATCATCATGATAGTGCACAGGCCAGTGTGGCCCGACAAACGTGCAATATTGTGCCACAACCCGCAAGCGGGCTGGTAATCTCTGATACCAATTGCAGTGATAAAGCACAATTATCCAATCGGCAACGGTTATGTTATTCTTTTTTAAGCTAAAGTTATGCAATTGTTGTCTTTTGACGCCGGGATAAGGGAAGAGGATGTTTAAGATTTCACGTCGTACCACCTTTGGAATGCTGCTGCTGCTGATCATGCCGGTTGCCGTCTGGCTGAGCGGCTGGCGCTGGCAACCAGGCGAAAGCAATGCGCTGCTGAAAGGTCTCTTCTGGATGACCGAGACCGTCACCAACCCCTGGGGCATTGTTACCAGCGTCGTGCTGAGTGCATGGATGCTCTGGTGCCTGCGTTTTCGGCTGAAGCCCGCCATCCTGCTGCTGCTGATCATGAACGCCACCATTCTGGCCGGGCAATACACCAAATCCTATATCAAAGAGCAGATTCAGGAACCGCGTCCCTATGTGATTTGGCTGGAACAGCATCACGGGCTGGATGAAAAGACCTTCTACGAGCTGAAGCGCAAACAGCGTGGCGAGATGGTAACCTCACTGATTGCCGATGAGACGCAGATCCCAGGCTGGCTGAAACGGCACTGGGCGTTTGAAACCGGTTTCGCGTTCCCGTCGGGACATACTATGTTTGCCGCCAGCTGGGCGCTGCTGGCATTGGGTCTGCTCTGGCCGCGTCGTCACTATAAAACCGTGGTGGTGATCTTTTTGTGGGCCACCGGCGTGATGGCGAGTCGTCTGCTGCTGGGCATGCACTGGCCACGCGATCTGGCGATGGCAACCATACTCTCCTGGCTACTGGTCACCATTGCCACCTGGCTGGCGCAGCGATTCTGTGGCCCGCTGACGCTGCCGCCGGAAGAGCAAAAAGAGGTGGCGCAGCGGGAGCCCTGATTGTAATTCACCCGTAAGACCCCATATTATTAGACGGGTCTGCGCAAAAGCGACCCGCCCGATGCTGCTGGGAGCAGCATTTTTGCTGGAGTTTTGGCATAATTCTACCCGACAACCTCACAACAGGATGCACTGTGAAATATTTGCTGATTTTTTTAGTGGTACTGGTCATTTTCATTATTTCCGTCACCCTGGGTGCGCATAACGATCAGGTCATTACATTTAACTATCTGCTGGCGCAGGGTGAGTTCAGCATCTCGACCTTACTGGCATCCCTGTTTGGCGCAGGTTTCGTGCTTGGCTGGATCATCTGCGGTCTGTTCTGGTTACGGACCCGCGTCTCCCTGGCGAATGCCAACCGGAAAATTAAGCGTATGCAGACCCAAATCGAGCAGAGTACTACCCTGGCGACCACGCCATCTTCTCCGGCTGGCCGGGAATAATTCCTGATGCATGAATTGCTGTTTCTGTTACTGCCGGTGGCGGCAGCGTATGGCTGGTATATGGGCCGTCGCAGCGCGCATCAGGATAAGCAACAGGAAGCCAACCGACTGTCACGTGAATATGTCGCTGGCGTAAACTTCCTGCTCTCCAATCAGCAGGACAAAGCGGTCGACCTCTTCCTTGAGATGCTGAAAGAGGACAGCGGCACGGTTGAAGCACACCTGACGCTGGGCAATCTGTTCCGTTCGCGCGGGGAAGTCGACCGCGCCATCCGCATCCATCAGGCTTTAATGGAAAGCGCCTCCCTGAGCTATGAGCAGCGACTGCTCGCCGTACAGCAACTGGGCCGCGACTATATGGCGGCGGGCTTATATGACCGCGCGGAAGACATGTTTAAGCAGCTCACCGATGAAACTGACTTTCGGGTGGGTGCGCTGCAGCAACTGCTGCTGATCCACCAGGCAACCAGCGACTGGCAGCAGGCGATTGAGGTTGCGGAACGGCTGGTTAAGCTTGGCAAAGAGAAGCAGAAAGGCGAAATAGCCCATTTCTACTGCGAGCTGGCTCTGCAGGCGATGAGCAGCGACGATCTCGATCGTGCCATGAGCCTGCTGAAGAAAGGGGAGTCGGCCGATCGTAACAGCGCACGTATCTCGATCATGATGGGCCGTATCCTGATGGAAAAAGGCGATTACGCTAAAGCGGTGGGCCATCTGCAGCGGGTGCTGGATCAGGATAAAGAGCTGGTGAGTGAAACGCTGGGGATGCTGGAGACCTGTTTCCAGCAGCTCAATCAGCCAGACGCCTGGTCAGAGTTTCTTCATCGCTGTGTTGAAGAGAACACCGGCGCGGCTGCGGAGCTCTATCTGTCTGACATCCTTGAGCAGCAGCAGGGACCCGAAGCGGCCCAGAATTACATCAGCCGTCAGCTGCAGCGTCATCCTACTATGCGGGTGTTCCACCGCCTGATGGATTTAAATCTGCATGAAGCGGAAGATGGCCGCGCGAAAGAGAGCCTGATGGTGTTGCGCGACATGGTTGGCGAACAGATCCGCACCAAGCCGCGCTATCGCTGCCAGAAGTGCGGCTTTACCGCCCACGCACTCTACTGGCACTGCCCATCCTGCCGCACCTGGTCTTCGGTTAAGCCTATCCGCGGCCTCGACGGCCAGTAAACCGGCCGCTGCAGCCGCACCATTAATAGCTCATTGTAGTTACAACATACTATAGGTTGAGTTAGCTTACAGACCTCAGCGACAGTGCAGAATTTGCCAGGCAGGAGGGCAATGGCGATTGTGATGGTCAGACACCGCAGGTAGAATGCTTGCCGTTTGTCTATTGCGCCTGCGGGCGCCTGTTGCAGAGGAAATGCCATGCCTTCACCCCACAACGTGACCGCTTCGCCGATTCTGGTAGCGCTGGATTATCATGACCTCGACAGCGCACTGCGTTTCGTCGACCAGATCGATCCCCGCAGTTGCCGCCTTAAAGTGGGCAAAGAGATGTTTACGCTATTTGGCCCCTCGCTGGTTAACACTCTGCAGCAGCGCGGCTTTGAAATCTTCCTCGATCTTAAATTCCACGATATTCCCAACACTACCGCTCATGCCGTGGCGGCCGCTGCCGATCTCGGGGTCTGGATGGTCAACGTCCATGCCAGTGGCGGGGCACGGATGATGAACGCGGCGCGTGAAGCGCTGCTTCCCTTTGGTAAAGAAGCGCCCCTGCTCATTGCGGTGACTGTACTGACCAGTATGGATGCAGAGGATCTCAAAGGGCTGGGCATTACGCTTTCGCCTGCCGAACAGGCAGAGCGACTGGCGAAGCTGACACTGTCGTGCGGGCTGGATGGTGTGGTCTGTTCCGCCCATGAGGCTGTCCGCTTCAAACAGGTTTTAGGTCAGGAGTTTGCGCTGGTCACGCCGGGGATTCGCCCGGCAGGCAGTGATGCAGGCGATCAGCGTCGCATCATGACACCTGAGCAGGCGAAGCAGGCGGGCGTGGACTATATGGTTATCGGGCGTCCGATCACCCAATCCGCCGATCCCGCCGCCACTCTGCAGGCGATCCTGCACAGTCTGGAGACACAATAATGGCGAAGGATAATCCACTGGTTTACTCAACCGACAGCGGGCGCATTACCCAGCCGGAGCCAGCGAAGGAGCGCCCAAAAGGGGATGGCATTGTGCGCATCCAGCGTCAGACCAGTGGTCGCAAGGGAAAAGGCGTCTGCCTGATTACCGGTATCGACCTGGACGACGCGGCATTGACGCTGCTGGCGGCCGAACTCAAAAAGAAGTGCGGCTGTGGGGGTTCAGTGAAAGAGGGCGTTATCGAGATTCAGGGGGATAAGCGCGATTTACTGAAAAGCCTGCTGGAAGCCAAAGGCATGAAGGTCAAACTGGCGGGTGGCTGAAAAAAAATCGGGCTACCGAAGTAGCCCGATTGTTGTGTAGATGCTTAGCGTAGCCGATTATTCTTTTAATAAGGTCTTTAGTGGACCTGATGACCGATAATACCACCGACAGCGGCGCCACCGACTGTGCCGAGTGCGCTACCATTGGTCAATACTGAACCCCCAATCGCACCCGCGCCCGCGCCAATAGCGGTGTTGCGGTCACGTTTAGACCAGTTAGAACAGCCGCTCAGTGCAACAGCTAACGTAGTCGCCAGTACAACGGCAGTGATTCGTTTCATTGTTGTTGTCATACACTTCTCCTTTGATGTGCTCACAGAGGCAACACTCTTAGTATAGCTCCGATATTTCCTCAGCCCGCTTGTGTCGCATCATTGCCGCATCCGTGTCGGCATGGAAATGTGATCACCATGGACAAACCGTTTGTAGCGGGAGAGTCACAATGCAAACCCGACAGGGCCACGCATTGCCTGAGAGGATTCTAAGCGTTCTGGTTAAATTCCGAAGATAGAAAATTCTGAAATCACGACACATTTTTGCATTCACAGCCATTCTTTCTGCGTTTATAGCCATTTGCTCCATAACTCTTTCGCGTCTGACTCCGCAAAATTCAGGGACGATTGTCAGCAGGAGAAAATAGATGCTGGAACACCTGAAACAACAGGTTCTGGAAGCGAATCTGGATCTACCCAAATACAACCTGGTGACCTTCACCTGGGGCAATGTCAGTGCTGTTGATCGCGAACAGGGTTTGCTGGTGATTAAACCTTCCGGCGTGCGCTATGAAGTGATGAAGCGCGACGACATGGTCGTGGTCGATCTGGCGAGTGGCGACGTGGTGGAAGGGGATAAACGCCCCTCATCGGACACGGCGACGCACCGCGCGCTTTACCTCGCCTGGCCGGAGGTGGGTGGCATTGTCCATACCCATTCGCGGCATGCGACCATCTGGGCCCAGGCAGGACGACCGATTCCTGCCTGGGGAACCACCCACGCCGATGACTTCTATGGTGAGATCCCCTGTACCCGGTCGATGCGCAATGAAGAGATTCAGCACGACTACGAGTGGAACACCGGTGAGGTGATTATCGAGACTTTTGCGCAACGTGGGTTGTCTCCTTCGGCGATCCCGGCGGTACTGGTCAACTCTCATGGCCCGTTTGCCTGGGGGAAAGACGCTCATGCTGCGGTACACAGCGCGGTTGTGCTGGAGGAGGTGGCGTATATGGGCCTGTTCAGCCAGCAGCTGACCGCTAATCTGCCGCCGATTAACCAGACGCTGCTTGACCTGCACTACCTGCGAAAGCATGGCGAGAACGCCTGGTACGGGCAAAAATAGCGAGCGGGACGCCACGGCGTCCCGTTTTTTTAGTCTCATCTGAGACTGGTATGGCGATCTCCATCATAGTTATCAAAACAACAGGTCATTAAAAATAAAACAGCGTTTCATTTTATCGAGGCGATCACTGTTTTGATTACCTCAAGTCACTACTTTGCTTGCATCGCCTTCGGGCACTTCCTGCTCCACCCTCTGGCATAGCAAAGGTGACATCCATATGCATATCAAACGTGCTATAGACAAAATTCCGGGCGGTATGATGCTCATTCCGCTCTTTATCGGCGCACTCTGTCATACGTTTTCTCCAGGCGCCGGGAAATATTTCGGTTCTTTCACCAACGGCCTGATGACCGGCACGGTACCCATTCTGGCCGTCTGGTTTTTCTGTATGGGCGCGTCGATTAAACTCAGCGCCACCGGGACGGTACTGCGTAAATCGGGCACGCTGGTGCTTACCAAGATTGCCGTCGCCTGGGTTGTGGCTGCCATCGCCTCACGGGTGATGCCGGAGAATGGCGTAGAAGTAGGGATGTTTGCCGGGTTATCGACGCTGGCGTTGGTGGCTGCCATGGATATGACCAATGGCGGCCTTTATGCCTCGATCATGCAGCAATATGGTTCCAAAGAGGAGGCGGGTGCGTTTGTGCTGATGTCTCTGGAGTCCGGGCCATTAATGACCATGGTTATCCTGGGCACCGCCGGCATCGCCTCATTCGAGCCGCACGTGTTTGTGGGGGCGGTCCTGCCGTTTATTGTGGGGTTTGCATTAGGGAATCTTGATCCGGAGCTGCGCGACTTCTTCGGAAAAGCGGTCCATACGCTGATTCCTTTCTTCGCCTTTGCTCTGGGTAACACCATTAACCTGGGTGTCATTGCGGAAACCGGACTGCTGGGCATCATGCTGGGCGTGTCGGTGATCATTATTACCGGTATCCCACTCATTCTGACCGATCGGCTGATTGGGGGCGGGGATGGTACGGCTGGCATAGCTGCATCCAGTACGGCAGGCGCAGCGGTAGCGACGCCGGTGCTGATTGCCGAGATGCTGCCGCAGTTTAAACCAATTGCCCCTGCTGCCACGGCGCTGGTGGCAACGTCCGTGATTGTGACCTCCGTGCTGGTGCCGATCATTACGGCCATCTATTCAAAACGTGTTAAGCGTCTTCATGTTGCCGTGGAGCAGCGTGCCGCTATTAAGTAACCCGCCTAATCAATCCCCGACGCGCGAGTCGGGGATCTCTCTGGATTTTGTGTTGTAAATCAATCTCTCATTTGGTCTGGCCTCACTCTGCATTACGCTGATGTGGCGTATTTAACGCATCAAATATAAACAGAGGATGAGACAATGACAGTTATTAACCAAGCAACGTGCAGATTATTTACCGAAGTCGGCAACACCACGCAGTTAGTCGCCTATTACGAAGAAGGGCGTCGTACTATGTGGATGATGTTGCGTGCACAGCCCCGTCCGAGCTTCAACCATGAACTGATTGAGGAGATCATGAATCTGAGCTACGCCGCTCAGCGTTCCGGTCTGCC
This sequence comes from Pantoea sp. EKM10T, assembly GCF_011800685.1. NCBI lineage: Bacteria > Pseudomonadati > Pseudomonadota > Gammaproteobacteria > Enterobacterales > Erwiniaceae > Pantoea > Pantoea sp. EKM10T. The sequence continues at coordinate 86,582 of NZ_JAALEU010000001.1, forward strand.
GATCGACTTCTGGGTTACCGGCTCTCTGGTGCCACAGATGTTTAACGCCGGTGGCGATCTGCGCTTCTTTGTCGAGTGCATTCGCAATAACCGCCGTGAGGCGCTGCGGGCCTATGCCCGTGCCTGCGTTGACTGCATCCATTCGGCAGCACGGGGGTTTGATACCGGCGCGGTGACGCTGGCGATGATTGAGGGCAGTGCCTTAGGCGGCGGATTCGAAGCGGCGCTGGCGCATCACTTCATTCTGGCGCAGAACAACGCGCGGATGGGCTTTCCGGAAATTGCTTTTAACCTCTTTCCCGGCATGGGCGGCTACTCACTGGTCGCGCGTCGTTCCGGCATGAAACTGGCAGAGGAGTTAATTTGTGAAGGGGAGTCCCACAGCGCAGAGTGGTATGAAACGCGCGGACTGGTGGATAAAGTCTTCCAGCCTGGCGACAGTTACCGCGCCACCCGCACCTTTATCGATACGTTACGTCCTAAACTCAATGGCGTGCGGGCTATGCTGAAAGCGCGTCAGCGCGTGCTGCAATTGTCACGCGCTGAGCTGATGGATATTACCGAAGATTGGGTCGATTACGCCTTTACCATCGAACCTAAAGACATTGCTTACATGGAACGCCTGGTTCAGTTACAAAACCGCCACAGCGCATCACTGCGTAAAGCGGGTTAATCTGAATTAGCGTTAAACGCGGGCAGGATGCTTAGCCAGCCAATGCCCAAACTGTTCCGCGGGCATTGGTTTTGCGTAGTAGTAGCCCTGACGCCCATCGACACCACTGTTAAGGACAAACTTCTCTTCATCCGGGGTCTCAATACCCTCTGCAATCACCTGCAAATCGAGCGCCTTGGCGACGGCGACAATAGCTCGTACCAGCGATTGTGAGACGGGCTGTTTATTAATATCGCGGATAAAGCTTTGGTCGAGCTTGATGGCATTGATCGGCACACGTGCGAGCTGAGAAAGCGATGAGTAACCGGTGCCGAAGTCATCCAGATGAACCTGTGCGCCCAGCTCCTGAAACTGCTTCATCAGCCGCAGGGCTTCAGCTTCATTCTCAATCAGGCAGCTTTCTGTGAGCTCAATATCGATAGGACAGTCGGTGATATTCGCCTCATGCAGCGCCTGTTTCAGGTCAGTATAGATGCTTTGATCAATCAGCTGACGTGCCGACACGTTGACGGCGACGCGCAGAAAAATGCCCTGCTGGCGCCAGACGATAATCTGTTTCAGCACATTGAGCATGACCCAGCGTCCCAGCGGCACAATCAGTCCCGACTCTTCGGCATAGGGAATGAAATCAGCAGGAGAGACCAGGCCGCGCTCGGGTGAGTTCCAGCGTACCAGCGCTTCGGCGCTGCGGACTTCACCATCACTGTCGATTTTCGGCTGGTAATGCACCAGCAGGTGATCCAGCTCCAGCGCTTTACGCAGATTGGTGTCCAGCCACAGGTACTCAAAGACCCGCTGGTTCATCTCTGCCGCGAAGACACAGAACTTGCCACGACCGTTCTCTTTGGCGTGATACATCGCGGTGTCAGCATTGCGAATAAGGCTCTCGCGATCTTCACCATGCAGCGGCGCGAAAGCGATCCCGATAGAGCAGCCGCTGTACACTTCGATTAGTCCGATACGGAAAGGCTGACGCAGGCGCTCAAGAATGCGGGAGGACATCGCCTCCAGCGCAGCCTGGCTGGTGTGCTCAGCCAGCACCACAAACTCATCGCCACCCAGCCGGCCCAGAGTCTGGTCTTTACCCAGACAGCTAAGAATCGCCAGTGAAACCGCCTGCAGTAACTGATCGCCGAACATATGACCGTAGGCGTCGTTCACTTTTTTGAAATTATCGAGATCGAGGTAGACCACGCCGGTCTCATCGCGCTCAGATCGCTCCAGCGCCAGGCTAATCTGTTGATGAATTGCGTTGCGATTAGGCAAACCGGTCACCGTATCGGTGTTTGCCAGCACCCGGAGGCGTTCCTGGGCGCGTCGCTCCTCGGTTATGTCGGTGCCAGAACAGATGAGGAAAATTTCATTTTTGCCACTGCCGCTGTGAACAAACTTATTACGAAACAGAAACAGTCGCTGACCTTTTTTGGTTTTAACCCAGCGCTCCACCTCATAGGAGTTGCCGTCACGGAAGAAGCCCGCGATGTTGCGTCGTGACTGAGAGGCCTCCTGTTTGGTCATAAAGAGCTGAAAGACGTTACGGCCAATAACCTCATGCTCATTCAGACCGGTATATTCTTCACTAAGACGGTTAAAACGCTGAATATTGCCGCGCTGATCGAGGATCACAATCACCGAGTTGGCTTCAGAAACCACCTGTTCGGCGAATGAAAGACCCAGGGTTAAGTCGCGGGCGACTGCTGAGGTATCGCCCCAGGCAGAAGCGGTTCCTGCCCAGGTCGCCTGGTTCACTTTGCGCCCGACAAAATGCATCGGAACATCAATGCCCTGCAGCGTCATGGTCAGATTGATGCTTGAAGTGATGACCGGCATCGCGCGTATCATGGCTGCCTGGCCGGGGGTTAACGGCAGGGCGATATTAGTTTGTGACGACTCATCTTCGGCAAAATGCAACGCATCGCTGTCCGCGGTCAGACGCCAATGAGGGCTGGTTGTACCGAAAAGGGTGTACAACAACGTTTGCCCTTGTTCATCGGTCATGGAAACTTCCTCCGGGAAGTGCTCTGCAGGCGTTATCTCATTATTTTAGCAACAGTATTCATCATCTGACGCCAGCACAAGATGCAAACCGAATATATTTTCCCATCCAGATAAGAATGGCACAAAAAAGCCCCGACATTGCGGGGCTGTTTAGTGCGGTCAGCAGGGACATTTACCCAGTTTGCCTGCCTGGCTGGGGAAGCGGGCATCCAGACAGTAACGGTGGAAATCGCGCTCATTCATCGGCGGCTGATCGGGATGATGGAGTCGCATATGCTGCAGATATTTTTGATAATCCTGCACCCCGACCATTAAGCGAAAACACTGTTGCAGGCCGCGCCAGAATCCCCGCCAGCTGAATGTCTGTGGCTGTGGGGCGGCGGCAGGCTGGCAGCGGATAATCTGCCACTCTCCCTGCGGACGCTGGGACTGATGAATAGCATCAGACATGACGCACCTCCTTGTTGCGCAGCGTCACAACGGACTCATGCGTAGTAGGAAGATCGCTGCGCAGCGCCCGGCGAATGACAAAGAACGCAGAGATGAGCATCGTGACCGCCACCAGCATAAAGAAGGCGCACAGGGCCGCGTTAATCTGATTGCTGAAGACGATGGTCTGCATATCTGCCACGCTTTTTGCCGGGGCGATGATCACGCCTTCATCCAGCCCTTTGCGGAACTTATTCGCCTGCGCCAGGAAGCCAATCGACGGTTTTTCATGGAAGATTTTCTGCCAGCCTGCAGTCATCGAGGTGATAAACAGCCAGACAGTTGGCAGGATAGTCACCCAGGCGTAACGCTGCTTTTTCATTTTAAACAGCACCACGGTGCCGAGGATCAGCGCCATGGACGCCAGCATCTGATTGCCGATACCAAACAGCGGCCACAGAGTGTTAATGCCGCCGAGCGGATCGACCACGCCCTGATAGACAAAGAAGCCCCAGCCCGCGACCGCCACGGTCGTGCCGGCCATATTTCCCAGCCAGGAGCGGTTATTCGCCATAGAAGGCACCACGGTGCCTGCCAGATCCTGCACCATAAAGCGGCAGGCGCGGGTACCGGCATCGACCGCCGTCAGAATGAACAGCGCTTCAAACAGAATGGCGAAGTGATACCAGAACGCCATCATCGCCCGGCTGTTAAAGATCTCGGTAATGATGTGGGCCATTCCCACCGCGAAGGTTGGCGCGCCGCCTGCGCGGGACAGGATCGAGCCTTCACCCACGTCACGGGCGATGCCGCTCAGCATTTCCGGCGTGACGACAAAGCCCCAGCCGTTGATCACCTGAGAGGCGCTTTCAACGGTGGTACCAATCAGCGCAGCCGGGGAGTTCATGGCAAAGTAGACGCCCGGATCGAGTACCGAGGCACAAATCAGCGCCATGATCGCCACAAAGGATTCCATCAGCATCGCGCCATAGCCAATAAAGCGGATATGACTTTCCCGCTCCACCAGTTTTGGCGTGGTGCCGCTGGAGACCAGCGCATGGAAGCCGGAGATGGCGCCGCAGGCAATAGTAATAAACAGGAACGGGAACATCGCGCCGGAGAAGACCGGGCCGGTACCGTCGATAAATTTGGTGACCGCCGGCATTTTCATCTCTGGCATGGCAAAGACAATCCCCACCGCCAGCCCGACAATCACGCCGATTTTAAGAAAGGTCGAAAGGTAGTCACGCGGAGCCAGCAGCAGCCAGACCGGCAGCACGGAGGCAATAAAGCCGTAGATCACCAGCACCCAGGTCAGTGAGGTGCCTTTCAGGGTAAAGAAGGGCCCCCAGTAAGGATGCTGGGCTACGTCACCGCCATAGATAATCGCCGCCATCATCAGCACAAAGCCAATCAGTGAAACTTCGGCGATTTTACCGGGCCGGATAAAGCGCATGTAGACGCCCATAAACAGCGCAATCGGAATGGTGGCCGCGATGGTAAACAGTCCCCACGGACTGTTCGCCAGCGCCTTGACCACCACCAGCGCCAGCGCCGACAGGATAATGATCATGACGCCCAGCGCGCCGAGCATGGTCACCACACCGGCAAACGCACCCAGCTCCTGCCGCGCCATCTCGCCCAGTGAACGGCCATCACGACGGGTTGAGATAAACAGGATCAGGAAATCCTGTACCGCACCCGCCAGCATCACCCCGACCAGGATCCAGATGGTGCCAGGCAGAAAGCCCATCTGCGCCGCCAGAATCGGACCCACCAGCGGGCCGGCACCGGCAATAGCCGCAAAGTGGTGACCAAACAGCACCCATTTATTGGTCGGGACATAATCGAGCCCGTCGCTCAGCCGCTCAGCAGGCGTCATCCGGCGGTCGTCCAGTTCGAAAATATTGCGGGCGATAAACAGGCTGTAGAAGCGATAAGCGATGCTGTAACAGGCGACAGCGGCTATCACCAGCCAGACTGCGTTGACGTGTTCGCCGCGGCTGAGGGCCAGCATGGCGAAAGTGCCCGCGCCGATTAACGCCACCACTAACCAGATCGCACTGGTTTTGACGTTTTTCATGACTAACTCCTTGTGAGGACCGAGAGGAAAGCGATCGAAAACAACGAGTCAAACTTAATGTAATGGAATGTAAGTGAAAGTTAATCAGTGGAGAAGTGTGAAGCGGGGTACAAATTTAACTTTTTTGCAGTGCGGGCGGGGCGGAAACAGGCGGGATAACCGGAGTTATCCCGCCCGATTGACTGCTCAGTACGTCACTACTCAGACGGCGGGACGCGCCACGACGCTGCGGGTTTCCATGCGGACTTCGGCGATGGTGACATCAATCACATCGGTCACACGGTAAACCACTTCGCCTTTGATCTGAACGCTGCCATTTTCCTGGCTGCAGACCAGCTCATCACGCACCGCGTGAATGAACGGAGCCGGGATAAAGGCGACCGCGCCAAACTCCAGCAGGCGAACACGCATGCCACCACGTGACACATCGATAATCTCGGCGCTGAAGCGACGGTCGGTTGCTGCAAACGGCGCCAGATAACGGGCGTAGAGCCAGTCGCCAACATCACGTTCCGCCATGCGGTTCAGGCGGCGGCGCTCACTCATCGTCACCGTCAGCGCATCATCCGGACGAGCGATCTGCTCACCGCGAATAATCGCTTTCAGCAGACGATGGTTGACCATGTCGCCGAACTTACGAATCGGTGAGGTCCATGTGGCGTAAGCCTCAAGTCCCAGGCCAAAGTGCGGGCCAGGCTCGGTGCTGATCTCAGCGAAGGTCTGGAAGCGACGGATCCGGCTGTCGAGGAACTGGGTCGGCTGGGCATCAAGCTCACGACGCAGCACGCGGAAACCTTCCAGCGTGGTGATCGCCTGCGCATCCACGGTAATACCATGGTTGGCCAGCACGGCCGCGGCCTGTTCAGCATTGGTGGCATCGAAACCGGCATGGACGTTGTAGATACCAAAACCGAGACGGTCACGCAGCACTTTCGCCGCGCAGACGTTGGCCAGAATCATAGACTCTTCGACAATGCGGTTAGCGATGCGGCGCGGTTCAGCCACAATCTCCAGCACTTCACCTTTTTCACCCAGCAGGAAGCGGTAATCCGGGCGATCTTTAAACACCAGCGCGTGAGTCTGACGCCACTCGCTGCGCGCCAGGCAGAGGCGATGCAGCAGGCGAATCTGTTCAGCAATCGCCTCACTTTCCGGCTGCCATGAGCCGCTGTTTTCCAGCCAGTCAGAGACGTCGTCATACGCCAGCTTGGCTTTGGATTCGATCCAGGCGGCAAAGAACTCAACGTCATCACCTAAGTTGCCATCGGCTGCCACGGTCACGCGGCAGGCCAGGGCCGGACGGCGCACATTCGGACGCAGCGAGCAGACATCATCAGAGAGTTCGCGCGGCAGCATCGGGATGTTAAAGCCCGGCAGGTAGTTGGTAAACGCACGCTGCGCCGCCAGCTTATCGAGCTGACTGCCTTCCGGCACATAGGCGGTAGGGTCGGCGATAGCGATGGTCAGACGCAGGGCGCCATCGTCCAGGGCTTCCACAAAGAGCGCATCATCCATATCCTGGGTGCTGGCGCTGTCGATGGTAACGAAATCCAGCGCGGTCAGATCTTCACGCGTCAGATTTTCATCCAGCATCTCGCCAAAACTGACATCGGGCGCTTCACGCTCAAGGTTATGACGCGACAGCGTCACCCACCACGGCGCCAGATGGTCATCAGCTTTGACAATAAAATCGGTGAGTTCGGCATAAAAGCCGCGATCGCCTTTCAGCGGATGGCGACGCATCTCCGCCACGGCCCAGTCACCATTCTCAAACTCATGGCTGACATCGCGCGCAGGGCGACACTGGATAGTATCCTTCAGCAGGGGGTGATCCGGCACAATCGACAGGCGATCGTCTTTCTTCTGTACCCGGCCAACAAAGCGGCTCAGGAACGGCTCAACCAGGGTTTCCGGCTCAGCGCTTTCGCGATCTTTATCGCTGTGGATCACGGCGGTGATGCGATCGCCGTGCATCACTTTCTTCATCTGCGGTGGCGGAATGAAGTAACTTTTTTGCGCATCGACTTCCAGAAAGCCGAAGCCTTTTTCAGTGCCTTTTACGACGCCTTCAGCACGAGGCGTTTGCGAATGGAGCTTCTCTTTCAGCTGCGCGAGCAGCGGGTTATCCTGGAACATAATTTTTACGTTTCGTTGGCTGATTGCGGCTGACAGTTTTACGCGAATCGACGTCGCGCGGCAAGGCAAAAAGCCGGACGAGCCGGCTTTTTAGGGGGGAGTGAAAGGGCTGTCAGGCGATGCGCTGATCGGCCAGTGCCTCAGAGAGTTCCAGCTTCACCGGCACCGATTTTGAGGTCGGTGTACCACTGTCATCACCAAAGCTGTTCAGCGGCACCAGCGGGTTGGTTTCCGGATAATAGGCCGCCAGGTTACCGCGCGGAATATTGTAGGGAACCAGTTTGAATCCGCTGACGCGACGGGTAATGCCATCATTCCACAGCGTTTCGATATCGACATTCTGGCCTTCGGTAAAGCCCAGGTCTGCCATATCGTCCGGGTTGATGAACACCACTTCACGCTGACCAAACACGCCACGGTAACGGTCATCGAGGCCGTAAATGGTAGTGTTGTACTGGTCGTGCGAACGCAGTGTCTGCAGGGTAAAAGGCACGTCCTGATCAAGATTCGGGAACAGTGAGGTCGGCAGCGCTGAGGCGTTAAATTCCGCTTTCTGGCTCGGGGTATTGAAGCGCAACTCGGCTGCTGCGTTGCCCAGATAGAAACCGCCCGGGATATCGCATTTGGCGTTAAAGTCGGCAAAGCCCGGGATCGTCGCGGCGATGTGCTCACGGATCAGGTTATAATCACCCGCCAGCTCGCGCCATTTCACTTTTTCATCACCCAGCACCGCCTCGGCGATACCGGCAACAATCCAGGTCTCAGAACGCTGCGTTTCCGCCAGCGGAATACCGATCCCTTCAGAGGCGTGCACCATGCTGAAAGAGTCTTCCACGGTAATAAACTGATTGCCGGTGGCCTGCAGATCGCGCTCGGTGCGGCCCAGCGTCGGCAGAATCAGCCCATCGTGACCCGGCACCAGATGGCTGCGGTTCAGTTTGGTGCTGATATGCACGGTCAGACCACATCGTGACATCGCCTCTTCGGTGCGCGGTGAGTCGGGTGCGGCCGCCGCAAGGTTGCCACCCAGCGCGATCAGCACTTTCACTTCATCACGCAGCATGGCGTTCAGCGCTTCCACGGTGTTGTGGCCTGCCGCACGCGGGGGCTCGAAATTGAAATGATTCCCCAGCGCATCCAGGAAGGCTTTCGCCGGTTTCTCATCGATGCCCATGGTGCGGTTGCCCTGCACATTACTGTGACCGCGAACCGGGCAGAGGCCTGCGCCTTTTTTGCCCAGCTGGCCAAACAGCAACTGCAGGTTGGTGATCTCGCGCACCGTGTCGACAGAGTGTTTGTGCTGGGTGATGCCCATCGCCCAGGTACAGATCACCCGGTCAGCGCTCTGGTAGATCGCCGCGGCTTCACGGATCTGCGCCTGCGTCAGGCCCGACTGCGCCACAATCTGCATCCAGCTGGTGTTATCCACGGCGTCGAGATACGCCTCAATGCCGTTGGTTTTGGCATTGATAAAGGTCTGATCGAACAGGCCGCTTTCGCCAGCCGCCAGACGCGCGCGATGGGTTTCCAGCAGGGATTTCACCATGCCGCGCACCGCTGCCATATCACCGCCCAGGTTCGGCTGATAATAGGAGGAGCTGATGTTGCCCGCTTTCGAGGTCACCACTTCCAGTGGTTTCTGCGGATCGGCAAAACGTTCCAGACCGCGTTCGCGCAGGGTATTAAAGGTGACGATTTTCGCACCGTGATCGGCAGCGTGACGCAGGCTGTGCAGCATACGCGGATGGTTAGTGCCGGGATTCTGACCGAAGACAAAAATGGCATCTGCGTGGTCGAAATCATCCAGACGAATGGTGCCTTTACCGACGCCAATGCTGCGCTTCAGGCCGGTGCCGCTGGCTTCGTGGCACATATTGGAGCAGTCAGGGAAGTTATTGGTCCCCATCAGGCGACCAAACAGCTGATAGAGCCAGGAGGCTTCATTGCTGGCGCGACCGGAGGTGTAGAGCTCCATCTGATCCGGATGATCCATCGCCTTAATGTGCTGCGCGATCAGCGCAAACGCTTCATCCCAGCTGATGGGCTCGTAGTGGTCGGTTTCCGCGTTGTAGCGCAGCGGATGGGTCAGACGTCCCTGATACTCCAGGAAGTAGTCACTCTGGGTATAGAGCGTGGTCACGCTGTGTTTGGCGAAAAAGTCGGTGTCGACCATCCGGCGTGTCGCTTCCCAGGTCACCGCTTTGGCGCCGTTCTCGCAGAAGCTGAAGGTACTTTTATTGTCATCACCCCAGGCGCAGCCCGGACAGTCAAAACCGCGTGCTTTATTCATGCGCATCAGGTTACGCATATTTTTCAGGGCCGCTTTGCTGTCAAGAACGAAACGCGTGGTGGCTTCCAGTGAACCCCAGCCGCCCGCTGCCGCGCGATAGGGTTTGATTTGGCGTTTAAATTTCATATTGAGTGCAGGCTTTTTATAGTAGGAATTAATGTTTGGTGTTTGTTATCAGGTTATATCCTGATGGTGAAAGGAAGTCTGCAGCTATCCTCATACCTTGTCTAATTGATTGACTTAATGGTGCGATAGCTGGCGTTTATCGTGCATAAGCCAGAAATGTGATGCTGGTCAGATTTTACCCGCCTTTAACCTGCTGATAACGGGAGTTCTCCCGACAACAGGCTAATACTTGCTGTTCACAATCAGAGAGGGCACGACTCCATGAAACAGCTGACCAGCCAGATTCATGCATTTGGCAAAGCGTTGATGATGCCAATCTCGGTCATCGCTGCCGCAGGTATCTTCCTTGGGCTGGCGGCGGCCATGCAGAACCCGGCGGTCACCGGCGATGCCTTTGCGCAGATGCAGGTGCCGCAGTTAATTATCGGCTTTATTCGCAAGGTTGCCGGAGCGCTATTCGCTAATCTGCCGGTCTTCTTTGCGGTAGCGAGTGCCATCGGACTGGCGAAAGCGGAAAAACCTACCGCCGCCTTTGCCGCGGTGATTGGCTATATCGTGATGAACGTTGGTATCAGCGCGACGCTGGCGGCCAAGGGGATCACCGCCGCCACCACCACACCTGCAGCCCTGCAGCAGGCGGGGATGGATCAGACCACCGCCATGATGACCTCGGCGGAATATATCAACATGCTGGGCGTCTTTACCTACAACATGAGCGTACTGGGCGGGGTGATTGCCGGACTGGTAACGGTGGCGCTGCACAATCGCTTTTATACCCAGCAATTGCCTACCGCGATCAGCTTCTTTGGCGGACGGCGTTTTGTGCCGATTGTGACCGTGATCTGTCTGCCACTGATTGGAGTATTGCTGGCGCTGATCTGGCCGACCATTGGCGACGGTATCGCCTGGATTGGACAGATGATTGGCAAAAGCGGGCAGTATGGCGCTTTTCTGCTGGGGGCCTTTGAGCGCATCCTGATCCCCACCGGCCTGCATCACATCCTTAACGAAACCGTGCGTTTCACGCCTATTGGCGGCATGGCGGTGGTCGATGGCCAGACCGTGGTTGGTGCACTGAACATCTTCAACGCGTCACTGACTCATCCGGGATCGATCCCCGATGAGACGCTGCGCACCGCCACGCAGTTTCTGGCGCAGGGCAAGATTCCGGTGATGATGTTCGGCCTGCCCGCCGCGGCGCTGGCGATCTATCACACCGCCCGACCCGAGCATAAACAGCGGGTGAAAGCACTGGTCATGGCGGGGGCGCTGACCTCCTTCACCACCGGCATCACCGAACCGCTGGAGTTCTGCTTTATCTTTGTCTCGCCGGTGCTCTATCTGCTGCACGCTTTCCTGACCGGCCTGTCGTTTATGCTGATGTCGATGCTGCATCTGATGATTGGCAACGTGCAGGGCGGTGTTATCGACCTGGTGGTGTTCGGCATGCTGGGTGGGGCAAAAACCCACTGGTGGTGGACGCTGGCGCTGGGTGTGATCTATGCGCCGATCTACTACTACGCTTTCCGGCTGGTGATTACCCGGATGAATGTTGAAACGCCGGGCCGTGAATCGGAGGATGAGAAACCGCAACAGGTCGCCGCGGATGAACGGACTCAGGTCATTATCAGCGGGCTGGGCGGGCAGGCCAATATCGAGGATGTCGATTGCTGCTTTACCCGGCTGCGCGTGCGGGTCAAAGAGATGAATCAGGTGGTCGATCAGACGCTGATGAGCACCGGTGCCAATGGGGTCAATCGCGTCAGCGAGCACGACATTCAGGTGATCTACGGCCCGCAGGTCGAGAAGATCGCCAACGAGGTAAAAATGGCACTGGGCGTCGCTTAACGGCAGCCTGTTTCACTCTTCGTCACAACGCTAACCGCCCGACGCCCGTGGGCGGTTAGCGCCTGTTCGCCGGAGCGCTCCGCCCGCTGCCGTCCCGCTTATTGTAACTAAAAAAAGCCCAGCCCTAATGGGCCGTACCTTTCTGCCGATATAGCGACTAATCCTCTTACTTTTCGGAACACCGCGATGTCGTTAAAAAAATCCTCCCTGATCATCTTCTCCTTCCTGCTGGCGCTGTTTCTCACCAGCGTGGCAATCAGCACCTGGCTGCTGATCCAGAGCAATCACTCGCTGAATGCGGTTAACAAAGAGATCCGTGTGGTGCTCTCGGTGATTGACCCCATCAACCACAGCCGCACGCTGCGTGTGCGTCTGATGGAGTACATGAAGGAGATTGAGGGCAGTGACGCAAACAATCCCGCCACGCTGGACAGCGTTCGGACCGTGGCCGGCAAAGCGGATGCTGCATTTCAGGCCTATATGAACGCGCCGCGTCTGCCGGGCGAAGAGGCGGAAGCCGACGCTTATAACCAGGCTTATCAGACCTATCGTCAGCAGGGTTTACAGCCGTTGATTGAGGCGGCAGAGGCGCACGATCAGGTGCGCTTTAAAAATCAGATCGCCACCGTGGTTCGCCTTGACCGTCAGTATGAAATCATTCTGGACCGGGTGCTGGCCCAGCATGAAACCTATGCCAAAAAGCTTAACAGCGATGCACAGAGTCACTTCACCTCCGGCATTACCCTGCTGGGGCTGTTTGGGGTGCTGTTTTTCGCCATCATCGTCGCCATTTACATCTTCATGAAGCGCTATGTGCTTTCGCCGATCAATGATGCGCAGGAACACTGCAAGCTGATTGCGGCGGGCGTCCTGGATACCACGGTGCCGGTCAAAGCCGGTTCGCGCAGTGAAATTCAGTTGCTGATGGGCTCGCTGGAGCAGATGCGCAGCGCGCTGACCGCCATTATTCTCCAGGTGCGCGATTCAACCCGCTCAGTCTCCACCGCCTCTCAGGAGATTGCGGCGGGTAACATCGATCTCGCCTCGCGAACCGAACAGCAGGCTGCCGCGCTGACGGAAACCGCTGCCAGCATGGAGCAGCTGGGCGCAACCGTGAAACAGAACACCGAAAACGTCTTTGAAGCCTGCCGTCTGACCAGTGAAGCGGTGAAAAACGCGGAAAGCGGTGAAAAGGTCTCGCAGGAAGTGGTGACATCGATGGCGCTGATTAATGCCAGCTCGAAGAAGATCGAGGAGATCACCACCGTGATCGACAGCATCGCCTTCCAGACCAATATTCTAGCACTGAACGCGGCAGTCGAAGCCGCCAGGGCAGGTGAGCAGGGCCGCGGTTTTGCGGTGGTGGCAGGGGAAGTCCGTAATCTGGCCCAGCGCAGCGCCACCGCAGCCAAAGAGATTGAGGGGCTGATTGCGGAATCTGTCTCGATCATTCATGCCGGTTCCGATCAGGTCAGCCGGACCGGTGAGGCGATGAGCGCCATTATCTCCTCTGTCAGCCGCGTGAATCTGCTGATGGAGCACATCTCAACCGCTTCTGATGAACAGAGTCGCGGTATCGGTCAGATTGAGCAGGCGGTTACCGAGATGGACAGCGTTACACAGCAGAACTCGGCGCTGGTGCAGGAGTCTGCCGCAGCATCTGCCTCGCTGGAAGAGCAGGTGCAGTATCTGACGCAGTCGGTCTCCACCTTCCGTCTGGCAAACAGCTAATCAGGGGGCTCCGCGCTGAGTTTATGCAGCGCGGAGTCCTGATGCTGAGCAATGTGCGGCAGAGAAGGGAGAGTTTGATTCAGTGCCTTGTGGCGCAGGGCTAATCGGCGGATTATAAGGCTTTCCAGTAAATATGGGGTGGTCATGCTAATCAGCACGGAAAGTGCCCGCAGCAACAGCGCGGATACCCGACTGGCCTGTACGCTTGCCGCTGCCGCAGGCGCACTGAATACCGCAGCCTTTGAGATCGTCGGTTTTTTTTCAGCCAACATGACCGGGAATGTCTCGCTGCTGTCCGATCACCTGGCAAAAGCGAATCTGGGGCCTGGCCTGTTTTTTCTGTCGATCGTTCTTCTGTTTATTGCGGGTTCCATGTTTTCAACGCTGATCATTAATGCCGGGCACCGCAGAAATATCCGCACCATCTATGCCTTTGTCATCCTGATTGAGGGCAGCGCGCTGATTGCACTGGGGGTGATTGAAAATCACTTTCCGCCGCAGTCGCCCGGTGTGGTGTTAATTATGAGCCTGAGCTTTTTAATGGGATTGCAGAATGCGGTGGTGACGCGTATCTCCAATGCCCGCGTTCGCACTACCCATATCTCCGGCACGGCGACCGATATCGGGATTGAGCTGGCAATGCTGTTTGAGGTGCTGCGGCGCACAGCGTCACCGAAAGAGGCACCGCTCTATCTGAGCCGGCTGCGACTGCACTGTCTGACCCTGCTTTCTTTCCTTGCAGGAGGGATAGCCGGAATCGGGCTTTACCGGCTGCTTAGCTACGATTTCCTGCTGCCAGTAGGGTTCGGGTTAATCTGTCTGGCGCTGAATGCCATCTTTACTAAGCCAGCAAAACAACAGGGCGCGATGATTTAAGTGCGCTACCCTCACTGATGCGTAAACCAGGGCGGCGCGTAGTGTTGATTTCATCGATCCGCCTGTGCAAATGAACCGTGCGGTTAAAACATCCGAGCCTGCGCGGGGTAACATTCAGCCTTATACTCTGGTTGATCCTGCGAACGAGACAGTAATGCGAACAGCCTTCAACCTGCTGATGGATAATTAACATCGACATTAAACAACTCATTTACTTGTGTAACCTGGAACGTGAACGCCATTTCGGGCGGGCCGCGGAAGCCAGTTTTGTTACACAGCCAACCCTCTCTATGCGCCTGAAAAATCTTGAGCGCGAGCTGGGCCTGCCGCTGATTAACCGCAGCAATAACTTTGCCGGATTTACCCCAGAGGGCGACCGTGTGCTGGCATGGGCGCGGGAAATCGTTTCGGTCTATCAGGGGCTGAAGCTGGAAGTGGAATCGCTGAAGCATGGGGTAAACGGTACGCTGCGGGTTGGCGTGGTGCCGCAGTGCAGTATGGCACTGCCGCTGCTGCTGAAAGCGGTGCAGGCGCGTTATCCTCAGCTCGACTATCGCATTGCGGTACTCAGTGCTGACCAGTTGCTGGAAGCGCTCAACAGCCACACCGTGGATGTCGGGATCGGTTTTTTCGAGATGGCAACACTGCGTGAACTCCATTTTCAGACCGAGATGCTGGCAGATCGGGGCGTTGAAGCCATATTCCATCCCGACCATTTCCCTGAGCTGGTGGGGGAAACCGCGCTGACGCTTGATGAAGTGGCACAACAGCCGCTCTGCCTGGCGGAGCCGACGCGTTATTTCCGGCGTTATCTTGATATGGCTTTTCGCGAGGCGGCGCTGGTACCCCGGGTGATCGTCGAGAGCGCCTCTGTCATGCAGCTGATGCAGTGCGCGCAGGTCGGCCTGGGGCTGCTGGTGTCGCCGGTCGGTCATCTGCTGTCCGCGTCACTCCAGGGGCTGCAGCAGCGCGCCATCACGCTGCCGCCGATGGCGCGCCAGGCGGCGCTGGTCATCGCTGAGCCTGGCCGTGCTACACCGCTGGCACAGCACTTTTTCGACGAAGCGCGCGGTCTGCTGCCGGTTTAACGCGGTTACTGCGATTCGCCCAGGGCGTAAAACAGGCGGCTGTTCCAGTTGCCTATGGCGACACTTTGTATCAGCGCGAATAGCGCATCAGCCTCCCAGCCCGCCTCCATTAGCGGCTGCAGATGGGCCGCGCTGAAACGCTCTGGCGAACGGGTCAGCTGCGCCGCCAGCGCAATAATCTGCTGCTCCTGGTCTTTTGCTCCCTCGTCATCCACGCCCTCAATTAAGATCTCATTTCCGGCCAGCAGCCGGAACGCCCAGCGACTGCCCAGAATACGGGCGGCCGTCGCTTCTGCCAGAGTATTGTCCTGAGTGAGATGCTGACGCAGTTGCGCCCAGCCATAGAGGACTGAGGGATCGTGTGCCAGCAGCCATACCGCGTCCTGCATTCCCGGCAGCGACTGACAGCGGGTAATGGCAGCGAGCTGCTCAGCACTGGCATACCGCAACTCCAGCGGTTTCAGCACGGGCTGCCAGCGGGCAGGCTGATCAAAACCTGCGGCCTCAGCATCCGGTGGTGCAGTGCTGCCGGGCAGCCAGCGTACCGGCTGGGCCTGCAGCGCCTGTAAACCGGCGACCACCCGCGCCTGATAACTGACAAAGCCGATCACCTGATTCAGCGTCACAATATCGGGCTCTGTCAGGCCGACCGCATCCAGGGCAGTGATTGCGCTGGCGCTGATCAGCTCAGGCTGCATCGCCAGCTGGCGTGCATATTGCGTAATCTGGGTGAGGCGATTATTACTTTCACGTGAGGAGTCGGGCCCGGGCAACGGATTGAGGCGGGCAGAGTAGTGATTACACAGCCGCTGTACACCCGCCACCTGCGCCACCGTCAGCGCCGTGCTGAGGCGATCGTAAAGCGTTAAGGTGTGCGTAAGCGTGGTGACGACACGGTCGGGGAACAGCAGCTGTGCCAGATCGCGCGCCGCCAGCAGGGCGGGCTGATTGGTGCGCAGCAGTGACTGCACCACGTTGTCATCGGCGTAACATCCCAGCAAAAAACGGTCATCGATATGGGCGGCCTCGGGCACCAGCGGTGCGGCCTGTGAGGTACGTGGACTGGTCTGGCTCTCGTAAAACCAGTGGTTATGGCCCGGATAGCGGCGTTGTTCCATGATCAATCCTTTTGCAAATTCGGGTTCGGTATGCAGGCGGCAGAATCTGAAAATGTGCATAAACCGAAGGGCAGGCTTATCGTCGCTGATGGCCAGTCCGGGGCAAAAGATTGATCGGTGATAATTAATAGCGTTACGGTATAACGGCAGCGAAATCAGGCAGGAAGGGCGAGGCGGGAGAAAGTGAAGGGCGAGCCAGGCTCGCCCTTGCAGAACTTATTTAAGTTCCAGTTCGTTCATTGCGGCGATGCTGAAGCCGCCATCAACGTGTACCACTTCACCGGTGATGCCGCCAGCCAGGTCAGAGCAGAGGAATGCTGCTGAGTTGCCGACATCTTCGATGGTGACAGTACGGCGAATCGGGGTGACCGCTTCGCAGTGTGCCAGCATCTTACGGAAATCTTTGATGCCTGATGCTGCCAGGGTGCGGATTGGACCGGCAGAAACGGCGTTAACACGCACGCCTTCCGGGCCCATGGCGTTTGCCATGTAGCGCACGTTGGCTTCCAGCGACGCTTTCGCCAGACCCATCACGTTGTAGTTCGGGATCGCGCGCTCAGCACCCAGGTAAGAGAGGGTCAGCAGCGCAGAGTGTGGATTCAGCATCTCGCGGCACTCTTTGGCCATCGCGACGAAGCTGTAAGCACTGATGTCATGCGCGATTTTAAAGCCTTCGCGGGTAACGGCGTTCACGTAGTCGCCAACCAGCTGCTCGCCAGGGGCGAAACCGATAGAGTGAACGAAACCGTCAAATTTCGGCCAGGTTTTTGCCAGTTCAGTGAACAGAGATTTGATGCTCTCATCTTCGGCTACGTCACATGGCAGCACGATGTCTGAACCCAAATCTTTGGCAAACTCTTCCACACGACCTTTTAATTTGTCGTTCTGGTAGGTGAAAGCCAGTTCTGCGCCCTGTTTGTGCATCGCCTGTGCAATACCGTAGGCGATGGAAAGTTTACTGGCAACGCCAGTAATCAGAATGCGCTTACCGGAAAGAAAACCCATAGCTGTAATCCTTATGGTCATTGTAGTTGGCGGCCGCATGGTTAAAAAGTAAGCGACCGACGTTAATCGACGTGCGGATTCTAGCACGTCTCTCATAAATCAGGTAAATCGGCCCGCAATTTCCGCTATATGCAGCAAAAATCAACGCTCTCGCCGCCAGGCTTCGGCACTCAATGCTTCGCCAAAGTGGCTGCTGATCAGTCGTCGGGTCAGATCGTGCAGCGGGGAGGCCAGTACATCAGCGGTGCCGCCGCGCTCGACCACTTCGCCCTGATGCATTACCAGCACCTTATCGCTGATGTGCTTCATCATCCCCAGATGCTGGGTAACATAAATGTATGCGATACCATGCTTCTCCTGCAGTTCCAGCATCAGATTCACCAGCTGGGAACGCATGGTCATATCCAGTGAGGCCAGCGCTTCATCGGCCACAATCACTTTGGGTTGCAAAATCAACGCGCGGGCCAGCCCCAGACGCTGCTTCTGACCGGGTGCCAGCATGTGCGGATAATAGCCGGCGTGATCGCGCAGTAATCCCACCTGACGCAGGGTAGCGATAATGCGTTTCTCTCGATCCTCCGCGCTGAGATCGGTATTGAGCCGCAGCGGGAACTCCAGAATCTGGCTGATACGCTGACGCGGATTCAGGGAGGTTGAGGGATCCTGGAAAATCATGCGGATGCGCTGACTGCGATAGCCATAATCGCCGAATGTCAGCGGATGATCGTCTATCAGAATCTCACCTTCGGTAGGGGCGACCATACCGCTGAGCATCTTCGCCAGCGTGGACTTGCCGGAGCCATTTTCGCCGATTATCGCCAGCGTCTGCCTCTCGCGTAGGGTAAAACTGACTGACTTCACCGCCTCAACGTGCTGACGGCGGAACAGGCCCGTGCGATAGCGAAAGGTTTTACTCAGGTTGCGCACTTCCAGCAGGGTCTCCATGCTACTGGCCCTCCATATTCAGCGGGAAATGACAGGCATAAAGATGCGTTTTGCTGCCGGTGAGCCGTGGCGTTTCAATACATTTGCGCTGCGCATAAGGGCAACGTGGCCCCAGACGACAGCCAATCGGCAGGCTCTCCAGCGACGGGATCGCCCCTGACAGGGTATTGAGACGGCTTTTGTGCGGCAGGGATCGTCCAAAATCGGGCATCGCCCGAATCAGTGCCTGAGTATAAGGATGGTGCGGCGTACTCATTAAATCTTCGCTCTGGGCGGTTTCTACCGTCTGACCACAGTACATCACGTTGATACGGTCCGCCCACTGGCTCATGGTGCGCAGGTCATGACTGATCAGCAGAATGGTGGTGTTGTTGTTCTGGTTCAGACGGCTCAGCAGGCGGAAAATCTGCGCCTGCGTAGTGGGTTCCATGGCATTCGTCGGCTCATCGGCAATCAGCAGACGCGGCTGATTAGCCAGCGCAATCGCGATCATGACTTTCTGGCATTCGCCTTCGGTCAGCTCATAGGGGAAGCTGCGCATGATATCTTTGTGATCTTTAATGCCGACGCGATGCAGCAGTTCGATGGCGCGGGTTTTGCGCCAGAACCAGAAGCGTTTCAGCCACGGACCTTTATACGTCCAGCGCGGGATCACCTGCATCAGCTGACGACCGATGCTTTCAGAGGGATCCAGACAGGATTGCGGCTCCTGAAAAATCATCGAGACGTTATGTCCGATAATGCGGCGGCGCTCGCGCGACGACAGGCGCAGCAGGTCGACATCATCAAATACCATGCGATCGGCGGTGACACGCCAGTTATCGTTAGTTACGCCGCAGATCGCCTTGGCAACCAGACTCTTACCGGAGCCGGACTCACCGACCAGGCCACGGATTTCACCTTCGCCCAGCGTCAGATTGACGCGATCGACCGCTTTGACCGGTCCGTCAGCGGTCATAAATTCAATGGTCAGATTACGGATATCGAGTAACGGCATTTATTCCACTCCCGCTTCGACGGCGCGACGGATGCCGTCACCGAGCAGGTTAACAATTAATACGCTGACCATCAGTGCCACACCCGGCAGCATAACGGTCCAGGGGGCGACGTAGATCAGCTCCAGCGAATCACCCAGCATCGCTCCCCATTCGGGCGAAGGCAGCTGCGCGCCCAGATCGAGAAATCCGAGTGCGGCTATATCCAGAATCGCCATCGACAGCGCGCGGGTAATTTCGGTGATCAGCAACGGTAAAATGTTAGGCAAAATGGCGTAGCGCAGGATGTTGCGGCCTCTGGCACCGTCAAGACGTGCCGCCACCACATACTCTTTTTCCAGCTCATCATGCACGGCACTGTAAATCTCGCGCACCAGACGTGGAATCAGCGCCAGCCAGACCGCCAGCAATGCATGCTCGAGTCGCGGTCCGAGAAACGCCACCACGATAATCGCCAGTAACAGCGACGGAATAGAGAGCAGGGTGTCCAGCACGTGGTTCATCACCGCCGAGCGTATGCCATGCGTCATGCCCGCCAGTACGCCCAGCACCAGCGCGCCGAGCGTGGCGAACAGCGTCACCAGAATCGCCGAACCCACCGTCGGGCCCGCACCGCTCAGCAGGCGGCTCAGCACATCCCGACCCAGATCGTCGGTGCCGAGAAAGAAGGAAACATCGCCATAATGTGACCAGGATGGCGGCAGCAACTGATAACCCAGGAACTGCTGATCGATATCGTATGGCGCTATCAGCCCGCCAAACAGACAGAGCAGCAGCAGTGCGCCAAAGCCATACAGCCCGACCATCGAAATCGGGTTGCCATAGAAATGGTGCCAGCTCTGACGAAACGCGCTGGGCAGGCGTTTTTCGGCGTAAATATTATCGGAGGGCATACGCTTTCACTTTATTGTGCTTGAGTTCGGACAACATTTCTTTATAAAAATTACTCATATCAGAGGGTTATCCTGAGGACATGCTTTATGTTTCTTTATCATGGCTGACTCTGAGTAGCGTTAATTTATGTGTTTTGTGTACGCCTCTGCGTAGACGCAAAGAAGCAAAGAAGATGTACACATTGCAGACAGACACTAAGCTCAGGAAAGCGCTGGGTAAGCGCCGCGACAAAGCAGAGGTTATCTTCAACTCGTCCGGACTGAATGTCAGGCTCTCCATTCGAGGCGGCGTGACATTTTTCTACCGTTATCGCTGGGAGGGTTAACCCGTCAGCTGTCTACAGGGGATTATCCGTCGATATCCCTGTTACAGGCAAGGAAACGGCGTCAGCAATTTCGGCTCTGGATTGCAAAGGGTTATGATCCGCGTCGGCATATCATCCTGAACAGCCTGAAAAAAGTTATATTCACCTCCGGATAACAGGCAATAAAAACCGCCCTGTTGGGCGGCGGATTAGATCTTAGCGGAGGCTACGCTGGCCGGACCCTGGCCTTTGTCGGGTGTCCGTCAGGCCCATCGTCATGGGTGTGGTCAGGATCCGGCTCAATGATCACGATATAATCTTTACCTATCCCATCGCGCGTTAACGTTACTAAATCTCCGGCCACAGGTTTGGTGTCAAACTCATGTTCCTCTTCAACGCCGGTATCTTCAAAAATTACAGCGAATTTCATTTTTCGTCCTCTTTCTGATAAACCGCGTCGTTACCGCGAGGTTTGTTGCTGACGCTTACATAAAGAATTTTAGCCTATCCTGAAAATATCAGGCATCTCAGTGGATTACTTCATGCCGATATTATGCGCGATTACCGGCTGGCTTCAGGTGTCCCGGTGTTCAGACCGCTGTGGAAGCATGCCCGCCTGGCGGTTTCAGGTGCAGACGCGCTACGCGAATGGCTCACTACTGAAACCCTGCCGGAACCCGCACAGGAAATCGTTCATGATGCTGCATGAGTAATACACCGTAAATCTTCCACGGAAGACGGATAATCCAACACCTAAGACGTTCGCCTCAACAGAGATCACTTTTTGTGCAACATTGACAGATTCTTCATCATTTCCTGATTGTTCATTGATGACTTTAGGGGATAGTCGCGTCCTGAGAGTGAACTCTTTACTAAAGGAGATAAATCGGTGGCGAGAATAAAATGAAAGGAGCTTAGACAAGGGAATTGCAAACGATCAATATAGAATTAAATTTTGTGTGACAATGGATTTGAATTAAAAGAGACCGCAAAAAACGCAAAAGGGGGATGGCATGACAGATAAAAACTTCTTTAATGCATTAACAGAATGGATTGATGATCATGCGGATGAAAAAATAAGCCTGGATAAAGTGGCTAAAAAAAGTGGATATTCAAAATGGCACCTTAACAGAATGTTCACAAAGCATTGCGGAGTCAGCCTCGGGAAATATATTAATAACACCAGAATGCAGGCGGCCTCGCTGAGTTTAAGGTTTACTGAAGCCACTATTGCAGAGGTAGCTGATCAGTTCAACTACGACTCACAGCAAACGTTCACTCGCGCCTTCTCACGACATTTTGGTATGCCTCCCGGCATCTGGCGAATCACTGATGCTGCAAAAAAATCAGATAAGAACTCTCTCTGCTTCCCCAGCGATGACACCATTTTCAGGCAGAGGTTAATAGCTTACGTAATGCCGTAGGTTTACCTGATTGCATCCGCAGCAAATTATTATCTACAGGACGGCGGGGAAGGACCGCGATGCATAAAAAATTAAAATCGGCCCTGAGATTAAACGTTTTATCTTTAAACACCCTTCATTGGTGCCTGGCAATTCAGGAACGCGCGGTGTTTTGCTAATTTTCAGCCGCTTTGTTGCAGAAAATAAGCCTGATTCCTAAGAAAGATTAAAAAATTGTTTTCCCCGTGGAGTGCGCATCCGCCCAGCGAAGCTTATACGTCCATTCTTTATCAAGTGAACCGATTGAAAGCCTCATCTCCTTGCCCGTCTGCTTACAGTAGTCCCGTGCCGCACCAATGTTTTTCCACATAAGCAAACTACCCGGGCTAAGGTCCGAATATTTCATGTTAACGCCGCCGTTTGGCACATCAAAATAGATAATGCGTTCACTCTCAGCCATGAAGAGCAGATCCATCGCGCATGGCTCGTTCCCAACAAAAAGAATATAGCCGAAGAGCATCCTTTTCATGGCAATAATAAGCGTGATCAGGTTCTCTCTGGAATAACAGGTTATGCTGTCAGAGAAACGGGATTTAAAAAGGAAGATATAATAGTCTGCCAGCTCTTCAGGGCTGAATTGATTCATATCACAGCAGCGGCCACCCGCACGTGTGAACCGGTTGTATTCGTTGCGGCGATTCTTTTCTGTTTTAACTGAATAGCTCTCTTTTACAAAGCACACTTTATTTTTTCGGGCAAAAGAAAAGTTAAAATTTATGAAGTTGTGCTTGTTGAAATGTGACATTTTATTGGTTTTTTCAGGGAAAAGCATCGAGGCATTTTTAGCCGCCGGCACCATGATCTCATCATAAGATAGCGGGAATTTTTTCCATTGATCGACACCTATCCGCGAATGATCCAGCAGGGCATATGCGGCAATATAGCCACCTTGCTTTACTTTATGAAAATACGTTGCCTCATGACCTGTGCGAGATGAGAAAAACCTGATCACGTCAGGATGCATATTAACACTCCCGCCAAAACGGTTAAAACAGTGCTCATAAATGCCAGTGTCGGATTTTTCCCAGCCGTAAAGCATTCTTTTGAAGTGGCTCATATAAAATGTTAAACCTGATAGTTGTTCTGATAAATCGAGTTAAAAAGATGGCTCCTGAATGTCAGCCACCCTATGCTATTTTTTCCTGTCACTAACTCCGGACAGATGGTCTCTGCTGTGACATTTTAATCAGGGCATTATGTATTTTTTTTATCAACGTAAAGGCAAGGAAATATCAAGAATCTATCAAGCGATGTCGTTTTATTGCTTTATATTTGTGAGGGCTGCCTGACATTTATATCAAGTTTATCTGAGTCACCCGCGTAATAGCCTGACCGGGTGACTTCATTCTCTTTCAAACAATCCGCTGGCTCTGCTCCCGGCGATGCTTATGATAATCCTCATCACACTCGCTTGAACAGAAAGCAGTTTCAGCCACTACGGGCTCATCTTTGCACCAGATGCATAAGCCGTTTGGGCTTTTAAGTTTGGCCTTACGAGCTGCCAGAGAGGCAGCGAGATGCGCTTCTTCACGCTCCTGTGCCAGATCAACTTCATCCATAAATGTTCATCTCCTCATTAATTATTACGCTTCGAACTTAAATCGGTTTCTGCAGGAACAATATTCGTGTACATCAATGCCTGCTTGCAGCACGACTTCTGAACGACAAAATTCATATGTTTATTCTATGTTTGCCTTAGCGCCCTGAGCGTTAGCGCAGCGCATACCATTCCTTATGTTTCAGCGGATTCATGGCCGCACCAATCACGTCAGAAATCACATTGACCAGAATCACCAGCCCGCC
The DNA here is from genome assembly GCF_011800685.1 of Pantoea sp. EKM10T. Taxonomy (NCBI): domain Bacteria; kingdom Pseudomonadati; phylum Pseudomonadota; class Gammaproteobacteria; order Enterobacterales; family Erwiniaceae; genus Pantoea; species Pantoea sp. EKM10T. The sequence goes on from NZ_JAALEU010000001.1 coordinate 110,387, forward strand.
AATCACCATCACGCCAGCGGAGATCGCCGCGTAATCCTGCTGGCGAATCGCGTTGATCAACCAGCGGCCCAGACCCGGCCAGTTAAAGACCATCTCGGTGATCATCGCCAGCGTCAGCATGGTAGAAAATTGCAGACCCAGACGCGGGATAACCGGCGGCAGCGCATTGTGCAGCACGTGGCGGCGGATCACGGTAAACGGCGAAAGACCCCGCGTGGCCGCCGCTTTGACATAATTTTTGTCCATCACGTCGCTGGTGCTGTTGCGTAGCAGGCGGATCACTTCCGTCGTCGGCGCCATCGCCAGCACCAGCACCGGTAAAATCAGGTGGTTCAGGACGCTGATTATCATCTCATGTCGCCAGGGCGAAGGACTCATCCAGGCATCAATCAGCGCAAAGCCCGTGACACTCTGCACCGGATAGAGCAGGTCGTGACGACCGGACACCGGCAGCCAGCCCAGCGTCAGCGAGAAGAACAGCGTCAGCAGCAGCGCCAGCCAGAAAATTGGCGCAGAAAAGCCGATCAGCGCCAGCGCACTGATGGTTTTGTCCTGCCATTTATTGCGCATCACGCCGGCACAGATCCCCAGCGGGATCCCGACCAGCAGCGCGAACAGAAACGCCAGGATGCACAACTCCATGGTGGCCGGGAAAACCTCACGCAGTTGCAGGCCAATCTCCTGACCGTTGGTGCTGGAGACGCCGAAATCAAACTGCAGCATCCCTTTAAACCAGAACCACCAGGCGTCCGAGAGCGCCGCGCCTTCCAGCGGTGCGTCAGGCGTAAAGTAGCTCAGGCTGAAGCTCACCAGCGACAGCAGAAACAGGGTAATGATCAGTAGCAGCAGGCGCCGCAAAATATAGATAATCACTTACTTTTCCTTATCGCTTTCACGATAAACCCCGGCAAACGAGGCGTTGCCAAACGGACTCAGGACCAGCCCTTTAATATCATGACGAAACGCCTGCAGCCGCAGAGAGGATGCCAGCGGCAGCACCGGCAACTCCTGCGCCAGAATCTGCTGCGCTTTGTCATAACTGTCGATGCGGCCAGAGAGTTGTTGTGATAACAGCGCATTCTGCAGCGTTTCGTCAAAGGCCGGCGAGCACCAGTGCGCGTAATTGGTCTGCGAGCGAATCGCCGCACAACTGAGCAGCGGCCGGAAGAAACTGTCTGGATCGTTACTGTCGGTGGCCCAGCCTGACAGTGTCAGATCATGATTCATCGCCATCAGCTGCGCCTCCTGAAAACGCCCCTCTACCGGCACAATGGTCAGCCGGACGCCAACCTGCGCCAGATCCGCCTGCAACAATTCGGCGGTTTTCAGCGGGCTGGGATTCCACGACTGCGACGCGGCAGGCACCACCAGCCGCAGATGCAGATCGCTGATGCCCAGAGCCGCCAGTGCGGCACGGGATTTCTCCGGATCATAGCTGGTGATGCGCGCATCATTATCATATGCCCACGAGGCGCGAGGTAATATCGAGGCGGCGGTTTCGGCAGTGCCGTAATAGATTGACTCCATCAACCGCTCATTGTTGATCGCCAGCGCCAGCGCGTGACGCACCTCAGGGCGGTCGAGCGGCGGCTTGCGGGTATTAAAGGCCAGATAGGCGATGTTCATACCGGGACGCAGCGTCATCCGCAGGCGTGGGTCATCGCGCAGGATGGTGAGCTGGCTGGCCGCGGGATAGGCAAGCACGTCACATTCACCGGTCAGAAGCTTGGAAAGCCGACCAGTGCCGCCTGAGCCAAGATCGATCACCGCCTGTTGCAGACGCGGCACCCCTTTCCAGTAGTGAGGATTGCGCGCCAGGCGGATGTACTGACCGGTACGGTATTCGCTGAGCTGATAAGGACCGGTGCCAACCGGTTGTCTGTCCATCTCTTCCTGCCGGCCCTGCGCGGTGAGCTGGTCGGCATACTCTTTCGACAGCACCGGCGCATAGTGGGTCGCCATGTGCCACAGGAACGACGCATCCGGGCTGTTTAACCTGAACTCAACCGTCCTGTTATCGATTTTCTTCACGCTCTGCACGGAGTCTGAAAATTGCAGACTGTCAAAGTAGGGATAGTTGCCGCCATTGACGTTGTGCCAGGGGTGATTGCGGTCAAACATCCGGGCGAAGCTGAACACGACATCGTCGGCGTTCAGCGCCCGGGTGGGGCGGAACTGATTCGTCTGCTGAAACTGCACGCCGCTGCGCAGATGAAAGCGATACGTTGCGCCGTTATCGCGCACTTCCCAGCTGGACGCCAGATCGGGCTTGAGACGATAGGTGTAAGGATCGACATCCAGCAGGCGGTCATAGAGTTGTGCCGCCAGCGTATCGACAGTCAGCCCGCTGCTGGCCATCTGCGGATTAAAGGTGTTCAGCGTGCCGCTGACGCAATAGACGAAGCCGGTCTGGCGGATATCACCCGCAGGCGCTGACCACGCAGGGGCACTCAACACGCTGAGGCTTAGCAACAGCGAACATATTAGTTTTGACATAGAACTCAACGATTTTGAGGCATTAAACAGAGTGTATCGCAAAGCGGGCATTGTCCCAAAACCTGCAACCGCTGCCAGACTGATTTTCATCATCGCGGCGGTAAAAAGAGCGTACAGAAGGTGTGGTAATGAGAAAAATTCTCAATAACTTGTTTACAGATGATAATAAGAATGATTATTATTCATCTGCGCTTCGACGGTAGCTCTGCCGAAGAAGAGCACGACATTGCTCACATTGCTTCCAGTATCGTTGCCCGCCTGTTGGCGGGCTTTTTTTTGGCTTTTGCAGAGTGGCATGTCTGCCTGGACGGGGAAGGGATTGCAAGCAAAGGGGATCAAAGTGGTGAAGCGGTGAGGAAGACCGGGACGGAATAGGGCTCCTCGTTGATGCGAATACCAGGCAAATTGTGGAAAGCGAAAATCTCGCCGTTTATCGTCAAATATACCGCCTTATCACGAACCCGAGGAAAGACGTCACCATCTGAGGTGATCAGGAAAGGCTTTAGGTCGTCGTTCAGACTTTCTTTAAAAGATTCATCGCTTCGGGATGCATCATAAAGATAAAAACGGTATGAGAAGGCAGTTGTGGCACCCGCACTGGCTTCGGTGATGTAAAGGTTAATCCGGCTGCTGACGTTAACTTTCCTGATGATCGACTGTTCAAGCGGTGATATCTGCGAAAGTCGCCAGCCTGCAAAGACAATAGTCATCAGCATCAGCATCAGAACCAGCGTGCGCTTTTTAAAAACCGGAACGTTTTGCATAATCTATCCCTGCTCTTATCCAGTATTGATCGTCAGGGTCATCTCCAAAAGGCGCTGCGCCATACCAGACATCAAATTCCTCTCTGCGGGTTCCGGCCCGGTTTTGCGCCCAACCGGCTGCGCGAAGAAGAACAGCGTCTTTTATTCCAGCGGCATGCCCCACAGCACCATAATGAAAATTACCAAAATGTTCATATTGGCTCCCATGTTGAAATTTATAATCCCATGGGCCATGTCCTTTAACCTGGTTATAAAACCAGACATATGTCAGGGCTGAGGGTCCCCTGTGAAAACGTGCAACCATCATATTGTTTATCAACGAAACTCCAGCTGGAGTAAATGATAGAATATCATAAGGAGGAGAGGGAGATGCCGCTAAGGCAGGATATCTCATGATTTATGCCTTTTCATTCCAGCTATCTGAAAAAATAATGTTACCATCACAATGCTTCCAGGTTATTTTCTCGTAAGCAAACTCAACGCATTCAAGATGATTATGTTTTTCTTTTTCAGGGTCTTTAGTGTCATGCATAATAGGCGAAATACCGACAATTCTGACATTTTCAAGTAGTATGTTGAAGTATTCTTCTTCCTGACCTGCGTAGTTGATATTGTACCATCTGAACTCGGCTGACCTTAATGTTTGTCCAGTTGCCACTGCTTTATAAAGGTAGGGCGAAGATGAATCGAATTCTTTTTGAACGATGATGGGTGCATGTTTTCTTGTCCCTGTGGGCTTGCCTGTCATAGAATCAGTCGGCAGTCTTAAGTTATGAGAAAAACCCGTAACTTCAATACTTCCCTCTCGGTCTTTAACATCTACTGAACCATTGATGCTCGCACCACCATCATCTTTCAGCCAAAGATATGCTGGAATAGCCATATTAAAAATCCTTTAATGGGTTAAGTTATATTCCTTTTGGAGGGTAGTTAATGCTGGCTTCGCATAAACCTCAAGTGCATATTAAAAAAATCGAAGGCATAATGATAAAGATCAATATTTAATAATTTCATATGTAATGGCTGGGGTCTTTCCACACCATGGTTATGTAATGCGAAATTGATTATTCAATTAATTGCTGTAAATCTGATTAAAAAGCCGCTTCAACTATTAATGGGTGTTGGTATCATTAATTTAGTTAAGATTCAAACTCAGAAGAGTAAATCATGTAATCCCTTGAATTATAGATTGTGTTTATATCCGCATGCATTCGATGTATCTGACGCTGGAAAGTGTAATATCGCGCTTAACTTTTACAAAAACGCAGGTACTATAAGCTCATCTTCTGGTCACCCACTTCCTGGCAATGAATAAATTCCAAAAAAACGTTCAGGCTTTTCAGCATACATCCTTTCGCTATCTCTTTTTTGGACGCCTGTTCACCGTGCTGGGCAATGGGATTGCACCCATTGCGCTGGCTTTTGCGGTACTGGATATTGGCGGGTCTGCTTCTGATTTAGGGATAGTGGTTGCGTCCCGTTCACTGTGTAATGTGCTTTTCCTGCTGGTGGGCGGTGTTGTCGCCGATCGCTACTCACGCAGTCGGGTATTAGTTTCATCGGCAGTAGTTGCCGCTGTTTCTCAGGCTATCGTCGCCTGGTCTGTACTCGATGGCTCAGCAACTGTCATTAGCCTGACTTTGCTGGGTGCCCTGAATGGTGCGGCGGCAGGCATCGCACTGCCTGCATCGTCTGCGCTGGTTCCGCAGGTAGTTCCTGCAACGGATTTGCGTCAGGCTAACGCGTTAATTCAGCTGGGTATTTATGGCGGTACGGTAATGGGGGCATCGCTGGGGGGAATTATCACCAGCGCTGTCGGGCCGGGCTGGGGGCTGGCAATTGATGCGATGGGTTTTGCCGTTTCCGCGCCGCTCTATTTCCTGATTCGTGTGAAATCGAGTAAAGCCGCGGCTTCGCAAGGCAATATCCTGCGCGATATCAAAGAAGGCTGGGCAGAGTTCGCCGGACGAAGCTGGATTTGGTCGATAGTCCTTCAGTTCGCCATTATCAACGTCGCTTTTAATGGCATTGTGGTGGTACTTGGCCCGATGATTGCCGACGCCTCTTTCGGACGGGCGCGATGGGGAATTATTGTAGCCGCCCATAGCGCGGGTTTAATTGCAGGTTCATTTCTGGCTATGAAATGGCATCCACGTCGTGATCTCTTTATTGGCGCGATGCTGGCAGGTCTTTACGCACTCCCAATATTTATGCTGAGCCAGAATGCGTCAGCAGCACTGCTGATAGTAGGGTTCTTCATTGCTGGCATGTCATTGGGCCTGTTCGGCGTAACCTGGGCGCACTCATTACAGACTCATATCCCACCGGATAAGCTGGCTCGCGTGTACGCTTATGATGCGATGGGTTCCTTTATCGCCATTCCCTTTGGACAACTGGTCGCGGGGCCGCTGGCAACACACTTTGGTATGAGTGCTGTATTGCTGATGTCAGCGCTGGCCGTGGTGATGGCTACCGCTGGCGTCGGTCTGGTTCCTGCCATCAGGCAACCTGAAAAAATGGGGACTAAGTCGCACAACACATAATGGATAGGTGGCTCAACGTGAAAAACAGCCCGGTTTATACCGGGTTGTTAATTCACAAAGCAGAGAAAAATCATAGGTTGGGGCGGCGTTAATTAACTCTCTGCTTTTATATCGTGCTTCTTCATCATTGCGCGCAACTGATGATAGGTGACGCCTAATAAGCCAGCCGCACGGCGTTGGTTATAACGTGCCTGTTGCAGGCTGGCTTCCACCAGATCCCGCTCCTGCTGATTCTGCCATTGACGCAGATCCAGCGGCAGGGCAGGCAGCGCGCTGCTATCCGCCTCCTGACTGGTCCGGATGACAGCAATCGGTTCAGGGCGTGAAGCAAACGGGTTGATAATCACATTATCCAGCGGCTGCTCGCTGCTGTTATGACGATAGACCGAGCGCTCCACCACGTTTTTAAGTTCGCGAACGTTGCCGGGCCAGTGGTAATCAAGCAGAGCCTGCTGTGCCCGTGGGGTAAAGCCGGGAAAAAGTAACAGGCCGAGCTCGCGACACATCTGGATAGCGAAATGATCGGCCATCACCAGTATATCGCTGCGTCGTTCGCGCAGTGGCGGTAACTGCACCACATCAAAGGCCAGACGATCCAGCAAATCGGCGCGGAATTTTCCCGCCGCCGCCAGCGCGGGCAGGTCTTCGTTTGTCGCACAGACCAGTCGCACATTTACCTGCAGGGAGTGATTGCCGCCGACCCGCTCCAGCTGTCCATATTCAATTACCCTGAGCAGCTTTTCCTGAACCAGCATCGGTGCCGTTGCCAGCTCATCCAGAAACAGCGTGCCGCCGTCAGCACGTTCAAAACGGCCAAGATGTCGCTTCTGCGCGCCAGTAAAGGCGCCAGCCTCATGACCAAACAGTTCAGAATCGAGCAGATTTTCATTCAGCGCGGCACAGTTCAGCGAGATAAATGGCCCCTGCCAGCGGTCAGAGAGATAGTGCAGTCGGCTGGCAATCAGCTCTTTGCCCGTTCCACGCTCGCCAATCACCAGTACCGGTTTCTCAAGGGGAGCCAGTTTGGATACCTGCTCCAGCACCTCAAGAAAATTGTTCGACTCCCCCAGGAGATTATCGCTAGTGCCTGTCATGATGAATTTCGCCACCCCTTAATCATTTTGACTATCTTAAAACAAGCGGGAAGGGCTGTAAAATTTAAAATATGATAAAAATCAATAAATTATAAAATTGGCACGCATTTTGTATTAACTCAGCAGGACTTCACGTTTTAAAACATTAAAAGAGGAACATCATTATGGGTATTTTTTCTCGTTTCGCCGACATCGTTAATGCCAACATTAATTCCCTGCTGGAGCGTGCGGAAGATCCGCAGAAACTGGTCCGGCTGATGATTCAGGAAATGGAAGACACCTTAGTTGAAGTGCGCTCCACCTCTGCACGCGCACTGGCTGAAAAGAAACAGTTGTCACGCCGTATTGAGCAGGCGGAGATTCAGCAGGCTGAGTGGCAGGAAAAAGCGGAGCTGGCGCTGCGCAAAGATAAAGATGATCTGGCCCGATCAGCGCTGATTGAAAAACAGAAACTCACCGATCTTATCGCCTCCCTGAAACAGGAAGTGGGTCATGTTGAAGAGACGCTGGAGCGCATGAAAGGCGAAATCAGCGAGCTGGAGAAAAAACTGAGTGAGACACGTGCCCGCCAGCAGGCGTTGACGCTGCGTCATCAGGCGGCCTCTTCATCACGCGATGTTCGTCGTCAGCTGGACAGCGGTAAGATCGATGAAGCAATGGCACGGTTTGAATCTTTTGAACGTCGCATCGACCATATGGAAGCGGAAGCAGAAAGCCACGGTTTTGGTAAACCAAAGACGCTGAACCAGGAGTTTACTGACCTGAAAGCGGACGATGAAATCAGCGAGCAGCTTAATGCGCTGAAAGCCAAAATGAACCGCAGTGAGTAATCATCGACGTTGCGATAAGTGATTAAGGAGAGTCAATGAGCGCACTTTTTTTCGCCATACCGTTAACGATCTTCGTGTTGTTTGTCGCACCGATCTGGTTATGGCTGCATTACAACAACAAACGCAACGGCGGTTCGGAACTGTCGCAAAACGAAATCCAGCGCCTGCAGCGCGTGACCCAGGACGCGCAGCGGATGCGCGAACGTATTGACGCGCTGGAAGCGATTCTGGACGCCGAACATCCAAACTGGAGGCAGCCATGATTAAAGGACGCAAGTTGTGGCGCAAGCCAGACGAAGGGAAATTTATGGGTGTCTGCGCAGGCCTGGCAGAGTATCTCGATATTCCGGTTCGTCTGCTGCGTGTCATCGTGGTGTTATCACTGTTCTTTGGCCTGTTTCTCTTTACGGTGATCGCCTACTTTGTGCTGGGTTTTGTGCTGGATGTCAAACCCGCCTCTGCCTCCCAGACTGAGCGCCAGCCCAGTGCCAGTGAACTGCTGGATCAGCTGGAGAGCACCCTGCAACGGGATGAGCGCAGCGTGCGCGACCTGGAACGCTATGTGACGTCTGAAACCTTCAGCGTGCGCAGCCGCTTCCGCCAGATTTGATTCTGCTACTGTTATTGCCGGGCCTGTCTCAGGCCCGTTCGCTCACTCAATGGAGGTGTTGATGTCTTTTTCGCGATCCACTGCTTTTCGTCACCGCGCGGCACCTGCATTGAAGTCGGCCGCTAAATTCATCATTATTAATGCTGTTACCTACGGTCCCGCCGGTGTCACTGGCTGGGCAGTGAAATCGGTAGCGCGACGCCCGTTACGTCTGCTGCTGGCTGTGGCGCTTGAGCCATTGCTGAAACGCGTGATGAACCGGGTGGCATCGCGCTTCATCAGGGAGAAAGATGAAAAGACTGCAAACTGAATTGATGGCGTTGATGAACCGTGGCGTTGATCGCCACCTGCGGCTGGCGGTAACCGGATTAAGCCGCAGCGGCAAAACCGCCTTCATCACCTCACTGGTTAATCAGCTTTTAACCGTTCACAGCGGCGCGCGTTTGCCGCTGTTTTCCGTGGTGCGGGATGAGCGCCTGTTAGGCGTAAAGCGGGTGCCCCAGCGTGACATGGGCACGGCCCGTTTCACCTATGACGAAGGGCTGGCACAGCTCTACAGCACGCCGCCTGCCTGGCCCACACCCACACGCGGCGTCAGCGAAATGCGCCTGGCGCTGCGTTATCGTCCCAATGATTCGCTGCTGCGTCACCTGAAAGAGACCGCGACACTCTATCTGGAGATTGTCGACTATCCCGGCGAATGGCTGCTGGATCTGCCGATGCTGGCGCAGGATTATCTCGCCTGGTCCCGGCAGATGAACGGTCTGCTGCAGGGCGATCGTGCTGAGTGGGCAAAGCCCTGGCGAACCCTCTGCGAAAAACTCGACCCGCTTGCACCCGCCGATGAAACCCAGCTGGCAGAGATTGCCGCTGCCTGGACCGACTATCTGCATCGCTGTAAATCTGAAGGCTTACACTTTATTCAGCCCGGTCGCTTCGTGCTGCCTGGCGATATGGCAGGCGCCCCCGCGCTGCAGTTCTTCCCCTGGCCGACGGCTGATGAAGCGCAACTCACTAAGCTGGCGCAGGCGGACAAGGGCAGTAACTTCAGCATGCTGCAGCAGCGGTTTAACTACTACTGTCAGCATGTGGTGAAAGGTTTCTATAAAAATCATTTCCTGCGTTTTGACCGCCAGATTGTGCTGGTTGACTGCCTGCAACCACTTAACAGCGGACCCCAGGCGTTTAACGATATGCGGCTGGCACTGACGCAGCTGATGCAGAGTTTTCATTACGGTCAGCGAACCCTGTTTCGTCGGCTCTTTTCACCGGTAATCGACAAATTGCTGTTTGCCGCCACCAAGGCCGATCACATCACCAGCGATCAGCACGGCAATATGGTGTCACTGTTGCAGCAGCTGGTGCAGGATGCCTGGCAGAACGCGGCGTTTGAGGGGATTAGCATGGATTGCATCGGGCTGGCGTCGGTGCAGGCGACGCAGAGCGGGCTGGTCGATCACCGGGGCGAGAAGATCCCGGCCCTGCGCGGAAACCGGCTGGATGATGGTGAGCCGCTCACCGTCTATCCGGGTGAAGTCCCGCCGCGTCTGCCTGGTAATGCCTTCTGGCAGCAGCAGGGTTTTCAGTTTGAACAGTTCCGGCCGCAGCAGCTTGACGTCGATCGCCCGCTGCCACATATCCGCATGGATGCCGCGCTGGAATTTTTATTGGGAGATAAATTGCGATGAGTGATCCGCTGAAGCCGCGTATCGATTTTGCCCGTCCGCTGGATGAGAGCAGCACCACGCCGCTGCGCCCGGCGCAGACTTTTGAAGCGGAAGCGCAGGCGGCGTTTCTGGCGGTGCAGGATGAAGAAGTCGCTGTCGAAGAGGAGGGCGCTGGTGAACGGGCGGTGGAAGCTGCGCTGAAACCTAAGCGCAGCCTGTGGCGCAAACTGGTGACCGCTGGCGTGCTGCTGTTTGGCGTCAGCGTGATTGCGCAGGGTGTCCAGTGGACACATGACGCCTGGCTGGCCCGCGACTGGTTTTCACTGGGCAGCGGCGTGGCGGGTGGTCTGATCGTCCTGGCGGGTGTGGGCGCGCTGACCACCGAGTGGCGTCGTCTCTATCAGCTGCGTCAGCGCGCCGAGGAGCGGGATGTGGGCCGTGAGCTGCTGCACAGTCATGGCATCGGCAAAGGCCGGGCCTTCTGCGAAAAACTGGCGCAGCAGGCAGAGCTGGATCAGGCGCATCCGGCCCTGCAGCGCTGGCATGCTTCGCTGCACGAAACCCACAATGACAGTGAAATTGTCCGCTTATATGCGCAACTGGTGCAGCCGGTGCTGGATCGGCAGGCGCGGCGCGAAATCAGCCGTCATGCTGCGGAAGCCACGCTGATGATTGCGGTCAGCCCGCTGGCGCTGGTGGATATGGCGTTTATCGCCTGGCGTAATCTGCGGCTGGTTAATCGCATTGCGGCTATTTACGGCATTGAGCTGGGCTACTTCAGCCGCATCCGGCTGTTCCGTCTGGTGCTGCTCAACATGGCCTTTGCCGGGGCTTCCGAACTGGTGCGGGAAGTGGGTATGGACTGGATGTCGCAGGATATCGCCGCCCGGCTTTCCACGCGCGCCGCGCAGGGTATTGGCGCGGGTTTGCTGACTGCAAGACTGGGCATCAAAGCGATGGAACTGTGCCGTCCACTGCCGTGGCTGGAGCAGGATAAACCACGGCTTGGCGATTTCCGTCGTGAGCTGCTGGGCCAGTTGAAAGAGGCGTTGCAGAAGGGCGGCAATAAGTCAGCCTGACGCTCTCGTGACAAATTAAAGGCGGCATTGCCGCCTTTATTCTTTAGTGTGGCTGGCGCAGCACCTGTCGGGAGTCGATGACCAGACACTCACCCCGACAGCCCGACTCATCAGTGATCACCGGATCCGCTGGCAGCGTGTAGGCCATTCCATTTTTCTCCCTGATAAAATGCGCCATCCCGCCGAATGTCCATGACATGCTTAACCCCAGTCCGCCGAAGTCGTCATATTTCCGTAGCGTCGCAACCTTGGGCAGATACTCCCCGGTCAGCCGATAATAGAGCGCACCCTGAAAATCTTTAGGTACCTGCTGAGTGATTGCCTGCTCAAGCAGGGCAAATTCTTTGCGGGCGGGTACCGAGTAGCCATTAATCAGGTGACTTATCGACAGCGAGGCGGCAGCTATCACCAGCAGTGCATAATAGGTTTTTTTCCATTTTAACTTTTTGCTGATTTCAAACAGGCCCAGGATAAACGCGCTGGTGGTGATCAGCGCACCGGCAATCAGGGTCCGGTAGGCCGCCATACTTTCACTGACAATCAGATTAGGCAGCGCGGCAATCAGCAATAAGATAAACATCAGATAAAATTTGTCATTGCCCGCTGCTTTAATTTTCTTCAGTCCAAAGCCAATAATGATCGATGAGATGATCACCGACACGGATTTTGCGCCGAGGTCAAAGTTACAGATAACGTTCTTAAGGTATTCGCTGAAAAACCATTTCAGTTTAACCGGAACGTCGTAGCTGAATGCGGAACGCGGCAGCGAATGACCATAAATCTGGACAGGCAGTACCTTCGAGGCAATGAGCGCTGCGAACATTCCTGCGCCCAGCACCATCAGAGAGATTACCGCACGCTTCTTATCGATTTTTCGCTCTGAAAGGCACAAATCCAGTGCGGCAAAGAAGGTAAAGCTCATCGCAGCCGGTTGATAAAGACAGAAGGCCATGGTCAGCAGGCAGACCGCTATAATGCGACCTGTGATGCCCGGTTTTATCGAGAAGCGGTAGCTGGCACCTGCCAGCAGAATTGCAGCGATATAGGGAAAGCAGGATGCCCATGCAATATAAACCTGGAATGAGGGCAGCAGACAAAGCAATAACGCAAAGGTGATCCGCTGAGCCTGATTCTCCAGCAGCGCATATTTCTGACACAGGGTATAGATGTAGTATCCGGTAAAGATGAGCAGAACAATTGCGACAGAACGCAGCAGTGCCAGGCGTTCTACGCTCTCCACCAGAAAAGAGGCGCTGTACTGAATAATGCCATATACCGGCCTGCCGGATAACGTGTCCCAGTTTAGAATACTCAGCTTGTCAAAATTAGCCCAGTAGAGGTTCGTCCAGTCATCGGTGTAGGCGTAATGGGTTAAATAAGCAGGACTGTAAGCAATCAGGAAAACTATCACAAAAAGCAAAAAGACCTGACGGCGGGTTATGCCGGTATCAGTGGCGATCATCTGTCATCCTTATTAATCTGTCCATCTTCTCTGCCCCTGAGTGGGCAATTTAGTCGGTATTCTGAGGGGAGTTAATTTTTTTCGGCGCGGATTTTCGCAAAATATAGCGAGGACGATTTTTGGTTTCCATGTAAATGCGGCCGATATATTCACCCAGCACGCCAATCCCAATAAGCTGAACGCCACCAAGAAACAGCACGGAAACCAGAATAGAGGGGTAGCCTGGCACCGGGTTACCAAACAGCAACTTATCCAGGATCATCCAGAGTCCATATAGAAAAGCTAGCGAGGCCACCAGAAAACCCAGATATGACCAGATGCGAAGTGGAACCGTAGAGAATGAGGTCAGTCCCTCCAGCGCAAGATTCCACAGCTTCCAGCCGCCGAATTTACTGTGGCCCGCGATCCTCTCAGTACGCACATATTCTACGATATCAGTCTTTCCGCCGACCCAGCTCAGAATCCCCTTCATAAAGAGATTCTTCTCGGGCAGCAGCTTAATATTCTCGACAACTTCACGCGACATCAGCCGGAAATCACCGACATTCTCTTCTATCTGCGGATGGCTGATACTGTTATGCAGTTTGTAAAACCAGCGGGCGGTTTTGCGTTTGAGGTGGCCATCGGCACTTCTGTCCATCCGCTTGGCAAGAACAATATCAGCACCTGCCAGCCACTTGCTGATCATCTCAGGGATAACAGTGATGGGGTCCTGTAAATCCACATCAATCGGGATAACGGCATCGCCGGTTGCGGCTTCCAGGCCGGCAAACAGCGCGGGTTCCTTGCCGAAATTACGAATAAACGACAGGCTGAGTACCAGCGGATCGCTCTGACTCAGTTGGGTAATCAGCGCATGCGTTGCATCTGTGCTGCCATCATCAACAAAAACAATCTCAACCTGCCAGGCTGCCAGCGCTTCATATTTTCTGACCGCGTCATAAAAAAGAGGGATGACCTCCTCTTCATTAAATACCGGTACCACCAGAGAGATTTTCATTATTCTCCTTTAAATACGATAAAGCGGGAAAAAAGAAAGCCACACGCCAGACTGATAGCCGATGAGGTGATCAGCGTAATAATCGGATAGAGGCCGAATCGATCAGCCAGATAACCGATGCTGAATGCCATCGCGCCCATAAAAACGACGTAAAGAATATATCGCCACGCTGTCGCCTGCTGTTTAAATGTCCAGCGCGCATTAACAAAGAAAGAGAAGGTGACGGCCAGGCAAAAAGCAATCAGGTTCGCGGTCGACTGGAACAGCCCCAGACTGAGGCAAATAAAAAAGGTCACCCAATGAATCAGGGTATTTACCAGACCCACAGTCAGATATTTTGCGAAGAAAGTCAGCATTTTATAATCATTTCTAATCGGTTGGGCAAAATATACAGCAATCCGCCAGCAATCAACAGTCTGGTGCTGACAAAGGCTGACAATCAGTGAGGGCTCGGCTGATCCAGCAGGGCAGTACAAAAGTCCGCCATACGCGCCGGAGCTGTCAACTTTTCCTGACAGATCCCTTTCTGCAGGTGCGCGACTTAGCGTATTATTGTCTTATCTGAACCTGATTAAGGCGAACGCAATGCGTCTGGAAGTGTTCTGTCAGGACCGACTCGGTCTGACGCGTGAACTGCTCGATCTGCTGGTGGCACGCAACATTGATTTACGCGGTATCGAAATCACGGCGCTGGGCCGCATCTATCTGAACTTTTCTGCACTGGAATTTGACGCCTTCAGCAATCTGATGGCGGAAATCCGGCGTACACCGGGCGTAACAGATGTGCGCACGGTAGCGTACATGCCCTCTGAACGCGAGCATCGTGCGCTGAGCGCCCTGCTGGTGGCGATGCCGGATCCGGTTTTCTCCATCGATCTGAAAAGCAAGGTTGAACTGGCTAATCCGGCCGCACAGAACCTGTTTAATCTCGATGAAGAGAAGATGCGCAACTTCAGCGCCGGTAATCTGATTAACGGCTTCAACTTCATGCGCTGGCTGGAGAGCGATCGGGTTGAAGCGCAGGCGCAGCATGTGGTCATTGAGGGCCGCGATTTTCTGATGGAAGCGCGTCCTATTTATCTGCCGGGCGAAGAGGGCCAGATCGACAGGCCAGTGGGGGCGATGGTGATGCTGAAGTCGACAGCCCGCATGGGTCGTCAGTTGCAGAATCTGGTGGTCACCGATGAATCGGAGTTTGACCATATCATTGCTGTCACGCCGAAGATGCGTCAGGTGGTGGATCAGGCGCGTAAACTGGCGATGCTCGATGCGCCTTTACTGATTGTTGGCGACACCGGCACCGGGAAAGATATGCTGGCACGCGCCTGCCATCTGCGCAGTGCCCGCGGCAAGAATCCCTTCCTGGCGTTGAACTGTGCCTCTCTGCCCGATGATGTCGCCGAAAGCGAGCTGTTTGGTCATGCCGCCGGAGCCTATCCGAATGCGCTGGAAGGTAAGAAGGGCTTTTTTGAGCAGGCTAACGGCGGCTCTGTGCTGCTGGATGAGATTGGTGAGATGTCGCCGAGAATGCAGACCAAGCTGCTGCGTTTTCTCAATGATGGCACCTTCCGCCGCGTCGGTGAAGAGCATGAAGTGCATGTCAATGTGCGGGTAATCTGCGCTACGCAGAAAAACCTGATTGAGCTGGTGCAGCGCGGGGAGTTCCGCGAGGATCTCTTTTACCGGCTCAATGTGCTGACGCTGCAACTGCCGCCTCTGCGCGATCGTCCGCAGGATATTCTGCCGCTGACCGAGATGTTTGTTGCCCGCTTTGCGGATGAGCAGGGGATGGCGCGTCCGCGACTCTCGCCGCAACTTAACGCTTTTCTGACTCGCTACGCCTGGCCTGGTAACGTGCGTCAGCTTAAAAATGCGCTTTATCGGGCGTTAACCCAACTGGAAGGTTACGAACTGCGTCCGCAGGATATCGTGTTGCCTGAACAGGCACTGGATGTGTCACTGGGCGATGAGGCGCTGGAAGGGACGCTGGATCAGATCACCAGTCGTTTCGAACGGTCGATTCTGACGCGGCTCTATCTCTCCTATCCCAGCACCCGAAAACTGGCAAAACGGCTTGGTGTGTCGCATACGGCGATTGCGAATAAATTGCGGGAGTATGGTCTGGGGCAGAAGCGCACCGAAAGCGAATAAGTGACGGACTGCAGGTGAGAAGTGGGTAAGCTGATTATCCGTTGGATATGGTCGATAGAGTCTGGCCCATCTGGCTTTGAGGCTGAGCCTGCTCAGGGAACCGGGTCAGATCGGAAAGACGCAAAAGGCGTCATCCCTGACACGCTCGGCACGCGCGATTACGCACCTCATCCCTGAGGTGCGCCCGTAACCGGGCCAACGCTTTACGTTGTTCAAAAACGCTCCCGGCGTTTTTGTCCCTGGCGCGTGACGCTTTCCTCTTCTGACCCGGTTCCCTGTGCGTTGAGCTTCTTCGTTGCTGCCAGAACCACCCTGATACGGGTTTGCCAGCAGTTTGAAGCGGATAACTCGGTTATCCGCTTTTTTTATTACTTCAGCGCGGTCAGCGCAGCGTCATAATCAGGCTCAGTGGTGATTTCATCAACCAGCTGGCTGTAGATCACTTTATCGTTCTCATCCAGCACAATTACGGCTCGTGCGGTCAGACCTTCCAGCGCACCATCGGCAATTTCCACGCCATAATCATATTTAAACTCTGAGCCGCGCAGCGTCGACAACGTCACCACGTTGTTCAGGTTTTCTGCGCCACAGAAGCGCGACTGGGCAAACGGCAGATCGGCAGAGATGCATAACACCACGGTGTTATTCAGTTCGCTTGCAGCCTGATTGAACTTGCGCACCGATGAAGCACAGACACCGGTATCTACGCTCGGGAAAATGTTCAGAATTTTGCGTTTTCCTGCATACTCAGAGAGCGCGACGTTAACCAGGTTTTTCGCTACCAGCGTGAAAGCTTTGGCTTTATCGCCAGCCTGAGGAAACTGACCAGCAACCGGTACGGCATTACCCTGAAAATGAACAGTCTGAGACATAGTGATTCCTTTTAATGATAAAAAAGATCTGACACAAAACGGCTAAAGATAGCCGTTGTTTATGACATAAATGTTAAGGGTTTACGAGTTCAATTGTGGAATTTAACGTGGCGGTCTGCCACTGCGTCACACATTGTGGAGTGGAAATGAGAACGGTAAAAAGTTATCCCGAAGCCTGGCCGTTGCACACGCCGTTTGTCATTGCCCGTGGAACCCGGACTGAAGTCAAAGTGGTGGTGGTTGAAATTGAGGAAGACGGAGTAAAAGGCGTTGGCGAAGCGACGCCTTATGCGCGCTATGGTGAAAGCGAGGCGTCGGTGCTGGCGCAAATCGCCGCGCTGCTGCCCGCGCTGCAACAGGGCATGACGCGCGAGGCGTTACAACAGGCGCTGCCCGCCGGGGCGGCGCGCAACGCCATTGACAGCGCACTATGGGATCTCGCCTCACACCAGCAGCAGAGCAGCCTCTGGCAGCTTAGCGGCGTGACCGCACCTGAGGATGTCGTGACCGCGCAGACCGTCAGCATTGATACTCCCGAGGCGATGGCCAGCAGCGCGCTCGCGCTGTGGCAGCATGGTGCAACCCTGTTGAAGATTAAGCTGGATAATAATTTCATTACCGAACGGCTGATGGCGATTCGCGCCGCCGTGCCGGACGCGACCCTGATTGTGGATGCCAATGAATCCTGGCACGCTGAAGGTCTGGCGGCGCGCTGTCAGCTGCTGGCGGACATCAATGTGGCGATGCTGGAACAGCCCCTGCCAGCGGGTGAGGATGCGGCGCTGGAGAACTTTATCCATCCATTACCGATCTGCGCCGATGAGAGCTGTCACACCCGTGACAGCCTGGCGTCGCTGCGAGGCCGTTATGAGATGGTCAATATCAAGCTGGATAAAGCGGGCGGGCTGACCGAGGCGCTGGCGCTGGCCGATGCGGCTCAGCAGCAGGGGTTTGCGGTCATGCTCGGCTGCATGCTCTGCACCTCGCGGGCGATACGCGCCGCACTGCCGCTGGTGCCGCAGACTCGCTTTGCCGATCTCGACGGGCCGACCTGGCTGGCGGTGGATGCAGAACCGGCGATTAAAGTGCGCAACGGTCAGCTGATCATTGCTGCCAGCGCAGCAGATTAACCATCATCTCCAGGTAGGTTTCAGTGGCTTCATCCACTGAAATCACCGGCATTTCAGCAGTGACGCAGGGCAGGCTGAGATCTTTACACCAGCTGCCGAATGAGCCTGGCGTGTCATAACCAACGCTGCTGACTCGCGGAAGGCCGGTGTGGCTGGCCAGCCAGCCACCAATCTCTGCCTGATGCGGGTCGTCAATACAGCCCAGCGGTTCATGCCATGAGACGATCCAGCGTGGTTTCAGCTGATGAATCAGCGCACAGAGCGCCTGGGTTTCCGGTTCAGAAGCCGGATGAGTCCCGGTCGAGAGCGCCACATCACGCTCGTCGGCAGCGCTGTTCCAGCGATACACCGTCTCGCCTGACTGCCAGTTCGCCGCCGGAAAGTTGCGGTTGAGATCGACGCCGTTTGCGTTCGCGCGCAGTCCGAGCTGACAGCCATCAGGATTGACCGCCAACACCACGTGGTGCCGACGCATTCCATCAGGCAGCGTCCGTAATGCGGCGGAGAGGGTGGCGATGGCCGCATTCTCATCACCGTGAGTGCCCGCCAGAATCAACCCGCTCTCGGGATCGCCCAGCGGCGCCGGAAACCAGAGCAGCGGCGCGCCCAGCACTGAGCGGCCATACTGCTGATAGGGGACGTCCAGTTTGCCGCGCAGGGGACGTGGATGGAGTGGCGACATAGTTATTTCCTCAAAGGGTTTTACTAAAAGTAGCGGAAAAGCCGTGCGCGGAAAATAGCTATTTATCTGTCAGCCATTTGCGCTAAAGTGCCCTGCACAAGTTGCATCGGCAACAGACTGATGCAGCGCTTCTTTGGGGTAAAGGAGTGATAATGGTCAAGACCTTTCGCATGACGCTGGCAGCAATCAGCCTGAGCAGCATCATCACACCCGCCATCGCGGCGAATCCACCCGCTGGCGCACAACTGGCTGAACAGCAGCAGATCGTTCGCCATATTAAAGATGAACCCGCTTCGCTCGATCCGCTTAAAGCGGTAGGACTGCCTGAAATTCAGGTGATACGCGATCTGTTTGAAGGGCTGACCAATCAGGATGCGCAGGGCAAAATCGTGCCGGGCGTGGCGCAGAGCTGGAGCAGCAGTGATAACAAAACCTGGGTCTTTACGCTGCGTAATAACGCGCGCTGGTCGAACGGTGATCCGGTCACGGCTCAGGATTTTGTCTACAGCTGGCAGCGCCTGGTCGATCCGAAAAACAGTTCAGCCTTTGCCTGGTTCGCGGGCTTAAGCGGTATTCAAAATGCGGCAGCGATAACCAAAGGCGAAATGACGCCCGACAAGCTGGGTGTGGTCGCACAGAGTAAAAACCAGCTTAAGGTGACGCTGGATCGTCCGGTGCCGTGGTTTCCGGCGCTAGTGGCTAACGTGGCGCTTTTCCCGGTGCCGCAGAAAATTATTGCGCAACAGGGTGACAGCTGGACGTCACCCGGCAAACTGGTGGGCAACGGGGCCTATCAGCTCAGCGAACGCGTAGTGAACGAAAAAATCGTACTGACACGTAATCCTCACTACTGGGATGATGCCCATTCGGTGCTGACGAAAGTGACTTTTGTGCCGATTAATGAAGAGTCGAGCGCCACTAAACGTTATCGATCCAACGATATTGATATCACCGAATCCTTCCCGAAAAACATGTATGCGCTACTGAAGAAAACTCTGCCCGGAGAGGTCTACACACCTGACCAGTTAGGCACCTATTACTACGCGTTTAACACGCAGAAAGGGCCGACGGCCGATGTGCGGGTTCGCAAAGCGCTCTCCTGGTCTATCGACCGGAAAGTGATTGCTGAAAAAGTGCTGGGAACCGGTGAGAAACCGGCGTGGCACTTTACGCCAGATGTGACAGCAGGCTTTAAGCCACTGCCCACGTTCATGCAACAGCACGATCAGAACAGCCTGAATGCACAGGCCAAATCGCTGCTCGCTGCTGCCGGTTACGGTCCCGGCAAGCCGCTGAAACTCAAACTGCTCTACAACACCTCTGAGAGCCACCAGAAGATTGCGATTGCTGTGGCCTCAATGTGGAAAAAGAACCTCGGTGTGGATGTCACGCTGGAGAACCAGGAGTGGAAAACCTATATCGACAGCCGTAACAGCGGAAACTTCGATGTGATCCGCGCCTCGTGGGTCGGTGACTACAATGAGCCCTCCACTTTCCTGAATCTGCTGACGTCGGGCAACAGCAGCAACATCGCGCGCTTTAACAACGCGGATTACGATGCGGTTATCGCCAAAGCCAGCCGGGAGACCAGCGATCAGGTACGTAACAGCGATTACAACCGTGCCGAGCAGATCCTGGCTGAGCAGGCCCCGATCGCCCCCATCTATCAGTACACCAATGGCCGCCTGATTAAACCCTGGGTCAAAGGCTATCCCATAACTAACCCTGAAGATGTCGCCTACAGTCGCGAACTGTGGATTGAAAAGCACTGAGTGCAGGTGGCCGGTCAACCGGCCACCCTCTGACATCTTTCTACACAGCCCGGAGATTGCAACTCAACACCGTCACGCTAGACTGTATCGTATTGATTTTAGTGGTGAGGCGACGGTGTGGACGTAATTGAAGGAAAAGCGTTACAGGTTTCAGATGCCATAATTTCCTGCCAGCTGGATGGCAAGGGCGGGATGATCCCGATTGCTGAAGATGAAGTCATCCAGTGTGAGCAGCCCTGCTGGCTCCATCTGAACTATACCCACCGTAAGAGCGCGGAATGGCTGCAGTCGACGACACAGATCCCTGATGCCGTGCGAGACGCTTTAGCGGGCGACAGTATGCGTCCACGCGTCAGCCGGCTGGGCGACGGCTTTATGATCGTGCTGCGCAGCGTCAACCACAACAGCGATGCGCGTCGCGACCAGCTGGTGGTGATGCGGGTGTTTATCAACGATAAGCTCATCGTCTCGACCCGGCGGCGTAAAGTTTCTGCCGTCGATGAAGTCCTCACGGATTTGCAGAATGGTAACGGCCCGATTGACTGCGGCAGCTGGCTGGTCGATATCTGTGATGCCCTGACCGATCACACCAGCGAGTTTATCGAAGATTTACATGACAAAATCATTGAGCTGGAAGATGCGCTGCTTGACCAGCGGATGCCGGCACGAGGCGAACTCGGCCTGCTGCGCAAACAGCTGATTGTGATGCGGCGGTATATGGCACCCCAGCGGGATGTCTATGCACGGCTGGCCAGTGAAAAACTGGCCTGGATGGATGACACCGAACGCCGCCGGATGCAGGAAATCGCCGATCGGCTGGGACGCGGGCTGGATGATCTGGATGCGGGGGTGGCGCGTACCGCGATTCTGGCTGATGAGGTTGCTTCTGCGATGGCGGAGTCGATGAACCGCCGTACCTATACCATGTCACTGATGGCGATGATTTTTCTGCCAGCCACCTTCCTGACCGGCCTGTTTGGCGTCAACCTGGGCGGTATTCCGGGCGGCGAATGGCGATACGGTTTCTCTATCTTCTGTCTGCTGCTGGTGGCGCTGGCCGTGGGGGTAGCGGGGTACCTGCGCAAACGGCGCTGGCTCTAACGTTATGCGTAGCGTATCGGTTATCTGCGCTGAAAATCCCGTAAAGGACGCAAAAGCTGATCGACATCAAGAACCCATTGTCGCTGCTGACGCAAACTCTCTCCCGCAGGTGAATGCAACGTCAAGCGATGGGCGTTGCGCTCCATATTGTCTTACTTCCTAATTTAGAATTAATGCATAGCACATTTAATTCGAAACATGCCGGCCCGTGTGCCGGCTTTTTTTTTGCCCGCCTGGCTGTAACGCCGTTCCTTACCTAAGCTTAAAGTCCATTCGCAACAAAAGGAGTACGGCATGAGCGCGATTCTTAACAGCGAGCCGATCCCCACGGATCCGATCCCGATTCCTGAGCCTATTCCTCAGCCACAACCCCAGCCTGATCCGCCGACAGATCCGGAATTTCCGCCGATAATGGATCCACCACCGCATCGCAACATATAAAAAAAGGGCGTGCTGCCAGCAGCACGCCCTTAACGCTTCCAGCACTTATTTAATCTGAATCACATCCAGACGCGCGCTGGTATCCGGGGCATCCTCTTCATCAGCCCGCCAGCCAACAGGCTGCAGCGGCAGAGATTCCCGGTCAAAGGCGAGATCCCCGCCGTCAACCACCGCATCGCCATGCTTAATGCCTTTAAAATCGAACAGGTTGATATCCGCCATATGTGACGGCACCACATTCTGCATCGCGCTGAACATGGTTTCGATACGGCCAGGATAGCGCTTATCCCAGTCACGCAGCATATCGGCTACCACCTGACGCTGCAGGTTCGGCTGAGAACCGCAGAGGTTACACGGAATAATCGGGAACTGACGCGCTTCTGAGAAGCGGATGATATCTTTCTCGCGGCAGTAAGCCAGCGGACGGATCACAATCTGCTTGCCATCGTCGCTCATCAGCTTTGGCGGCATGCCTTTCATTTTTCCGCCGTAAAACATGTTCAGGAACAGCGTCTGCAGAATGTCATCGCGATGGTGGCCCAGCGCAATTTTAGTACAGCCCAGCTCAGTTGCGACGCGATAGAGAATGCCACGGCGCAGGCGCGAGCAGAGTGAGCAGGTGGTTTTGCCTTCCGGGATCTTATCTTTGACGATGGAGTAGGTATCTTCTTCGATAATCCGATACTCAACGCCCTGCGACTCAAGATATTCCGGCAGGATATGCTCAGGGAAGCCCGGCTGTTTCTGGTCGAGGTTAACGGCAATAAGACTGAAGTTGACCGGCGCACTTTTTTGCAGACTGCGCAAAATTTCCAGCATGGTGTAGCTGTCTTTGCCGCCCGACAGGCAGACCATGATGCGGTCGCCTTCTTCAATCATATTAAAATCTGCAATGGCTTCGCCGACGTTACGACGCAGACGTTTTTGCAGTTTATTGAGGTTGTACTGTTCTTTCTTGTCAACCGTTTGATTATCTTGCATTTTTACCTATCTCAAAATCCAGAAAGCGTAGCTAAAGGGCAAATTGCCGTGCGCGTTCAGCCAGACACTTCACTGCGGTGTCACGAATATGCAGCGTATGGTACGGATTGTTGCCGCGAATGCCAGTACTGGAGTGAAGTAATCAGCGGATAGCCGCCCGGGGAATCCGGCAGAGACTACCCGTTAAGGGAGCAGCGACGTAAATCGATGCGGCGGTACTCAGTGAAAAAAGAGGGCAGGCCTTACCAGGTCATTACTCAATAATTGCGGGCTGATGTGTCACGGATAGCGTTCAACTATACGATGTCAGCTGGCTGGCACATCTTTCCACTGGCAATCGATTTCATCATTGTGCGCAGAACAGGTTGGCAGTGATGCCTGGTAAGCATCAGCCCGCGCATTCTCTTTTTTTGCCGCACAACCCGCAGTCATAAAAATGATTGAGATAATTAACAGATATTTCATCAGAGCGACCCGTTAACAAAAAAAAAGAGCATGCACCGCTATTAATCAATCATGCATAAACGGAGTCCTGTTTATGCTTATCTGATTTGAAATTTTCTTTCGAATTGTTGCTATAAATTCGCAGGGAGTTAAATATCATGATGTACTGTTAATTTCATTAACGCCTGAATCTGAAAAACACTGCTGTTGAATATGCGTTGACACTGCCGGGTTATAATTGGGAATGCGTAAGATGCACAGGCATCACTGTTTTTTTGTATCCCATTAAATCTGAATCGATTTTACTGGCACATATCGCCACGTCCAAATCTGTTGCTTTTCAAAGCAGACGGGTGAAATTAAAGCCATTAAAGTGAATGTGAAAGTTAAAAAGGGCGGCTTTAATTTTTACACTCATAACTGTTTTTCCTGAGAGACCAGCTGTGACTTCATCGTTCCGCACATCATGGTAATGCGGGCAGCGTAACAAATCGTTAAATTGCTGGCTATATAGGTGAATAAGGACGGAGAAAACTTTAAATTCGATGAGACATCCGGAAAACACTCACGATATAAAAAATTATGGTGTCCGATTTATATTGACGCTGATGCTCTTTTTACTCTGCTATGTTGCAGTCATGTATTGCGGCGTTTTGTTGCTGGTAAACCGACACGGATTACTGCATTTCCTGCTGCACTGAATTTATTATTGCTAGCCACAGGCTTTAAAAATCCAGCGATAAGCATGATGTAAAAAATGTCTGAGCACTTCCAGCAAACTTTCAGCGCCTTCCCCCACCAGACACTGTCCGGTCTCAAGCGCATTATTTACGGAATTACGATGATCCAGGATCATCATGATGGTCATAGCGCCCGCAATCAGCGTAAAGATAAGCATGCTCAGTACCGGCCAGCTACTTTTACGTACAGAAGCGGACAGGGTTTCGTCACGATGGTCAGAGTTCTGGCGCATTTTTCACCGGATAAATGGTTACCTTAATAAACAATCACGGATTATGACATTAATTCCCGGCGGGCTCTATATCTCAGGTCAGGCTGCATGATGATGATAATAGATGAATCTGATGGAGAGGGCAGAAGACAGCGCGTACCGATAACTCCCTTCTGCAACGTCCTGCTGCTGACCGGCCTGTGTTCAGCAGGAATGATCTTTATGGAAAGGGATTTACATCATCTCCAGCGACTGAACTCCTTTGATCTCCATGACCTTATCGTAGAGGTGAGCATCGTTTGATTTGCGGGACAGCGTCACCTGAACACTGAGCTCACACAGACCACTCTCCTCATCCCGGTTAATCACCGTCACATTGCCGTAGCGAATGCCTTCCCGCTGCATGACCAGCAGCACCAGCGGCACACTTTTGGGCTTAAGAAAAACCAGCAGCGTATGATGTTTACCGATGAGAAAATGGCTCAGGCGGCGGAAGACTTCCAGCACCACCAGCGCCAGCACCGTGCCATAAATGCCGATCTCATACATGCCGCTGCCAATCACCAGACCAATCGCCGCAGTCACCCATAATCCCGCCGCCGTGGTTAAGCCTTTCACCACCTGCTTCTGAATCATAATGGTGCCTGCGCCAAGGAAACCCATGCCGCTGACTACCTGGGCAGCAATACGGCTGGGATCCAGTGCCACATGGTCACTATTGAGCATATCGGCGAAGCCATATTTCGATACCAGCATAAACATCGCACTGCCGATACCGACCAGAATATGGGTACGCAGTCCTGCTTCTTTGGCTCGCATCTGGCGCTCCATGCCGATCAGGCCGCCGAGAATACCGGCCAGCGCTATGCGAATTAACATATCCATTAACATGGCTTTACTCCGAATTAATAAGGGCCGAAAAAGGGTGACAGTTCAGCGATAACAGGTAAACAAGATAATTCTGCTTGCAAATGACGCCGGAGAATTTTGTAAAAAGCTGTTTCACCTCTCGACCCGTTGTGCTGCCTGACATATGCTGAGCCAGCCTTTTCCCCCACTTCCCGGAGTCCGACTGATGAAAGCAGCCACTTTTTTGCTGGCCGGTGCCGCATTATTACTCTCTGCCTGCAGCAGCAACAGTGATGATAACGAGCCACCGCAACAAGCCACCGCCGCCCACATCCAGCCACGGGTGGTGATGTCTTCCCTGGCAGAAAGCACCTGTTCGAATGCGGGCGGAACGCTGGCATTTTCGCATCAGCTGGATGGCTCAAGAGTGGGGATGTGTCAGTTAGTCAATGGACGTCGCTGTGATGAGCAGGCGTTAATTGGCGGGAATTGCGCGCGCTGATGATCAGGCCGGATTGCTCCGGCCCGCATAGTCAGGCAGAGAGTCGGTTCGGGCAGTTTTCACCGCGGTCGAGCTGGCTGAGATTATTCAGTGTCGTTTCAGAAATAGCGGTCAGCGCTTCGGCGGTTAAAAACGCCTGATGGCCGGTGAACAACACGTTATGGCACGCCGACAGACGGCGGAACACATCGTCCTGAATCACATCATTCGACTTATCTTCAAAGAACAGATCGCGTTCATTCTCATAAACATCCATGCCGAGCGCGCCGATTTTCTGCTGTTTCAGCGCGTCAATCGCCGCCTGTGAATCAATCAGGCCACCACGACTGGTGTTGATAACCATCACCCCATCACGCATCTGTTTAAACGCGTCGGCGTTGAGCAGATGATGATTTTCCGGCGTCAGCGGACAGTGCAGGGTAATGACGTGGGATTCAGCAAACAGCGTCTTCAGATCGACATATTCCGCGCCCAGTTCCAGCGCCTGCTCACTCGGGTAGGGATCATACGCCAGCAGCCGCATACCAAAACCTTTCAGAATCCGCATCGTCGCGATCCCGATTTTACCGGTACCGATAACACCCGCGGTTTTGTTATGCATGTTGAAACCGGTCAGGCCGTCGAGCGAAAAGTTTGCGTCACGGGTACGCTGATAAGCGCGATGAATACGGCGATTCAGGGTCATCATCAGGCCGATAGTATGTTCAGCGACCGCTTCCGGTGAGTAGGCCGGCACGCGCACCACTTCCAGACCCAGCTCTTTTGCAGCAGCCAGATCAACATTATTGAAACCGGCACAGCGCAGCGCGATGTATTTCACACCCAGCCC
The DNA here is from genome assembly GCF_011800685.1 of Pantoea sp. EKM10T. NCBI lineage: Bacteria > Pseudomonadati > Pseudomonadota > Gammaproteobacteria > Enterobacterales > Erwiniaceae > Pantoea > Pantoea sp. EKM10T. The sequence continues at coordinate 136,638 of NZ_JAALEU010000001.1, forward strand.
GGCCAGCTCTTCCAGCACCGGGCGACTGCCGTCATCGTTTACAAAGATACAGACAGCATCGCAACCCACAGCGGTTTTGGCGGTGCTTTCAGAGAGTAAAAAGTCAAAAAACACCAGTTCAAAGCCGAACTGCTGATTGACCTGCTCAAGATATTTCTGATCGTAATGTTTGGTGCTGTAAACCGCGATTTTCATCGTTGTGCTCCTGCAGAGGTGATAGAGCAAGGATAACGTTTTCTGACTGACTTTGCTGAAACAGCTGACTTGTGTTCGGCGCAGACCTTCACCTCTGGCAGATTACATGCCATCATCGTTGTCAGGATACTGTAAGGAAAAGGATTATGGCTTTTATGCCACGGATGTTCCGGCGACGGCTGGCCGCCATTCTGGCGCTGATTCTGCTGCTGCTCGGCCTGATCTTGACTGTAACGCAATGGCTGCCGCGGCTGGTCGGCATCTGGCTACCTGAAGATACCCGCATTGAGCTGTCGGGCGCACCGCGCTGGCGGGAAGGTGGCCTGTGGTTGCCACAACTTCGTTATCTCGCAGGGGATTGCTCCCTGGCAACGGTAAAGGGGGTATCGCTGGGCTGGCATCAGTCGCGCTGGAAACTGAATGCGTCAGAGCTGACGCTGGATAGCACCTGCCTGCAAAAATTACCGGCCAGTGATGGCAGCACGGCAGCCCCCAAAACGCTGGCCGAATGGCAGGCAATGCTGCCTGGCGCCGACGTTCATCTGAGCAAATTAATCGTTACGCCGTGGCAGACGTATGCGGGCGCGCTGGATCTGACGCTGGAAAAAGATCGTCAGCAACTCAGTTATCAGGGCGATAATCTGCAGCTGGCGGCAACGCTGACAGGTCAGCAGCTCGCTATCAGTCGCCTGACGCTCACCCATCCTGCACTTCCTGAACCCGTCACGCTGAGTGGTCATCTGGCGTTACCCATCTTTGCCACTGATCTGCCGGTGAACGGCGAGGTGACCGGACAGCTGGCGCTGGACGCGCTGCCGCATCCCCTGAAGCTGACGCTTAACTGGCAGCAGCAGCAGGGCGAGCTACGCGTGGCAATGGCCGAAGTAACCAGGCCGCTTCTCAGACTGCCGTGGCAGATCAGCCGCGATCAGATTCGGATTGAAAAGGGCGAATACTTCTGGCCGCTGGAGGCTCAGCCGCTATCAGGGTTTGTTAACCTGACGCTGGATAACTGGCAGTCTGGCCTTGAAAGTAGCCAGATTAGCGGTCGCGTTAACCTGCTGACCCAGGGACGCGGCGGCAAGGGTAACGTGGTGCTCGGCGTCGGGCCCGGCAACCTCAGCCTGACCAACAGCAACCTGCCGTTTCAGCTAACCGGCGAAAGCAAGCTGGCCGACCTGCAACTTTACGGCTCCATTCCGGGCGTGCTCAGCGGCTCGATCCTCGATCCTCAACTGGTGCTGCAACCTAAATCGCTGCTGCGCCTGCGGGGCCGGTTGCTGTCAACGCTGGAAGTGGACGAAGCGCGCTGGCCGCTGGCGGGCGTACGACTCTCCTCGCAGGGTATTGATGGCCGCCTGCAGGCCATTCTGAATGCGCACGATGCCAGTTTTGGCCGCTTCCGGTTGCATCTCGATGGCCGCGCCAATGATTTCTGGCCCGATAAGGGCGAATGGAACTGGCGCTACTGGGGAGGTGGCGAGATGCTGCCGCTGCAGGCGCGCTGGGATGTTAAAGGCACGGGCGGCTGGCACGACACCCTGATCCATCTGGATACCTTGTCCACCGGTTTTAATCAGCTGGCGTATGGCAGTATCAACGTTGCAAAACCGCGTCTGACACTGACTAAACCGGTAAACTGGCAGCGTGATGCGGCGCATCCGGCGTTCAATGGGCATTTCCGCCTGCAGGCAGGAGAGACCCGCTTCAGCTATGGCGGACATCTGGCAGATTCCACGCTCGACTTTGAGGCTAAAGGTCGTGATCCCGGCTATTTTATCTGGCGAGGCAGTTTACAAGCGGGCAAGGTTGGCCCGCTGCGGGTTAACGGCCGCTGGGATGGCGAACGGCTGCGCGGCCAGGCCTGGTGGCCGGCACAGTCGCTGACGGTGTTTCAGCCGTTGCTCAGCCCCGACATGAAAATGCAGATCCAGGGCGGCCGTTTGCAGGCACAGGTCGCTTTTTCCGCCGCAAGTGAACAGGGTTTCCAGGCGGGAGGCCACTGGACGGTAAAACAGGGCAGCATCTGGACGCCTGACAGCCAGGTTAACGGTATCGACTTCTCGCTGCCGTTCAGATTCCATGAGCAGCAATGGCAATTTGGTCAGCATGGCCCGGTATCACTGCGCATTGCCGAGGTTAAGAACCAGTTTGCGATGCAGAATATTCGCGCTGACCTGCAGGGTAACTGGCCGTGGTCCGAACAGGCGCCGCTGACGTTGCAGGATGTCAGCCTTGATCTGCTGGGCGGACAAATTACGCTGCCCGCTTTGCGCATGCCGCAGCATGAGCCAGCCCGGGTGTCGCTGCGCAATATCAGCCTCAGCGAGCTGGTGACGGCGCTGAAACCTAAACAGTTTGCCATGTCGGGCAAGGTCAACGGTGAGCTGCCGCTGTGGCTCAATAATCCACACTGGCTGGTGGAGAAAGGGTGGATTGCCAACAGCGGTCCGCTGACCTTCCGGCTGGATAAAGATATGGCGGATGCGATTACCCGCAATAACGTGGCGACGGGCGCCGCGCTGGACTGGTTACGCTATATGGAAGTCTCCCGCAGCTGGGCCACGATCAATCTGGATAATCTTGGCGACCTCACCATGGAGGCGCAGGTGCAGGGCGTCAGCCAGTTCAGTAACCGTCGTCAGACGGTTAATCTCAACTATCATCATCAGGAAAACCTGTTTCAGCTCTGGCGCAGCCTGCGCTTTGGCGATAATTTGCAATCCTGGTTAGAGCAACATGCGAATTTGCCATCCAACAAGGACACTTCACCATGAGCCTGAGGGCACTACTGGTTCTGGCGGCCGGACTGCTGAGCATCGGCTGCGTGCCGCGCATTGAAGTCACGGCACCTAAAGATCCCATCACCATCAACATGAACGTGAAAATCGAACATGAGATCCACATCAAAGTCGATAAAGACGTGGAAGCGCTATTGAAAAACCAGAGCGGTCTGTTCTGAGGAGAGCAACGATGAAACGCATAAGCGCGGTGCTGTTCCTCGCCCTGACGATGGCGCAGCCTGCCTGGGCACTGACGCTGGATCAGGCGCGGCAATCGGGGCGGGCAGGTGAAACGCTCTCCGGCTATCTGGCGGCACGTGCGCAGGATAGTGAAACGCTGGCACTGGTGCAGCGTATTAATGCCGGACGTGAGCAGGAGTATCAGCGACTGGCAGAACAGAATAATCTCTCCACGGCCGATGTCGCCAGTATTGCCGGACAGAAGCTGGTGAGCCGTGCGGCAGCGGGGGAATATGTGCGCGGCATTAACGGTCAGTGGCTGAGAAAAACGGCAGAGAGCAGTCAGTAACCGGCGAAAAAAAACCGGGCGCATGGCCCGGTCTTTTACAGCGTCATCCTGAGATGAGTGAGACTTATGCCGTCACGATCTGCTTGATAGCGTCTTTCGCTTCAGCGGTCGCTTTGCTGGCCACTTCCGGACCGTAAGCGATGCCTTCAGCAAACACGAACTCAACGTCAGTGATGCCGATGAAGCCCAGGAACAGCTTGACGTAAGGGGTCAGCAGGTCAGTAGGGGTATCTTTGTGGATGCCGCCACGGCTGGAGATAACGACTGCCGTTTTGCCTTTAACCAGACCTTCCGGGCCTGCTTCTGTGTAGCGGAACGTCACGCCAGCACGGGCAATCAGGTCGAAATAGTTTTTCAGCTGCGTCGGGATGTTGAAGTTGTACATTGGCGCGGCAATCACCACTTCATCATGAGCCTGCAGTTCTGCAATCAGTTCATCAGACAGGTCCAGAGCCTCCTGCTGACGAGGTGACAGCGGGGTATCAGAGGGACGCATTGCACCCACTAACTCGCCATCCAGTACCGGGATCGGGTTAGCCGCCAGGTCACGTACGGTAACCTCTTTACCCTGGGCCTTTGCCTGTTCGATGTAGAAGTCAGCGAGCTGGCTTGATTGTGAGTAGCCTGCAAGAATGCTTGATTTCAGAACTAAAACTTTGCTCATGGTGGTTTCCTGTCTGTTACGCGGAAGACTTTCCGCTCAATGGTTTACACTCTACGGTTATCGATGGCGCGGTGAAAGCGCAATATTTCGAGACCCATGTTCGAATTTATTGAATAAGCGTAACCGGGGCCATCCGCCGGAACAGTTCAGAATGTGCTATGATGCGCGCAATTATTTTTATTGAATCAGCTGGTTATCCCGGCTTGCAGGGCGCTGCTTCAGGCAGCGACACCGTCTGAGTAAGGTACGTCACTATTATGTCATCTCCCGATACTTCCCCACTGGCAGCGCTCTGGTCACGCCTCGACGGTGTAATGCTGCGCGATCGCCAGCGGTTACAGCGCCGTTTACAGGGTGCCAGAAAAGCTAAAAACCCCGAGGCACAGCAGGGCATTGCCAGCGAGCTTGAGCAGGACTTTATCGCTGCCGAGCAGCGCGTGGCCCAGCGCCGTGCGGCCACGCCAGCCATTACCTTCCCGGACAATCTGCCGGTCAGTCAGAAGCAGCAGGATATTGCTGAGGCGATTCGCGATCACCAAGTAGTGATTGTCGCCGGTGAAACCGGCTCGGGCAAAACCACGCAGCTGCCGAAAATCTGTCTGGCGCTGGGACGTGGTGTGACGGGTCTGATTGGTCATACGCAGCCGCGCCGTCTGGCCGCACGTACCGTGGCGAATCGCATTGCCGATGAACTCAGCACTTCGCTGGGCGGCTGCGTCGGCTATAAAGTACGGTTTAACGACCAGGTCAGTGACCTGACGCAGATTAAACTGATGACCGACGGGATTCTGCTGGCGGAGATCCAGCAGGATCGTCTGCTGATGCAATATGACACCATCATTATTGATGAAGCGCACGAACGCAGCCTGAATATCGATTTCCTGCTCGGTTATCTGCGAGAGCTGCTGCCGCGTCGCCCCGATCTGAAAGTGATTATCACTTCCGCCACCATCGATCCACAGCGTTTCTCGCGTCATTTCAATAATGCGCCGGTGATTGAAGTCTCAGGCCGGACCTATCCGGTTGAAGTGCGCTATCGGCCGGTGATCGAAGAGGCGGATGACAGCGATCGTGACCAGCTGCAGGCGATTTTTGATGCCGTAGATGAACTGGGCCGGGAAAGTCGGGGCGATATCCTGATCTTCATGAGTGGTGAGCGTGAAATACGTGATACCGCCGACGCGCTGAACAAACGCGATCTGCCACACACCGAAGTGCTGCCGCTCTATGCACGGCTGTCGAACGCCGAACAGAACCGGGTGTTTCAGTCGCACAGTGGTCGTCGTATCGTGCTGGCGACCAACGTCGCGGAAACCTCGCTGACGGTGCCTGGGATTAAATATGTGATCGATCCCGGTACGGCGCGTATCAGTCGTTACAGTTTCCGTACCAAAGTGCAGCGCCTGCCGATTGAACCGATATCACAGGCGTCTGCCAACCAGCGTAAAGGGCGTTGCGGCCGCGTATCAGACGGTATCTGTATCCGTCTCTACGCGGAAGATGACTTCCTGAGTCGTCCGGCCTTTACCGATCCTGAAATCCTGCGCACCAACCTGGCGTCAGTGATCCTGCAGATGACCTCGCTGGGCCTCGGCGATATCGCCGCCTTCCCGTTTGTGGAAGCGCCCGATAAGCGCAATATCCAGGATGGCGTCCGCCTGCTGGAAGAGCTGGGCGCGCTGACCCTGAACGAAGAGACCGGTCACTACAAGCTCACCGGTTCCGGGCGTCAGCTGGCGCAGTTGCCGGTGGATCCCCGCCTGGCGCGGATGGTGCTGGAAGCGCAGAAATTTGGCTGCGTGCGCGAAGTGATGATTATCACCGCTGGCCTGTCGATTCAGGACCCGCGTGAGCGTCCGGCAGATAAAAAGCAGGCGTCCGATGAGAAGCACCGGCGCTTTGCCGACAAAGACTCCGACTTCCTCGCCTATGTGAATCTCTGGAACTACCTGGCGGAGCAGCAGAAAGCGCTGTCCGGGAATGTTTTCCGCCGCCAGTGCAAAAGCGATTTCCTTAACTATCTGCGCGTGCGGGAATGGCAGGATATCTACACCCAGTTGCGGCAGGTGGTGCGTGAACTGGGCATTCCGGTTAACAGTGAACCGGCTGAGCTGCAGCCCGTCCACTGCGCGCTGTTAAGCGGTCTGCTGTCGCATATCGGGCAGAAAGACACCGATAAGCAGGAGTATACCGGCGCGCGCAATACCCGCTTCGCGATCTTCCCTGGCTCCGGGCTGTTTAAAAAGCCGCCGAAGTGGACCATGGTGGCGGAACTGGTCGAGACCAGCCGCCTGTGGGGCCGCACGGCGGGCCGTATTGAACCAGAGTGGATTGAGCCGCTGGCACAGCATCTGATCAAGCGCAGCTACAGTGAACCGCACTGGGAGAAATCGCAGGGCGCGGTGATGGCCACCGAAAAAGTCACGCTCTATGGCCTGCCGATTGTCGCCGCCCGTAAAGTTAACTATGGCAGCATCGATCCCACCCTGAGCCGTGAACTGTTTATTCGTCACGCGCTGGTGGAGGGCGACTGGCAGACCCGGCACGCCTTCTTCCGCGCAAACCAGAAGCTGCGCAGCGAAGTGGAAGATCTGGAACACAAATCCCGTCGTCGCGACATTCTGGTCGATGACGAAACACTGTTTGCTTTTTATGACCAGCGCATTGGCAAAGAGGTGGTCTCAGCGAAGCATTTCGACAGCTGGTGGAAACAGGCCAGTCGCGAAAACGCAGAACTGCTGAATTTCGACAAGCAGATGCTGATCAAAGAGGGTGCGGATAAAGTCAGTCAGCTCGACTACCCCAACTTCTGGCATCAGGGCAACCTCAAACTTAAGCTGAGTTATCAGTTTGAGCCTGGCGCAGATGCGGATGGCGTGACGGTACATATTCCGCTGCCGCTGCTGAACCAGGTAGAGGATAGCGGTTTTGAGTGGCAGATCCCCGGTGTACGCCGTGAACTGATCATCGCACTGATTAAGTCGCTGCCAAAGCCGCTGCGCCGTAACCTGGTGCCTGCGCCCAATTACGCCGAAGCGTTCTTAGGAAGAGTGAAAGCGATGGAGATGCCGCTGCCTGATGCGCTGGCGCGGGAATTTCGCCGCATGACCGGCGTCACGCTGGAGCGGGAAAACTGGCAGTGGGAACAGGTGCCCGATCATCTGAAAATGACGTTCCGGGTAGTCGACGAGCACAACCGTAAACTGCTGGAAGGCAAAGATCTTACGGCGCTTAAGGCACAGCTGAAAGACAAAGTGCAGGAAACGCTGTCGAAAGTGGCGGATGACGGGCTGGAGCAGAGCGGGCTGCATATCTGGAGTTTTGGCGATCTGCCACGCAGTTATGAACAGAAGCGCGGCAGCTACCAGGTTAAAGCCTGGCCTGCGCTGGTCGACGAGAAAGAGAGCGTCGCCATTCGTCTGTTTGACAGCGAGCAGGAGCAGCAAAAAATGATGTGGCGCGGTCAACGTCGCCTGCTGCTGCTGAATGTGCCGTCACCGGTTAAATATCTGCACGAGAAGCTGCCGAACAAAGCCAAGCTCGGACTCTACTTTAACCCTTATGGCAAAGTGCTGGAGCTGATTGACGACTGCATCGCCTGTGGCATCGACAAGCTGATGGGGGAAGCGGGCGGTCCGGCCTGGGATCAAACCTCGTTTGAGCAGTTGCGTGACAAAGTGCGCGGCGAACTCAATGAAACCGTGGTGACCATCGCGAAGCAGGTCGAGCAGATCCTGACGGCAGTCTTCAACATCAATAAGCGTCTGAAGGGCCGGGTCGATATGACCATGGCGCTGGCGTTATCTGACATAAAAGCGCAGTTAAGTGGCCTGGTTTATCGCGGCTTTGTCACAGGCAACGGCTGGCAGCGACTGGCCGATACGCTGCGTTATCTGCATGGGATTGAGCGCCGACTGGAAAAACTGCCTGCCGATCCGCACAGCGATCGTGCGCGGATGTTAAAAGTGCAGGCAGTGGAGCAGGCTTATCAGGCGTGGCGCAACAAGTTGCCGCCGCAGCGTCAGGATGATGAAGAGGTGCAGAGCATCCGCTGGATGATCGAAGAGCTGCGAATCAGTTATTTTGCTCAGCAACTGGGTACGCCTTATCCCATCTCAGATAAGCGTATTCTGCAGATGATGGAGCAGATAGCGGGTTAAACGCCGGGATGCGCGCCGTAACCGGCGCGCATCCGATGATGGGGAGTGAGAGTGCGGACTACTGCGCCAGGGATTCCAGCTTATCTTTAAACGAGGTGACCGAAATCGCGCGGTTATCAGCCAGGTAGCGATCTTTCGCAGCCGGTGCTGAGCTTTGTACCGCGATTAACTGCCAGCCTTTATCGCTGTTGAGCAGCAGTGGCGAACCACTGTCACCTGGCAGGGTGTCACACTGATGCGACAACACGGCGCGCTGCGCCCAGCCGGTGATCAGGCAATCGCTGTGGGAGTAAAGCGTGTCCAGATGATCAGCCGGATAGCCTGCCTGCGTCACTTTGCGTCCGGTCAGCTTCAGCGCCGCAGTGAGATCGCTGCGTGAGCCATCGAACAGCGGAATAGGCGTAATCGCTGAGGGCGGATTGCGTAAAATCACGATGCCGTAATCATAGGGGGCTGCACTGCTCGGCACGATCCAGCCTTCACCATCCGCTTTTAACTTTGACGCCAGCGAGGGTTCAACCCGCGCATCAATATCATGAAGCTCGTAGCGCCAGCCTTTATCGCTGGCCATAAATCGCAGCGCAACCGGCTTATCGAAATTACCCGGCGGGGCAAGCAGGCAGTGTCCGGCGGTCAGCGCCAGATGCGGAGAGATGAGTGTGGCAGTACAGAGGTTGCCGCTTTCGGTTTCCAGCTGACCAATGGCATCCCAGGGGGCAGCGGTAATATCGGTGATTGCCTGGCGATGATCCTTACCGAAAAACAGCATCTTAATTTCAGCAGGAGTAGGCGAGTCATCGTCATCATCGGCATGAACCGTGGTGGCAAAGCTGAAGAGTCCAACCATTAACAGGGTAGCCAGGCGCATAGAAATCTCAATGGCGAGAAAAAATTAACGTTATTGTTATTACGTAAGTACGGTAACTATAGTCGGTGAGCGTTGAAAAAGGGAGTTTTATTGGTTAATCAGTACGCTACAGCGGTTAAACAAAAAAGCTTGCTGCAACAATGCCACACAGGATCATCACCAGCAGAATAATTTCGAAGCGATAGCGACGCACCATATCATCCACTCCAGTAAAGAAACACCCGGCAGAACCGGGTGTTTTTAATCATCATCTCGTGGCCGTGCGCTGAAGGCGACCTTAGTTTTTAGCTGCTGGTTTCACAACTTTTTTGTGGTGAACTTTTTTAGCAGCCTGAGCTTTCTGGGCAGCTGGTTTAGCTACTTTTTTGTGGTGAACTTTTTTAGCAGCCTGGGCTTTCTGAGCGGCTGGCTGAGTGGCTTTTTTGTGGTGAACTTTTTTAGCGGCCTGGGCTTTCTGAGCAGCTGGTTTAGTGACTTTTTTGTGGTGAACTTTTTTAGCGGCCTGGGCTTTCTGTGCAGCAGGTTTAGCTACTTTTTTGTGGTGAACTTTTTTAGCAGCCTGCGCTTTCTGCGCGGCATCTTTTTTCACAGCTTTTTTGTGGTGTTTCTTAGCAGCCTGCGCTTTCTGAGACGCTTTATGGTGTTTCTTGTGCGCAGTTTTGTGAACGGTTTTAGCCGGTGCTGCAGCGGTAGTAGTGGTTGTTGCGGCTGGCGCAGCAGCTGGAGCAGCTGTGGTGTCAGCAGCGAAAGCAACAGAAGACATACCCATAGCAGCGGCGACAACCAGTGCAAATAATTTTTTCATTGCAAATCCCTCGAAGACTATTTTTTCATGTGTAGCCCACTGCGGGGCCGGTGAAGAGACTATAGGGATATCAATGAACGGTGTCCGTGGGTGTTTGGTATCGGCGTGTAACCGATTGTACAAAGGCGGGAAAGGGCGGTCAGCAGACCGCCCGAGAGCTTAGCTATTCAGGTAACGTTGTTCAAGGTGCTGGCGGAAGAAAGCCGGATTCAGCGCTTCGCCGGTGGCGTTGATCAGCAGCTGATCGGTGGAGAAGCGGCTGCCGTGCTGCCAGATGTTCTGTTGCAGCCAGTCGAATACCGGCTGCAGCTCACCGTGCTGAATCAGCTCGCTGAGCTGAGGAATCGCAAGATGTACCGAGCGGAACAGCTGTGCGGCGTACATCGCGCCCAGCGTATAGGTCGGGAAGTAGCCAAAGGCGCCGTCGGTCCAGTGGATATCCTGCATACAGCCATCGCGGTAGTTACCCCGGGTATCCAGACCCAGCGACTGCATCATTTTCTCATCCCACAGCGCCGGAATATCCTCAACCTCAATCTCGCCTTCAATCAGCGCCTGCTCGATTTCATAGCGCAGAATGACATGTGCCGGATAGCTGAGCTCATCGGCGTCAACCCGGATCAGGCCAGGCTTAACCTGCTGTGTCAGGCGCACAAAATTATCCGCCTGCAGGGCAGGCTGGTCGCCAAAGGTGGCGATCACCTGCGGCAGAATGTGCTGCAGGAATTCGCGGCTGCGACCAAGCTGCATCTCCATAAACAGGCTTTGTGATTCGTGGATAGCGGTGGAGCGCGCCAGCGCCACCGGCTGACCGCGCCACTGCTGCGGCAGATTTTGCTCATAACGGGCGTGGCCGGTTTCGTGGATCACGCCCATCAGGGCGCTGAGAAACTCATTCTCGTTGTAACGGGTGGTAATACGCACATCTTCCGGCACGCCACCGCAGAAGGGATGCGCACTGATATCCAGCCGGCCATGGTTAAAGTCGAAACCCAGCGTTTCCATGATGCTCAGGCCGAGCTGACGCTGAGCAGGCAGGGCGAACGGCCCCTGCGGCGTGACAACAGTCTGTTTCGCCTGTTTTTCCACGACCTGCTGTAACAGATCGGGCAGCCAGGTTTTCAGTTCGCCAAAGGTTTCATCCAGCCGGGCGCGGGTCATCCCCGGTTCATAAAGATCCAGCAGCGCATCGTAACGCGAGCAGCCAGTGGCGTCTGCGCGGCGCTGGGCCTCTTCGCGGCTCAGACGCACCACCTCTTTGAGATTGGCGGCGAAGCCATGCCAGTCGTTGGCGGGACGCTGAGTGCGCCATGCATGTTCACATACCGAACCGGCGATTGATTTGGCTTCAACAAAATCATCAGGCAGCAGGGTGGCCTGCTGGTAAGCGCGCTGCATCTCGTTGAGATTGGCCCGCTCAACATCGTTGAGTGACTGCTGCTCTGCGGCCCTGAGCCACTCACCAACCTGAGGGGCAGTGAGGATCTGGTGCTGCAACACGCTCATTTCGGCCAGCGCTTCACCACGCGCCTGACTGCCGCCCGGCGGCATGGTGGTTTGCATGTCACATCCGGCGATGGCCGTGACGTGGCTGAAACGGGAAAGGCGCAGGAACGTCTTGGTAAGTTGTTGATACGCTGAGGTCACGTAAGACTCCTTGTGGTTTTTTAACGCAGCGGAATTTCCCGCAAGGTTAGATCAACCGGCCAGCAAAAGCGAACGCTGGCGCCGCCCAGCGGACTGGATTCAATAGTCACATTGCCGCTCAGCGCCTGGGCAATAGAGTGCACAATCGCAAGTCCCAGTCCGCAGCCGCCTGTAGCGCGATCGCGGCTGGGGTCCAGCCGGACAAAGGGTTCGAAAACCCGCTCACGCTCTTCAGGCGGAATGCCGGGACCGTCATCTTCCACCTGCAGACATCCTATCGGACCGTCGAACCACAAACTGACGCGCAGCCGCTGTTGCGCATAACGCAGCGCATTGTTGACCAGGTTATCCAGTACCCGCTCCATCAGGCGGGTATCAGAAATGCCGATGTTTTCACGCTGCGGCAGCTCAAGGTCGAGCCGCACGTCGGGATTGATAGTGCGGAAATCGTCAAGCCGTTCGCGCAGCCAGTTGGCCAAATCCAGTGTTTTCAGATTGAGATCGACGCGCGGCCGATCAAGACGCGCATAGGTCAGCAGCTCCTCAATCAGGCTTTCGAGCTGGCCGATATCGCGATTCAGCGCCACCCGTTCGCCATCCGTGAGGTTGTCGCTCATCTCCAGCCGGTAACGCAGGCGCACCAGCGGTGTGCGTAGCTCATGCGCAATACCGTCTATCAGCTGCTTCTTACTGGCAACCAGCGTATTGATGTTCTCAGCCATCTGGTTAAAGGCGATGCCGAGCCGGAACAGGCTGGAGGTGCTGTCAAAATGGGTGCGCACGTCCAGCTCGCCACGGCCAAAGCGCTGAGCCGCTTTTTCCAGTCGCTGCATCTCCTGCCAGTGGGGGCGCAGCCAGATAAACACCGGCAGCGCCAGCGACATCCCTATAAAGATCAGCAGGGCAATATCCAGTAGTCGCATCTGATGCAGATAGAAGAGATAGGGAATCGGCCCGACTGACAACACGTAGTGGCTACGCGGAATGTGCTGCAAAAAGGTGTATTGATCGTCGAGCGCCACGATCTCTCCGGCGCGCAACCGACGCATGTTGCCTTCATCAAGCTGATATTTATTCATCGGCTCGATGTGCAGGTCGAACGACAGGCCGAGATCGAGACTCTTGATGGTTTTATTCCAGTCGCGTGGCGGGATCTCGCGCAGTTCGCTGCGAATCAGGTAGAGCGAACTGGCCATCAGGTCATTCATCGACTGGCGGCCCGCACGCTCAGCGGTGAACTTGTAGACCAGCCCCACCAGCAGCGCCATCACCAGAAAGCAGACAAACAGCAGCAGATAAAACTGAATAAAAAGCTTTCTCATAGTCCGCGGGTATCCCAGGCCTGGGGCGCAAACAGATAGCCTTTGTTACGAATGGTTTTAATGCGGAACGGCTCGGTGGCGCTGTCGTGCAGCTTTTTGCGCAACCGGGAGATGGCCACGTCGATGCTGCGGTCAAGGCCGTCATAGCTGACCCCGCGTAACGTTTTCAGCAGCGCATCACGGTTGAGCGTCTGGCCCGCATGGCTGGCGAGTACCCACAGCAGATCGAAATCCGCGGTGGAAAGGGCGATCTGCTCGTCAAACAGCGTGACCTGGCGGTTCAGCGCATCGATGGTCAGCGAGCCAAAACGCAGCATACGGTTGGCGGCGGGTGCGCTGGGCGCATCGTCCGGCTGTCCCTGCTGCGACTGACGCAGATGAAGGCGCAGGCGGGCCAGCAGTACCGCCGGCGGCGTGGTTTTCAGAATGTAATCCTGCGCACCCATCTCCAGGGCCAGAATATGGTTCATGTCGCTGTCCAGTGAGGTGAGCAACACGATCGGCCCCTGCCAGTTGGCCCGCAGGTCACGGCAGATAGTCATGCCATCTTTGCCTGGCAACATGATATCCAGCATCACCAGATCGGGCTGCTGTTCGGCAATGACGGCTTCAGCACGGTCGCCGCGCATCTCGACAATCACCTCAATATCATGACGACCCAGATAGGCCGCAATCAGTGAGCCCACTTCGGGTTCATCTTCTACATAAACAATTTTGTTCATAGTTCACAAAGCAGAGACAGGGATGGACGGAAGCATATCTTTTCCTGGTCCTGAGCTCTACGTTACCGCACGAAATATCCGTGGCTTGCTGGTATATAACCGGCAAAATGTGCAATCATTAGCGCGGCCTTTTTGCGCCAGGTTTGGGATATTGATGATTATCATGAGGAGCGTTAGTGTGTCTGATAAAGAGCTGGCATCAGCCATATACCCCGACCGCATCTGCTTCAATTACAGTGACTTTCTCTCCGCTTCCTGCAAAAAGCGCTGGAGCTTCGTCGATGCTATTTATGGTGTGATGCCGATATTTGGCATGGTGACACGTAAATCGGCACACCGCTTACAGGGCAGTGACGACCCGTTAAAAGAATTAGCATTACAAATCATTTCTACTCAGGTCAGCGACGAAATTAATATCGCGCGCCTGATTACCCTTGCGGAACAACAGCAGATTAGTCGCTTCGATATTCAGCTTCCTTATCCGCTTTCGGCGGAGCAGCTGGACGCGATCCATCATGAATATTCCAGGCCGCTGAATCTGACACAGCAGGATGACCTGCTGTGTGTCTCAATACCTGTGCAGTCACACTAAGAGCCTTTCCCTTCAGGCTATCTGATTTGTCAGTCTGAACCTGGGCAGTGCTCACCATCCTCACGTACTGTCTGTACGCCTGGTTGCTCCGCGCTGGCCGGGTCCGGAGTGCCTGCAACCATTACGCCTGCCGGGCCAGGCGCTAAGTCGTCAACTGCCACACGGCGGGCAGCGTCGCGGCAATCAGCAATCCCATTGCAATCCGCTCCAGCGAAGTCAGCGCAAACTCTGCGCGGCCACCGCGTCGTGCAAACAGAAACAGCAGCAGGCCCGGTGTATAGAGCACCACAGACATCATCAGGTGCAATGGCCCCGAGGCGTAAAGCAGCCAGATGCCATACAGGCTGGCACCGATACCGGTCGCCATCGCCAGCGGTTTATGCTGTCCGCGTACCACTTTGATCAGATATAACCCCACCAGCAGATAGGGCACCAGAATCATCTCAGAGGCGATGGTCAGCAGGTTGTTGTAATTCGCACCAGTCAGGGCAATCAGGATCAGGCAGAGCTGAATACTGCCGTTGGTCAGCCACAGTGAGGCGGCTGGCGCGTTATGGCGGTTTTGTCGGGCGATACTGCGTGGAAATGCACCCTGTTGCGCAGCAATCAGGGGCACTTCAGCGGCCATAATCGTCCAGCTCAGATAGGCACCGCACACCGAGATAACCAGACCCACCGCAATCACCGCATCGCCCCAGTTGCCCATCAGTCGGGTCATCAATCCCGCCATGGAGGGGTTACGCATCTGAGCCAGTTCAGCACGTGGAACCACGCCAAGCGACAGCAGTGTCACCAGCAGATAGACCAGCAACGCTGCCAGCACGGCGAATAGTGTAGCCCGGCCCACATCCTTTTTCTGGCGCGCGCGTGCAGAGACCACCACCGCCCCCTCGACGCCAATAAAGACCCACAGGGTAATCAGCATGGTCTGTTTGACCTGCTCCCATAGCGGTTGCCCTAGCGTGACGCCGGAAAAGTCAAAGCGGAAGCGATCATAGTTGAACGCCATCACCGCCAGCACAATAAACAGCAGCAGCGGCACCAGCTTGCCGAGCGTCGCCATCAGATTAATGCTGGCAGCGGTCTGCACGCCGCGCAGCACCAGCCAGTGAACCAGCCACAGCAGCACGGATGCACCCAGCATCGCCTGCCAGGTGTTGCCATCGCCAAAGATAATCCGGTCCGGCGTATCGGTGAAGAAGCTCAGGGCAGAGAAGACAATCACCAGATAGGAGACGTTGGCGATCACGGCGCACAGCCAGTAGCCCCACGCGGAGCAGAAGCCCATCAGCTCGCCGAAACCGGCACGGGCATAGGTAAAGATGCCGCCATCCAGCTCGGGTTTAAGGCGGGTCAGCAGCAGCATCGCCAGCGACAGAAAGATGATGCCGACGCCGGTAATCAGCCAGCCCAGCAGCAGCGCCGCCGGACCGGCCACTGCAGCCATATTTTGCGGCAGACTGAACACGCCTGCGCCCAGCATAGAGCTGAGCACCAGCGCCGTCAGCGCACCGAGACCTAATTTTTTCTCCAAAACAACCTTCCCGCTAGCATATATGGCTGGGTAAATCGGATTCTGTCGCTGGGTTATGTCACACCAAAGGCACAATACAGGGACAATATCCGGTAAAACAGGCGGAGGATTTTACGGAGTGTGGCAGGGGATGGCAATGCGTGACTATGCAAAACAGCGCAGGAATTATGCAAACAGCAGGGCGGCAGGCGCCGCCCTGAGAAGGATTACTTAAACAGGTCAGCCGTGACGGTCAGGTTACCGCCACTCTGGTTCTGCCACTGACGGGTAACGTGGTAGAACTTGGCACCTTTGTCCGCCGCACGCTTCGCCACTTCTTCTGAAATCTCAGTTGGCGTACCGAAGTGACCGGTGAAGGTCACGGTATCGAACGGCTGCATCTGCGCAGCAGTAATGGCGTTGACTTCCTGCACCGATTTGCCGTTTGGCAGATTAACGGTATAGCGCTTGCCGGTAGAGCTTTGGGTTTCGAAGAAACGGCCCACTTTGTTGCTTGGCGTTTCAGACGAGGCCACGCCTGGAATCTCTACGTTAGCCGCCGCAGCGCCACCAGTAGCCAGAGCGGCTTTACCCGCTTCTGAATCGGCAGGAATCGCATTCGGTGTCTGCACCGCGCGCTCTTTAGCATCCGCTTTATAGACATAGGCGGTGACATACTGATTGCCGCCGCTGTTGGCATCGATCTGGCGAACGATAAAGAAGGAGGCTGCGCCTTTCTGTTTTGCGGCTTTCGAAATTGCGTCGTTTACATCCGGCTGGCTGGCAAAGAAGCCGCTGACCGAAACGGTATCGAAGGGTTCGAGTTTATACGCTTCTGCTTTTGGCAGTTCGTTTACGCCGTTGAAACGACGGTAAGTCGTTGACTCTGTGGCTGCCGGGGCATCGGCTTTATAGAGGTCAGCCGTAACGCGCCAGTTACCGCTGTTACCGTTGCTGTCGTTGATCGCCTGGATGTAATAAGAGGCCGCGCCCATCTGATCTGCACGCTTAGATACCGCATCGGCAGCGTCGCCAATTGCGTTGAAACGGCCGGTAATATTAATACGTTCGAATGGCTTCAACGCGGCCGCTTTTTCTGGCGTAAGTTCCTGCGCAGCGAATGCGTTGGCTGCCAGCAGGGACAACAGAGTGGTCGCCAGAATAGTGTTCTTCAGCTTCATAAAAATAATCCTTCGCCTTACGCAAAAATGAGTACGAAAACGTGCTGGACTCTTGATGTATAACAGAATAGCCGCTGATTATTGCATGTTATAAACAGACTGTCGCAGCGATTTTTTGTGTCAGATCGCGTTATTCAACCATGATTTTTTCATTTGTTTGTCATCAAACGCAGTTATGGCCAGTTTTAGTGATAGTTACCACTAAAAGCGGTAACTGTTAGCGATAAAATAGTTAATGCATTGTTAAATAAAGGTTTTTGTTGTTGATTAATTCGTCCGGGTACAATTATCTCTGGCAGATTATCTGCCTGTGAGACTATTTTGCAGTGGGATAACGCAGGTTTCTTAACAGAACACTGCATAATTGGGTGAATGTCATCACTCTGCGTGGTCGCTGTAGATCGCTCGTCACATTTTCAGTAGGTTATAAACACTTTGAAATACCTGCGTTTCGTCCAAAAGCGGCTGAAATCGCGTTTCAGTCGCGCTCTCGTGGTGCAGGTTCGGGCCATCATCCTTTAACCGATGAAAGGAAACACTATGTTAATTGGAATACCCAAGGAAAGGTTGCCAAACGAGTCGCGCGTGGCCGCCACGCCTAAGACCGTGGAACAACTCATCAAGCTGGGTTTCAGCGTCACCCTTGAGCATGACGCCGGTAAACGCGCCAGCTTCGATGATGAAAGCTATATCGCAGCCGGTGCCACACTCAGCGACAGAGAGCAGGTCTGGCAGTCCGATATCGTGCTGAAGGTGAATGCGCCGGATGACGAAGAGATTGCGCTGACGCGTGCGGGCAGCACGCTGGTCAGTTTTATCTGGCCCGCACAGAATCCCGAACTGCTGTCAAAACTGGCCGCACGTCAGGTCACGGTAATGGCAATGGATTCAGTGCCGCGTATCTCACGGGCGCAGTCACTGGATGCCCTGAGCTCTATGGCGAACATTGCCGGTTATCGCGCCATTGTCGAAGCCGCCCATGAATTTGGTCGCTTCTTTACCGGTCAGATCACCGCAGCCGGTAAAGTGCCACCGGCAAAAGTGATGGTGATTGGGGCCGGTGTTGCCGGGCTGGCCGCGATTGGCGCAGCGGGCAGCCTGGGCGCGATTGTCCGGGCGTTTGATACCCGTCCCGAAGTCAAAGAGCAGGTGCAGAGTATGGGCGCCGAATTCCTTGAGCTCGACTTTGAAGAGGAAGCGGGTAGCGGCGACGGCTATGCCAAAGTCATGTCCGAGGCTTTTATCAAAGCTGAGATGGCGCTGTTTGCCAGTCAGGCCAGAGACGTGGACATCATTGTCACCACGGCGCTGATCCCAGGCAAACCGGCTCCGAAACTGATCACCGAAGAGATGGTCGCCAGCATGAAGCCGGGCAGCGTCATTGTTGATCTGGCGGCGCAGACCGGCGGCAACTGCGCGCTGACCGTCGCTGACCAGGTTACCGTCACGCCGAATGGCGTGAAAATCATCGGTTACACCGATCTGCCCAGCCGTCTGGCGACACAATCCTCCCAGCTCTACGGCACCAATCTGGTCAATCTGATCAAGCTGCTGTGTAAAGAGAAAAATGGCGAAATCCAGGTCGATTTCGAAGATGTGGTGGTGCGTGGTGTCACCGTGGTACGCGATGGCGAAGTGACCTGGCCAGCCCCGCCGATTCAGGTCTCCGCCGCGCCACAGGCTGCCGCTGCCGCCGCGAAGCCGTCAGAAAAGATTGAGGCGAAGCCCGTTTCACCGTGGCGTAAATATCTGCTGATCGCCCTGGCTATCGTGCTGTTTGGCAGCCTGGCAAACGTGGCACCGGCCGACTTCCTCTCCCATTTTACCGTGTTCGCGCTCGCCTGCGTGGTGGGGTATTACGTGGTCTGGAACGTCAGTCATGCGCTGCATACACCGCTGATGTCCGTAACCAATGCCATTTCCGGCATCATTGTTATCGGTGCGGTCTTGCAGATGGGCCACGGTGGCTGGGTCACCTTTATCTCCTTTATTGCCGTGCTGATTGCCAGCATCAATATCTTTGGTGGCTTCACCGTCACCCAGCGCATGCTGAAAATGTTTCGTAAGGGGTAACACATGTCTGGCGGATTAGTCACTGCAGCCTATATTGTGGCTGCGATTCTGTTCATCTGTAGCCTTGCTGGTCTTTCGCGTCATGAGACCTCTAAGCGGGGTAATATTTTCGGTATCAGCGGTATGGCGATTGCGCTGATTGCCACCATATTTGGCCCGGACAGCGGTAATGTGGTCTGGATCCTGCTGGCGATGGTCATCGGCGGCGCTATCGGCATTCGTCTGGCGAAGAAAGTCGAAATGACGGAAATGCCAGAGCTGGTGGCGATTCTGCACAGCTTTGTTGGCCTGGCCGCAGTGCTGGTGGGCATCAACAGCTATATCGACCATGCGCCTGGCCTGCCAGCGGTGATGGAGAATATCCATCTCAGCGAAGTGTTTATCGGTATCTTTATCGGTGCCGTCACCTTCACCGGCTCGCTGGTGGCGTTTGGCAAACTGTGCGGCAAAATCTCTTCACGGCCGTTAGCGTTACCGCATCGTCACAAGCTGAATCTGCTGGCGCTGGTGGTTTCGTTCCTGCTGCTGCTGTGGTTTGTTAACACCAGCAGCACGGCTGTGCAGGTGTTTGCACTCTTGCTGATGACGGTCATTGCGCTGGCGTTTGGCTGGCATCTCGTCGCGTCGATTGGCGGCGCGGATATGCCGGTCGTGGTCTCGATGCTTAACTCCTATTCAGGCTGGGCCGCCGCCGCTGCTGGTTTCATGTTGAGCAACGATCTGCTGATTGTGACCGGTGCGCTGGTGGGGTCATCCGGTGCGATCCTCTCCTACATTATGTGTAAAGCGATGAACCGTTCGTTTATCAGCGTGATCGCGGGCGGCTTTGGTACTGAAGCCAGCAGTGGCGATGAAAGTCAGGAAGCGGGCGAGCATCGTGAGATTACGGCTGAAGAGACCGCTGAGATGCTCAAGGCTTCCAGCTCGGTGATTATCACACCAGGCTACGGCATGGCGGTAGCGCAGGCGCAGTATCCGGTCGCGGAAATGACTGCCCGACTGCGTGCGCTTGGCATCAAAGTGCGCTTCGGTATCCATCCGGTGGCGGGGCGTCTGCCGGGTCACATGAACGTGCTGCTGGCAGAGGCGAAAGTGCCTTATGACGTGGTGCTGGAGATGGATGAGATCAACGACGATTTCAGTGACACCGACACGGTGCTGGTCATCGGCGCTAACGACACGGTCAACCCGGCGGCACAGGATGATCCCCGCAGTCCGATTGCGGGCATGCCGGTGCTGGAAGTGTGGAAGGCGCACAACGTGATAGTGTTCAAACGCTCAATGAACACTGGCTATGCCGGGGTGCAGAATCCGCTGTTCTTCAAAGAGAATAGCCAGATGCTGTTTGGCGATGCCAAAGCCAGCGTGGAAGCGATTCTTAAAGCGCTGTAATAAAAAAGGGCGGCTAATCAGCCGCCCTCTCTGTTTCTGAAGAGGATTAATCCTCCTCATCCTCTTCATCATCCAGGTCAATCGGCGATTTGAAATCGTCCGGCTTAAGCGCCAGCAGATCGCAACGCAGATGATCAATCACCTGTTCCGCCGTATTACCGAGGAATGCCGCCGACAGGCCGGTGCGTCCAATCGTGCCCAGCACCACCACACCGGCTCCCAGATGTGCCGCCAGATCGGGGATGACCTCTTCCGGCAGGCCCTTAGCCACATGGGTGAACTCTTCACCAATCGAGAACTTCTGCCGTAGCGCTTTCATTGCCACCAGATGCTGACCACGGATCGCGTCGTTGTAGACGCTGGGATCAAAATCGGGCAGTTCGATAGCAATATTGATAGGGGTAATCGGGTAAGCACCGACCAGATGCACTTCGGTCTGATTCACCTTTTCCGCCAGGATCACCGTTTCACGAATCAGCTTCTGATTCAGGCCATCGTGATGCGGCTCTTCGCTGGCAAGATTGACCGCGACAATCGCTTTACCGCCTTCCGGCCACGGCTGATCTTTAACCATCCACACCGGACACGGGCATTTACGCAGCAGGTGCCAGTCGGTTGGAGTGAAAATCACTGACTCAAGGCGATCGTGCTGATGCGCCATCTTCAGCACCAGGTCATGCTGATGGGCGAGCACTTCCTGAATAATGGCTTCGTAGGGACGGTTGTGCCAGATCACTTTGATGTCAATTTCGACACCGGCATCAAGGTAAGCGCGGGCCTGCTCGCGGATCCATTCGGTACGCTGGCTGATCACGCCCTGGCGCATCGACGCGCGCTCATCCGGCGAAAGCAGGGTGGTCATCTCATATGAGAAGTCATAGATAGGCAGGAAGGCTTTAATTCTTCCGCCAAGACGTTGATTCAGATAGACCGCACGTCGCAGCGCGGGCTGATCGTCTTGCTGGGCATCAATGGCGACCAGAACATTTTGGTACTGGGACATGAGGCGTTCTCCTTAAACCAGAGCGACTGGAATAAAGATAGCCTATGTTGCACAGCGGAAGAAGTGAAAAAGTTACTGCCGGATCAACAAAATAAGATTTATTGATCCGGCTGAGGATCAGGCGGCCTGGTGGCTCTGACCGGCGAGCTCTTCCAGCAGGGCGTGGTTTTCAATCGTGATGTATTTGCCTTTCACCGCCAGCATACCGGACTTCTGAAAACGCCCCAGCAGGCGGCTGATGGTTTCAACCGTCAGGCCCAGGTAATTACCGATATCGCCACGCGTCATAGTGAGGCGGAATTCGCGCTGTGAAAAGCCGCGCTGGCCAAAACGACGGGAAAGGTTCCAGATAAACGCCGCCAGGCGCTCTTCAGCATTTTTCTTCGACAGCAGCAGGATCATGTCCTGATCGCCTTTGATTTCACCGCTCATCAGACGCATCATCTGCTGACGCAGGGCCGGCATTTTGCCCGACAAATCATCAAGCGTTTCAAAAGGGATCTCACACACCATTGCCGTTTCCAGCGCCTGCGCAAAGCTGGGATGGCTGGAGCCCATAATCGCGTCAAAGCCGACTAAATCGCCCGCCAGATGGAAACCGGTGATCTGCTCATCACCCTGTTCAGTGATGGTGTAGCTTTTAATAGTGCCGGAGCGAATCGCATACAGAGACTTGAGTTCATCGCCTGCTTTGAAAAGCGTTTGCCCTTTCTGAATGGGTTTTTTACGCTCAATGATATTGTCGAGCTGATCCAGCTCATGTTCATTTAGCGTAAAGGGGATGCAGAGCTGACTGATGCTGCAATCCTGGCAGTGAATGGCACAACCGCCCGACTGAATACGACGAATGCTGCGTTTTTCAGGGATCATAATGGTTTGCTCGACGATTATTGACTGGGGTCAATTTTAACATTTTTTGTGCTGAAGGGAACTCATCCGAGCAGTTTTACACTTACAAATATTATGGACTAAGCACACAACGACAAACGCTGATGTGACGGGCTTCTCAGAATCCCGACAGGGCCGACTGTCAAGAAAACTTTCCGCTTATGTGATCTGTCACACGCTTCTGCACTGGTAGTGACTTTCGAAAAAGTGGGGTGGGCCGGTGATTCCAGCTTTTGCTACGCTAACGGGTAAAGCGTGATTTGCACATTCCATCAATTTTAACCAGGTGTGAGAAAACCATGAACCTTGATGATAATGATCTCTTTCGGGATGCCATGGGCGATGTCACGCCGTTAAAAGACACCACCACAACCTTGTGGCTTAAAGCACCCTCAACTAAGGCGCCACGAAAACCGCCAGGTGAATCGGAGCTGGAGAATTTCCTGACCCGGGGCGATCTGGAGATCGTTTCACTCAATACCCCGCTGGAATATAAAGCCGACGGCATTCAGCAGGGGATTCTGGATAAACTGCGCAGAGGAGAGTATCAGCTGGATGCCAGCCTCAACCTGTTGCGGCAACCGGTCGAAACCTGTCGTCAGGCGCTCTTTAACTTTATGATGCAGGCGCACAAACAGGGATTGCGCAATCTGCTGATCATCCACGGTAAAGGTCGTGATGATGAATCGCATGCCAACATTGTGCGCAGCTATCTGGCGCGCTGGCTAAAGCAGTTTGATGACGTACAGACCTTTTGCGTGGCCCAGACCCGGCATGGCGGGGCCGGGGCGCTTTATGTCGGATTGCGCAAAACCGATAAAGCCCGGCTTGAAAACCGCGAGCGGCATGCGAAACGCAGCCGCTAACTGTGAAACTTACGGATGGTGGACATCAGCACTTCAGCACTCAGGCTCAGCTCTGCGCCGGTGCGGGTAATGATGCCCACCGGTTCGCCCGGCCCGGAAGAGGCGATCGGCAGCGCACAAACCGCGTTGTGGCTCAGATCCTCTTTAATCGCCCCGGAAGGGACGAACCAGATGTAGTCGTAGCGAAGAGCCAGCTGGCGTGCCAGTGAAGTCGAAGAGGTCTCAATGCAGTGAGGCGGAAGGGTGCAGCCCTGTTCATCCAGCATCTGTTGTGCAATCCGGCGTGGAGCGGTGCCCTCGGGCGATATCACTACCGGCCACTGCATCGCACGCGAAAGCGTGACGTTGTCACTTAAAAGCGGGTGTTCCGGCCTGACCACCAGCTTGAGCGATTCCAGAAATAGCAATTCATAGGTCAGCCCGGTCATCATGGCGCTGTCCGCCATCCGGCCAATGCCGATGTCGAACTCACCGCCGCGCAAGCCCGCCAGCAGCACATTATTGTGAAGTGTCGCCACCTGAATGGTGGTGTTGGGCTGCAATTGATGAAAACGATCCAGGATGCGTGGCAGCATCCCCATCGCAGCAGTGGTCAATGCCCCCAGCCGGATAATCACCGGCGCATCGCCCGGCTGCTCATTAAAACTCTGTCCGGCATGGTTTAGCGCGTCGAGTACCCGCACCGCATGGGTCAAAAACTGCTCTCCCATGGTGGTCAGCTGCGCGCCCAGCCGGCCACGTTCAAACAGACGAACGCCAGTCAGCTCCTCCAGCTCATTCAGGGTCTTGGAGAGGGCAGGCTGGCTGAGGCTAAGCGTCTCTGCCGCCCGGCCCAGTGTGCCTTGCTGCGCAACCGCAACAAAGGTATGTAGATGGCGCAAGCGAATGCGCTGATTGAAAAGGATATTTTTTTCCATATCCTAAACTTAATGAGAATGACCGGCTTCAGGCAACTGTTTAAAATGAATTCTGTTAACTTTGCTGCAAATCTATTTTAACAAACGATTCGAAATGACCGCGTTACCCTTTAACTCTCTGATTAAAAAGCGCTCAGCCGGGTATGCCTCTGAAAAACGCCATCCTCTGACTAGGGTATATCAATAACTTAACGGCTTAAAGTTGAATAATTCTCAATATCATATAAAAATCTGACCGCTTAAGGTTAACGATCGGCTATCATTAGCGCCGTTTTTTTTACTTAAACTGATGTCAGATTTCGTTACTCCAGAGGAGTGTTCATTGACCAGCGTCGAGGCGGTAGATGTCCGCCAGCTTATCAACCAGCAGGGGCTGAGCCACTGGCAAAAGCGGCTCATTGCGCTCTGTTTTATCGTGGTGGCACTCGATGGCATGGACATTGCGATCATGGGATTTATTGCGCCGACACTGAAAGCCGCGTGGGGGGTGAGTAATCATCAGCTCGGGGTCGTCATCAGCGCAGCGTTAATCGGGCTGGCGCTGGGTGCCATGGTGGCAGGGCCGCTGGCTGACCGCTATGGCCGTCGCATGATGATTATCCTCAGCGTCTTCTTTTTCGGTCTCTGGACGCTGGCAACGGCGCTGTCACAAAACATTGAGCAGATGATGCTGTTCCGTTTCCTGACCGGGCTGGGACTGGGTGCGGCGATGCCCAACGTCGGCACTCTGGTGGCGGAATATGCACCTGAGCGGCGGCGGGCTTTTATCATCACGGTGGTGTTCTGCGGCTTTACCTTTGGTGCCGCCAGCGGGGGATTTGCTGCCTCCTGGCTGCTACCGCGCTATGACTGGCACTCCGTGCTGCTGCTGGGCGGCATTCTGCCGCTGCTGGTGTTGCCATTACTGATCCGCGGCCTGCCGGAGTCGGTGCGATTTCTTATCAGCCGTGGCGCACCGGCTGCCCGCATTCACGCCATCCTCGACCGGATGATGCCGGGCAAAACCGCGCCCGACTGTGCGTTTCACGCGCCTGAGGCCACCGTGCCGGTGAGCGGCGCGATAGGCACCGTACTTTCACGCCGCTATCTGTTTGGCAGCACTATGCTGTGGGGCGGCTACTTTATGGGGCTGTTCATGGTTTACCTGATTGGCAGCTGGCTGCCGTCGCTGGTCAACACCCTGGGCATGTCAGTGACCGAAGCGGCGATTATCACCGCGATGTATCAGGCGGGCGGGACGCTGGGCTCCCTGTTTGCGGGCTGGATGATGGATCGCTTCAACGCTAACCTGGCCCTGGCGGCGATCTACGGCTGCGGCGGGCTGTTTATTGTGGCACTGGGCTTTTCACCCGCGGAAGTGGGTATGATGAGTGCGATCGCCTTTTGCAGTGGCTTCTGTTTCAACGGGGCCAATACTGGTATGAATGCCTTATCCGCCAGCTATTATCCTACCCACGCCCGCGCTACCGGTTCCAGCTGGATGCATGGAGTGGGCCGCATCGGCGCGATTTTAAGCGCCTTCGTTGGCGCAGAGATGATGTCCCTTGGATGGTCTTTCAGCGTAATCTTTCTGCTGCTGGCAATACCGGCTGTGATCACTACCCTGATGCTGCTGTTAAAAAACCGCTACGGCTTTAAGCCGATCACAGATTCGTGATTTTTTCCGCTGAGGCCAGCGTGTTGCATTACATTAGCAGCAACGCTAACGGTGTCAGGTGGATAAGATGGACAACTTTCTCAGTGCGGATCTCATCCGCACCCGTTTCTCTCAGGCGATGTCAGCTATGTATCAGCAGGAAGTGCCGCAATATGGCACGCTGATGCAACTGGTGGCGACCGTCAACGACCGCGCGCTGGAAGCGGATATCGCGCTGAAAGATCGTCTCACCGCAGCCGATGAGATCGACCGACTCAACCTGGAACGTCACGGTGCGATCCGTGTGGGCACGGCAGACGAATTAGCCACACTGCGGCAGCTGTTTGCGGTGATGGGAATGCACCCGGTTGGCTATTACGATCTCTCTCAGGCTGGTGTGCCGGTTCACTCCACGGCGTTCCGGCCGGTCACCGATGCGGCGTTGCGCCGCAATCCCTTTCGGGTCTTTACCTCGCTGTTACGCCCTGAACTGATCGACGACCACGCGCTGCGTGAAAAGGTGGCGGAGATTCTTGCCGCGCGCGACATTTTCACCCCCCGTTGCCGGGCGCTTTTGGAACTGCAGCAGCAGCAGGGCGGATTAACCGACGAGCAGGCCACTGAGTTTGTTACCGAAGCACTGGAAACCTTCCGCTGGCATGCCCACAGCAGCGTGGACAGTCAGACCTATCAGGCGCTGAACCAGCAGCATCGGCTGATCGCTGACGTGGTCTGCTTTCCCGGCTGCCACATCAACCATCTCACGCCGCGCACGCTCGATATTGACCGCGTACAGCAACTGATGCCGTCGCGCGGTATCGATCCGAAAACCCTAATCGAGGGACCACCGCGTCGTCAGGTGCCGATCCTGTTACGTCAGACCAGCTTCAAAGCGCTGGAAGAGCCGATCATCTTTCAGGATGGGCATCAGGGAACCCATACTGCACGCTTCGGTGAAATTGAGCAGCGCGGCGTGGCGCTAACGCCTCAGGGCCGTGCGCTCTATGATCGGCTGCTCAGCGAGGCGGGAAGCGGTCAGGATAATCAGCAGCATCAGCAACATCTGGCGGCGATTTTCCGTGACTTCCCCGACGACGAAACCACGCTGCGCCAGCAGGAGCTGGCCTGGTTCCATTATCGCCTGAGTGAAAAGGGCATCGCGACGCCGCCGGCTCAGGGAGAATCGCTGGAGACCCTCATCGAAGAAGGTCGTGTGCTGGCAGACCCCATCATCTACGAAGATTTTCTGCCCGTCAGCGCGGCGGGCATCTTCCAGTCCAACCTCGGCGATCGGGCGCAGGTTCGTTCGGCGGGACAGGCGAGCCGCCAGGCATTTGAAGCCGCGCTGGGCGCTGTCGTGCTGGATGAGATGGCGCTATACGAAGAGCGGCAGCAGCGCTCGCTGGTGCAGTGCGGCTTACGGCCAGACTGACGCCTCTGCGGGCAACAGGCGCGTTGCCCGCAACGCTTTCTCCGCACCCGCCCAGCTAAGGCCAGTGGACCTGAAGTAGAGCAACGCGGGTAATATGCTGACAGGACTGGGGAAAAACAACGCTTTACCGCTCAGCGCAGGTTTACCCGCGTGAGTATCTTAATCTATTAGCAGACTGACTGATTAACAGCAGCACAACCGCACGTGATAACAGAGCAACGACGCGCCACTCCGGCGCTGGCAGCGTCATTGACCAATCGCGAAAAGATAAACAACGTTGAATCATAACCGTAACTGACTCTCTGAACCTGTTGATGAGCATGTTCACGCCTGCCCCTCACGCTTCGGCATATTCTGCAAATCCCTTCCGTACCTGGACAATGCTGGCGGGCCTGCAAATAATGGAGGGACGTTTGAACAGGGAAACAGGAATGAAAAACGAAACAGGTCTGAGGATCATGACTGCTGAGGGGGAGTTGCGTGGATGCATGGACGATGACCTTTTCGTATTCAAAGGCATACCTTATGCGGCGGCACCGCTTGGCGCACTGCGCTGGCGTCCTCCACAGCCGGTTACGCCCTGGCAGCAGGTGCGCGACGCCACCGCGTTTGGGGCTTCCGGCTGGCAAAATCGCACTTACTGCCAGGCCGTGGGCGGTGGCGATCCGGGTGAGTTCAGCGAAGATTGCCTCTACCTTAATGTCTGGACGCCCGATGTCGCGCCCGTGAAATCCCTGCCGGTAATGGTATGGCTGCATGGTGGTGGCTACACCATTGGTGCTGGCGGGCTGGCACCTTACAACGGCAAGCCGATGGCTTCACGCGGCGCGGTGGTGGTGACGCTCAACTACCGGCTAGGCCATCTCGGTTTCTTCTCTCATCCGGCCCTGGATGCTGAATACCCTGTTGCCAGCACGGTCAACAATTTTGGCCTGCTGGATCAGATTGCCGCACTGCAGTGGGTGCAGCGCAACATTCCTGCCTTTGGCGGCGACCGCCGCAATGTGACACTTTTCGGTGAATCCTCAGGCGCACGCAGCGTACTGTCACTTTGCTGTTCGCCGCTGGCCGAAGGGCTGTTTCATAAAGGGATCGTGCAGAGCGCCTACAGCCTGCCTGACACGCCGCTGAAAAAAGCGCGTCAGCAGGGTATGGCGGTGGCCCGCCATTTCGGTCTGCCGCCCGATGCCAGCGCTGATGACCTGCGCGCACTGCCTGCCGATGCCTTCTGGTCGCTGGAAGGGCCGCTGGCGATCCCGCCGGTGCCGATTGCGGGTGATGCTGTCCTGCCTGAACCGATGCTGAAAACCTTTATGGCTGCAAAACAGCACCGTCTGCCGCTGATGGCGGGCAGCAACAGCGATGAAGCCAGCGTGCTGGAATATTTTGGCGTGGATGCCACCGCGGTGCTGCATCAGTTACGCGATAAAAATCGTCTCACTTACCGGACGCTGAAATGGATGTATGACATTCATGACGATCAGCGGCTGGGACGTGCCGTGGCGCGGGATATGGCCTTCAGCCTGGTGCCGTGGCTGGTGATGCGGGCGCAGCACAATGCCGGAATGCCAGGCTGGCGCTACTGGTTTGATTATGTCTCTGAACATGCCCGTGACCTCTATCCGCACGGCACCTGGCACGGCAACGAAGTGCCTTATGTGCTGAACACGCTGAGTCAGATGCCGGATCCCAACGAAGAACGACCCTTCAGTGAGGCCGATCGGGCGTTTGCGGCACGGGTCAGCGAATACTGGTTTACCTTTGCCCGTGATGCTACGGAATATAAGCATCAGCTGGAGGGGGAGATCGTGTGGCCAGCCTGGCACCCGGGCTCTGACGTGACAATGTCACTTGGTGATGATCGGAAGAGCGGGCTGGTTCTGAAGCGAAACTTTATGCGCGCCCGTATGCGGCTTTTCCGGCTATTAATGACTCGTATGGTCAGGCTTTAAGCGGCGGCTCATGGTTAGCCTGCTAACCATCAAATTGCGCGAATGGAATTAATCTGCTTTTTAAAGGTTAACGTGCTGAATAAAAGGGCTATAAAGTGAAATTTGCCTTAGGGACGCTGTAAAATATTAGGTAACAAAACAGTTACATCTTCACAATTGCATGCCGATAAACCTCCTATGCCCGACGCTTGCGGGTCAACGTGTATAGGATTTTGGTATGGGAATGCTCAAAAATTTTACCATTCGCGCAGTGATGCTCTCTATTCTGGGACTGTTTTGTTTACTGTGGAGCGGCGTCGGGCTATATAGCATTCACTCTCTTGGCGCGCTCAGCGAAGGGAATGATGTGGACCGTCATCTGGTTGAGCAAATGACGGTGCTGAGCAAAGGCAACGATCAATATTTTCGTGTCATCACGCGCTTATCCCGCGTGATGGAAGGCAAAGCCGCAGGTCAGACCCTGAACGATGAGGCTTATGCTCCGGTGCAGCAGGCGCTGGACAGCATGACCCAGCAACTGGCGCGCTTTAAACAACTGGCACCCGGCCCGATGAACCCGGATGTCGTGGATGGGGTGATTCAGAGCTGGCAAAAGCTGCTGGATGCGGGCGTTACGCCACAATTGCAGCTGGCCCGCCAGGCCTCGCCTGATGCTTATCGTCAGCAGGCAAATAACGTCACGCCGCCACTCAGTCGTGCCTTTGGCATCAGCGCAGAGAAATTCAGCCAGGGCGCAGCTGAAAAGCTGGATGCAACCCGGGTTGAAGTGGATCACCTCACCGCGATGACCAAAACGATTATTACCATCACGGTAATTATCGGCCTGTTTATTCTGCTGTTTACCGACCGCTATCTGGTGGCGATGCTGGTCCGTCCGCTGGAAAGTATTCGTACCCACTTCGCGGTCATTGCCACGGGCGACCTGAGTCAGCCGGTATCCGATTTCGGACGCAACTGCGTCGGTAAACTGGTGCCGCTGCTGAGCGCCATGCAGGATAGCCTGCGTGAAGCGGTCAGCGCCATTCGCAGCGGCACCGAAAACATCTCGCGCGGTGCCGCAGAGATTTCTGCCGGTAACAACGACCTCTCTTCACGTACCGAAGAGCAGGCCGCTGCGCTCGAACAGACTGCGGCCAGCATGGAGCAGTTGACGGCCACGGTAAAATTCAACGCCGATAATGCCCGCCAGGCCAGCCTGCTGGCAGAAACTGCCACCACTACGGCACAACGTGGCGGTCAGCTGGTCAGTGAAGTCGTCAGCACTATGGATGGCATCTCAGGCAGCTCGAAGAAAATCGCTGAAATCACTAACGTGATCAACGGTATCGCTTTCCAGACCAATATTCTGGCGCTGAACGCCGCCGTCGAAGCGGCACGTGCCGGCGAACAGGGTCGGGGTTTTGCGGTCGTTGCCTCTGAAGTGCGTAACCTTGCACAGCGCAGCGCCAATGCCGCGAAAGAGATTGCGACGCTGATTGAAGATTCGGTTCAGCGTGTAGGTAAAGGCGCCGAGCTGGTCAGCACCACCGGCGGCACCATGAACAATATTCTGAAATCGGTGCAGGATGTTGATGCGATCATGAAACAGATTGCCTCCGCCTCGGAAGAGCAGAGCAAAGGCATCTCTCAGGTGGGTGCTGCAGTAACCGAAATGGATAGCGTGACCCAGCAGAACGCCTCACTGGTTGAAGAGGTTTCTGCCGCGGCGAGCGCACTGGCATTGCAGACAGAAGCGCTGCAGGCCTCTGTGTCGAAGTTCCGTCTCTCCAGCAACCGCCAGACCGCACCGGTCATCACGAATAAACCTGCCGCGCCGAAAGCAACCGTGCTGAATGCGCCTCAGGCTAAACCGGCGGATAACGGCGACTGGGTCACTTTCTGATCCCTGCACAGCCACGCCACCAGCTCCGCCAGGAACGGTGGCGCATCCTGCGCGGGCCGTTGCAGTAAACTGTAAACGGCACCGGTTTCTACCTCGCCAGCGAACGGCTTAATCAGCCTGCCGCTGGCTATATCACTCTCCACCAGATTGCTGTCGGCCATCGCCACACCAAACCCCTGAATCGCTGCACTGATCGCTAAGTCCATGGTGGCAAAATGCTGGTTCCGCTTCATGTTCAGCGTCACCTGCTGCGCATGCAGCCAGCACTGCCAGTCACGCGTATCTGCCGTCGGATGCAAAAAGGTCATTGTGGCCAGTGCCGCCGGGGAGTCCGGGCGGGGTTGATCGGCTGCCATCACTGGCGTCAGCGACTCACTGAACAGGCAAATTCCGTCAGGGTGCGGCTTACCATAGACAATCGCCACATCGAAGTTCTCCAGCTGCGCGGCATGATCCAGCGTGGTGGTCAGGGCCACATGCAGTTCAGGACGATGATGCTCCAGCGCCATCAGCCGGGGCACCAGCCAGCGCATCGCACAGGTTGGCGCTTTCAGGCGAATGCTGACCTGACTACGGCGGACCTTCTCGCTGGCCTGAACCATCAGCTCAAAACCCTGCTGTAAGTCGGGCAGCAGCGCCGCGCCCTGAGGGGTCAGGCGCAGACCGCGCGCGTGGCGGTCAAACAGCGTCACGCCCAGCCACTGCTCCAGGGCGGCAATCTTACGACTGACGGCGCCCTGCGTCAGGCAAAGTTCGCGGGCAGCGTGGGTCAGATTGAGATGTCGGGCGGTCACCAGAAAGGCGTGAATGGCATTAAGCGGCAGCGATAAGCGTGACACGGTGAACCTCAGCTATGCATTTTTGTCATGGCTATTATGACGACATTTCGCTTGCCGACTCAAGTCGCAGCCCGTTGAATAGCTATTTACCGCATCTGAGCGGTTAAGCCCCTGACGGAGAGAGTATGTCCCTGAAAACGCCTGTCGCTATCCACTCAAAATTGCCGGACGTCGGCACCACTATTTTCAGCGTGATTGGCCAGCTTTCGGCGCAGCATCAGGCGATTAACCTGTCGCAGGGCGCGCCCAATTTCCCCTGTGATCCGGCGCTGGTCGACTCAGTCAGCCGCGCGATGCAGGAAGGACATAATCAGTATGCCGCCATGATGGGCTTGCCCGCCTTACGCGACGCGCTTGCCAGCAAAGTGCAGGCGCTCTATGGACAACAATATGATGCCGCCAGTGAAGTGCTGATCACCGGCAGCGCCAGCCAGGGGCTCTATATGGCGATTACCGCGCTGGTTCATCAGGGCGATGAGGTGATCTTCTTTGAACCGGCGTTTGACAGCTACGCGCCGGTGGTGCGGTTGCAGGGCGGTAAACCGATTGGCCTGAAGTTGCAGGTGCCGTCATTTGCTATCGACTGGGATCAGTTGCGGGCAGCAATCACGCCGCGCACCCGGATGATCATTATTAATACGCCGCATAACCCCAGCGCGCAGGTGCTGACCCCCGACGACCTGAATCAGCTGGCAGCCTTAATCCGCAACACCGATATCGTGGTGCTCTCCGATGAGGTTTACGAGCATATTCTGTTTGATGGCCGCCCGCATTGTGGGATGGCGACGCATCCGGAACTGGCAGCCCGCAGCGTCATTGTCTCTTCGTTTGGCAAAACCTTCCACGTCACCGGCTGGCGGGTAGGCTACTGTCTGGCACCGGCAGAGCTGATGACTGAGCTGGTGAAAGTGCATCAGTTTATGATGTACGCCGCCGATACGCCGATGCAGGTCGGTTTCGCACACTATCTGGAGACGCCAGAGAACTATCTGTCGCTCAGCGCCTTCTATCAGCAGAAGCGCGACCGGCTGATCGCCCTGATGCAGAACTCCCCGTTCCGGCTGCTGCCGAGTGCTGGTTCGTTCTTTATGCTCGCCAGCTATGGACATTTCAGTGACGAACCGGACAGTGAAATGGTAAAACGTCTTATCGTCGATCACGGTGTGGCGACCATACCGCTGTCGGCGTTTTATATGGATGGCACAGATAACAAACTGATTCGGCTCTCTTTTGCTAAAGACGAGGCGACACTTGAGGCTGGCGCGGCTGCGCTATGTGCTTTTTCTCACTGATTCACGCCACCGCGTGAGGCAGCTCGGGGAACAGGTAACCAGGACTTTTCGGGGTAAATAACATAATGAAGAAACTGAACGCGCTTTTTCTCGCTCTGGGCATGATGACATCGGTACAGGCACTGGCACAGGATTTACGCTACGGCGTGGAGTCACAATATCCGCCTTTTGAAAGCCGCAATGCTAAAGGGGAACTGGAAGGCTTTGATATCGAGCTGGGCAATGCCATCTGTAAGGCGGGCAACTTCAGCTGCCACTGGGTTGAGAGCAGCTTTGATGCGCTGATCCCGGCACTGCAGGCGAAAAAGTTCGACGCCATTAACTCGGCGATGAACATCACCGAAGCGCGCGCCAGAAGCATTGCGTTTACGCAGCCGATCTACCGTATTCCGACCATGTTAGTGGCGAAGACCGGTGAAAATCTGGCACCGACTGCCGAAGGTCTGAAGGGCAAGAACATCGGTGTATTACAGGGATCCATCCAGGAAACCTATGCGAAGAAGCACTGGGAGCCGCAGGGTGTGACCGTGACCTCGTATCAGGATCAAAACCAGGTTTACAACGACATGGTCGCGGGCCGCCTGGATGGCACACTGGTGATGTCTGCTGCCGGTCAGTCTGGCTTCCTCGATAAACCGCAGGGCAAAGGCTTTGGTTTTGTTGGCAAGCCAGTCGAAGATGACGCGATTCTTGGTTCAGGCATCGGCTACGGCCTGCGCAAAGATGACGCGCAGCTGAAGCAGTCACTGGATGCGGCGATTGCTAAAGTGCAGGGCGATGGCACCATCAAAAAGCTGGCTGAAAAATATTTCCCAGGCATTGATGTCAGCGCGAAGCCATAATCGCAATCGGGCGCGTTCTGCGCCCGATTCCTCCGCTTATTCCGCCGCCAGATAACAGAGTTTTTCCGCCACCTGATAGGACTTCACAAACGACGTTACCGGCAGAAATTCGAAGCGTGAATGGAAGTTGTGCGCGCCGGTAAAGAAGTTCGGCGTCAGCAGACCTTTGGCTGACAGCGCGGCACCGTCTGTACCGCCACGCATCGGAATCACCTTCGGCTCAATCTCCAGCGCGGCAAAGGCACTGAAGATCAGGTCAATCGCCCGACGATCTTCACCCAGGGCATTGCTGATATTGCTATAAGTATCGCTGATACCCACGCTCACCTTGCCGGTGGGGTAACGCGCCGCCAGATCCTCTGCTGCCTGCTGCAACTGCTGCTTACGTGCCGCAAAGCTGGTCAGATCAAAATCACGGATTGAGGCCTTCAGCGTCGCCTTGCTGGCGTTGGCCTGAATCTCATTGAACCAGATATAGCCTTCACGGCCTTCAGTGTGCTCCGGGGTCTGCAGCCGATCAAACAGGCTGATATAGTCATGGGCCATCAGCAGCGGATTGACCAGCACCCCTTTGCCCGACATCGGATGGGCCGGTACACCGGTAAACACAATTTCTGCAGCGGCAGCATTGAAGTTTTCATAGACCACTTCGCCCAGTTCGCAGCAGTCGATGGTCCAGGCGAAATCAACATTAAAGCGCGTTTCCAGATCCAGCGCTTTCGCGCCGCGCAGCCCAATCTCTTCGTCCGGCACAAAGGCCACCACGATGTCGCCGTGGTCGCCGTTAAGGTTCTGCATCAGCGTCATCACCACGGTGACCGCCGCTTTGTTGTCCGCGCCCAGCACGCTGGTGCCGTCGCTGAAGATCACCCGCTGACCGACGTAGGGCGCGATCTCCGGATGTTCATCGCGGCGCAGCCAGATATCCTGCTCTGCATTCAGACAGAGATCTTCGCCCTGCCAGGTGAGGATCTGCGGGTGGATATCGGGCGACAAACCGACATCAACGGTATCGATATGCGTAATAAACCCGATGCGCGGCGCGTCAGGCCGGTTGCCGCGTTTCACCGCCGTCACCGTAGCATGCTCATCAATCACTACCTCATCCAGCCCTGACGCGCGCAGCTCATCCGCCAGCAGTTCCGCCATGGCGTGCTGGCTCGGCGTGCTGGGCAGGGTGGTGGATTTGGCATCGCTCTGACTGCTGATGGCGAGGTAACGGAAAAAACGGTCTGTGAGCTGCGACTCAAGTTTGTCTGTCATCACTATTCCTTATTAGTCAGCCACCGGCGGGGTTCGTTATGGTGCCGAATCGTGCTATCAATGAAGCATCTGAATGATTCATTTAGATATTGTGATCACCGGAAGTCAATACAAAGCGAGGATAATAATGAAAATCAAGATAGCCACCTTAGCGCTTGTTACGGCTGGGATAGCGCTGGCTGGCAGCGTTAACGCCAAAACGCTGGTCTTCTGTTCTGAGGGATCGCCAGAGAATTTTAACCCGCAGCTCTATACCTCGGGGACCAGTGTTGACGCCAGTGCGGTGCCGGTCTTTAACCGGCTGGTGGACTTTACGCCCGGCACGACCAATCTGGTGCCCAGCCTGGCGGAACGCTGGGAAATCAGCCCGGATGGCACGGTTTACACCTTCCATCTGCGCAAGAACGTGAAGTTTCAGAGCAATAAAGCCTTCAAACCCAGCCGCGACTTCAACGCCGACGATGTGATCTTCTCGTTTATGCGTCAGATGGACCCGAAAAATCCCTACCACAATGTCTCTGGCGGCACCTATTCCAACTTCGAAAGCCTGGAGCTCTCCACGTTGATTAAAAGTATCGACCGGGTCGATGACCACACCGTACGTTTTACGCTGTCCCATCCGGAAGCGCCGTTCCTTGCCGATCTCGCCTGGTATTTCGCCTCGATCCACTCGGCGGAATATGCAGACGCGATGCTGAAAGCGGGGACGCCGGAGAAGGTCGATATGAACCCGATCGGCACCGGACCGTTTGAGCTGGTGCAGTATCAGAAAGATTCCCGCATTCTCTACAAAGCGTTCCCGGACTACTGGCAGGGCAAGGCGAAGCTCGATCGGCTGGTGTTCAGCATCACGCCGGATGCCTCCGTGCGTTATGCCAAGCTGGAGAAGAATGAGTGTCAGGTAATGCCATTCCCTAATCCCGCCGATCTTGAAAAGATGCGCGCTAACCCGGATATCACCCTGGAACAGAAGGCGGGTCTGAATACCGGCTTCCTGGCGTTTAACACCACCAAAGCGCCAACCGATAACGTCAAAGTGCGCCAGGCGCTGGCGATGGCGATCAACAAACCGGCGATCATCGATGCGATTTTTAAAGGCACCGGCACGGTTGCGAAAAATATCCTGCCACCGGGCGTCTGGAGCGCCGACAAAGATCTGAAAGATTACGACTACGATCCAGAGAAGGCCAAA
This sequence comes from Pantoea sp. EKM10T, assembly GCF_011800685.1. Lineage (NCBI taxonomy): Bacteria > Pseudomonadati > Pseudomonadota > Gammaproteobacteria > Enterobacterales > Erwiniaceae > Pantoea > Pantoea sp. EKM10T. The sequence goes on from NZ_JAALEU010000001.1 coordinate 173,088, forward strand.
GCCCTGCTGCAACAGGCGGGTGTGAAACCGGGTACCGAAATTGCGCTCTGGGCGATGCCGGTTCAGCGGCCTTACAATCCGAATGCGCGCCGCATGGCGGAGATGATTCAGTCGGACTGGGCTAAAGTGGGCATCAAAGCCAATATCGTCAGCTATGAGTGGGGCGAATACCTGAAACGCGTGCGCAGCGGTGAGCATCAGGCGGCGCTGATGGGCTGGACCACCGCCACCGGCGATCCGGACAACTTCTTTGGCCCGCTTTACAGCTGTACCTCTGCACAGGGCGGTTCCAACTCCTCAAAATGGTGCTATCAGCCGTTCGAGAAGTTAATCACCGAAGCCCGCGCCGAGCCGGATCAGGGCAAACGCACCGCGCTCTATCTGCAGGCACAGCAGATGATGCATGACCAGATGCCTGCGGTGATGATTGCGCACTCCACCATCTTTGAGCCGGTGCGCAAATCGGTCAGCGGCTATCAGGTCGATCCGTTCGGCAAACATATTTTCTATCAGGTTGATATTAAGCAGTAAACGGTAACAGCTATCAGCAGGGGCGCATACACATGTGGGCCTCTGCTGTCTGGCTCAGCTTAAAAAGAACTGACAGCAATAAATAAGTTCAATGCGAAGGGAACATGCCCCGAAGAGGAAAGCGTCCCGCGCCATGGACAAAAACGCCGGGAGCGTTTTTGAACAACGCAACGCGTTGGCCCGGCTACGGGCGCACCTCAGGGATGAGGTGCGTAATCGCGTGGGCCGGGCATGCCATGGAGGCCGGCTTTTGCGACTTTCCGATCGGGTCGTGTTTCCTTCGCCTGCACCCTCTCACAGCGAATCGGTGCAGACGTAACCCGTGTTCCTTAGCCAGCACCCTCTCACGGAAGCAGCCAGGACGTTAACCCATATTCCCTTAGCAACCTGAATCACATGGCAATCTGGTACCGAGCTGGTTAAACCACAACCCTGTATCCCTCATCCCATCCTCACCTGCTGATCCATTTCCGTCAGCCGCTGCTGCAAAAACTGCAGAAACAGCGTCAGCGCCGCATTCCGCTGGCGGCCGGACACCGTCTGAAGCTGCAACGTTCGCTGACTCAGCTGATCCACTCCCATCGAACGCAACACCAGATTTTGCGTGTCGCGCTCAAACAGCAGGGTAAACGCACTGCAAATGGTTACTGCCTGCGGGGTATGCAGCAAAAAGTGGTAGAGCGTAGCGAAATAGTCGCAGGTCAGCACCGGCTCGACCACGCAGTCGTTCATCTGACAGGAGAGGTCAAACAACTGCCGCACGGTAGTATGCTGACCTGGCAACGCCAGCGGCCAGCCATGCAGATCGGCCAGCGTCACCTGACGCGACGCCAGCGGATGTGACTGATGCATCGCCAGTAACACCGGCGCCGGCCACGAGCCGAGCACCTCAACGCTGCGCTCCGGTTGCAGACTGAACTGCAGCGCAACATCGCATTCCCCAGCCCTGACGCATGCCGCCACGCCCTGCGAGTGCGTCACGTTAAGCGCAAACAGCACGCCGGGGTTGGCCTGACGGAACTCCGCCAGCAATCCCGGCAGCAGACTAAACGCCATTCCGTCGGTGCAGGCGATGCGGATCAGGCTGCGCCGTATTGCTTTCAGCCCCTTAATCTCCGCCAGCGCATATTCCATATCGAGCTGACTCTTGCGCACATGATGCGCGAATATTTCACCCGCTTCGTTCAATACCATGCCGCGTGCATGCCGCTCAAACAGCGGTACACCCACTTGCGTCTCCAGACGCTGAATCTGGCGACTAATCGCCGACACCGCCACAAAGAGCTGCTCGCTGGCGGCGCTGAGCGATCCGCACTGTACGACCGCCAGGAAATAGCGGATCTCACTGCTTAACATGGTGACTCCGACGAAACGCATCATAAAAGGGCAGGCGTGGCTTGCTTTAAAAGCAAGGCTCACTCGATAAATTAATAATTGTGGCAAAGAGAGAAGTTTGTCAAAGATAAAGCACGATAAAAAGAACAGACAGGGCAAACATGACAGAGCAACAGACCGTTGACCAGGCGATGCACTATTTCGACAGTGGCGAGTTTCAGCAGCTGCTGGCACGACGAATTTCCTGCGTGACCGAAAGCCAGCACGCCAGCAGGCAGGTGGAGCTGGAGAGCTATCTGCAGCAGGAGATTGGCCCGCAGCTGGCGGCGATGGGCTTTACGCTGCACCCGTTTGAGAATCCGCAGCCCGGCAGCCCGCCGTTTCTGATTGCCACGCTCATTGAAGATCCCTCCAGACCGACGCTGCTCTGCTATGGCCACGGCGATGTGGTGTTCGGCGACGATGAGAACTGGCGCGACGGTTTATCACCGTGGCGACTCACGGCTGAAGATGACCGCCTATACGGACGCGGCAGTGCGGACAATAAAGGCCAGCACTGCATCAATCTCGCGGCGCTGGAGCAGGTGTGGCAGGCACGCGGTGGCGCACTGGGCTTCAACTGCAAAATCCTGTTTGAAATGGGTGAAGAGATCAGCTCGCCAGGGCTGGCGGAGATTTGCCAGCAGCAGCGGGCGCTGTTACAGGCCGACCTCTTTATCGCCTCTGATGGCCCGCGACTGAACGCGGTGCGGCCGACACTGTTCCTGGGTTCGCGTGGCGCGGCGAACTTTCGTCTGACTATCAGGGCGCGCGACAACGCCTATCACTCCGGCAACTGGGGCGGATTGCTGAGCAATCCCGGCACCCAGTTGGCCAATGCGCTCGCCTGCCTGGTGAATGCACAGGGTGTTTTGCAGGTCGCCGCACTGAAACCGGACTCCCTTACCGATGCGGTGCGCGCCATCCTCAGTGATATCGAGGTGGGCGGCATGCCGGGCGATCCGGCGCTGGCCGACGGCTGGGGAGAACCGGGCCTGACGCCTGCGGAGCGTCTTTATGGCTGGAACACGCTGGAGGTGCTGGCGTTTGAAACCGGTAACCCGGCGCGCCCGATGAACGCCATTCCCGGCAGCGCCACGGCGGTGTGTCAGCTGCGATTTGTGGTCGGCACCGACTGGGAAAATCTGGTCCGGCATGTCGAAAGTCACCTGCATCAGCACGGCTTCGATAACGTCAGCGTAGAGTTTATGCGCGGTTCACCTGCAACGCGACTCGATCCGCAGGATCCGCTGGTGGCCTGGGCGCTGGACACGCTGGCCCGCAGCAGCGGTAAAAAACCGGCGCTGTTGCCCAATCTCGGCGGTTCACTGCCCAATGAGGTATTTGCCGATATCCTCGGCCTCCCGACGCTGTGGGTGCCCCATTCCTATCCGGCCTGCGGCCAGCACGGCGTTAACGAACACATGCTCACCTCTGTTGCACGTGAAGGGCTGGCGATCATGACCCGCCTTTTCTGGCAACTGGGTGAAGAGGGCGAACAACTGATGTCGCGCCACCATCAGTGGCGGAGAGGTGAACAATGAGCAGTATCGCACAGAGTACTCCGCAGGTGAAACCGAGCCTGCACAAAACGCTGTTCGCTACCTGCATTGGTAACGCGCTGGAGTGGTTCGACATCGCGGTGTATGGCTTCTTCGCCAGCTACATCGCGCACGTCTTCTTTCCGGTCAGCGATCCGTCGGTGTCGCTACTGCTGACCTTCGGCAGCTTCGGCATCTCATTCCTGATCCGTCCGCTGGGTGCCATCGTGCTGGGCAACTATGCCGACCGTCATGGCCGTAAAAAAGCGCTGCTGCTCTCAATCAATCTGATGATGCTGGGCGGGGCGATCATTACCTTTATGCCGGGTTACGCCACTATTGGTCTGGCGGCGCCGCTGCTGATTATCCTGGCGCGCCTGATTCAGGGCTTCTCTGCCGGGGGCGAGTTTGGCAGTTCCACCGCTTTCCTGGTAGAGCACTTTCCCGAGCGCAAAGCCTTTATCGCCAGCTGGCAGTTCGCCACACAGGGCGCCAGTACTCTGATGGCATCGGCGTTCGGCCTGGGGCTGACACACTGGCTGAGCGAAAGCGAGATTCAGGCGTGGGGCTGGCGTATCCCGTTTGCCTTCGGCTTACTGATTGGACCGCTGGGGATCTACATTCGCCGTCACGTGCAGGAGCCCGCCAGCTTTGCGACGCAGGAGAAGGAAGCCGCACCGCTGAAAACACTGTTCGGGCGGCAGAAAGCGCTGATCACCCTGGCGATTGGGGTGATGGTGATCTCGACTGCGGTCAACTACATGCTCAATTACATTCCGACCTACGCCACCAAAACGCTGCATCTGCCGGGGTCAGTGGCCTTCACCGCCACGCTGGTCGCAGGGATTATCCTGACGGTGGTGACGCCCATAATGGGATTGTGGGCGGAGCGGATTGGCCGATTGCCGCTGATGTGGGGATCGCTGCTGCTGTTGATGGTCACCATCTATCCCGCCTTCAAATGGATGGTCGATCACACTACGCCCACCACGCTGATCCTGCTGGTGGCGTGGATGGCGCTACTCAAGTCGGTCTATTTCTCCACGGTGCCGTCGGTGATGGCCGATCTCTTCCCGGCGACCACGCGCGCCAGCGGCATGGCGATCAGCTACAACGTGGCCGTGACGGTATTTGGCGGGTTTGCACCGCTGATTTGCAGCATGCTGATAGCCGCCACCGGCAGCAGTCTGGCGCCTGGATACTACCTGATGGCTGTGGCGGTGCTGAGTGGCATCGCGCTGCTGCGCTGCAGTAAGCGGGTGGCATAAAAGAGTGGGCCAATTACTGGCCCACTCTGGTACTGACAACGTCAGGTACGGGAGGAGGTAAGATCGAGCCAGTGATTAACTGAACTGTAAATAGGCAACATGGGTCTGCAGATACTCCTCCAGACCATGTTTTCCATCGGCACCGCCGACACCCGATTTACGCCACCCGGCATGAAATCCCTGCATCGCTTCGAAGTTTTCACGGTTAACATAGGTTTCGCCGAACTTCAGCTTTCGCAGCGCGGTCATGGTGGTATTCAGATTCTGCGTATAAATCGAGGAGGTCAGCCCATACTCGCAGTCGTTGGCCAGCGTAATCGCCTCGTCAAGCGTTTTAAAACTCATCACCGGCAGAACCGGGCCAAAAATCTCCTCCTGCATAATCGCCATCTCCTGGCGCACCTCAGTCAGCAAGGTGGGTTGGAAAAAGAAGCCTCTGTCTCCGGCGCGCTTGCCGCCCAGAACCACTTTCGCCCCTGCGGCGACGGCCTCTGCCACCTTCTGCTCCACCCGATCCCGTGCTGCGGCATTAATCAGCGGACCCATATCGATATCGCTGCGTTCGGCCGGGTCGCCAAATGTCACCTGCTGAAACGCGGCGGTCAGTGCGCTGATAAATCGATCGTAAATGCCTTCCTGCACATAGAGCCGCTCTACGCAATTGCAGACCTGGCCGCTGTTAATGATCCGCGAGCTGACGACCGCCCGCACAGCCAGCTCGAGGTCGGCATCATCCATCACGATGGCGGGGGCTTTGCCACCCAGTTCCAGCGACACTTTGGTGACATTTTTAGCCGCGGCTTCCATGGTGGCAATGCCCGCACCTACGCTTCCGGTCAGACTCACCAGACCGACCTTAGGATTTGCCGCCAGCTCCTGTCCCACTTCCGGTCCCAGACCATAAACAAAGTTAATGACGCCAGCAGGCAGACCCAGCTTTTGTATGATGTCGGCAAAAAGTGCCGCATTATTCGGTGTCAGCTCACTGGGTTTGATCACGATGGTGTTTCCGGTGATCAGGGCCGGTGCCGCTTTGCGGGCAATGAGGAAGAAGGGGAAATTCCACGGCAGTATTCCGGTAGTGACGCCGATCGCTTTTTTGAACAGGAAGATATTTTCGTTGGGGCGGTCACTGTTGATGATCTCACCTTCATAGCGGCGCGCCCACTCTGCCATGTAGTCGAGGTAGTCGGCGGTGAACATCACTTCGGTCTTCGCCAGCCCCTGGGTTTTTCCACCCTCAGCCACAATGGTTGACGTCAGTTCAGGCTCACGCTGGCGGATGGCGGTGGCAATTTTGTGCAGCCAGACGCCGCGCTCTACTGCAGGCAGCGCTTCCCATCCAGGCTGAGCCACTTCTGCGGCGCTGATGGCAAGGCTGGCATCCTGACGACTGCCCTGGGGAATACGGGACAGCAACGCCTCCGTGGACGGATTGATCACCTCAATCCAACGGTCACCCTGATGGGCTACAAATTCGCCATTAATGAAATGTTGATGATGTGTTGTCATTCGCTTAGCTCTCCGCTATCGATACGTTGCAGTAATGTGATAGCAGGGTGAAACAGATTGCTCTGGGCTACCTTTAGCTGATTGCCAGCTGCCGGGAGCGGCTGGCAGCCAATCACAGATATCGGTGAGTTCTGCGGCAAAAACGTCAATATGTTGTAGATTTAAAGGAGTGAAGTGGTATTAAAGGGGTTAAATCATGGCAAATGGATGGGCGTCAGAAGGCGCAGTACAGGAACAGATCGATAGCACCGTCAATGACGGCATTGAGCGGGTAAGACAGTCGATCGGACAGGGCGAAAGCGCCACCGAATGCGAGCTCTGCGGCGAGCCGATCCCCGAAGCGCGTCGTCAGGCGCTTAAAGGCGTGCACTATTGTGTGGCGTGTCAGGAAAAAATCGACAAGCAACAGCAGACCAGCAGTTTATATAACCGTCGGGGCAGTAAAGACAGTCAGTTGCGCTGATCCTCAGGAGCCTGGCATCGCCAGGCCACTGCCAATAAACCACGCCAGAAAGCCCACGCCCGCCACAATGATGGCGATCGGAAACAGAATTCCAATTCTCATAATTTACCTGCTGCAAACAGCGATTTCAGGGGCTGCGATCTTATCATGAGATCTGCAATACGGCGCGGTGGGTTTTCAGCAGAGTGAACAGCTGGAACTGCGTTGCATCATTTTCCTCCCGCAACACCTCACCTTTTTTATAGAGAATATGGTGAACATGTCCGAGCTGACGCCAGACCACTATCGCTGAGGCGATCAGGGCGCAATGCTGATCCGCCTGCACACACTCAAGGGTGGCATAGTGGGTTTCATCCAGGCCATTCACAAACACCTTTATCGCATCTGCAGGTAATATCGCGCGCAGATCATCCAGCATGACCTGGCTGACTGACTGCGAAAGAAACAGCGTTAACCACTTTGTCGTCATCCCATTCCCTGATCCGATCAATTTTCCCCAGTTTATACGACCTTGCCCGCGTTAATGAAAGGCTTCTTTGCACATTTGCCAACCTTCCCTTGTGAATGGCAGTCAGATCAGAATTGTGCTGCGCCACACAGCAAAAATGAAAAAAACATTGAATAATAAGTTACTTACTTAACTAATCGTCCGGTTTTCTGACAACGGTGAAATTGTGATCCCTGATGGGCACAACGGGTAAATATTGCCACTTCACTGTGGCTTCCGGCATTTATCCAAAGGCTGAGGAATTCCTGCTGAACGTAGACTGCCTGCTGAGCGGAAGCAGACAGGTTTCCGACAGGCCTCAACCTAACCGGGGAATAACAATGAACAGTGCCATTATTGCGGGTATCTTCTGGCATTTTGTCGGAGCTGCCAGCGCCGCGTGTTTCTACGCGCCTTTTAAACAGGTGAAAAGATGGTCATGGGAAACCATGTGGTCGATCGGTGGCCTGATGTCGTGGCTGATCCTGCCGTGGGCGGTAAGTGCCATTTTACTGCCAGATTTTATGGCCTATTACAGCAGCTTCTCGCTTTCGCAACTGACGCCGGTATTTCTGTTTGGCGCGATGTGGGGCATAGGCAATATCAACTACGGCCTGACCATGCGTTATCTCGGCATGTCGATGGGAATCGGTATCGCGATTGGCATTACCCTGGTGGTCGGCACGCTGATGACACCGCTTCTGCAGGGGCGCTTTGGTGAGCTCTTCGCGTCGGCGGGTGGCCGGTTAACCCTGCTGGGCGTACTGGTGGCACTGATTGGCGTCGGGATTGTGTCGCGTGCCGGGCTGTTAAAGGAGCGGGCGCTGGGGATTAACGCAGAAGAGTTTAATCTCAGAAAAGGACTGGTGCTGGCGGTGATGTGCGGCATCTTCTCGGCGGGTATGTCCTTTGCCATGGATGCGGCTAAACCCATGCATCAGGCCGCCGCTAATCTGGGCATCGATCCGCTGTATGTAGCTCTGCCCAGCTACGTAATCATTATGGGCGGCGGCGCTCTGGTTAATCTGGCCTTCTGTTTCTGGCGGCTGGCCACCCGGCCAGAGCTGTCGGTGCGTAAAGACTTCTCGGTCGGGAAGTCGCTGCTGATTGCTAATACCGCGTTTGCGGTGCTCGGCGGCACCATGTGGTATCTGCAGTTCTTCTTCTATGCCTGGGGCCATGCCAGAATCCCGGCGCAGTATGACTATGTCAGCTGGATGCTGCACATGAGTCTATACGTCCTGTGTGGTGGTCTTGTGGGGCTGCTGATGAAGGAGTGGAAGTCTGCGGGACGCCGCCCGGTCAGCGTGTTATCAATCGGCTGTGTGGTGATTATCATTGCCGCCAATATTGTGGGACTTGGCATGGCGGCCTGATCGCGAATAGTGACTCTGTTTTTATGCAGGCGGGGCCTGCCAGACTGATGGCTCACTCCGTCGGGGTTTTACTTTCAACAACACATTATTTTAATTCGCAGGCACTGTTTCCCGGCAATGTGGAACAGCTTTTCTCTGTTACCTCAACGGGCCTGCTATGCAGGCCCGTTTTATTAAGACTCGGCACTTTTCAGTGCCTGGCGTGGGGCGATAAATTGCTGTCGCCAGGCGCTGGGAGGTAAACCGGTGTCACGGGTGAAAACCACCGAAAAATAGTTACTGTCATCAAAGCCGCAGCGGGCGGCAACCTCACTAATCAGACAATCCTGGGTGCGCAGCAGATATTTTGCCTGACAGAGCTGCAGCTGACGCAGGTAATGACCGATGGTCATCCCGGTCTGCTGACGGAAAAGCTGCCTCAGCGCCCGTTCGCTGAGCTGGTTCTGCTGACAAAACTCCGCGAGATCAAAGGGGCGGGCAATCGCACCCTGTAACGCTGACATCAGCAGATCGAGCTGTTCCCCCTCCGGCAACGCCCCGGGGCGGTCGGCCGCGTAGCCGTGGCGGCGCAGAATCAGCGCCAGCTGTAAAAACAGCGCCTCCGAGAGCTGAACTGAAAGGGGGTCGCTTTTGCGGCTTTCACGCTCCAGCTGGCTGATCACTCCCCGGGCCAGCGCCATCCCTCGCGTGGTCAGCCGCCAGCCGCCTGGCGCATCCGGTCCCTGTTGCGGCAGCAGCTGATTCCAGTCAAGGGCAAGACCAAAGCGATCCCGACAGTAGAGGATGTTATCCAGCACCAGATCGTTAACGCTGTCGTAGCTGTGGCAGTCACTGTCGCGGATATAAAAAACGTCGCCACAGGTAATCAGCCAGGGGCGATCGTTGAGGACGTGCAAGCCATTGCCGCGCCAGACAATCACGATTTCACTGAACTCGTGTCGATGCGGCGGGAAAGAGGGTTGTGGCATCCTTTCGGCGACCGCCACCGGTAGAGTAGTGGCGGGAAAATAGTCATCCCGACTGAGTATCAACGCCATGATTGGCTCCTTTACATCATCTGCTGGCGCTCCGCTCGCGGTGCGCAGCCAAATTCGCGCCTGAACAGGGTTGAGAAATGGTTGCTGTCCCCAAATCCACACTGGAAGGCGATATCGGTAATTCGCATATCACTGTGACGCAGCAGATGACGGGCCTGCAACAGCCGCACACGGTTCAGGTAGCGCTGCGGCGTGCTGCCGGTTTGCTGCTTCATTTGCCGATGCAGGGTACGCAGCGACAGGGAGAAGCGGTCAGCCAGTTCATCCCAGATAATCTCATCACTGTAATGCTCACCCAGCCAGTCGAGCAGACGATGCAGCCGCGCCTCCTGATCCTGACTCTGTCCGTCAATGCACGCCTCACGCAACAGCACCAGCAACTGTAAAAAGAGCTGTTCCTGACGCGCCTGTTTTTCCATCGACCAGGTATCATCCGGCTGCATCTGCGCCGCCACACTCAGCGCCTGCGTCATCACCTTTTGATTGATGCGCCAGTGGGAAGCATATTGCCCGTCCTGATCGCAGGGCAGTAAAGCCTGTAACCCGGAGAGAAAGCGAAATGCGCCGGGGCTGCGATAAAGCACGTTGGTCAGACAAAGGTTGTCGGTCTGCTCATAAAGATGACGATCGTGATCGCGCACAAAGCAGACGCAACCGGCGCAAAGCGTTTGTGGCTGACCATTAAACACATGAATGCCAGAGCCTTGCTCAACCAGCACAATTTCATGGAAATCATGATGATGCTCCGGGAAGGCGGCCTGGGGTATGCGGGGTTCAATCGCAATGGCGTAATCGCCTTCGGGGAAAAAATCCGCACTGTGCAATATGGTCATGGTCATCTCTCGCTGCTTAACAAAACCGTAACGCAGTCTAATCAGCACGCTCTAACCTTACCTTGAATTTTCAGCCTGACTCAGCAGGAATCATGCTGATTTTTCAAGAAATCCTCAGCAGTTAACAGATTTGCGGCAGGGGTCACATCCTCCCGCCTTTCGCCTCTGTGATCTCTCTCACGAAGTTCTTTGCAAGTCTGCCAGGGCTTATCAGCCGCTGGCACTCCGGGGAAGGTCTTTAACCGGCCAGGTTTTTACTCTGTGAACACTCAATCACAGGGAAAAGTCGCCATGACCAGGAGAAACATTGTTGCTATTGATCTCGGGGCATCCAGCGGGCGGGTCATGCTCGCAAGCTGGGATGCTGCGCAGCGCCAGCTCGCGCTTCGTGAGGTCCGGCGCTTTAAAAATAAGCGCCAGCGTCGTGCCGGTTATGACTGCTGGGATCTGACGATGCTTGAGCAGGAGATACGCGCCGGGCTGGCTCAGTTAGATGAAGAGAAGATCGTGCCAGACAGTATCGGTATCGACACCTGGGGCGTTGATATGGTGCTGCTGGATGCAGAGGGCGAGCCGGTGGGTGAGGCGGTCAGCTACCGCGATGCGCGCACCCACGGCCTGATGGAGCAGGCGCAGCACGAACTGAGCCGCAGTGCCATCTACGCCCGAACCGGCATTCAGTTTCTGCCATTCAATACGCTCTATCAGATGCGCGCCCTGCATCAGCAGCAGCCCGACTGGCAGGCCCGCGTGGCGCATGCGCTGATGATGCCGGACTACCTGCATTATCGCCTGACCGGCAATCTCAACTGGGAATACACCAACGCCACCACCACGCAAATGCTCAATATTCACAGCGGCGAATGGGATCGTGATCTGCTCGCCTGGGCGGGCGTTGCTCCTGAATGGTTCGGTCAGCCGCAGGCACCGGGCAACACCGTCGGCCACTGGGTCAATAGCGCAGGTGTCCCGGTCCCGGTGATTGCCGTCGCCACCCACGACACCGCCAGCGCGGTTCTGGCAACGCCGCTGATGCAGGACGATGCGGCCTATATCAGTTCCGGAACCTGGTCGCTGATGGGCTTTGAAAGTTTGCAGCCTTATGCCTGCGATGGCGCATTACGCGCCAATATCACCAATGAGGGCGGCGCAGAAGGCTACCGCGTACTGAAAAATATCATGGGCTTATGGCTGTTGCAGCGCATCTGCGGCGAACTGCAGATTGACGATCTCAGCGCACTGATTGATCAGACGGCCCGCCAGCCCGCCTGTGTTTCACTGATTAGTCCCAACGATGCGCGCTTCATCAATCCCGACAGCATGGTTAACGAAATTCAGAACGCCTGCGCAGAGCAGGGAATGCCGGTGCCACAATCTGCCGCCGCGCTGGCACGCTGCATATTTGACAGCCTGGCACTGCTCTATCGCGAGGTGATCCAGGAGCTGGCAGAGCTGCGAGGCAAACCTTTCAGCCAACTGCACGTGGTAGGGGGCGGCAGCCAGAACCGTTTTCTTAACCAGCTCTGTGCCGATGCCTGCCAGATTCCGGTGCTGGCAGGTCCGGTTGAAGCCTCCACGCTGGGTAACGTCGGTTGCCAGCTGATTGCGCTTGGCGAACTGATCGATGTGGCTGATTTCCGCTGCAGCGTCATCAACAACTTCCCACTGGAAAAATTCGAACCGCAAACTCACAGCGTCTTCAGTGCCAGTCAGGCACGCTTCGCGACGCTGAGTCAACCCGCTAAGGAACCCGCTTATGACTAAGCAGATTGAACAGGCTTTTGAACTGGCTAAACAACGCTACGCTGACAATGGAGTTGATGTTGAACAGGCCATTCGCCAGCTGGACGGCATTCCTGTCTCGATGCACTGCTGGCAGGGGGACGATGTCCGGGGGTTTGAGAACCCACAGGGCGCATTGACCGGCGGCATCCAGGCGACCGGCAACTATCCGGGACGAGCACGCAATGCCAGTGAATTACGCAGCGATATCGACAAGGCGATGTCTCTGATCCCAGGCGCAAAACGTCTGAACCTGCACGCTATCTATCTGGAAAGTGACAAGCCAGTCGATCGGGATGCCATTGAACCTGCCCATTTCGCCAACTGGGTCGCCTGGGCGAAAGAGCACAACTTAGGGCTGGATTTTAACCCCAGCTGCTTCTCGCATTCGATGAGTGCCGACGGTTTTACGCTGTCGCACAGTGATAAAACCGTGCGTCAGTTCTGGATCGATCACTGCAAAGCGAGTCGCCGCATCTCCGCTTCGTTTGGTGAGCAGCTTGGCACGCCGTCAGTGATGAATATCTGGGTGCCGGACGGCATGAAAGATATTACCGTGGATCGCCTGGCCCCGCGTCAGCGTCTGATGAGCGCACTGGATGAGGTCATCTCAGAAAAACTGAACCCGCAGCACCATATCGACGCGGTTGAGAGCAAGCTGTTTGGCATTGGCGCAGAGAGCTACACCGTGGGCTCCAATGAGTTTTATCTTGGTTACGCCGCCAGCCGCCAGACGGCACTATGCCTGGATGCGGGACATTTCCATCCCACCGAAGTGATCTCTGACAAAATTTCCGCCGCGATGCTCTATGTGCCGCGTCTGCTGCTGCACGTCAGCCGCCCGGTGCGCTGGGACAGCGACCATGTGGTGCTGCTGGATGATGAAACTCAGGCGATCGCCAGTGAGATCGTCCGCCATCAGCTGTTCGACAAAGTGCATATCGGACTCGATTTCTTCGACGCCTCTATCAACCGGATTGCCGCCTGGGTTATCGGCACCCGTAACACCAAAAAAGCGCTGCTGCGTGCCCTGCTGGAGCCAACCGATCGTCTGCGCCAGGCCGAGAACGAGGGCGATTACACCGCGCGGCTGACGCTGCTGGAAGAGCAAAAATCATTGCCATGGCAGGCGGTATGGGAAGCCTGGTGCCTGCGCCATGACGTCCCGGCTGATGCCAGCTGGTTAGGCGACGTCCGTCATTATGAACAACAGATTTTGAGCCAACGTTAAGGATTTCACTATGCAAAGCATTCTTTCTTCCGGGTTTGTTAAGGGAATGGTCAAAGCAACCAGCGATATGTGGCTGAAGGGCTGGGACGAACGTAACGGCGGCAACGTCAGCCTGCGTCTGCGGGAAGAGGAGGTTAAACCTTTTGCCGCTGATTTCTGCCTGCAACCGCGCTGTATTGAGCTGACACAACCTGCGCCGGCGCTGGCGAACGACTGGTTTCTGGTGACCGGGTCAGGAAAATTCATGCGTAATGTCCAGCTTGATCCGGCGGATTGTCTGGCACTGCTGCAGGTCGATGACAAAGGGCTCTTTTATAAAATTCACTGGGGCCTGTCGAATGGCGGTTTGCCCACCTCTGAGCTGGCGTCACACTTTCAGTCTCACGCGGTGCGTAAAGCGGTCAGTAATGGTGCAGACCGGGTAATCATGCACTGTCACGCTACCAACTTTATGGCCTTAAGCTATGTGGTTGAGATGGATTCCGCCCGCTTTACCCGCCTGCTGTGGGAAGGGAGTACCGAATGTCTGGTGGTGTTCCCGGACGGTGTGGGTGTTTTACCCTGGATGGTACCCGGCACCGATGAAATCGGCACCGCGACAGCCGGGCAGATGCAGTCACATACCCTGGTGATGTGGCCATTCCACGGTGTCTTTGGCACGGGCCCGACGCTCGATGAGACTTTTGGTCTGATTGATACGGCGGAGAAATCGTCAGAAGTGATCGTCAAAGTGCTGTCGATGGGCGGTATTCGTCAGAGTATCACCACAGAACAGCTGGTTGCATTGGGTGAGCGCTTTGGTGTGAAGCCGTGGCAACCGGCGCTGGATGCAGGGCCTGCTAATGCTGCGTAAAGCCTTTGTGATGCAGGTGAATCCTTATTGCCATGCAGAGTATGAGCGTCGGCACTCACCGATCTGGCCAGAACTGGCCGAAACCCTGAAAGCGCACGGCGCGCATAACTATGCCATCTGGCTGGACGCCGAGCGGCATCTGCTGTTCGCCAGTGTTGAGATTGAATCTGAGGAGCGCTGGAACGCGGTGGCGGAAACGGAGGTCTGTCAGCGCTGGTGGGCATCAATGAAAGATCTGATGCCGTCTAATGCAGATAACAGCCCGATCAGTGAGCCGTTAAAACCGGTTTTCTTTCTGGAATAAAATCGGGAATAAAAGATGAAAAGGGCGGCATCGCCGCCCTGATATTTTTAACGCTTAGCCTGACACAGGCCGGTGAGTGTCGGCCACATCGCCATCAGCGTATCAATAATGCTCTCCAGATCGTCACGCTCAACGCCTTCACGCGCCCGCACCGACATGCCCTGCAGCATACAACTCAGATAACGTGACAGCGCGGGAATGTTTACTGACGCACTCAGTTCACCACGCTGCTGACGCGCCAGCAGAAAATCCTTTAACACATGCTCCTGCGACTGATGCTGCTGTTGCAGCATGGTGGCAATCTCTGCTGAAGCCGCAGACAGGGCGGTTGAGGTGCAGATAAAGAAACAGCCGCCGGGAGAGTCGCGTTCGGTAAAACAGGCCGCGGTGGCGCGCAAATAGGCTTCAATAGCCCGATCCACCGGTAACTGGTCATCGCCCAATGCCGCTTCACGCCATGCACTGAACTTCTCCACGTAGCGCTCCATCGCCGCGCGAAACAGTCCCTCTTTATTAACAAACTCGGCGTAGAGGGTTGGCGCTTTCGCGCCGGTTGCGGCCACCAGATCGGCCAGAGAAGTTCCCTCGTAACCGTGCGTCCAGAACAGGGTCAGAGCTTTATCGAGCGCTGCTTCGCGATCGAACACTTTTGGTCGGCCGCGGCATTTCTTTACATCGCAATCCTGAACCTGACTCATACACCCTCACTGACAGTAAAACACCCTATTAAATTACCGATCATTATAAAAATGTGCAAGGCCTGGCGTGGATGTCGCCGGCAGGGGTTGCCATTTTGTGCGCCAGCGCATTTTTACAGCCCCTTAGGTTAAGTCAGAAAAGAGGCTGAAGCCCATAATCACGCCACTTCGCGAATAAAATAACGCTCATTAAATAAATGTTGACGACAAACCGTATCGGGGTCTATCATTTGTTTAACGGTCATTAATTAAATAGTGACAACCCATTCAGACCAACCGAATTTCAATATTGAATAGAGAGATTATTATGAAAAACATCAAAATCACCCTGGCAGCACTGGCACTGACTACTCTGACTTTTGGCGCATCTGCCGCTGACCTGGTGACCAGCGAACCTGTTAATCAGCAGCCAGTTGGCACCATCTCTGTACTGGGCGGCACCAATCTGTCTTCTGTTGAAGCGCAGCTGAGTGCTAAAGCGGATGAAGCGGGTGCGAAATCGTTCCGCATCACCTCAACCAGCGGCCAGAACAAACTGCACGGCACGGCTGTGATTTATCAGTAATTTTGATTTCAACAGAATAAGTGAGAAGGGGTTCGTTATGAAAAATATCAATATGATGGTCGTGGCGGCGGTGCTAAGCGGTCTGTCATTTGCCAGCGTAGCGGCCCAGCAGGTCAGCAGCACACCGCTGGATCAGCAAAAAATCGGTGTCATCAGCGCAACGGGCAGTACTAATCTGCTTTCGCTGGAGCAGCAACTGTCAGAAAAGGCCAGCGATGCAGGAGCAAAGTCTTTCCGCATCACTTCGACCTCTGGCAGCAACAACCTGCATGGCACAGCCGTTCTTTATAGATAAAGTGAGCGGTAAATAACCCTGAACAGGCTTCAGATAACCCGCTTATCTGAAGCCTTTTTTTATTATCCGTTACTGCGTAACTGTGGATAACGACGGAAGATATAAACACACCAGAGTAACGCCACCAGGCCAATCATCCCGCCGACATTGCCGACTTCCGCCATGCTCAGATGCAGGCTGACCTGATTACCCAGCAGCGCACCCGCGCCGATACCGATATTGTAGATACCGGACATCAGCGACATCGCCACATCCGTGGCATCCGGTGCCAGCGACAGCACCCGCACCTGCATACCCAGTCCGATCATCATCATCGCCATTCCCCAGACAACGCATAGCGTTGAGATAGCCGCAGGGCGAACGGCAGCAAAAATCAGCAGGCCCATGCACAGGGTGATCAGGGCGATGGCCGCAATCAGCAGTCCGGAGGGAAACTTATTACCGAGTGTGCTGAACAGTACGCTACCCACAATGCCCGCAGAGCCAAACAGCAGCAGTAGCAGGGTAGTGAAGTTGCCACTGGAATGGGCCACGGTTTGCATAAAGGGCTCGATATAGCTGTAAGCGGTGTAATGCGCGGTAACGACCAGCGTCACCAGCAGATACATGCTGACCAGCGCCGGACGGCGAAACAGCATCGGCACACTGCTCAGCGAGCCGGTATGTTCACTCGGCAGACGCGGCAGGATGCGCACCAGCATAATCATCAGCACCAGTGCCGAAAGGCCAATCGCGCCGAAGGTCGTACGCCAGCCAAGATACTGACCCACCACACGGCCAATCGGCACGCCCAGCACCATCGCCAGCGCGGTACCGGTTGCCAGCATACTTAGCGCCTGAGTTTTCTTACCGGCCGGAGCGACGCGAATCGCCAGCGAGGCGGTGATCGACCAGAACACCGCGTGAGACAAGGCGATACCCACGCGTGACACCATCAGCGACCGGAAATCCCAGGCAACGGTAGAAAGAGCGTGGCTGACGATAAAGATCAGGAACAGCACACCCAGCAGCAGTCGTCGCTCAATATTGCGGGTCAGCAGCATCAGCGGCAGTGAGAGCAGTGCAACCACCCAGGCATAGATGGTCAGCATGATCCCGACGTCAGCCGTCTGCATTGAAAAGTCAGCAGCGATGTCAGATAACAGGCCAACCGGCACAAATTCGGTGGTATTAAATACAAAGGCGGCGATGGCCAGCAATACCACGCGTAGCCAGGCAGTTTTACGTGAAACAGTAGTTGGTTGCATGAGGAGTCAAGTCAGTCAGTACAGCGAATCGGATGTGGCAGAAACATCCAGCGAAAGTGACCTGCGTCACAAATTACTGACCATTGTAGTGAATAAAGCGGGAAGAGAAACCTTATAAACGCCTTTTAATGCTGAAATTTTTTTATCGCCCCATCACAGGGCGATAGCCTGAGGTTATTGACCGCGACGCCGGGCGGGCATCATTCGCAGCAGAGTATTGTCTTTAAGCAGATAGTGATGGAACAGTGCGGCAGCAGCATGCAGTCCGATCAGCCAGTAACCCAGCGGTGCCAGGGTTTCATGCCAGCCAATCAGCATATCCGCCATATCAAAGTCAGGTTCAGGCGCGACCGGCATGCTGATGCCAAACAGCCACCATTCCCGACCTTTAAGATAACGCGATGTCAGGCCGAGGATCGGCAGAGTGATAAACAGGGCATAGAGCAGGGTATGAGTCAGATGTGCCAGCCCGGTTTGCCAGCGCGGCGGAGCGGGAGTAATGGGCGGTGTGCGATGCCGGGTGCGTAAAAAGAGGCGGGCAAGCATCAATACCAGGATGGTCGCGCCGGCGCTGAAATGGGTAATGATCATGGCATAACCCTGCCAGGATCCGCGCTGTGCAAAACCGCGCAGTTCAATGGTGGCGTAGGCCGTCACCACCAGTAAAAAGGTGAGCCAGTGAAGGGCTATCTGAGCGCGCGCAAACTTATCCCGCATTGTGCATTCCATTAAAGAGAATCAGGAAGATTAACATAACGGAAAACAGCGGTAATTCTTAACAAATTAGCGCAGCGGGAAAAATTTTTTCCCCCTTACCAGGTGGATCAGATTAACGCGAAGACGGGGTGTGCTTCAGGGCCACGCTGAGCTGGGTGGCCTGCTGGTCAACATTTTTGAGTGGACAACAATTTTCACAGCCGATTGCGCCAGCATAATATTTTTTAGCCTGCAGGATGGCGGCATTCACATGGTAAAAACTGCCAAGAAACATAC
This sequence comes from Pantoea sp. EKM10T, assembly GCF_011800685.1. Taxonomy (NCBI): domain Bacteria; kingdom Pseudomonadati; phylum Pseudomonadota; class Gammaproteobacteria; order Enterobacterales; family Erwiniaceae; genus Pantoea; species Pantoea sp. EKM10T. The sequence continues at coordinate 191,478 of NZ_JAALEU010000001.1, forward strand.
GGTTATCGATGTCGGGAAGATGGGGGCAGCCTGCGGCATGAACCACATGATTATTGTTATATCCTGATTGTTTATTGACGTAGTAGTAGAGAGCCACAGGCGTTCCTTGTTGCCGTGTTAAAAGGCAAAGCAGATGAATTATTACAATAAAAACGATTATAGCGGGAAACCTGCATTTTGTTTGCTGTGGCTCTGAATAGCGCGTTTATTGTGATAAACCGCCAGGCCCGCAGGAGAAGCCAGGCCTGGCATGAGAAGACGTTCTCAGAGTTTTTTACTGTGCAGACGCCAGGCAACCAGTAACGCCAGGATCAGCAGGACGCTGATAAACAGCGTAATCCCGCTCCAGCCAAAGTTATGCCAGAACACGCCACCCAGTGTACCCGCGACGCTGGAACCCACGTAGTAGCTGAACAGATAGAGCGAAGAAGCCTGGCCTCTTGCCCGGCGGGCCCGGGGGCCAATCCAGCCGCTGGCAACCGCATGGGCGGCAAAAAAACCGGCGGTGAACAGCATCATCCCTGGCAGGATCAGCCAGAGGGAGTTGAAGGCGGTAATCAGCAAACCCAGCAGCATGATGGCGGTAGCACCCAGCATCACAGGACCCCGACCCAACCGGTTGGTCAGCGCGCCCGCTTTAGGCGAACTCCAGGAGCCGGTGAGGTAGACCACTGATAACAGTCCGACCACGGCCTGGCTGAGATGCCAGGGCGCATCCAGTAAACGGTAGCCAATATAGTTAAACAGGGTGACAAAGGCTCCCATCAGCAGGAATCCTTCGGCAAACAGCCAGGGAAGGCCCGGATCGCGCCAGTGCAGCCGGAAGTTAATCAGCAGATTACGCGGACGCAGCGTAATGGGCCGGAAATGGCGCGACGCAGGCAGAATCTTCCAGAACATCAGCGCCGAGGCCAGCGAAAAACAGCCGATTACCGCCACGGCGAGTCGCCATGAGAAGAGGTCAGTCAGCACGCCGCTCAGCAGTCGACCGCTCATCCCGCCTATCGAGTTACCGCTGATATATAACCCCATGGAAAAGGCGACGACCCGTGCATCCATCTCCTCGCTGAGGTAGGTCATGCCGACCGCCGCCACGCCACTCAGCGACAACCCCATCAGCGCCCGCATAATCAGAATGCCGTGCCAGCTGGTCATGGTGGCCGAGACCAGCGTGCAGATGGCGGCCAGCATCAGGGCTGTGACCATCACCGATTTACGACCGATAGCATCAGAGAGCGGCCCGGTGACCAGCAGGCCCAGCGCCATCAGGCCGGTCGAGATGGAGAGCGACAGGCTGCTGGTTGCCGGAGAGATACCAAACTGCTGTGACAGCACCGGCAGAATCGGCTGCACACAGTAGAGCAGGGCAAAGGTCGCCAGCCCGGCGGAGAAAAGCGCCAGCGTCACGCGCATAAACTGTGGGGAATCCCGGCGGATATGACCTGAAGCGGCAACTGACTCTGGCGGCGCAGAGACCGCATTCTCATCCACTGTGACAGCATGTGTTGAGCGACTCACACATCTTCCTCAAATTTAGAAAACCTGTCGTCAGCTTAGGAAAGCGGCATTATGATGTCTAATATATTAATAATCTCAAATGAGACGTTTAAGATATGAATATCGAACTGCGTCATCTGCGCTACTTTGTTGCGGTGGCGGAAGAGTTACATTTCGGGCGGGCGGCCCAGCGACTGAACATTTCTCAGCCGCCGCTCAGCCAGCAGATTATTCAGCTGGAAACAGAAACGGGCGCAAGGCTGTTCAATCGCACTAACCGCAGCGTGCAGCTTACCGCTGCCGGACAGCAACTGCTGAGTGACGCCCGCGCGATTCTGTTGCAGGTTGAGCAGGCGGCCGATCGCGCCGCCCGGCTGCATCGTGGTGAGGAGGGGGAACTGCGGATTGGCTTTACCTCCTCGGCCCCGTTTACCGCCGTGGTCTCTGACGCGCTATTCCGGTTTCGTCAGCGCTGGCCGCAGGTACATATTCAGATGCAGGAGATTAATACCCGCCAGCAGCTCGCACCGCTTCATGATGGACGGCTCGATCTTGGCGTGATGCGCAACACGCCGCTGCCCGCCGATCTGCGTCATCAGCTGCTGCTGAGTGAGCCGCTTTATGCCGTGGTGCATAAGGCGCATCCGTTGGCTGACGCCGATAAAATCTCTGTCACTGCCCTGGCGGCGGAACCCTTTGTATTCTTTGACCCTCAGGGCGGAACCGCGCTCTACAGCGATATTCTGGCGCTGCTGCACCGCTACCATATCAAGCCCTTTATTACCCAGGAAGTGGGTGAGGCGATGACCATACTGGGGCTGGTGGCAACCGGGTTAGGCGTTTCCATTCTGCCTGCCTCATTTCGACGGGCGCGGCTGGCCGATCTGGTCTGGTTGCCCTTAACGGAAGAGGATGCCATTTCAGAGCTGTGGCTGGTCTGGTCAGCCGGACGCGAAATAAATGCGCAGATGGAAAACATGATGGCGTTGCTGCGGCGAAACCGGCACTGATGCGCGGGCAACACCGCATCAATCTGTGCGATAAATCACATTTCTAATCAAATATTTGACGCTGTCGCCGGATCTGGCTCACCATGGCGCATGTTTATTTAGAAGCGCGAAAATAACCGGGAGCAGGGTTGTGAATCCGGACAGTCAACCTGGCCACATTGACCAGATCAAGCAGACTAATGCAGGTGTCGTATATCGATTAATTGACCGTTATGGTCCCATTTCGCGTATCGAACTTTCCCGCCGTGCCCAGCTTGCTCCGGCCAGCATTACCAAAATTGTGCGTGAAATGCTGGACGCACATTTAGTGCAGGAGACCGAGTTTCAGGATCCCGGCAGTCGTGGTCGTCCGGCGATAGGCCTGATACTGGATACCGACGCCTGGCATTATCTGGCTATTCGCCTGCATCGCGGTGCCATGACGTTTACGCTGCGCGATCTCAGCAGCAAGGAACTGGTGGAAGAGAGCCTGCCGCTGCCTGATGAGTCTGCTCAGCCGTTACTTACCGCGCTGATTGAACAGGTTGATGCCTTCTTTATTCGTCATCAGAAGAAGCTGGAACGCCTCACGGCCATTGCCATTACATTGCCAGGGCTGATCAACGCCGCGTCAGGTGTGGTGCATCGGCTACCGGGTTATGAGGTGCGCGATATGCCGCTGGGCGATGCGCTGGCGGCGCGAACCGGCTTACCGGTGTTTGTGCAGCACGATATTTCAGCCTGGACGCTGGCGGAGTCGTTGTTTGGTGCCTCACGTGGGGCGCAGGATGTGATTCAGATTGTGATTGATGAAACCGTGGGAGCCGGGGTGATCAGTGGCGGTCAGCTGCTGCATAAAAGTGGCAGGGCGCTGGTCGAGATCGGGCATACTCAGATCGACCCGTATGGTCAGCAGTGCTACTGCGGTAATCATGGCTGTCTGGAGACCGTGGCCAGCACCGGCAGTCTGCTGGCGCTGGCGGCGCAGCGTCTGCCGGCCCAGCCCGACAGCCTGCTCAATAATCAGCCGCTGACGCTGGAGTCGCTGTGCGCGGCGGCGCAGTCTGGCGACCGTCTGGCGCGCGACACCATCGCCAGCGTGGGTCATCATGTTGGCCGGATTCTGGCGATGATGGTCAACATCTTCAATCCTCAACATATTCTTATCGGTTCCCCCCTGAATGCCGCCGCGGATGTGCTGTTTCCGGCCGTGAGCAACACCATTCTGCAGCAATCACTCCCGGCCTACAGCGCGAGTATCCAGCTGGCACCTACCGAATTTAGCGAGCCGGGAACGTTAGGCGGCGCAGCGCTGATCAAAGACGCGCTCTATAACGGACACCTGTTAGTGAAACTGTTGCAAGGTTAAGCGGGCCTAATCTTGCGCTAACGCAATCTGTTCTCATCCTCCATTCCTTAAAATGCCGGTTCGCAGCAAGGTTAATCACCGATTAACCGCAACGGTTCGAGAGGAGAAGTTGAGTGAACAGACTATTTGTTACCGGCACTGACACCGCAGTGGGCAAAACGGTGGTGTCACGCGCCCTGTTACAAAGTTTTATCCAGGCCAGGCTCAGTGCCGTCGGCTACAAGCCCGTCGCGCGCTGCGCGGTCAAAACCGCCGACGGCCTGCGTAACAAAGATGCACAGGTTCTGCAAAGCGCTTCATCCATCGATTTACCCTATCAGGCGATCAATCCGCTGGCCTTTCAGGAAGAGGAGATCTGCACCCATCCGAGCCAGATCATTGATTACGCATTGCTGACACAGGGCTTAAGCAGCCTGACGCAGCAGGCCGATCGCGTGGTCGTGGAGGGCACCGGCGGCTGGCGCAGCCTGATGAACGATGGACGTCCGCTCTCCTGCTGGGTCGTTGAGCAGCAGCTGCCGGTGGTGCTGGTGGTCGGTATCCAGTCGGGCTGTATCAGTCACGCCCTGTTAACCGCAGAAGCGATAGCGCAGGATGGACTGCCACTGTTGGGCTGGGTGGCCAATCGCATCAATCCGGGACTGGCGCAGTACAGCGATATTATTGAGATTCTGCGTGAAAAAATTAGTGCGCCGCTGCTGGGCGAGCTGCCTTATCTGCCGCGTGCAGAACAGCGTGATTTGACGCCTTACATCGATATTTCTCTGCTGGAGCAGAACAATCTGCACGCTGTGAGTGCAAAGATCGCCTGATTATGAAACAAACTAAGTCATCTGAGTCGGCAATGAGCCTAAAGTTTCAGGCTTGTTGTCGGCTGTCTTTAACTATTTCCATTTAGAATTGAAAGACCTGGCTCGGATATCGAGAAATCGTGGCGTCATGGCGCAGAAAATGCATTAACTCCGCTTATCACACTGAGCTGGAGCCCCATCATGTCGCACTCGCACGAGAAAGGTTTGTTATATGGGCTTGAAGCCCGCATCGGCCCCGCCCCGGCGTTTTTCGCCGCACTGCAACATCTGCTGGCCAGCGTGGTGGGAATCATCACGCCGCCGCTGATTATTGGCTCCGTTCTGGGGTTGCAGGCCTATATTCCTTATCTGATCAGCATGTCATTGTTCGTTTCCGGCTTAGGCACGTTTATGCAGGCCAGACGCTTTTATGGCATCGGGGCGGGCATGATCTGTCTGCAGGGCACCAGCTTCGCGTTTCTGGGGGTGATCCTCTCGGGTGGTCTGATGGTGAAAGGGCGCGGTGGTTCGCCGGAAGAGATTATGGCGATGCTGTTTGGCTGTAACCTGGTGGCGGCGTTGATTCCGATTCTGATCAGCCGCTGCGTTGGCTCGCTGCGCAAAGTGCTGACGCCGGTGGTGACCGGCACGGTGATCACCCTGATTGGCATCAGCCTGATAAAAGTCAGCATTACCGACTGGGCGGGCGGGCACAACGCCACAGATTTTGGATCGCCGGGAAATCTGGCGCTGGGGGCGCTGACGTTGCTGGTGATCGTGGCGCTGAACCGCTCGCGAAATCGCTGGGCGCGGCTGGTGGCGGTGGTGGCCGGAATAGCGGTGGGATGCGTTGCCGCGGCCTTGACCGGTCATCTGCAACTTAATGTTGCGCCGGAGAGCAACTGGCTGGTGCTGCCCGCGTTCTTCCGGTTTGGTTTTGCCTTTGACTGGACCATTTTCCTGCCGATCGCGCTGGTGTCAGTGATCGCGGTAATTGAAGCCGTCGGCGACCTTACCGCTAACTGCCTGATTTCACAGCAGCCCATCACCGGCAAACCTTTTCAGCAGCGGCTGCAGGGTGGCATTATCGCCGACGGTCTGAGCTGTGTGCTGGCAGCGGTCTTCTCCGCCTTTCCCAACACCACGTTTGCGCAGAACAATGGCGTTATCCAGATGACCGGCGTCGCCAGCCGTTACGTCGGTATGCTGCTGGGAATCATGCTGGCGCTGCTGGGGCTGTTTCCCTTTATTGGCTCCCTGTTGCAGCAGATCCCGCCGCCGGTGTTGGGCGGGGCGACAATCGTGATGTTTGGCAGCGTGGTTGCTGCGGGCATCCGGGTGATGACCCAGACGCCGCTGGGTCGCCGCGAGATGCTGATTGTGGCGATCGCTTTTGGTATTGGTCTGGGCGTGGAGGCGGTGCCGGATGTGCTGAAGCAGTTCCCGCCGCTGATTAACAGTCTGTTTGGTCATGCGGTGACGACCGGCGGTATTCTGGCGATTGTGCTGAACATGGTGCTGCCGGACGAGGCGCCTGTGGTGGAAGAGGTGGAGGCGGAAACGCTGACGGAGAGCTAAAAAGCAGAAGAGCCGATGTATCTCTCACATACGGCTCAAAAATCCAAAGCGATGGGAGCATATGCCTGTATCAAAGCATCGCGGACCAGGGATGGGCCGCGCTGAGCATGCCATGGATGGCATCTTTTGCGTCTTTGCTACAGGCGTATGCTCCCTGAGCTACTACCTGAATTGACAGACAGGACAGGCCGTGACTTAACTGGCTTTAAGATGGAGTCTGCGAAGGGAACAGGGTCAGATCGGAAAGTCGCAAAAGCCGCCATCCGTGGCACGCTCGGCCCGCGCAATTACGCACCTCATCCCTGAGGTGCGCCCGTACCGGGCCAACGCGTTGCGTTGTTCAAAAACGCTCCCGGCGTTTTTGTCCATGGCGCGGGACGCTTTCCTCCTCTGACCCGGTTCCCTGCGCGTTAAGCTAATGAGTTGCGGCATGATTCACTCGGAACTGGGTATCAGAGCTGTTTTAATGGGCCGGTAAGACCCATTTAGGTGACGAAATTATGGATTCAGACGACGGCGGGTACGACCAGAACTGAGGTAATCCGCAATATAATCCTGCGAAATCTCGCCGCTGTAGCGACCCTCTTCATCGACAATCGGCATCCAGACCGTGTTGTGCTCATAGAGTTTTGACAGCACCACGCGCAGGTTCTCTTCCGCTTTACCGGTGACCTTAAAGGTGTGCAGTCGCTCTTCACAGCGGCCACTGACGTTACGCGCCTCGCGACGCTTCACGAAGCCCAGCGGTTTGCCATCCTCATCGACCACGGTAATCGACCGCATATCGTTCTCATCCATGGTGCCAAAGGCTTCTTCCAGCGGTGTAGAGCGGCGGACGGTGATGGTCGGCTGCTGGTCGGTCACGTCGCCCGCCTGCACCAGTAACAGGCGCTTAAGCGTACGGTCCTGACCCACAAACGAGCCGACGAACTCATTGGCAGGGGTCGCCAGCAGTTCATCCGGGCTGGCGCACTGCACGATTTTACCCTGACCAAATACCGCAATGCGATCGCCGAGCTTCAGTGCCTCGTCAATATCGTGGCTCACCAGCATCACGGTTTTTTTCAGCTGACGCTGCATGTCGAGAAACTCGTTCTGGATCACTTCGCGGTTAATCGGGTCAACGGCGCCAAACGGCTCATCCATCAGCAGCACCGGTGGATCCGCCGCCAGGGCACGAATCACCCCGATACGCTGCTGCTGACCGCCTGACATCTCACGCGGATAGCGATGCAGGAATTTGGTGGGATCCAGCGCAACCATGCTCATCAGCTCGGTAGCCCGCTCGTGGCACTGCTTTTTGTTCCAGCCCAGCATGCGTGGCACGACGGTAATGTTCTCTTCGATGGTCATGTTGGGGAACAGACCAATCTGCTGGATAACATAGCCAATGTTGCGACGCAGGGTGGTGGTGTCCTGCGTACTGGTATCTTCGCCATTAATCAGGATCCGGCCACTGGTGGCGGGAATCAGGCGGTTAATCATCTTCAGCGTGGTGGTTTTCCCGCAGCCCGAGGGTCCCAGCAGCACGCACATCTCACCGGCTGGCACGTGCAGGCTGACGTTATCGACGGCTTTATTGGTCGTGCCGTTTTTCTGGGTAAAGGTTTTCGTCAGGTTTTCCAGCGTAATCATTATCGAATCCCCTTTGGAGTCAGCGCCTGCTGCAAACGGTGCAGCAGCCAGTCAAGAAAAATAGCCAGCAGACAGATCATCAATGCCCCGGCAATCAACATACGAATATCACTGCCGCTGATACCATCCAGCAGCAGCTGGCCCAGACCGCCCGCGCCAATCACGGCGGCAATCGCCATGACGCCAACGTTCATCACCACGGCGGTACGGATGCCACCGAAGATCACCGGCAGCGCCATCGGGATTTCAACCCAGCGCAGGCGCTGCCAGAAAGTCATGCCGATGCCACGCCCCGCCTCACGCAGACCGTCCGGCAGATTTTCCAGCGCGGTGTGGGTGTTGCGCACAATCGGCAGCAGCGAGTAGAGGAACACGGCGGTAATCGCCGGCAGCGCGCCAATGCCCTGACCGATGAGTGAAAACAGCGGGATCATCAGACCAAACAGCGCAATGGTGGGAATAGTCAGCACCACGGTGGCGATACCGAGAATCGGCGTTGCCAGCCATCTTACACGCACGATCAGAATGCCAAGCGGCACGCCAATCACAATTGCCAGTCCGACCGCGACCAGCACCAGCCAGCTGTGCTGCCAGCTCAGGGTGAGCAGGGTGCTCCAGTTATCCATGATGTAGTGAAGGGTATCCACAGTGCCTCCTTACAGCATGTTTTTGGATTTAAGGAAATCACGCGCCACGGTTTCCGGTGACTGATGATCGATATCGACCCGCTTGTTCAGCTCCGTTATCGCCTCATCGGTGATTTGCGCAGAAAGCTGATTAAGCGCGGTATCCAGCCCCGGATGACTCGCCAGCACATCCTGACGCACAACCGGCGTCACGTTGTAGCTCGGGAAGAAGTGCTTATCATCCTCCAGTACTTTCATGTTGAAGCCCTTAACCCGGCCATCGGTGGTGTAGATCAGACCGGCATCCACGAATCCGTCGCGAATCGCGTTATAGACCAGACCCGGGTCCATCTGGCGGATCTGCGGGCGATCCAGCGTCAGGTTGTAGGTTTTCTGCAGCGGCTTCATGCCGTCTGAACGACCCGAGAACTCCAGGTCCAGACCCAGTCGCCAGTTATGCTCTGGGTCGGTTTTACGCACCTGTTCAATCTTCCGCACCTGTTCAATCTTCGCAACCAGCTGCGACATGGTGCTGATGCCCTCTTTTTCGGCCCGTTCACGGGTCATGGCAAAGGCATAGGTGTTGTTCATTGGTGCCGGGTTAAGCCAGACCAGCCCCAGTCTCGCATCCAGTTTTTTCACCGTCTCATACGCCTGCTGTGAAGACATCGGCTGGTTGATATGGTTAAAGATGATCAGCGAGGTGCCGGTATATTCCCAGACCATATCAATCTGCTTATTCAGCAGCGCATTACGGCCAATGGTGGTGGCGATATTGCGTTTAGGCACCACCTCGAAGCCTTTCTTCTGCAGCCAGAGCACCGTCATTGCTGACAGGATATGCTGCTCGGTAAAACTTTTGGTCGCCATCACCAGCGGTGCAGCAGCCTGTGCCGTCTGGCTTAACAGCAGTGTCGCGGTCAGCGCGACAACGCTTTTCTTAATCCAACGCGTTAGCATTGCAAAGCTCCTTGTGGTCAGGCCGCAGCGTGCGGACTCAGAAAGCGGCCCAGCGCGGCCAGCATCATATCCAGTACCAGTGCCACCAGTGCAGTGGCGACGGCGCCGAGTATCAGCGTCGGAAAGTCATTCAGATAGATGCCCGGGAAGATCAGCTCGCCAAAGCTGCTGGCACCAATCAGGAACGCCAGTGGGGCGGTGCCGACATTGATGGCGGTGGCGATGCGCACGCCAGAGAGGATGACCGGCAAGGCATTCGGCAGCTCTACCTGACGCAGACGCTGCCATTTGGTCATGCCGATGCCGTTGGCCGCCTCAATCAGCGACGGGGGAACTGCGCTCAGACCAGAGAAGGTGTTGCGGACGATAGGCAGCAGCGAAGCCAGAAACAGCGCAATCAGCGCCGGACGGTCGCCAATCCCGATAATAACCATCGCCAGAGCCAGTACCGCCAGCGGTGGCAGGGTGTTACCGACATTGAAAATCTGCATCACGTACTCTGCCCAGCGACGTGCAAACGGGCGACTTAGCAGGATGCCACTGGGGATACCGACCAGCAAAGCGAACAGCATTGACCAGAAGACCAAGAAGAGGTGTTGTTGCCCGAGATAAAGCAGATCGACTTTACGTGCGACCAGCTGATCCCAGCCAAGGCCCCAGATCAGCACCGCGATCACCGCGACCACTGCAAGCAGTGCCAGACCGGCGCGTCGGGCCAGTGAAGCATTTTGCATAGGAGAATCTCCCTGATTACGATCTCAATTGTTATAACAACCATAAACAGCCCGACAGGTACGGCAAAAAATGCCGCCGCGCCCAATACCGAAACTGCGATAAAATGTAGATAAAATGACTGTTTACCCACTCTTTTTCAGTGAATACTGAATAAGATGGTGTAATGCTATAGCAGCCCTTTATTGCACAAGCCAGCTTTTAAGCCACAAATCAGAGAGATAGAAACAGGTTAAAATGGTGTTAAAGCCGCGTAGCCGCTGGGCTAATGCGACAATAAAAAATTTTCATCGACTTCTGGTGACACTGTCACAGAGGGCGCAGAAAATGCGCACGCGCGGGAAACTGCATTGTCTGTTTTTCAGCTAGCCTTGCAGATTAAAAAAGGAACCCTATGACTGAAAGCGCACAACTCCGGACCGGACATCGCCACTGGATCTTAATCGCCTGCATGCTGGCGATGTTTATGGCGGCCATTGAAGTCACTATTGTGGCCACCGCGATGCCCACCATCATTGCTGACCTCGGCGGTTTTTCGCAGTTTGGCTGGGTCTTCTCGATCTATCTGCTGACCCAGGCGGTCAGCGTGCCGCTCTATGGGCGGCTGGCGGATATGGTGGGTCGCAAAACGATGTTTTTTGTCGGCACGTCGATTTTCCTGGTGGGGTCGGTGCTGTGTGGCTTTGCCCATACCATGACCTGGCTGATCCTGTTCCGGGCGTTTCAGGGCCTGGGAGCGGGGGCGATCATGCCGCTCAGCTCCACCATCGTGGCGGATATCTATTCGCCGCGCGAACGCGCCAGCGTGCAGGGCTGGCTCTCCAGCGTCTGGGGTGTAGCGGCGATAGTGGGGCCGCTGACCGGCGCGTGGCTGGTACAGCACTTTAGCTGGTCGGTGATTTTCTGGGTCAATCTGCCCATCGGCCTGATCAGCATGCTGATGCTGTGGCGCTGGCTACCGTCGCACCAGAAGGAGGAGAAATCGCAGCCGCTGAACCTGGCGGGCAGCGGCTGGCTGATGCTCTGCGTGACGGCCTTGCTGATTGCGCTGTTGCAGGCGGAACAGCTGGGCGTCTGGCTGGTGCCGTTTCTGCTCTTCTCACTGTTCGCTGGCTGGCAGCTCAGACGCCACGAGCTGCATTCAGCGGCACCGCTGTTTCCGCTGATAATCTGGCGCAGCCGGCTTATCGTGGCGGGCAATGCGGGCAACCTCATCATCGGGGCGGCCATGATGGGCATCAGCGCCTTTTTGCCCACCTGGATTCAGGGGATCAGCGGCGGTTCACCGTTACAGGCGGGCAGTGTGCTGGCGATGATGTCGATTGGCTGGCCGCTGGCCAGCACCCTCAGCGGCAGACTGATGCTGCACACCTCCTACCGCTTCACCGCCCAGCTCGGGGCGCTGTTGCTGGTGACCGGCAGTGCCTTGCTGCTGTTTTTACAGCCCGCAAGCTCACTCTATCAGGCGGGCTTCACGGCGTTTCTGATCGGTACCGGCATGGGGATGACCAGCACCACATTCCTGGTTTCAGTACAAAACCAGGCGGATTACCAGATTCGCGGCATCTGTACCGCTTCAATTATGTTCAGCCGGATGATCGGGTCGGCGGTAGGGACGGCGATCATGGGCGCGGTGCTGAATCTCAATCTGCAGTGGCGTTTGCCGCAGGTCGAGGATCCGGTGCAGAAGATTATGTCCGAACCCAGCCGTCAGCAGTTACAGCCGGAAACCCTGCAGCAGATGACAGCAGCCATTGCCGCCTCACTGCACTGGGTGTTCGTGGTGGCACTGGTGATTGCGCTGTTTGCGGTGGGTGTGGCATGGATGATGCCGCGTCAGCGGCCGGAACAGGCGGACTAACAGGCAGGGCGACAGGATGTCGCCCTGATTTGAACAGAACTACTGGGCAGATGAGTCCTGCGAACTGCCGACACTGGCAGGTACGCTGGCTTCGTTGTCACTGCCTGAGCGCTTATAAACAATTTTTTGTGTGTCGTTCTCACAATGTCCGACGACCTGGCCACCCGCCTGATCAACCTGATCGTTGGCGACGATGTCGAGACTAAAACCCGACTCAGGTACACCGTTCTGAATAATTTTCTGGCTGATTTCGGTTTTTACCGATTCACAGGATGCCTGCGCCATCAGCGGCAGAGCAAATAACGCCGCGCTTAACAAAACCCTCTGTAGCTTCATCACGTCTTCCTTATGTTAGTCGTCGTCATTACTATAGCTCAAATTTACGGCGCTACCGGGCGACCGGAACGGCGATCCAGACAACGCAGGGTGTTGGGCTCCCAGTAGGCGTTGAGATTGAGGCTCTGCTCGCACTTGTCGCGGGTATCAAACGCACGATCGGTTTTATCAAACTCTTTTTCGACGCGGGTGTTCACTTTGTTGCGCAGCATGCGCGTGTCATTCCATTGCTCTTTATCCTGGCGCGCCGCTTCATTGCTCAGCGCGGAACTGCCATCTTCGATAATCAGACGATTAGTATTCGCAGTGGCAGTGAATGCCGCAGTGGAGAGGAGAACCATCAGCACGGCAGGGATCATTTTTTTCATCACACTATCCTTTAGTTAACGCAAACATCGCCATCCACGACAGCGGTTGCAGCGGGCATGCTTAGAGCCTGGCTCATCAGGGGTCATTGAGGCAGAAGTCTGAACACCGACAGCGCATAACAACCGGTGCGTACAGGGTGTACGTGAGGAGGGTAAGCACTGCCCGGGTTCAGACGGACAAATAAAACATCCTGATGGGCCTGGCTATTAGTATATCATCGCCGTTTCTTTGCTCACCAGCAGTGAGTCGTTTGTTTACGTTAAGGAGAGGTAAGGATGCTGATTAAAACCGCCTTGCTGTTTTTTATTACCGCGCTGGCGGAGATTACCGGCTGCTTTCTGCCGTGGTTATGGCTGAAAAAAGGCGGCTCAGCCTGGTTGCTACTCCCTGCGGCAGCAAGTCTGGCGCTGTTTGTCTGGCTGCTGACGCTGCATCCCGCTGCCAGCGGACGGGTTTATGCCGCCTACGGTGGCGTTTATGTGCTTACCGCGCTGCTCTGGTTGCGGGTGGTGGATGGCGTGAAGTTAAGTGTGTGGGACTGGAGCGGGGCACTGATCGCATTCAGCGGCATGCTGATTATCGTCATGGGTTGGGGACGCGGGTAACGCCAGCCGTGAGGGCTGGCGCTGCAGGGCGTTAAGGTTTATGCACTTTCAGCCCCGCCAGCGTCTGGCTGACCGGCATCATCTCAAGGCTATTGATGTTGACATGTTTAGGCAGTGTGGCCACCCAGTATACGGCTTCTGTCACATCTTCCGGCGTTAAGGCGGTAGCCCCTTCGTAGACCTGACCCGCCTTGTCATCATCGCCCTTAAAGCGCACGTTGGAAAACTCTGTGCCGCCGACCAGACCCGGTTCAATGTCGGTCACGCGCAGCGCGGTGCCGTGTAAATCGGTTCGCAGATTCAGGCTGAACTGGCGCACAAAGGCTTTGGTGGCGCCGTAGACGTTGCCGCCGGCATAGGGCCAGCTACCGGCAATCGAACCGATATTGATGATATGACCGACATCACGCTCCACCATCTGTGGCAGCAGGGCGCGGGTCATATAGACCAGGCCTTTGGTGTTGGTGTCGATCATGTTTTCCCAGTCTTCGACGTTGGCTTTGTGCGCCGGTTCGACGCCCAGCGCCAGACCGGCGTTATTGACCAGCACGTCGATATTGCGCCATTCCGCCGGTAACTGCGCCACCGCCTCTTCAATGGCGGCACGGTTACGCACATCGAGCTGTACCGTATAAATATTCTCGCCCAGTTCTTCCTTCAGCGCTTTTAAACGTTCAGCCCGTCGTCCAGTGGCAATCACTTTATGACCATTCTCAATAAAGCGGCGGGTGATGCTTTGACCAAAACCGGCGGTCGCACCGGTGACAAAAATAATCATCTCACTGTTCCTTATGCCATTTTCAGAGTCGATGGCTTCACCATAGCATTTCATTTCCGCTTCTGCGCGTGGAAAAACGGCCTGACCTGTAAACGGATTTTAACGGGTAGCCAGCTGCGCCTTTTCAGGGCAGATTGCACCGTTAAAGGGCAGGTTTGCGGGTAGCCGGCCATACTCAAAATGACCAGGGCGCGCAATATTGCGTAGCAACCGTTTGCATCCGTTCCGCAAACGGTTGCCATGCCATCTCAGTCCTTATCTGTTGCGCAACTTCCCTCTGTTTAGCTTATTTAACTGATATTTAAAGAATTTATTCTATTTCAATTCTGGCACGCAGGTTGCAAAGGATTATTCAGATAATCATCTGCAGATATAACATCGCGCTTTCAGAAAGGACTACCCATGCTTTCAGCAACCGACACGGCGATACGCGCCAGCTTCTTTGACTTTACCGGCGTGGTGGATCGTCCCGACGACCTGGCCGGCCAGGCCCGCTATCTTGAGGATGCGGTGCTGCTGCTGCGTGATGGATGCGTAGTGGGGCTGGATAGCTGGGAGAATAGCGAGGCGATGCTGGCGGGGCATCCGGTCATCGACCTGCGCGGCAGACTGATCGTGCCGGGCTTTGTCGATACCCACATTCACTATCCGCAGACAGAGATGATTGGCGCATTTGGCGAGCAGCTGCTGGAGTGGCTGAATCACTACACCTTCCCGGTTGAAGCGCAGTATCACTGTCCCGATCACGCTGCGCGGATGTCCGCCTTCTTCCTGCATCAGCTGCTTTCCAACGGTACCACCAGCGCGCTGGTGTTTGGTACCGTCCATCCGCAATCGGTGGAGGCGCTGTTCAGCGCCGCCGAAGCGCTGAACATGCGGCTGATTGCCGGGAAAGTGATGATGGATCGCAATGCGCCCGACAACCTGATCGAAACCCCTGAACAGAGCTACCAGCAGACCCGGGCGCTGATTGAGCGCTGGCACCAGCGCGGACGCCTGAGCTACGCCCTGACGCCGCGCTTTGCGCCGACCTCATCCCCACAGCTGCTGGAAAAAGTGCAGCAGCTGCGTCAGGAGTTCCCGGATACCTGGCTGCATACCCATCTCAGCGAAAACCCGCAGGAGGTCGCCTGGGTCAAAGAACTGTTCCCGGAGCGTGAAGGCTATCTGGATGTTTATCATCATCACCAGCTGACCGGCCGCCGCAGCGTCTTTGCTCACTGTCTGCATCTGGAAGAGAACGAATGGCAGTGTCTGCACGATACCGATTCATCCATTGCTTTCTGTCCCACCTCAAACCTGTTTCTCGGCAGTGGCCTGTTTAACCTGAAACGCAGCTGGCAGCAGGGGGTGAAAGTGGGGATCGGCACCGATGTCGGCGCGGGCACCACCTTTAATATGCTGCAGACCCTGGGCGAAGCCTACAAGGTGGGCCAGCTGCAGCACTACCGGCTCAGCGCGGCCGAAGCCTTTTATCACGCCACGCTGGGCGGGGCACGTGCGCTGGATCTCGACCACGTCATCGGAAATTTCAACATCGGTAAAGAAGCAGACTTTGTGGTGCTGGACCCGGCGGTTTCTGCCCTGCAGCAACTGCGCATCGGCAACAGCAAAGATATCTGGGAAAAACTGTTTGTATTAATGACGCTCGGCGACGACCGCAATATTGCCCAGACCTGGGTAGCCGGTCGTCCGGTCTGGCAGCGCGACGCACAGGAGCAAGCCGCATGATCCAGTTTCTGTTAAATAACCAGCTGGTCAGCGAGGACGCGCTCGACCCCAACCTCACGGTGCTCAACTACCTGCGCACCCGTCAGCAACGCCCTGGCACCAAAGAGGGCTGTGCATCTGGCGACTGTGGCGCCTGCAGTGTGACCCTGGGCAAAGCCGTCGGGGGAACAATGCAGTATGAAACGGTCAACAGCTGCCTGACGCTGGTCTCCGCGTTACAGGGCAAGCAGCTGATTACGGTTGAGGATCTGCGTCACGGCCGCGCACTGCATCCGGCGCAGCAGGCGATGGTCGACTGCCACGGTTCGCAATGCGGATTCTGCACGCCGGGCTTTGTGATGTCGCTGTTCAGCCTGCAAAAAACCGCTTCGGGCTGGGATCGCCATCAGGCGGAAACTGCGCTGGCGGGCAACCTCTGCCGCTGCACCGGTTACCGGCCGATTATGGCCGCCGCCGAACAGCTCTGCTCGCAGCCGGTGACAGACCAGTTCGATCTAGGTGCCGCCGCAACCGTGCAGCGGCTTGAGGCGCTGGCAACCCCGGAGATGCAGGAATTAGGGGGTGAGGGCCGCCGTTGCTTCCTGCCCAAAACTCCGGCTCAGCTGGCGGCGATCTATCTGGCACATCCCGAGGCGAGGCTGATTGCCGGTGGCACCGATCTCAGCCTGCAGATTACCCTGCAGCATAAAAGAATACCGTTGCTGATTGCGCTGGAGCAGGTTGCCGCGCTCAAAGTCTGCAGCGAATTTGATGATCACTACCTGCTGGGCGCAGGGGCTTCGCTGCAGCAGGTCAGCGAATTTCTTGCCAGCCGCATTCCCGGCGTCAGCGCGATGCTGCAACGCTTTGCCTCGCTGCAAATCCGTCTGCAGGGCACATTAGGTGGCAACATCGGTAACGCTTCCCCTATTGGCGACGCCTCGCCGGCGCTGCTGGCCTTAAACGCCAGCCTGTTGTTACAGCGCGGTGAGCAGCAGCGCAGTCTGCCGCTGGATCAGTTCTTTACCGGCTATCGCCAGACCCGGCTCGAAAAAGGGGAGTTTATTCGCGCCATTCGCATCGATAAGGTGACGGTGTCACCTGATTTTGTGGCCTGGAAAGTGTCCAAACGGCTGGACGATGATATCTCCGCCGTGTTCGCCGCCTTTAATCTGCAGATTGAACAGGGCGTTGTCAGCAGTGCCCGCATCGCCTTTGGCGGCATGGCGGCAACACCACAGCGTGCCCGTCACTGTGAACAGGCACTCATCGGTGAGCCGCTGAATACCGTGACGGTGTCACGCGCTGCCGCGGCGCTGGTAGAGGATTTCCAGCCGCTCTCCGATTTCCGCGCCAGCAGTGACTACCGTCTGCAGGTCGCACGCAACCTGCTGCGCCGCTACTGGCATCGCCACAACGGCGAAATAACCTGTATCGAGGTGGCCCGCTATGTCTCATAACCGTCCTGAACTCAACGAAGAGGTCATTAAGGCGCAGTATGCCGCTGAGTTACAAAGCGGCGTCGGTCGCAGTAACCGCCATGAGAGCGCGGAAAAACATGTCTCCGGCGAGGCGCGTTTTATCGACGATAAGCCGGAGCTGCCGGGTCTGCTGCATCTCTGTCCGCGCCTGAGTGAGTATGCTCATGCGCGCATCCTGCATATTGATGTTCAGCCCTGTTATGCCGTTCCCGGCGTCGTCAGCGTCCTGACCTGGCAGGATGTGCCGGGCATCAATGATGTCGGGCCGCTGGAGCCGGGCGACCCGCTGCTGGCCCATGACAAAGTAGAGTATCTGGGACAGATCGTGATCGCGGTGGCGGCGGAATCCCCTGAAGCTGCCCGTCTTGGCGCGGCCGCTGCGGTAATTGAATATGAGGTGCTGGAACCGCTGCTGGATGTGGAACAGGCGCTGGCACAGGGCAGCTTTGTGCAGGAACCTCACATTCACCAGCGCGGTGATGTGGAAGCGGCCCTGGCGCGTGCGCCGCACCGGGTCAGTGGGGCGTTTCACATTGGCGGCCAGGAGCATTTCTATCTGGAAACCCAGACGGCAATGGTTATTCCCGGTGAAGATCAGCAGTTGCAGGTCTTCTCCTCAACCCAGAACCCCACCGAAGTGCAGAAACTGGTGGCGGAAGTGATGGGCATCAGCCTGAATCAGGTGACGATAGATATGCGCCGGATGGGCGGTGGCTTTGGTGGTAAAGAGACACAGGCGGCCGGTGTCGCCTGTCTCTGTGCCATCGTGGCGCGACAGACCGGCCGGGCGGCGAAGATGCGGCTTTCACGTCGCGACGATATGCGCGTCACCGGCAAACGCCATCCGTTCTTTGTGCGCTACGAAGCGGGCGTTGAAGAGGATGGGCGTCTGTGCGGCATCAAAATCGATCTGGCCGGAAACTGCGGTTATTCGCTGGATCTTAGTGGATCGATTGTCGATCGTGCCATGTTCCACGCCGATAACGCCTATTACCTCGGGGATGCACGGGTAACCGGCTATCGCTGCCGCACGAACACCGCTTCGAACACCGCCTATCGGGGTTTTGGCGGGCCGCAGGGCATGGTGGCGATTGAACAGATCATGGATCATATCGCCCGTGAGCGCGGGCTGGATCCGCTGGCGCTGCGCAAGCGTAACTACTATGGCAAGCAGGATCGTAACATCACCCATTACCACCAGCAGGTAGAGGATAACCTGCTGGATGAGATTACCGAACAGCTGGAGCAGAGCAGCGACTACCAGGCTCGCCGCGCGGAGATTAAGGCATTTAACGCCCGCAGTCCGCTGCTGAAACGCGGTCTGGCGCTGACGCCGGTGAAATTCGGCATCTCCTTTACCTCCAGCTTTCTCAATCAGGCGGGGGCGCTGATCCTGATCTACACCGACGGCACGGTGCAGCTTAACCACGGCGGCACCGAGATGGGCCAGGGCCTGAACACCAAGGTGATTCAGATTGTCGCCGAAGTGCTGCAGATTGAGATCGATAAAATTCAGATCACCGCCACCGACACCGGCAAAGTGCCCAACACCTCGCCAACCGCGGCCTCCAGCGGGGCTGACCTCAATGGCAAAGCGGCGCAGAATGGTGCTGAGATCCTGCGCGACCGTATGACCGCCATGCTCTGCGAGCTACACCAGTGCGACGCGGCGGCGGTGAGCTTCCGCAACGGAGTGGTGCGCGCTGGAGATAAACATTACACCTTCGCCGAGGTGGCGAAGCTGGCGTGGCTGAATCAGGTGCCGCTCTCCGCCACCGGCTACTACCGCGTGCCGGGGATTCATTACGACCGGGTCGCGGGTCGCGGGACGCCGTTCTATTACTACGCTTACGGTGCAGCCTGCTGTGAAGTGGTGATTGATACCTTAACCGGCGAATCCCGCCTGCTGCGTGCCGACATTTTGCATGACGTCGGCGCCTCGCTGAATCCGGCCATCGACATCGGCCAGGTTGAAGGTGGCTTTGTGCAGGGCGTCGGCTGGCTTACCTGCGAAGAGCTGGTGTGGAGTGATAAAGGCCAGCTGCTGACCGATGGCCCGGCGAGCTACAAAATTCCCGCCATCAGCGACGTTCCGGCGGACCTGCGGGTCACGCTGCTGGAGAACCGTAAAAACCCTAAAGACACGGTGTTCCACTCCAAGGCCGTAGGTGAACCGCCGTTTATGCTGGGCATCGCCGCCTGGTGTGCCCTGCAGGATGCGGTCGCCAGCGTCTCCGATTACCGGCAGCACCCGCTGCTGGACGCGCCCGCGACGCCGGAGCGCATCTTCTGGGGCGTGCAGCGCCTGACGGGAGGGGTTGATGATTTATCATGACTGGATTGGCGTGCTGCATCAGCTGCGTGAAAAACGTCAGAGCTGCGTATTAATCACCGTGCTCAGTGAGCACGGTTCGGTGCCGCGCGACAGCGGCAGCAAAATGGTGGTGACGCAGCAGGAGAGTTATCTCACCATCGGTGGCGGTCATCTTGAGTTTGAGTGCATCGCCCAGGCCAGGGCGATGTTGCAGAGCGGGGCGACTGCGCCACACACCGAGGATTTCAGCCTTGGCGCGCGGCTCGGACAGTGCTGCGGCGGCAAAACCACGCTGCTGTTTGAGCCGCTGCTGCAGGCGCAGCCGGAGATCTACCTTTTTGGCGCAGGCCATGTGGGACAGGCGCTGGTCAATCTGCTGTCAACGTTACCCTGTCACATAAACTGGATCGACAGTCGCCCGGCGCAGTTCAGCCACGTTCCGGCTGGCGTGGTGACGCTGCAGCCGGACGATCCGCTCGACTGCGTAGCACAGGCACCCGCAGGCAGCTACTTCATCATCATGACCCATCATCATCCCCTCGACTTCGAACTGTGCGAGGCGGTGCTGAAGCGCGGCGATTTCCGCTATGCCGGGGTGATCGGTTCTGAAACGAAAAACCAGCGTTTCCGCTACAGGCTGGCGGGCAAGGGTGTGGCGAACGAACCGCTGGCGCGCCTGCGCTGTCCGATTGGCCTGCCGGACGTCAAAGGCAAGCTGCCCGCCGAGATTGCGGTGGCGATTGCCGGTGAAATCATCAGCGTTTATCAGCAGCACGTCGCCTGAGTTGTCGCTTTCGCGGCAACCTGTCAGGATAAGACTTTGCGATGCCCACCAGGAGCGAACCATGAACGCCCGTCAGAATCCCTTCTTTAGCGTCAGCACACTGCCTTACCAGACTCCTCCTTTTGACCAGATTGAGGAGCAGGATTTTCTGCCCGCGCTGCAGGCGGGCATTGAGGAGAAGCGTCAGGAGATCGAGGCGATCGCACTGAACAGCGACGCGCCCAGCTTTTTCAACACTTATGAGGCGCTGGAGAGGAGCGGACAGCTGCTCAACCGGGTGAATCTGGTGTTCAGTGCCATGACCTCGGCGCATACCAGCCCGTATCTGCAGCAGGTGGATGAGGAAATTGCGCCTCAGCTCACCGCGCTCAACGATGACATCATGCTTAACCGCCCGCTGTTTTCGCGGCTCGATGCGGTCTATCTGCAGCGCGCTAAACTGGATGCCGAATCAAAACGGCTGGTCGAGGTGATCTGGCAGCGCTTTCAACTGGCGGGGGCTAATCTGCCGGAAGCGCAGAAACAGCAGCTCAAGACACTGAATCAGGAAGCGGCCCGCCTCGGTACCCGCTTCACCAACAAATTGCTGGCCGCCACTAAAGCGGGCGGGCTGGTCGTCGATGATCTGCAGAAGCTGGCGGGACTCTCACCGGCCGATCTGGCGGTGGCGCAGGCGGAAGCGCAGGCACGCGGACTGGAAAAGCGCTGGCTGCTGGTGCTGCAAAACACCACCCAGCAACCCGCACTACAGAGCCTGGCCGATCGCGCAACCCGTGAAGCGCTGTTTAAGGCGGGCGTCACGCGCACTGAAAAAGGCGATGAGAACGACACCCGCGAGCTGGTATTACGTCTGGCGCAGGTCAGGGCGGAGCAGGCGCGGCTGCTGGGATTTGCCAGCTATGCCGAGTGGAAGTTACAGGATCAGATGGCCAAAACGCCTAAGGCGGCGCTGGCGTTTATGCATAACATCGTGCCTGCCGCGCGCGGTCGTGCGGAGCGTGAAGCGGCGGCTATCCAGCAGACCATCGACCAGCAGCAGGGCGATTTTACCCTGCAGGCCTGGGACTGGCGTTTTTATGCCGAACAGGTGCGGCGCGCCCGTTACGATCTGGATGAGAGCCAGATTAAGCCCTACTTTGAACTGAATTCGGTGCTGCAGAATGGCGTGTTCTGGGCGGCGACGCAGCTCTATGGCATCCGTTTCACGCCGCGACAGGATCTGCCGGTTTACCATCCCGACGTCCAGGTCTATGAGATTTTTGACGCCGATGAGACCCCGCTGGCGCTGTTTTACACCGACTTTTTTAAGCGCGACAGCAAAGGCGGCGGCGCCTGGATGAGCAACTTCGTCAACCAGTCCACGCTGCTCGACAGCAAACCGGTGATCTACAACGTCTGTAACTACACCAAACCGCCAGCCGGTGAACCGGCGCTGCTGAGCTGGGACGACGTCATCACGATGTTTCACGAGTTCGGCCACACGCTGCACGGTCTGTTTGCCAGCCAGCGCTATCCGAGCCTGTCGGGAACGGAAACCCCGCGCGATTTCGTTGAGTTTCCTTCGCAGATCAACGAGCACTGGGCCAGCGAGCCAGCGGTGTTCCGCAACTACGCTCGCCACTATCAGACTCAGGCGCTGATGCCCGCTGAGCTGCATGAAAAGATCGTCCGGGCCGCCACGTTCAACAAAGGCTACGAGATGAGCGAGCTGCTGGCTGCCGCGCTGCTGGATCTGCACTGGCACAGCCTTAACCGTGATTCCGCGCCGCAAAGCGTGGAGGGATTCGAGCAGCAGGCGTTACAGAGCGATAATCTGGCGCTGACGGCGGTGCCGCCGCGCTATCGTTCCAGCTATTTCCAGCACATCTGGGGCGGTGGCTATGCAGCAGGTTATTACGCCTATATCTGGACGCAGATGCTCGCCGACGATGGCTATCAGTGGTTTGCGGCACAGGGCGGACTGACGCGTGAGAACGGCGACCTCTTCCGACAGAAAATTCTGTCGCGGGGGAACAGCAGCGATCTCAAAACATTGTATGAAAGCTGGCGGGGCGGGCCTCCGCAGCTGGAGGCCATGCTGAAAAATCGCGGTCTGGCGGATTCATAGCAGAACGGGCTGTCACGCGCTGGTCGCGCTGACAGCCCGGTTTTATTCGTGTTAGCCCAGCGGGCCACCTTCAATGGTTTCGCACATTCCGGCCAGCACCCGTTCACCGGTTTCGCTTTTCAGAGAGTCATACCATTCTGCCGTGATTGCCGGATCGCGCGCATGGGTGACGTCACAGCGTTTGCGCGCTTTCAGTACCAGATCTTTTACCCGTTCAACCCGTCGCGCCTGATAGCGCAGCAGTGCATCTTCAATACCCAGTGAATGAGAAGCCAGCGTCGAGGCCAGTACCACGGCATCCTCCATCGCCGCGCAGCCGCCCTGGCCGATATCGGGCGTGGTGCTGTGGGCGGCATCGCCCAGCAGGGCCACACGTCCTTTAACAAAGCGGCTGAAAGGTTCAATGTCGTGGATCTCAACCCGATTGGTGGTGTCAGGATTGATTGCCGCGATCAGCTGCTGTACCGGCTCCGCCCAGCCCTGAAAATAGCCGGTTAAGTCCGCTTTCACCGTGCTGCGATCCTGCGGCAGTCCCTTCGGCAGCGGCACATCAAAGAAGAAGTAGAATCGATTGCCGCTGACCGGCATCAGCGACACCCGCTTGCCGTCACCGACAAAGGTGGTCCACTGATCGGCGGGCGCAATCCTCTCATCTATAGTGACCAGGCCATTCCAGTTAACGTAACCGGCGTAACGTCGTTCAAGCTTCTGCTCCAGCACATACTCGCGGATCACCGAATGGGTGCCATCGGCGGCAATCAGGAAATCGCCGGTGGCCTGAGTGTTGTCGGAAAAGGTTGCAATCACGCCACTGCCGGTCTGCTCGACCTGGATCACCCGCTTACCAAACTGCACCCGTTCACGCCCGAAGGTATCAATCAGCATCGCCTGCAGTTCTGCCCGCGCCACCGGACAGGGATATTCGCCAACCTGCTGCACCAGCGGCGCCATACTGAAGCGGGTCAGGGGCGCGCCGGTGGTGCCATCGTGATAGGCCATATAGGCCATGTTCCCGCCCAGCTCACGCAGCGCGGTTTTCATGCCCAGCGCATTCAGGCATTTAACCCCGTTGGGCCAGATGGAAATCGCCGCGCCGACGGGCTTCATCTCCTTTACGGCTTCAAAGACCTCAACGTCAATTCCGGATTTCTCCAGCGCAATGGCACTACTCATGCCGCCTATACCGCCACCAATCACGATTGCTTTCATAATGCTCTCCTGTCTGCATACGTCACTTCCTGCAACTTTTGTACCAGAGAGGTGGTGGTAGAGAGTTTCATATAAATAACAATGTAAATCATAGGCTTAATGTATAATGGGGGGCACCTGACTCCCGCCTTCCTCTTAATCAGTTGCACTGAATTGTGGCAAACGGGCGTGCAAAAAGGGTGCGGCTATAACCGTACTGCATCATTTGTTTCATTATCGCCCGTCTGTGTCTGTGTTAATCATCAGCCAGTGGAACGCGCCGGGCACTTTTCAGCATGGTCATTCTTATTACTTTAAAAGTTATTAACTAAAATCCTCATCCGCTTCGCTAATATTCCTGACAATTAATTAAACATTTACATAACAACTGGCGCGAATATTTCCCGGAAAATAATCGTTATATTCAATAAGGGGTTAGCCTGACACAGTTAAACACACCTGTTAATAAAAAATGCAAATTCATAACCAGACACAATTGTGTCTGTTTTAGCACCGTGCGCAATCATTAGCAAAAGCGTTCAGGCCGCGTCATTACGGGCTTTTAGGATATTGCTCAGACCCGCCAGTCACGATCACGTGATATAGATCACTCCGGACACAAGGACTCTGGAAGGCGAACATGAAAATTGGAATCACGAATAACCAGTATCCGGAGCAGCGTAATATCTTAGTTAATCCGGATAACGAATATATCAATCTGAAAAAGAGCAATCTGTTCTACTTTATTAATCCGTTACGAACCCGATTGCTCAAAAAAAATAAAACCTTTGTCTTTCAGCCTGTGCCTTTTTCAGGGGCATCGCGGGCTGACATCCTGCATCTGTTCAATGAAGTGGCGATAACCCATCAGAAGTGGGTCGCGTCGTTTGAAACGGAGCTGCCGCGTGTGCTGCCGGTGGCGGGCGTCGCCAAGCAGGATAACCCCGAGCTGAAACGCCTCATTCCTTATCTGTTAAAAGATAACTGCCTGGGGTTGATTGCCATCTCAGATGCCACCCTGAACATTCAGATGAAACTGTTCAGGCCGGATATTGCCCAGCAAATCCGCCGTAAAACCCTGGTGCTGCATCCGCCGCAGAAGCTGTTTGTCCAGCAGAAAACGCCGCGTCAGCCCGGTATTCTGAAACTGACCTTTGCCGGTAACGAGTTCTACCGCAAAGGCGGGGCTGAAGTCGTGCTGGCGATCAGTGAGCTGATCGAAGAGCGCAAACTGGAAGAGTCCCAGCTGGATGTGCAGCTGATTGGCGATCTCGCCAAGCGTCGTAACGTGGCGCACCGCCAGTTCCAGGATGATGAGACCTTCTATAGTGGCATTGAGAACCGCATCAAACGCTATCGCTGCTTCACGCATCATTCACAGATGGATAACGGCGCCCTGATGCAGCTGTTCCGCCAGAGCGATGCCGGACTGCTACCAACCTGGCAGGAGACGTACGGTTTCTCGGTACTGGAGATGCAGGCTAACGGCTGCCCGGTGATCACCAGCAACGTGCGCGCGTTGCCAGAGATTAATCCTGCCAGCGCAGGCTGGGTGATTGCGA
This sequence comes from Pantoea sp. EKM10T, assembly GCF_011800685.1. NCBI lineage: Bacteria > Pseudomonadati > Pseudomonadota > Gammaproteobacteria > Enterobacterales > Erwiniaceae > Pantoea > Pantoea sp. EKM10T. Next base: position 216,750 of record NZ_JAALEU010000001.1, read on the forward strand.
GTCCGCTTAACGCTGACCGTGAATACAGTATTACCTCGCCAGAGCAGAAAACGCAGCTACGCCAGTCGCTGGTGGAGGGGCTGAAATCGATACTGCTCGCTATTATCGACCGTCCTGAGATGCTGCAGGAGAAAGGTGAGGCGGCGATTCTGCGCATCAAAGATCAGCATGACACCCAGCGTTACATTGCCCGGCTCAACGATATCTACAGCCGTGGCGTGATTAATGTCACTCAACATCCCCCTGTGGTCTCAATTTGATTAGATTTCTCTGACGGGGCGCGCCAGACTGGCCATACTTAGTGCAGCGTCCCTCTGGAGAACTCTTATGAAAATGATCATCAGCCTGCTGCTGTCCGGATTACTGGGCAGCAGCGCCTTCGCTCAGCCCGCACCGCTTTTTCCGGCCCGCGCGCCCCTGGCACAGCTGACGCCCGTCGCTGCCCGCTGCGATGTCTCCGCCTGTCAGACCAACTGCTACACAGAACAATCGCACTGCAACACACGGGACAACGGTGGCTGCAGTTCTCAGGCTCAGATGTGCGTGCAGGCCTGTGCCGACCAGTGTAAATAATTTAATTGAGTGAAGAATCCCTTAGTTGCCAATGAAAAAGTCTTTGTTTTATCTCGCGTTATTCTCTCTTTCTGCCAGCTGTGTCGCCGCCGATCTCTCTTCACAGCAGGTTACTTCTCTGGTTAAAGCCGCGATCGAACCGCTGATGGAGCAGCAGGAGATCCCCGGCATGTCGGTGGCGGTGCTTTACAAAGGCCGGGCGCAGTTTGTGAACTTCGGCGTGGCCGATCTCGAATCACGCCGCCGGGTCACGGAAAACACGCTGTTTGAGCTGGGCTCCGTGAGCAAAACCTTTACCGGCACCCTGGCCGGCGTCATGATCCGCAACGGCGAAATACGCCTTAACGATCCGGTGCAAAAGTACTGGCCGCAGCTGACCGGTGAGCAGTGGCGTCCGGTGCGGATGCTGCATCTGGCGACCTATACCGCGGGCGGCCTGCCTTTACAGTTGCCGGATGACGTCACCGATCAGGCTTCGCTGCTGCGTTTCTATCAGGAATGGCAGCCAGAGGCAGCGCCCGGCACGCTCCGGCAGTACTCTAACGCCAGCATCGGTCTGTTTGGTTCGCTGATGGTGAAAGGGGATTATGAGCAGGCGATGGCGCGAAATGTGTTTCAGCCACTGCGTCTGACGCGCACCTATATCACCGTGCCGCCCTCGATGATGCTGGACTACGCCTGGGGCTATAAAAATGGCCAGCCGGTACGGGTTTCACCCGGCATGCTGGATGCAGAAGCCTACGGCGTTAAATCCACCGCGCGTGACATGCTCACCTTTATGCAGGCAAATGTGGATCCTAACCGCCTCTCTTCGGGGAATGCCGTGCTGCGTAATGCCATTCGCACCGCGCAGGCGCGCTACTTCAAAGTCGGCACCTTGTTTCAGGGACTGGGCTGGGAGATCTACGACTGGCCGGTGACTGCCGACACGCTGATGGGTGACAGCGATAATGGTGTTGCGCTGCAACCCCGCCCGGCAACGCTGCTCAATCCGGTCGGGCCGTCGCAGAGCGCCAGCTGGGTGCATAAAACCGGTGCAACCAATGGATTTGGTGCCTATATCGCCTTTATTCCTGAGAGGAACAGCGGCATCGTGATACTCGCCAACAAGAATTACCCTAATCCGCTGCGTATAAAGGCGGCGTGGCAGATTCTGCAGGCGTTACAGCAGGAGAAGCCTGAGTAACAGGCATCACGCTTGCTCAGCGACGGGGTAAAGCTGGCACCGCCTGTTCATTTGCGCTAAAATAAAAATCAAATGAACAGGAGGCTGCTATGTCTATCGCCATCTACACACCCGCTCAGCATCGTCGCGACAATTCGCTGCTGCATGCCCTGAATCTGCCGGAAACACTGCCTGATGCGCACCAGCGTATTGCGGTAGGGTTCAGCAGCGGCGTGCTGAAACGCACGGCGTCGTTGTCCACCTTTGACGAGGGCTGGCTGTGCCGTCTGGCGGGCATTGATCGCACCACCTACAACCGCAAAGTCAAAGATCCGCAGCAGACCTTTTCGCCCGATCAGAGCGGACGGATCTACATGCTGATCCGCGTCCTCTCTGCCGCCAGCAAACTGTTCCGCGACGACAGGCAGCGTCTGGTGCAGTGGCTGGAAACGCCCGCCAAAGCGCTGGGCGGTAAGAAACCGGCGGAGATGACCACCACGGTGGCGGGTGCAGAAGCGGTGATTAACCTGATTGGCCAGCTTGAGCATGGCGTGATTACCTGATGGCGGTACGTTTCTTTCGCCTGGTGAAGAGTGAGTATGCGATAACCGCCTTTGATGGTTTTGGTGCCCGCACTTACGGGGGGCGCTGGAATTCCGTGGGAACGGTCTGTGTCTATATGGGATCAAGCCGGGCGCTCTGTGTACTTGAGGCGCTGGTTCATCTCACCATTCAGGATCTGTCACACGACTACTCAATGCTGTCGATTAGCGTCCCTGAATCGCTGATTACCGAGCTCTCGCTGGCGGCACTACCCGATGACTGGCAGGCCGATCCTGCGCCATCGTCCACGCGGCAAATTGGTGACGACTGGCTTGCCAGCCCGGATAACGGCCTGGTGCTGAAGGTACCGAGCACGCTGACCGGCGAGTGGAATGCGCTGTTCAATCCCCGTCATCCGGCAGCGGCTGGCATCATCAGTAAGGTGGTGGTGGAGCCATTTTTCTTCGATCCGCGTTTCCGGCTGCAGTAGGGCACGGATTCGCCACTTTCCTAAGCGCAACATCTCACATCACGCTGGGGCCTGCGATTCCGATAGCGCCTGCGCCGCGCAGATCAGCGCCAGATGACTCAGCCCCTGTGGCATATTGCCGCGCCAGCTCTGGCTGCGGACGTCATACATCTCATTGAAGATATCGACGTTACCGTGGCCGTTCAGCGTAGCCAGGATCTCCTGCATCGCCTGTTCTGCCTCATCCGCCTCACCCATCTCTGCCCAGGCTTCCACCAGCCAGAAGGCGCAGGCGAGAAAGGTACTCTCTTCTTCTCTGACCCCGCTGTAGCGATAGAGCATGGCGCTGCCGTCACCCAGTTTTTGCCGGATAGCACGGTAGGTCGAGAGCATCCGCTGCGGATTGACCGCGTTGCCGTAGCTGTGAACCAGCGCCAGCGACGCGTCGAGGCGATCGTCACTGCCGGCGTAAAAGAGATAAGCCTGCTGTTGCTCTGACCAGCAGTGCGACTCAATCCAGTCGCGGATACGGTCACGTTCCCGCTGCCAGCGTCCCAGCCAGGTCGGTTCGATATGCTGGCTTTCTGCCAGCGCCACCGCCCGATCCAGCGCCATCCAGCAGGCCATTTTGGAGTGGGTGTAGTGTTGCAACTCCGGCAGCTCCCAGATGCCGCAATCCTTCTGCCGCCAGTGATCGGCGCAGCAGTTCGCCAGCTCGCCCAGCATGCGCGAGGTGGTGATATCCAGCACGTGTCCCGCCTCGATAAAATGCTGCGCGGTGACCAGCATGTCGCCATACATACTGAGCTGCAGCTGGTCACGGGCATTATTGCCGACCCGCACCGGCTGAGAGTTCTGATAGCCGCTCAGCGGCGGATAACGCTCAGCGGGGACCTCATCACCATTCAGGGCATAGCAGGCGCGCAGCCTGACGCCATGGCGCATGATGGTCTGCGACAGCCAGGAAAAGGCCGCCTTACAATCTTCCAGCGCTCCGAGATAGACGAAGGCTTTAATAATCAGGCAGGCGTCGCGCACCCAGGCGTAGCGGTAATCATAATTTTTCTCGCCGCCGATCCCCTCCGGCAGGGAGGTGGTGGCAGCAGCAGCCAGTGCGCCGGTCGGGGAGTACCAGAGAAACTTCAGCGACAGGGCTGAGCGCTTCACCAGCGTCGGGTAGCGGCCCTCATAACTCAGGCTCTCCACCCAGCTGGTCCAGCCGGTGTGGCTGGTTTCAATCCGCTGATCGATAGCCTCCAGCGGCGGCACCGCCAGCGGCTCTTTCTCGGTCACCAGCAGCGCGCAGAGCGAGCGGGAACCGGCATAGGTACGCAGCGTGGCGCAGACCTGCTCGTCATCCAGCTCTGTGATCTGAATATCTTCGCTGGTGCGCAACATCGCCATGATCTCCGCGATGTGAAACACCTTGCCTTTCTCATTATCGGCCACCCACGGTGAACGGGTTTCGGCGGCGGTGCCGAAGCGCAGGGTGATTGCTAATTCCACTTCACCGCTGACACCCTCTATGCGGCGAGCCAGTTCGCACCAGGGCAGACGGCCCGCCAGCGTGCTGTTAATCGATTCGGTCAGCAGCACGGTACCGTCACGGGTTTCGAAGCGGGTCTCCAGCACGTTGCTGTTATCGCGGTAGCGGCGTGAGACCTGATAAGGCGCACGCGGGACAATCTGGAAGTAGCCACCGAGTCCGGCATCAAGCAGGCGATCAAACAGGGGCTTTGCGTCGAGATTGGGCGCACACCACCAGTCAATTGAACCGTCCGGCGCAATCAGCGCGACTGAACGGCCTTCACCAATGGCGGCATAGTCACCCAGGCCCGCAAAGCCCTCTTTTCTGACCGGCGAATGAAAGATCGGGTTTTCCATAATCTGCTTCCTTATATCACGGTGGCGAGGTTTCTTAAGCGGGGCAAAAGCGGGACAAAAAAATGGCCGCATTATGCGGCCACCTGAGTGAGATTACAGCGTACCGGTGCCGCCATCAGAACACCAGACCTGCCCGGAGGAGTAACTGCTCTCGGTTGAGGCCAGGGTTACGTAGAGTGGGGCGATCTCAACCGGCTGGCCCGGACGGCCCATTGGTGAGTCGGCGCCAAACTGCTTCACTTTCTCCATCGGCTGTCCGCCGCTGGACTGCAGCACGGTCCAGTACGGCCCTGGTGCAACGGCGTTAACCCGGATACCGTCGCCACCCAGCTGCTTCGCCAGGGATTTGGTAAAGGCGACGATGGCCGCTTTGGTCTGCGCATAGTCGAGCAGAATATCGCTGGGTTTAAACGCCTGTACAGACGAGGTATTAATAATGGACGCACCGCGTGGCAGATATTCCAGCGCCGCTTTGGTGATCCAGAACATCGCATAAACGTTGGTTTTAAACGTCGCGTCAAAATCTTCCGTACTCAGGGTTCGGATGGACTCATTAAATTGCTGACGACCGGCGTTATTAACCAGAATATCCAGGCCACCTAATTTATCGGCTGCCTCTTTGACCAGCTGCTGACAGAATTCTTCAGAACGAATGTCGCCCGGAATAGCAAAAACTTTACGGCCTTCCGCTTCGATTAATTTAATCACTTCATCGGCGTCGGGCTGTTCTTCCGGCAGGTAGTTAATCACCACATCTGCGCCTTCACGGGCATAAGCGATAGCCACCGCGCGGCCAATACCGGAGTCACCGCCGGTGATCAGCGCCTTGCGGCCGGTCAGTCGGCCCGTGCCGCGATAGCTGGTTTCACCGTGGTCGGGAACCGGGATCATTTTACTGGCCAGGCCTGGCGCCTGTTGTGGCTGGTCCTCAAAAGGAGGTTTAGGAAATTGATCCAGATCGAGCGTCTTGTTAGTTGGTGTAGCCATTGTATGCTCCTTGAACAGAGTTATCTGAGACATTAAGCCTGGCACAAATGTGATATTTGTCACATCTGACTGCTGATTCATTGAGCAGTTAAAACCAGAAGAACTTAATAATGCAGATAAAGCGTAGACAGAAAATCGGAACACTGTGCAGTAGCGTCCGATTATTTTTCAGTGCAGGGGCGGGATATTTAAAGCGAAGCGTAAGATCGGTTGTGGATTATTTCAGGGCGTAATTACATAGCGGAAGAAAATAAAAAAGGGCGGTTAACCGCCGCGTACCGAACCGCGCCAGACCACATCTACCGGATATATTCTCCGCTCCTGCTGCTGTTCATTTTTTGGCATCAGCGTCTCCGGTTGCGCTTCCGTCTCCACCAGCCAGGCAATGGCATCGCGGGCGAACTGTTCCACCGGCTGTGCAAAGGTCGTGAGGTTGTAAGAGGCCCACCCCGACTGCGCGATATTATCGTGTCCGATGATGCAGAGATCGTCCGGAATACGCAGCGCAAAGCGGTGACGCGCCTCATCCATAAAGCCGCAGGCGAGCAGGTCGGTGGCACAGTACACCGCATCAGGGCGAACTTTACGCGTCAGCAGACGCTGGGCCAGAATCTGGCCGCTTTCGTAAGAGGTGGTGCCGAACCGCTCCACCTGGACCGTGACGCCCACTTTCTGCGCGGCGGCCAGAAAATCCGCTTCGCGCTTCAGCAGACTCGGCGTTCCCGCCAGCGAATTCACAAAGGCGATGCGGCTGCATCCCGCCCGCACAAACGCGTTAACCGCCATTTCTGCGGCGGGGCGGGAGTCAAGGTTGATACTGAGCGTGCCGGGCAGGGATTCGTCGCGGTTAATCAGCACCAGATGCTGACCATGTTTGTAGCAGAGCCGGGTAATGCCGCTGTCCGGCATGCCGGAGAGAATAATCGATGCGTCGGCGCGAAAATTAATCGCCTGCTGCAGCGCGGCGGAAACGCGCGCATCGGATCGGTCAGTGTTAATCAGCATCGCCACTTTTCCCGCTTCCTGCAGATACTGGGTCATCCAGCGCACCAGGCTGGCACGGTAGGGCGTGTCAACCTCGGAGGCAATTAAGCAGACGATGCCGCTGCGGTTGCGCACCAGGCCGCGCGCCAGATGATTGACGTGATAGCCCAGTTCCTCCGCCGCTCTCATCACCCGCTGACGGGTAGCATCTGACACGCTGGCTCCCGGTGTAAAAGTGCGGGAGACCGCTGAGCGGGAGACGCCCGCCCGGTCAGCCACATCCTGCGCACTCACCACCGCCTTTAGCTGCTGCATGTTCTCTCCTCGCCTGACATTGTCTGCACTGAGTTTGCCTGAAGTTGCAAGCCTGTGCAAAAAATACAGACGGGCGAAAGGTTTCAAATTTGTGACAGCGACTGACAATTGCTTAACAACTGAATTGACACTACCTCAGGCCCGCCGTACTAATCTGCACACACGTTTGCACACATGTGCAAAAGCTGGCGCGCCTGCGTCATCCAGCCCAGGAGAACACCATGCGTTATTCCTCTCTGCTCGCTGCTGTAATCGTCTGCCCTATAGTGCCGTTTGCTGCCTCGGCGGCGGGCAATCTTAATATGATCTGCTCAGCCGATGTGGTGGTGTGCGAACAGATGACCACGCTGTTCAGCCAGTCCCATCCCGATATTAAACTCAGCATGGTGCGGCTCTCTGCCGGTGAAGCCTATGCCCGTATCCGCAGCGAGGCACGCAATCCCCGTACCGATATCTGGTGGGCCGGTACCGGCGATCCGCATATGCAGGCCGCCGAAGAGGGGCTGACCCAGGCCTATAAATCGCCACTGCTCGATCAGCAACAGCCCTGGTCACAAAAAGTGGCGGAGATCTCCGGTTATCGCACCGTGGGCGTTTATGCCGGTGCGCTGGGCTGGGGCTATAACACCAGACTGCTGGCGGAGAAAAAGCAGAAAGTGCCTGCCTGCTGGGCGGATTTACTCGACCCTGGCTTTAAAGGCGAGATTCAGATCGCCAATCCCAACTCTTCCGGCACGGCCTATAACACCCTGGCGACGCTGGTGCAGATCATGGGCGAAGACAAAGCCTTTGACTACCTGAAGAAGCTCAACGCCAACATCTCGCAATATACCAAGTCCGGCTCTGCTCCGGTCAAAGCCGCCGCGCGCGGTGAAACCACCATCGGCATTGTCTTTATGCATGATGCCGTCGCGATGGAAGTGGATGGCTTCCCGATTAAGCCCGTCGCGCCCTGTGAAGGCACTGGCTATGAGATTGGTTCGATGTCGATCATCAAAGGGGCACGAAACCTGGCCAATGCCAAAGCCTGGTATGACTGGGCGCTTAGCGCTGAAGCACAGTCGCATATGAAAGAGGCGAAATCGTTCCAGCTGCCCTCTAACCGCAAGGCGGAGATCTCTGAATATGCACCGCGCTTCGAGAACATCAGGCTGATCGATTATGACTTTAAAACCTATGGTGACTCAGCAAAACGCAAAGCGCTGCTGGGCCGCTGGGATAAAGAGATTGGTGCCAGCGCACAATAACGGTGGTGCGCCCCCGGCCACCTGAGCCGGGTCTGTGCCAGACCGCGGTGGCGTAAGCCTGATGTCCGCTTCCTGATCGAGGTGATTTATGAATGCGCACAATCGTCGCTTAACCGGCGCGCTGCTGGCGGGCGCAAGCGCGCTGACGCTGCTGCCCTGGTATAGCCTGGAGCAGGGCTTCTTCTCGGGTGACTGGCTGTTCAGCTTATGGGGTGATGAGAACAATGCGCCTGCGCTGGGGCAGCTCGCGTTACACAGCTGGCTGGGCATCGCCGTGGCGCTGTGGCTGCTCTGTGCTGGCAGCGCCTTTCTGCCCCCGGGCCGCACCCGCAGCACGCTGCTGCTGCTGTTCAGCACCTGCGGCATTCTGTTTCTGGTGCTGGAAGGGCATGCCATCGGTTTCAGTGGCTGGAACTGGTTATGGCTGGAGAACCTCACCGGCCCGCTGGCGCAGGGACAACCCGCGATGGGCGCGGGTGCGCTGCTGCTGATGACCATATTTTTGCTGATTTTCGCCTTTGCCCTGGCGGAGCGCGGCGTGCTGAGAGGCGATGCCTTTGTGGTGGCGTCGATTGTGCTGCTGGTGGCGCTGGTCACGACCTTTGTGCTCTATCCGGTGCTGAGCCTGTTTGTCGCCTCGGTGCAGGATATTGATGGCAGTTTTAAACCTGACGGACTGATTGCCAATATGCAGGATCCCGCCATCTGGAGCCTCGGCTGTTTTACCGGTGGCACCTGCGGCACCGCCTGGCGCACGCTGGGACTGGCGCTGATGACGGCCAGTGGCGCTACGCTGCTGGGACTGGCGTTTGCACTGGCGGCGACGCGCACCTCGCTGCCGTGTAAAAAAGCGCTGCGGATGCTGACCATTCTGCCGATTATCACGCCGCCGTTTGTCATTGGTCTGGCGCTGATCCTGCTGTTTGGCCGCTCTGGCGTGGTCACCGAATCGCTGGCGACGCTGTTCGGCATCGAGCCGGGCCGCTGGCTCTATGGCATGACCGGCATCTGGATTGCCCAGGTGCTCTCCTTTACCCCCATCGCCTTTCTGGTGCTGATTGGGGTGGTCGAGGGCGTCAGTCCGTCACTGGAAGAGGCGTCACAGACCCTGCGTGCCAGCCGCTGGCGCACTTTCTCCCGCATCTCGCTGCCGCTGATGGCGCCGGGGCTGGCCAACGCCTTCTTAATCAGCTTTATCGAAAGCATGGCCGATTTCGGTAACCCGATGGTGCTGGGCGGGAGTCACGGCGTGCTGTCGACGGAGATCTTCTTCTCCGTGGTTGGCGCACAGAACGACCCGAGTCGCGCGGCGGTGCTGGCGATGATCCTGCTGGGCTTCACCCTGGCCGCTTTTCTGGTGCAGCGCGTCTGGCTCTCCGGCAAAAGCTTTGCCACTGTCACCGGCAAAGGCGATGGCGGCCGTCATGTGATGCTGCCGCGTCCTGTGCGCTACAGCGTCTATGGCATGGTAATACCCTGGGGTCTGTTCACCCTGGTGATCTACGGCATGATCATGATTGGCGGCTTTGTGCAGTCCTGGGGGCTGAATAACAACCTGACGCTGGATCACTATATCCGGGCCTTTAACGTCAGCGTTAATCAGGGGCAACTGGTCTGGAGCGGCGTTGCCTGGAGTTCTTTCTGGACCACGCTGGAGATCGCCCTGATCGCCGCGCCGTTCACGGCCATTGTCGGACTGCTGACCGCCTGGCTGATTGTGCGACAGAAGTTTGCCGGTCGTCAGACCTTTGAATTCATGCTGATGCTGAGCTTTGCCATTCCCGGCACGGTGATTGGTGTGAGCTATGTCATGGCGTATAACCTGCCGCCGCTGGAGATCACCGGTACCGCGATGATCCTGATCGCCTGCTTTGTCTTCCGTAATATGCCGGTCGGCGTGCGTGGTGGTATTGCGGCGATGAGCCAGCTGGATAAAAGCCTGGATGAAGCTTCACTGACGCTGGGCGCAAACAGTTTCCGTACCCTGCGCAAAGTGGTGCTGCCGCTGCTGAAACCGGCCATCAGCGCCGCGCTGGTTTACGCCTTTGTGCGGGCCATTACCTCTATCAGCGCGGTGATTTTCCTGGTCAGCGCCCAGTACAACATGGCGACCTCGTACATTGTCGGGCTGGTGGAGAACGGTGAGTATGGCGTGGCGATTGCCTACTCCTCGGTATTGATCGTGGTGATGCTGCTGATCATTGGCCTTTTCCAGCTGCTGGTGGGCGAACGTCGCCTGCGTCGTGCAATCCAACCGGCGGTGATTATTGCCGCACCCTCTGCATCCACTCTGACTCAGGAGAGAGCCGTATGACGACCATTAACGCCGGATCGGTGGTGTTTGAACATGTCGCAAAGCGTTTTGCCGGTTTTACTGCCGTGCCGGATCTGTCGCTCACCGTAGAGCCGGGTACGCTGGTGACGCTGCTCGGGCCATCCGGCTGCGGCAAGACCACTACGCTGCGACTGCTGGCCGGGCTGGAGCATCCCACCGCAGGGCGGATTCTGATTGGCGGCAAAGATGTCACCCATCTGCCCGCCAACGAGCGCGACGTGGCGATGGTGTTTCAGTCCTACGCGCTGTTTCCCCATATGAACGCCATCGACAATATTCTCTACGGGCTGCTTTCCTCGGGCATGAACAAACGCGAGGCGCAGGACAGGGCGCGCGAGGGGCTGAAGCTGGTGGGTCTGGAGAGTCAGGGGCAGCGGCTGCCGTCGGAGCTCTCTGGCGGACAGCAGCAGCGTATTGCGGTCGCCCGCGCGCTGGTGCTGGAACCGCAGGTGCTGCTGCTTGATGAGCCGCTGTCGAACCTTGATGAGCGTCTGCGCCGTCGGGTGCGCACCGACATCCGCGATCTGCAGCAGCGGCTCGGGTTTACGGCGGTTTACGTGACCCATGACCAGGAGGAGGCGCTGGCGGTCTCCGATAAGATTATTGTCATGAAAGAGGGGGATATTGCCCAGCAGGGCGCGCCGGAGACGCTTTACCATTCGCCCAATTCGGTCTTTATCGCGGACTTTATGGGGGAGGCGAATATTCTGCCCTGTGAAGTAGAAGAGGCGGATGCGGATGACGCGCTGGTCCGCCTGGGTAATCAGCGCTTCCGGGTACGAGGTGCCGGTGCAAAAACCGGCTGTGCTCAGCTGGCGGTGCGACCGCAGTTTATTACATTGTCCGGCGACGGTCAGGGGGCGCTGCAGGGGGAGGTCATTCACAGCACCTGGCTGGGTGACCATATCGAATATGAAGTCGCCACCGAACTGGGCGCGCTGTTCATTATCGATCCGCAGATGGAACAGCGTCTGCCGCTCGCCACTACAGTTGGCGTCAACTTTAAGCCGCAGGGCCTTGCCCTGATTGCCCGTTAATCTGACTAACTCAAGGAGTTCGCATGGAATCGCATGATGAAATAATGGCGCGTCTGGCTTTAGCGGAAGCCGTTGCCCGTGAAGGTGGCGCGACGGCGTTATCTTACTTCAACCGTCGCGAGATGCTGGTGGTGGAGACCAAGTACGATTTGCAGGATGTGGTGTCGATTGCTGACCGTGAAGTGGAGCAACTGATCGCCAGCCGTATACGGGATGCGTTTCCCGATGATGGCTTTCTGGGTGAGGAGTCGGGACTGCAGGCGGGAGAGTCTGACTACACCTGGGTGGTTGATCCGATCGATGGCACCAGCCCGTTTCTCAATGGGATGCCGAGTTGGTGTGTTTCCGTCGCGGTACTGCGCGGCGATGTGCCGGTCATCGGGGTGATTTTCGCGCCGACCTATCAGGAGTGCTACGTGGCGGCACTGGGGCAGGGCGCGACGCTCAACGGTCATCGTCTGCAGGTCGATCCCACACGCACGCTGCAAAACCACGTTACCGGTTTTGGTGCCAACAGTTATGTCAGCCCGCAGCAGGTAGGCGAGATTGTGGCAGCACTGCTGTCGGCAGGCGGTAACTTTATCCGTATTGGTTCCGGCGCACTAATGCTGGCGTGGGTCGCCGCCGGTCGGGTCGTGGGTTATTACGAACCCTATATGCACGCCTGGGATTGCCTGGCGGGTTACTGCCTGGTAAAAGAAGCGGGCGGCTGGTACCACCCGTTTAACACCGAAGGCAATCGCATCACTAAAGGCGCGCAGGTCCTGGCCGTGGCACCGGGAGCAGAAGCAGATCTGCGGCGCATTGCCGGTTTGTAATTATGTGACCCTGTCACGCTGATGGTACTGCGGTCAGCGTGATGCCCTTGGCCGTAACGTTTTGGTCAGATAGTGACGCTGCATACCGGTTTGCGGAAAATCGGGCAGGGACATCTGCGGCTGATAACCCTGTTTCTGATAAAACGGCAGGGCCTGAAAACTAAAGGTATCCACCAGCGCATAGAGACATCCCATCTTTCCCGCCTCCTGCTCTGCGGCTTCCAGCAGTGCGCTGCCCAGACCACTGCCACGGAGCGTTTCGTCCACCCAGAGATAATCGATACAGAGCCAGTTTCCTTTGCGTGCGGCGATCACTCCCCCGCGCAACGTTCCCTGTTCGTCCCTGTGAGAAACCGACAGCGGTCCCCAGTTATCGCGGCTGATAAATTGCCGGTTGTAAGCCCCCAGTCCTGCCAGCAACTCTTCCCGATCGTCGTCGTTGACCTGATGGGTAAGGGTAAATGTGCTCATCCTCGTCCTCTTTTAATTGTGGTTCCTGTTTATCCCCTGCAAAGGATAATTGTGCGATTATCCGCTATAGGGTATAAAGTAATTATTATCCCCTTTAGCGGATAAATGACATTTTATACCCTATCGGGGATGACACGGCTGCGCTATGCTTGCAGCCTGTGATCCAGAAGGAGTCACCCCATGATATACAGCCCGCTACAGCTGGCAAACCGGCTAAAGCTCATTCGTCAGCGCAATGGCTGGACCCAGAGTGAGCTGGCGAAAAAGGTCGGCCTGAAACAGGCCACCATCTCTCACTTTGAAAATGCCCCTGACAGTACCTCGCTGGCAACGCTGTTTAAGCTGTTACAGTCGCTGGAGCTGAGTCTGGAAGTTCAGGAGAAAGAGGAGGCCAGTGCGCCTCAGCTGCATGATGAGGATGAGTGGTAATGCAAAGGCTGATTGCGTGGATGAACGGCGAGCGGGTAGGCGTACTCACCCGCCAGCGAAACGGCGCTCATGAGTTTCAGTATGATACCGGCTGGCTGAGTAATCCGCTCTCCAGGCCGCTGTCACTTTCGATGCCGTTGCAGGTTAAGGCTCTCACCTCACACGCCGTGATTAACTTCTTCGATAACCTGCTGCCGGATAGCCCATTGATTCGCGACAGAATCGTGGCGCGTTACCAGATTAAATCCCGTCAGCCGTTTGATCTGTTGCAGGAAGTGGGACGTGACAGCGTCGGGGCAACCATGCTGCTGCCGCCCGATATGCCACTGCCCGCACTGCAGGCCCGCTATGAAGTGCTGGATGAAACCCGGCTGGAAAGCGTGCTGTCGGCCTATCAGTCAGATATCCCGCTGGGGATGCTGCGTGAAGAGACCGATTTCCGTATCTCGGTCGCAGGGGCGCAGGAGAAAACCGCACTGCTGCTGACCGATGAAGGCTGGAGCATTCCTGCCGGTGCCACGCCCACCTCGCACATCATTAAGCTGCCGATCGGAGAGATTAAACAGCCGGCCGCGACGCTGGATATGCGTGAAAGTGTGGAGAATGAGTATCTCTGTCTGGCGCTGGCCCGTGCACTCGGTATCGACGTGCCGCAGGCAACGATTATCCGTGCCGGACAGATGCGCGCCCTGGCGGTAGAACGTTTCGACCGCCGCTGGTCACGCGATAAAACCCGGTTGATTCGCCTGCCGCAGGAGGATTTCTGTCAGACGCTGGGACTGCCATCTTCAACCAAATATGAGTCGGATGGCGGGCCGGGTATTGCGGAGATCATGCAGATACTGATGGGATCGAGCAACGCCATCGAAGATCGCTATCGCTTTATGATGTTCCAGGTGTTTCAGTGGCTGATTGGCGCAACCGACGGTCACGCCAAGAACTTCTCACTGTTTATTGAGCGCGGCGGCAGTTATCGACTGACTCCCTTTTATGATGTGATCTCCGCTTATCCGGTACTGGGCGGCACCGGTCTGAACAAGCGAGCGCTGAAACTGGCGATGGGTCTGCGTGCCACTAAGGGGAAGAAGACAGAGATCGACAAAATCTTCCCGCGCCATTTTATCGCCACGGCAAAAAGCGTCAGTTTTGATCGTGACAGTTTGCAGCAGATCTTCGACTTCTTTATTAAGGCCTTTCCCCAGGCAGTGGTCTCGGTGCGCGATGCTTTGCCGCCCGATTTCCCGCAGCACATCGCCGACGCCATCTTCAGTCATTCACTCATTATGCTGGAGCGGCTGCGGCACAAAGAGTGATGGCGCTTATGAGCTGGCAATATCCTGAAAAACCTCTCCTCATGTGTATGGCTAAAAGCCTGTCGGCTATGCTTATCTGACAGGCTTAACAGGAGAGTCATGGTATGAAGTGTCCGGGATGTGAAGGAGAGGCGTTTGTGTACGCCACGCGCGATGTCAGTCTTAATACGGGTAATCCGGAGGACGTTGTGCCAGATGTAAAGGGCGATCACTGCATCCGCTGTGGAGCGGTGATTATGAATGCCGGAACGTCGGAGTTATATCCCGAAAAGGCTGAAGCGCTGGAGAATGCAGGCGTGCCCATCAAATAACACAGAGAGCCCGTTTAGCGCGGGCTTCTTTGTCTCTGTTACAGGTGAATGTCCCTCTTTTGATAACACGCAACGAGTAAGTTGTGTGATTGTGGCACCCTACAGGCTAAAGCTCAGGTTTACCCTGGGAATGGAAATCAAACCCCGTCAATCTGGCCACTGGAGTGCGTTATGGATGCCAATCGCTATGCCCTGGAAACAATCCCGTCACCGCCGGCATTTCCCGGTGCTGCCAGCCCTGTAATATCTGATGAAACACTGCATCGCCGTCTGGCCGCCATTATTGAGCGGATGCAGCAGCAGCAGATTGCGCAACTGATTATCTATGCCGACAAAGAGCACGGCAGCAATTTTGAGTATCTGGCGGGATTCATTCCGCGCTTCGAGGAGGCGCTGCTGGTGGTGACTCAGCAGGGCGAGCTCACCTATATCATGGGTAATGAGAACCTCAAGCTGGTGCCGTTTGCCCGCAATCCGGGACGCTGTCTGCATGCGGCGGTCTTTTCTCTGCCCAACCAGCCTATGCGCGGGGAGCAGCCCCTGGATCAGCTGTTAACAGAGGCAGGGATAGTGGCGGGAGAACGCACCGGGCTGGTGGGCTGGAAGTTATTTACCGGCAGGCAGCAAGGGATGTTTGATCTGCCGCAGTTCATCTATGCCGCGGCGGCGCAGGCAGCGGGCGGCGATGCACAACTGGTAAACGCCACCGGATTGTTTATCTCGCCTGACAACGGTGCACGCTGCGTTAACGGCGCCGATGAAGTGGCGTTTTATGAGGCGGGGGCCAATCTTGCTTCAACCGCGATGCTGGCTGCGCTGGATAGCGTAGCGCCGGGCGTCACAGAGAAGGCGTTAGGCGCACGTCTGAACGCAGAAGGGCAGCCAAACACGGTAGTGACGATTGCCGCGACCGGCGATCGTTTCGCCCAGGCCCGGCTCTATCCGTCTGATAAACGGATTGCGACAGGCGATAAGCTTTCTCTTACCACAGGCTACAAAGGCGGGCTGACCAGCCGCTCGGCTTACGTGGTCAGTGAAGCTTCTGAGTTACAGTGTAACGTTTCCGACTGGCTGACCCGGCTGGCGATCCCCTATTATCACGCGGTGGTCAGCTGGCTGGAGCAGCTGCGGATAGGGATCACCGGCGGCGAACTCTATTCGCTTATCGAAACGGTACTGCCGAAAGCGCAGTATGGCTGGCATCTTAATCCGGGGCATCTGGTGGCTGACGAAGAGTGGCTAAGCTCGCCCATCTATCCCGATTCAGCCGTGACACTGAAAAGCGGTATGCTGCTGCAGATCGATATTATCCCGTCGGTGCCGGGTTATGGCGGCTGCAGTATCGAGGATACGGTCGGACTGGCGGACGCGGCGTTGCGTGATGAGCTGGCGTGTCGTTTTCCCGATCTCTGGCAGCGAATGACTCAGCGCAAAGCGTACCTGACAGACGTGCTGAGGATTGAGCTTGCCGAAGAGGTGATTTTGCTCTCGAACACGGTAGGCTATCTGCGCCCTTTTTTACTGGATAAGCGCCGTGCGCTGATGCGCCAGCAGGGGCTTAACCGGCCTGATGCGGCCGGTAATAATTTGTAAAATTTAACTGAGAGTAAAACGCAGGCGCATCTGTCAGGATACGCGCCTCAGAAAGTTCCTGGTTGCTCTCATTCGATGAAATGGTTTACCAAAAACGCGGTTTTGTTTGCCTGCAAAACCTCCTTTGCCGCGTTTATCGCACTCTCTGTGGCGCTCGTTCTTAACTTCGAAAAACCCGCCTGGGCGCTCACCACGGTGTTTGTCACCTCGCAACTCTATGCAGCATCGACCGTCTCGAAATCGCTGTTTCGCCTGCTGGGCACGCTGTTGGGCGGCATCTTTATTCTGCTGATCTACCCCGAAACGGTGCAGTCGCCAGTGTTGTTCAGCCTGTGCGTATCGCTATGGGTAACGGTTTGCCTCTGGCTCTCTCTGCATGACCGCACGCCGAAGAGCTATATCTTTATGCTGGCCGGCTACAGCGCAGCGATTATGGGATTTCCAGACGTTGAGTCACCGTTGGCAATCATCAACACCGTAGTTTCACGTATTGAGGAGATTACGCTGGGCATCCTTTGCAGCACGCTGGTTCACCGGCTGGTGTTTCCGGTTTCGATGCATCATCTGTTGGGGCAGAGCGTTAATCTCTGGTTTCAGAACGCGCGCAAACTCTGTGATGAACTGATCAGCGGAATGGCAAAGAACAAATCGCTGGAGCGCGAAGATATCCTGATTCAGATGGCGGGATATCCGTTGAATGTTGAAACGCTGCTGACCCACTGCGTCTATGAGGGCGAAGCGGCGCGTAATGTCATCCGTCTGGTCAGCGTACAGTATCAGCATCTGACTTATCTGCTGCCGACACTGACGGCGATTGAATCACGGCTGGGTGTGCTGGCCGAACTGAATATTCGTTTTCCGCCGTGCGTCACCGACGTGTTTCAGCAGTTCCTGTTGTGGCTGCATCACGATCGGATTAACGATATTGCCGGACTGCGTGAAGCGATTGCTGCCAGTCAGGCAACCCTGGAGCACGAATGGCGGGCCGGGCTGCTGGCAACCGAAGAGAGCCTGCTGCTGATTGGTCTGCTTGAGCGGCTGGCTAACTTTGTGCGCATTGCCGATGCTTATGAGAATGTCAGTGCGCGCGCAGGGGATCTCTACAGCCACGGGGATGGGGCGGCGATCCGCAATATCCGGGAACACCGGCATATCGATAAGGGACTGTTACGGCTGTCCGCGCTGACGGCATTTCTGGCGACCTTCCTCTCCAGCCTGTTCTGGATCGGCAGCGGCTGGGCCGATGGGGCGAATGCACCTCTAATGGCGGCGATCATCAGTTCATTTTTTGCTGGTGTCGATTCCCCGGTAACGCCGATGAAGCTGTTCGTGAAAGGGGTGATGATTGCGCTGGTGGTCAGCCTGTTCTACATCGCTTTTCTGATCCCGCAGGCCAATACCTTACAGGCGCTGATGATCATACTGCCGCCCGGTCTGATGCTGCTGAGCCTGGTCATTGCCAATCCGGCGACCAATCTGGTAGGGCTGAGTGTCGCCATTCAAATCCCCGGTTTTATCGGCTTAAGCCATCACTATGTCCCCAATCTGATCGTCACGCTGAATGCGGCCATCTCCTCGATGGTGGGGATTATGTTTGCGGTGGTGCTGACGGCGTTGATCCGCAACAAACGGCCGTCATGGATAGCCAGAAGAGCGGTGCAACGGGGGCTGCGCGATCTGTTAGGGTTTATTAAAATGGTGGAGCGCAATTCCGCCACGCTACTGTCACGGCAGCAATTTATTGCGCGGATGCTCGACCGGGTGAATATCATTCTGCCGCGTAAAAGGCTCGATCCGGTGCCGGATATCGTGGTGGGGGGGTATCTGATTACTGAAACCTGGCTGGGCGCCAACTGTTATGACTTCTACGCACGTTATCGTGAGGTGCTGGAGAGTCATCAGATTGATAGTGGTCAGATGTTTCACGAACTGGCGCTATACCTGAAGCGCAAGATGAAGTCGCTGCAGTTAGCGCCACATCAGGATCTGCTGGATGAGCTGGATCTGTTGCTGCTAAGACTGGGGCCGATCGCCCGAGAGGAGAGTGTGGCTGTTGCGCCCTTAATCCATCTGTTTAATATTCGTGTATCACTGTTTCCACATCAGCGCTGGCCAGATTAACCCGGTATAACAGGGCTGGCTGGTGGGGCTAAGAGAGCGCTTGCCGGGACCAGAGCGGACAATCTTATTTTAGTTACATCATACATTAGGTCTTAATTAAATTGAGAATCAGGCAACGTGCCCGCGTATATGGTCTGACAGGAAAATAAGATCAGCAGAGTGGAAAGGTTGGTAAAAATGGCCAGCAATGGCCTGAGCGTGAAGCGCAGGCATCATACCGTTTTAAATTCAGTTTGTTGCATTAAATTCTCTAGCCAGACACGCCTGGTTGATACAGGCCATAAACGCGTCCTGCTGCGCCAGAAGCCTGCAATAAGAGCAGGGCGCGCGCATCTCACTGCAGGAAACGTTCAGCGGTAATAACTCAGCGGCTTTCCTGCGGCTGAAGCTGATAAATCCACGCACTGTATTGCCGATTATCTTCGGCAGAAACACAAACTTCGACGCGATCGTAGCCATCTTCAAACGCATCCAGCATCGGCCAGTGGGCGTCCAGCTGGTCGGAGAGAAACAGATAACCCGGCACGTCGGGCCCATGCTCATCCAGAACGATGCCCGGAAAATCAGCCGCTGCGCCCCAGCCGCGCTGATAGAAGGTACCGTTCACCGAACCGGCCAGCCATTCTCCGCCAATATTTTCCAGGATATGGGCATTCTCGCGTCCCGGACAGAGCGTGCCATAGACAAATAAGCGTTTCATTTTTTCTCGTCGTTGAAACAGTGGAAGCCAGCAACTCTAGCGCGGCTAAAATGGATTGTCTTGCGGAACTGCCTCTTGAACCTCTCAAAACGCCATGCGTAGGTAAATTCTGCGTACTGCCGCCCCATCAGATGCGCAGAATTCATGTAGCGACGCCCTGGACTGCCGCAAAAGGTCAGATTTATGTGCCCTCTGCCTGTCGGCAGAGGGCACTCCCGTCCGGTTACTTCAAGGTTGTCGTGTAGTTAACCGGAATCCCCTGGTCATTGATCACCGCATAACTCACTGACTCACCGGGTTTAGGCGGAGTGTGACTGTCAATGTAAGCATCAGATTGTGGGGCAAGAGTGAGATTTTTTATTGATGGCTGACCTTCAGAATAGACATTCATGCTCATGAACCAGGGAGTAGGGTTGGTTATTGCGATTTTATTTCCCTTTACCGCGAAACGGAGCTTTTCCGGATCGGTGGTCAGCGGGGCGTTTAGTCCCTCAGGCCGTATAAAGATTTTTAGCCGGATTCGCAGCGGTAACACCACTTTACGTTCAGCCGCGTTAAGCTCTTTTTTCAGCGCAGGGATCTGATAAATATTTAACCAGTAGAGGCTCTCTTTGTCCGCGGGCAGCGCCTGACGTGAAGTGAGTACCAGACGCAACGATCGCATTTCTCCCGGATACATTTTTACCACCGGCGGTATGACTATGACGGGCGTGATGCTGGCGTCGGGTGAGAGAGTCAGGTCACCGTCATCTGTCCAGATTTGCAAATACGTTTCGTTTCCGCCGCTGTTGACGACGTTAACAGACTGGCTCAGATCCGATTGATTGAAAACGATCCGGGTTTTATCCACATTGACCACCGCCCAGACGCTGAATGAGAGCAGGACGCCAGATAACACAACGACGTTACTGAAAACTGACCACAACCTGTAACTGCGCATTGACTGTTCCTGCTGTAATAGTTTGCCCGCTGAGCGCTTCAAGAGAGGCGGTGAAATCACCACTGTAAATATCAGCGCCTCCTGAGGAGATTTGCGACGTTAAATCTTTATAGGCATACCAGCCACGGCTGTTGCCCGTGCCCGTCACTGTTCTGTCAGGCAGTAAATTGAGCGCCATATTATGACTGTCATAAATTTTTATACCGACGCCGGAGGCGGCAGCGCTGCTACCATAGTGGGTATCCAGCAGCCAGGTTAACCCGCCGCCAGCTGTAGTCAGCCCCAGATTTCTTGCCTGCGTTACCGCATTTGACTGGTTAACGAGAAAGCCCATAGCGACATTTGCTGACGTGATCGTCGATGTACTGGTGCCGGAGATGGCACCGGACTCGCACTGGATAGTGATAGTAAAAGGAGCCTGACTTTTCCCGCCCGCGGCAAGGGTATTCACGCTTACGGTCGGCAGCAGCACCACCGAAGGATAATCCTGGACTTCGCATAGCGCGCCACGCACATAGGTGACATTTGAGAAGGTGCTCCAGGCAGCGGGCCAGTTACGGTAAAAACCATACCAGTAAGAGAGACTATCCTGGCCCACTTTCAGATTATTGGTATCCAGCCCGGGTCCTTTAAAAGCAATATATCCGCGAGGTTGTGTCCAGTTGTCCACATAGCGATTGCTGTTGCTGGCGTAATAGCGGGTAGAGTCTATTTTAAACATTTCATACAGCACATTGCTGAAAGCACTGGCCGGAATATAAATATAGGTGCCATCAGAATACCAGTCACTGGCTGTCAGCTGTCGGGCTTTCCAGTAGCGACTGTAATATTCGCCGGTTGTCAGGTTAGTTAGCCTGACGGCAACATTTGCAGCGACATCATAATAGGCGCCGTCCACTTCAGAGGTAATATATTGACCGGCATAGGGGCTGTCGCCATTGGTGGCATACATCTCATACAAACTGTCTGCATCTGCCACGGCGCAGCGGTAAAGAATCTGGTTAGCTGAGTAGGAAACATTGCTGGCCGATGAAAGAAAGCTGCCTACCGAGCTGGCCAGCAGTGTGCCAGAGGGCTGGAAGGTCTTTCCGCTATTGATGCTGATCACAGATGGCAGGCCCACATTCCCTGAGCAGGTGTCGCAAGCGCCGGTCCAGTAGGCGGCGGTATACCCTGCTGCAATCGCGCTTTGAGACAACGAGGATGTGGCGGTAACAACACTGCAATTAGCCCAGGCGGGCACATTGAACAGCAATAATAAGATATACAGGAAATATTTTTCGATTCTCACACGATTAACCCTTATGGCAGACAGCATCCAGGCGAACAATATTCTCATTCACGCGACCGGTTATTTGATAATTAACAAAACATGTTTTATTGCCCTTATATTCCCAGTTTGCCTTTAAGGTTCCAGAGTCATGCGGTACACGTGCATATAATTGACCACCCTGGCCCACAATACCTATCACGGTATTATCAGCATCACGGACCTCGGTGCCCATTGGCGGGATTTCATGATCTTCATTTTTGAGCGCGATTAAGACGGCCTTACCCTGCAGCGTGGCAAAATTAATTCGGGTAACGGAACCGGCATAGGGCACAACGCGCTGGCTTCCACCGCTTAATTCGGCATCAGCATTCATATAGCGTGTATCAAGGCTGACGGTGTTGGCCTGATATGGCGTCAGCGACGGCAGGATAGCGTAACCAAAATGATCAATGACGGCACCCTGACCATTGCGTACGCTGGCGCCCTGGGCACCATCCGCATGGATAAGCGCAAAAGTGTCGCTGGTATAAGGTCCGGCGGTGACGCCGCCGCGATGAATCAGCAACGTACCAGAAAGCCCTAATCCAGCCTGGCGATAATTATCCCCCTGACCATAATTCGCTCTGACCGCGCCTGCGCGCGTATTCTGCTGAATATTTCCGCCGAACGAGACACGGTGGCCGCTGTTACTTTGCGTATTTTCGGTTCCGCCATACAGGGACCAGGATCGCTGATTGTTCTCGCCAGATGAACCGGTCAGTGAGAGCGTCGAATTGCGCGTTTCTTTAGACTGGTTGTAGTTATAGGCCACAGAGGTAGTGTGATTGCCCCAGTTCAGCGGAACCGAGACATTCAGTGAAACGGTATTTTCGGTATATTTCTCGCGGTATGCGTTATCACCATCGTCCAGGTTCAGCCCGAAACGATCATAATTCCAGGTAGTACGCTGACGGGCAACGTTGAGACTGTAACTGATGTTATTCCAGCTGTTGCTGTAACCTAACTGAAGCTGAGTAATACGTGACCGGTTATTATAGTAATCCGCCGTGCTGCCGCTCAGGCTGATTAAGCCATAATCGGCCATTGACTGACTCAGGGTCACAGAAAAATTATTACGCTGATGCAGCGTATCTGAATAGTAACTGATGCCATTGTCCTGCTGGCGCCGAACGCCCAGCACATCCTGCAGGTCGCGATAACCGCTGGTTGAGTAACGATAGGCGGCCAGGACCAGGTTGGTGCCGGTAGCAAAGGTTTTGCTGTAGCTCAGCTCGGCGCGCCATCCCGAGGCATTTCTGTTCTGTGCGACCTTTGCATCAGAAAAGGTGGTGTTTAATCCCACTGCGCCCGCTGCCGAAGTCCAGACACCGCCAAGCAGCCAGGCCTGATAGTCCTGAGCCAGCCGCGATCCTGCCGTAGCGGTCAGTCGGTTACTGATACCGCGCTGCAACAGCCCTTCAAAGAAGGTGTTATTAACTGAGTAGAATTGCCGTACCCGACCCAGTGCAACCGAGTAATGCCAGTTTCCCGGCCTGACCGAATCAGGCACAGAGGCATAAGGAACGGTAAACGAGGACGTTTTGCCATTGGCTTCAATAATCTCAACATCGAGATCGCCCTGGCTACGGGTATTGTACAAATCGTTGATCACGAAGGGACCAGGCGCCACGCTGATCTCATAAATAACGCGATTCAGTTGTCTGACGATAACCCGGGCACTGGAGGAGGCCACACCGCGAATTTCGGGCGCATAACCACGCCGGCTTTGCGGACGCATCCTTTCATCGGTAGTGAGCTTAATGCCATTATAAGAAAGGCTGCCAAACTGCGAACTTTCTGTATAGCTGTCGCCCAGTGTCAGCAGACTGTTCAGCGGTTCAATGGGGCGCTGAAGCCAGGTTCTGACCGTTGTGTAGCGAACGTCACTGCCGGTAACGTTATTGTCGATAAACCGCAGATTGCCCTGATGGCGCAGCTGCCAGTTATCAATATTAGTGCCCGCCGTGATGCCACTCCAGAGATACTGGTATCTGTAACCGGAAGCGGTATTTTCCGTCCAGCTATAATTGGTGTTATGCCGGATGAAAAGGGCGGAGATCCCTTTATCCCATTCGGCGACGGGAATATTTCCCCTGGGAAGATGAATTAACTCCGCATCCGGAATGGTGAACTGCAGCCGCAGTGAAGCCTGATCAAATTGCCAGCGGGCCGCTGATGACCAGTGACGCAAGGGCTGACAGCCCTCGCTGGTTGAGGATTTATTCAGTGACTTAAGGCTTAATGATTCAGCCACCGTCAGCGGGAGACAAGGTTCTATCGGCTGACCTTTCTCTGCTGACAGAAAGGTCAGGGTGACGCCGCTTTTAACCAGCTTATTGTTAACATAGATATCGACATAATAGTTTCCGGGGGCGATAGTCTGATGATTAAACTGATCAATATTCTGGCCAAAGGCGGAACCTTTAAACAGCGAAGGATCGAAGTAGTATTCATCAGCGTGTCCATACGGTGAAAAAGTAAATGATGCACAGAGAGGCAAAAAAAAGATGCGGATATTACCTGCCTGCAATCGGATAGTCTTCACTGACTTTAGCTCCCTGGTCATTCATTGCTGAAAGAGAAATCACGCTAGTAGCTGATAAAGAGTGCGTTGCCGGTTTACACCTGACTATTTTTTTGGCAAAGGGCGCAATCATTTCGGCTTCGCAGGCTGTTTTTTTGCCTGCTGTTTTTATTGCAACCTCTGTAAGTGAGAGATACCAGGGTTGAGTGTTGTTGATTTCAACCCCCTCTTTTTGCATCGTTACTTTTACACCGTCGAAAAAATTAACCGGCTGACCAATCGCTTTAGGACGATAAAAGAGTTTCATGCGGTTACGTAACATTAAAACAATACTGTTACGGCCTGATTCCGCCTGAATATTACCGGGGGGGATCTGCAGGGAGTTGAACCAGTAAATCGTCTCGCGATCCTGTGGTAATGAGACATTAGGTATGAATCGGATTCTTAAAACCTGGCCGGTCAGAGGCTGGATCCGAAACAGCGGTGGCGTGATAATAAAAGGCACGTCACTCTTATCGCCAGGTTGCGAATCCATATTGCCATTATCAAGCCAGGCCTGAATGACATAAGGAATATTATCGTTGTTCTTTAACTGAACATCGACGGAGAGAGCATTACCCGGATAAATAATTCGGCTGCCAAGAATAGTGACGCTTGCCTGGACGTTATCCGAAATAAACGTCATCAAAAAAATCAGTATTACCATTTTTAATGGGAACAGCATAATGCGCGAATACATGTCGGATATCTCAAGCGTGGCGTGCGTATCTGGCTATCCAGATACGCACGAAAAATATTACTGGTAAGTCACGGCATATTGCAGTGATGCGGTAACGGTACCCGCCGTTGGCGTGCCGGATGCGTAATAACGGGCAGAGTAGGTGGCAGAGCCAGAAGTTTCACCGGTCTGCAGTGTCAGATCACCGCTGCCGGTATAACCACTGGTCAGATTAACCACCGCATCTTTCGGATCGAGGATTTGTACCTCAACATTTTTTGCGGTTCCGGTGTTAGATAAATTACCGGCAGCGCTAACGTTATTCCCCACAAACACCGTCGAGATTTTGGTGGCCGAGGTACTGTCCCCGGCGCAGCCGCTAACGCCCACGGTGAAGGTGGTATCACCCGCAGTTGCACCAGAGGCAGCAAGGTCCGAAGTACTGACCGTTGGCAGCAGCACAACAGGGGATGCATTGTTGCCATTTACGGAAACAGAACAGGTTTCAGTGGTCACTTCTCCCTGAAAGTTGATGGTGTTATCTGAAGCTGCAAACACGCTGGCTGACACCAGCCCGGCACTGATTAACACAGCAAGATTAAGCGTTCTGAATTTGGTGTTCATTTAATACTCCTTTATCATAATTATGCGGAAAATAACTGATTGAGGCTGATGCCCATTTTCCGGCGAATGGCATCTTTGATGTTATAAACACGCTTGACTTCAACTCCCATTTCTCTGGCAATAATCGGTAGTGACAGTCCGTTCATCGCCAGATCAAGGAACCGAACTTCATCCTGTTTAAGTGCATTCACTTTTTTCCTGACCTCGCCTTTTAAACCGAAATAACAGCCCTGGATTTGTCTGTTTATCTCCTCCAGGGACAAATCGGCATAAATCACAGTTTGTATACGCAGGTCCTCTTTTTGCCAGTACGCCGCAAGCGGCTCCATATGGCGATCACTGACGATAATCAGCATTAATCCCGTATGTTTCAAATACTCAATCCAGTTGCTATTGGTAAAATACCTGACATTTTCCCTGGAGAAGTCAACGAATACACATCCTCTGCAAAAGAGGCTTTCATATTTTCCAGCGACCATGCTGAGTATGGATGAAGAGAAAAAATGATTCCCTCCAGGCCAGGTGGTAATTTTTTGCAACGGACATCTGTTATAAATGTCTGAAGCGCGATGGGTGAGATCACAGCCATATTTACAACTGGCGCAGCGAATTTCCTCTCTGGTTATCTTTATCATAATATTTTGGCGTTGTTGCGAGAGTTGTGATTATTTTATCGATAAAAATCTCCGCGTTTCAAGGCGATGAAAATTATCCGCTATTTTCTTCATTCGGATTTTTCTTAAGGGGTCACCTCCACGGGCGGGAGTAATATTTGTTGAAAATTCGGGACAAAAAGGGCGACGACGCCCTCAGCAGTGCTGAGAGACCAGGATTTTTTTACGTCCGTTAGGAATATTTCGCAAATAACGCCACTTTGATCAATAAAAATTCCGCACTCAATGCTAAATATGAGCGAATTTTGTTCAGTGATCAATTTTGTATATAGCGGCCACTATGATGGCACTGATAAATGATTTTTTACTGACTCTATTATTGCTTTCTCCCTTACTTCATTGAAACGATCTGCATTTTAAATGGCTTTTATAAAAAAATTAGCGACGATATTTATAGTTCACATCCCATTTTATTAAGAATAGTCCTGGTAACAAAGATGTTAATTGACGCACTTACTATAAATATTGATCTAAATCAGTTATTTAGTGCATGGAAACATCACTATTTTGGTCAGTGTCATTAAAAGAAAAGAGATCTATATTTATTTCTTTCCCGGGCGTTATCATTCAGATTTTGTATACGAAGAATCATTCTTGCTGTGCGAAATTTACGTTCTGCTTTTTTGTCAGATTATACAAGATAGTTATTGGATGACAGGACAGAGCAGGGACGTTACACCTCATTTTGCGTGTCGCTGATAGTGCTGAAAACGACCGGATGTTACTGACTCTTATTTTCAATGCTCAGGGCAAAAGCATCACTGCGCTGCGTTGACTGCCTTGCAATCGCAATGCGAATAGCCGGTATGAGTCCGGCTGACCAGACAGCCAGCAGAAAGCTGACTCAGGCTTTCTTGCTCATTACAGGATTAACCTGGCAAGGAACAGAGTGAAGAAAGCGTAGTTACACGTGGACGCGTTTACGACAATTTAGTGGTACGCACGGCAGACAACGAGGATGAACATAAAGCGGTGATGCATAGACGCCTCTACAGCATTTTTGTGGCCGACAGCCCTGATGAATGCGCTAATTTTCACGTAGCGACGTCACTGCTTAAGTTGTGCAAAGCACCTGAGCAGAGAAACGGTCAGAATGCGCAGCAGTGCATCCAGCCAGCCGCAAAGGGCGAAGTCGTCATTGCAGCGTCCGGCTGCAAATCTCCGATATCAGGTTTGTTGATGAGAGGATAGCGTGTAGAGTCGCTGAAGAAGATGTCCCGCAGGGAAAGCCATGCTGAATAACGTAGCATCACATTATTTCAGTTTCGGAACAGAATAAGCGACAGTAACAAGGTCAGGCAGACGTTGTGATCGTTTCTGACAGATTTTGCTGTACAGAGAAAACAGTCAGGATCAGCCCAAAATGGTGAGCAGACCATACAATAGAGCATCACGCTCCCGATCATAATCATTATGCGCATAATGTATATTATGTTAAATAAGATATTAACAGCGCACTTATCGCCTGGATACTGCTCCGTTCTTTCCTGGTGTTCCGGCAATCGCACTGCCCTGCGTCTTCGAACTGATTCCTTCAAACTTACTGTATGGTAAGAACCCCGGACGAAGATTCGGTCCGGGGTTGGTTTCATGTGACCGGTCAGTTATTTGAGATGCGAACGCAACTCTTCACCCGCCTGATTAATAGCTGTTCTGACCGTGGGTTCCTGACTTAACGCGTTCAGCAAACCGTAATCATGAATCATGCCATTGTAGCGCGTTACGGTAACCGGCACGCCTGCAGCATCCAGCTTACGACCGAACGCTTCACCTTCATCACGTAACACATCCAGCTCTGCAGTCTGAATCAGCGTTGGCGGCAGCCCTTTCAGCTGTTCAGTGGTGGCACGCAACGGTGATGCCAGGATGTTATTACGATCTTTTTCCGAAACGGTATAGTTATCCCAGAACCACTTCATCATGTTCTTCGTCAGGAAATGTCCGTCAGCAAATTGATCATACGACGCGGTGTCGAAACGCGCATCGGTAACCGGCCACAGCATCACATCATAACGGATGGCCGGCGTTTTAAACTGCTTCGCCTGCAAGGCAACCGCCGCCACCATGTTACCGCCAACGCTATTACCAACCAGCGCCAGACGTTTTCCGTCAACGCCAATTTCAGCGCCATGTTCGGCGACCCATTTAGTGGCTTCATAAGCCTGAGTAATTGCCACCGGGAAATGGGCTTCTGGCGATGGTTGATAATTGACAAATACCGCAGCAGCGCCGGATGCATTCACCATGTCACGTACCAGTCGCTCATGGGTCGGAAAATCACCCAGCACCCAGCCACCGCCGTGGAAGAACATAAACACCGGCAAGGTGCTGCTGGCGTGCTCGGGCTTAACGATGGTCAGCGTCAGAGGCTTGCCCTGTACGGTAATGATCTTCTGTGAAATCTGTGCCGGCGGCAGTTCTGCGCCCTTCTGCGCCCCCGTCAACACCGCTCGGGCATCTTTGACGGAGAGTTGCTCAATCGGTTTACCACTCCCGCTGTTGAGCGCCTTCAGGAAAGCGGTCACGCCTGCGGTCGGTTGCGGACTGTTTTCAGTGGGTGCAGCAAACGCGGTACTCATCTGGCTGGCTAACAATAATGCACTGGCGATCAGTTTCATTTTCATCACAGGGTTCCAATTAACTTGCTATTAAGTAGTGTGCTATCTGGTTGGCAGGACAATGACACGGCGAACCTGGATTGTAAACTACTAAATAGCACACTATTTATCTCAAGTTTTTACCCTCTCTGACTATTTTCGTCATTAACAGACTACTTTGCTGCTATCTGTACCTATTTTCAGCAATTAAGCACGACGCCTGAGCACCTGAAAAAGTTAAAAGCATAGAGTTTTTTTCTGGTTAAGTTCAGCATGGACGCCAACGGTGCTCGCTACCCTATCCCGCTGCCGCTGCTGAGTCCGTTCGGTTACACACCCTGTCACGGTCAGACTTTTTTACGAATCCGGCTCGCTGATCAGGTGTGCCGGATTCACTTTCTCACGCCATTCGCGCCAGAAAACAGCCCGCCCGCGAGTCGACACATATACGGCAGTTGATAACTGACGAGACGATTCTGTGGATAGATCAGAGGATTGCTATCGCTACGTTGCCCGCCAGGGGCCAGGCTTTGTTTTATTGCTGAATTCAGAGAGGATTTCATATGGTGCCTCTGTTCCCTGATCAGCTATTACTGCACAGGTGTTGGATTATGATTAAGCAGAAATTTTGTATGATGTAACTAAAGACATTTTCCTTCTTTCTCAGAAATTTCACATTTCCTGCGGCTAAATATCTCTTTGCCCTCAGGCGCATTACTCTCTCTGCACTGTCACCCGACTTCAGACAATCAATAAAGGAAACATTGATGAAAACTTCATATGCCTTGATCGCAACATTACTGATGACCTCTGGCGCATCCGCTATCGCTGCTCAGCCTGCTACCGCTAAAAACCCACTGAGCGTGCACGTTCTTAACCTGCAAACTGGCCAGCCAACGGCAGGCATCGAAGTTGAACTGGATCAGAAGCAGCAGGATAACTGGGTGAAACTGGCGTCAGGCGTCACCGATAACAATGGTCGCATCAGCGCCCTGTTCCCGCAGGACAAAACAGCCAGTGCGGGTAGCTACCGCGTGGTGTTTAAAACCGGTGACTTCTATAAAAAGAACAACCAGAAAACCTTCTTCCCGGAGATCCCGGTTGAGTTCAATATGGAAGCCAGCGGTGAGCACTACCATATCCCGTTGCTGCTGAGCCCGTTTGGTTACTCTACCTATCGCGGCAACTGATCCCGATCCGGCACTCAGGTGCCGGATTTCCCCTCTCCCGCTACCCGCGCCGGAAAGCACTCCACCAGCCAGTCGATAAATACCCGTAGCCGTTGCGTTACGTGCCGGTTTTGCGGATAAACCAGATGAAACGGATAACCCGCCGGACGCCAGTCGTGCAGGATCTCAACCATTTCTCCCTGCCGCAGAATCGACGACAGCGAATAATTAAATGTCTGAATGATCCCAAGCCCTGCCAGTCCCGCGGCCAGATGCGCGTTGCTTTCATTGACGCCAATGCGATGCGCACTGGTGATCTCAATTTTCTCTCCCTGACGTTCGAACCGAAGCGGAAATGGCTTGCCGGTTTGCGGCGAGAGATAACTCACCAGCCGGTGTCCGTTGCGCAGTTCATCAGGATAGGCGGGCACACCAAACGCTTTAAGGTAGGCGGGTGTCGCGCAGGTAATGAGCGTAGCGTGCCCTATCAGGCGGGCAATCAGTGAGGAATCGACCAGCGGACCGCCGCGGATCACACAATCAACGTTGTCACTGATAAGATTGACCGGGCGATCGGATACGCCCAGATCCAGCGTAATATCAGGATAGCGGGCAAAGAAATAAGGCAGCAGCGGAATCAGAACGTCCCTGGCGGTAGATCCGCCGACATCGATGCGTAACTGCCCACGCGGCTTACTGCGCAGTGAATTGAAACAGGCATCAATATCCTCGAGATCGTGCAGGATGCGCAGCGCTTTTTCATAGTATTCACGCCCTTCTGCGGTGATGGTCACGCGTCGGGTGGTGCGCTGCAGTAGCCTGACGGAAAGATGCGCCTCCAGCTCCTGAACCAGCTTACTCAGCGTCGCCTTCGGCATATTCAGCGAGTCCGCCGCCCGGGTAAAACTGCCGCTTTCCACCACCCGTGAAAAGGCTTTTATCGCCAGCAGCTGATCCATTCTATCTCCCTATTATCCACCCGTGTGGATAGTCATTTTCATTTTAGCGGATTTATCCGCCAATCCTCCTCTCTTACAGTAGCAATCAGTCCGGCAGCCCCGCTGACCGGGAATAACCCAAACTGTCTAAGAGACTATCCGGAGAAGAACTTATGAACGCATCACTCGCAGGAAAAATTGCACTGGTTACAGGCGGAACGAGCGGAATTGGCCTGGCTACCGCCCGGGAGCTGGCGGCACAGGGCGCACAGGTTTTTATAACCGGCCGTCGTCAGGCGGAGCTGGATGCCGCCGTCGCTGAAATCGGCGGAACCGTCAGCGGCATCCGCGCAGACGCCTCACAACTGCACGATCTCGATGAAGTTTACTCGCGAATTGCAGCGCAGGCGGGACGCCTCGATATTCTCTTTGCCAACGCCGGGGGCGGCGACATGCTGCCGCTGGGGGCGATTACTGAAGAGCATTTTGACCGTATCTTTGGCACTAACGTACGCGGCGTGCTGTTTACCGTCCAGAAAGCCCTGCCTCTGCTGGTTGATGGCGCATCGGTAATTCTGACCGGATCGACTGCCGGAGCGCAGGGTACTGCGGCTTTTAGCGTCTACAGCGCCAGTAAAGCGGCAGTGCGCAATTTTGCCCGTTCGTGGGCGCTGGATCTGAAAGATCGCGGAATCAGGGTCAATGTCGTGAGCCCCGGCCCTGTCCGTACGCCTGGGCTGGGTGATCTGGTCAGTGAAGATCAGCGTCAGGGCTTGTTTGATGCGCTGGCAGCACAGATACCGCTTGGTCGCCTGGGTGAACCGCAGGAGGTTGCCCGCACCGTTGCGTTTCTCGCCTCGGATGCCGCCAGCTTTATCAATGCGGCAGAACTGTTTGTCGATGGTGGAATGGCACAGGTCTGAGAGTCACCCTGTAGCTGAATATCAGACCCTGGTGATTGTCATTATCTGTTACGCAGCATCCCGGTTCGCCGGGCGTGAGCAGCAAAGCTGCGCCTGGCTGAACCGTTAACGTAATAACCCCTGTCAAAGGCAGCAGGCTGTGTTGATCTGTAACCTGAATCCGGCACGCCGTCATAAAATGTCACGTTGAAGAAACACCCGCCTGGCAAATCCCCCGCTATAGTTATTGCCTGTCACGTCAGTCATAAAAACCATGGAGATAACATGAGCCAACTTTTTTCCACTGTCTCGCTGGGCGAACTTACGCTGGATAACCGCATTGTGATTGCGCCGATGTGCCAGTACTCCGCTGAGGCGGGCAATGCGACCGCCTGGCACCGTATCCATCTTGGCCAGCTGGCCTTTTCCGGCGCAGGTCTGATGATTATTGAAGCCACCGCCGTAGAGGATATTGGTCGCATCTCCCCCGGCGATCTCGGTTTGTGGAATGATGATAATGAAGCTGCGCTGAAAACGGTTCTGGAAGATGTCCGCCGCTACTCCTCTATTCCGGTTGGTATTCAGCTGGGCCATGCAGGACGCAAAGCGTCGTGTGCCGTGCCCTGGGAAGGCGGTGAGCAGATTGCGCCTGAAGCCGGCGGCTGGCAAACCGTGGCTCCGTCCGCACTGAGCTACAGCGCGGATGAAGTGAAACCGGTTGCCATGAACACTGACGATCTGGCGCGGGTTAAACAGGCCTTTGTCGACAGCGCCCTGCGTGCGGTGCGTCTGGGAATTCAGCTTATCGAAGTGCATGCCGCACACGGCTACCTGCTGCATCAGTTCCTGTCGCCGCTGTCGAATCAGCGCAGTGATGAATATGGCGGCTCGCTGGAAAACCGTATGCGCTTCCCACTGGAGGTCTTCAAAGCCGTTCGCGATGCCGTACCCGCTTCCGTACCGGTAGGCGTGCGCATTTCTGCCACTGACTGGGTTGAAGGCGGCTGGGAGATCAATCAGTCAATCGCCTTCTCGCGTGAGCTGGAAGCGCTGAACAGTGCTTATATTCATGTCTCAAGTGGTGGTTTGTCGGAAGATCAGAAAATCAGCGTCGGACCCAACTATCAGGTGCCGTTCGCCCGCGATATTCGTGAGCAGGTGTCGATTCCGGTGATTGCGGTCGGCTTAATCACTGAGCCGCAGCAGGCAGAAGATCTGCTGCAACAGGGTGAAGCTGACCTGGTGGCGCTGGCGCGCGGTATTCTCTACGATCCGCGCTGGCCGTGGCACGCAGCCGCTGCGCTGGATGGTAAAGTCCAGGTTCCGCCACAGTATCTGCGTTCTGAACCGCACGATGTAAAAGGCATCCTGACGCAGGATCAGTAAGCTTTAACGGGCAGACCGCATTAACGGCGGTCTGCCCGTTCTCTTATAAAATGCCTTTCAGCCGCAGATGCTGCAGCAGCATGATGGTCTTGGCATCCACAATCTCACCCTGGTCAATCGCCTGTAACGCCTGGTCAAAACCGATCTCAAGCACCTCAATATCCTCACCCTCTTCCGCTATTCCGCCGCCTTCACCGCTACGCTGCTGATCGCCATACTCGGCAATAAAAAAGTAGAGTTTCTCAGTAACCGAACCGGGGCTCATAAAGGCTTCAAACACCTTCTGGACATGGCTGACGCGAAAACCGGTTTCCTCTTCGGCTTCGGCAACAATACGCGCTTCCGGCGAGGCGTTATCCAGCAGACCGGCGGCCGCTTCAATCAGAAAGCCATCATGCCCGTTAAGGAAAATCGGAAAGCGAAACTGACGGGTCAGTACCACCGTACGTTTGCCACGGTTGTAGAGCAGGATCACTGCGCCGTTACCGCGGTCATAGGCTTCACGGCTCTGCTCCTGCCAGCGGCCGTCACGGCGCAGCAGCGAGAACGTATATTTCTTCAGGGTATACCAGTTGTCTGACAGCAACTGCTCATTGATGATGCGCACGCGGGGATGGTTCTGCTGCATGATGCTCTCCAGGATAGTAGACAGCCATCACGCTATCATGCACAATCGTGCAACTTCAAGAAAAAACATGCAAAGGCCAGTCATGCTATCCAGCCAGCGAAAACAGACGATTCTCGCCCTGCTCGCTCAGGAAAAACAGGTGCAATCGCGGGACCTCAGCCAGCGATTTGGCCTCTCCGAAGACTCTATCCGCCGCGACCTGCGTGAACTGGCGGCAGAAGGATTATTGCAGCGGGTACATGGCGGCGCGCTGCCGGTTTCCGCTGCGCTGGCCACCTTTGAAACGCGCAAAAGCGTGCAGACTGCTTCCAAACAGGTTATCGCGCAAAAAGCCGTTTCACTGATTCAGCCGGGGCAGATCGTACTGATTGATGGCGGGACCACCAGCGCGGAACTGGTGCGACTGTTACCCGCCACGCTGAGCTTTACCGCGGTTACGCACAGTCCCAGCGTGGCGCTGGCGTTAGCCGATCATCCACTCGTGGAGATCATACTGATTGGCGGGCAGCTCTATAAACATTCAGTGGTGACGGTGGGCGCAGCGATGCTGGAGTCGATCAACCGCATCAATGCCGATCTCTTTTTTATGGGCGTCACCGGCGTGCATCCTGCGGCGGGCCTGACCACCGGTAATTTCGAAGAGGCGACGGTCAAGCGTGCGCTGGCAGGACGTGCAGCGGAAACCGTGGTGCTGGCGTCAGCGGAAAAGCTGAACTCCGCCTCGGCATTTGCCATTGGCGACCTGTCGCTGGCCAGCACGCTGGTCGTGGAAACGCAGCCGGACGAGGCGCTGCGACAGGCGCTGAGCCAGCAAGGTGTGACGATCATCTGAGTTCGTAGCAGGCCTGCAGCGCAAGATGCGGACCGGTCAATGGTCGCTGTGTGTCAGGAAACTGCTGTGCTACTGGCGTCATTGAGCTTTGCGCCAGGGCCACCGTAACGGCTCCCTGCTGATAAGCCTGCTCTGCTGCTGCTGCAATCAGTGCAAAATAGCGTGTTGTCTCCCCCGCTTTAAACGCCGCCCATGCTCCCTCCACCAGCACGACCTCCACCTGGCTGCCGGGCTGGCTGAAAAGTGTCCGCGTCGCCGCCAGCGTTGACTCTGCCGCACAGAGTGCGACTGTGTGCCCTGCCTGACGCTGCAGCGCCTCCGCTAACATTCCGTCGGTGCGCATAACCCGATCCTGCGCGCTGAAATCACCGGCAACTGGGCCCAGCGTCGAGCAGGTGATCAGTACCGCATCAAACTGCGGCAGCAGCGTTTCAATCATTTGGGCAATACGGCGGCGTAACGCAGTCGTCATCCCGCCGCTGCGTTCCGCTTCTGCCAGCAGCGCAGGCATCACCAGATGATTCAGCGGCGGATTGTCACGCGCCAGTGCGCTGGCGGCATCATCAAATATCGCGATATTACTGGCCGCGGTGTGAAAACAAAGAATGTTCAGGGTGAGCTCCGGTTCACTGAATGGGCATGGTCATTGTGCGGATTGCCAGGCTGCATGCTGGATAACAACACGATAACCATCCCTGTCGATAAATGTCACGCCCCGTTGATCCCAGTAAGGATTCAATGCAGGAATCCTCTGTCATCCATGGAGCCATTAACTCTTTCGGTGTTGCTTTTGTAGAACCCTGATACAGATTAAAGGCATAAAAAAACCCGCCTTAGCGGGTTTTGGAGGAAGCTGACAGTCAACCAGCCTTTGCTTCGCGTGAACGCACGGTGCCTGAGCGCTCCGCAAGATCAAAAGATTCTTTGAGCTGACGCATTGCTTCCGCTTTACGCTCTGCAACTGTCATTTTTTTCAGGGTTGAAATATCGTGTTTTGAGTACATAACCTCTTCCTCCTTCGCCTATGGCGGTATTCACTTCATACATTACATCACGGGGCGGATGCTGTAAAACCCGGTCTAGAAGCGTTTTAGCTTCTCTGTTTCGGCAATCGCAAAATATGCCCTGGCCCTGTAAGTCTTGTGGTGAAGCGTAATGATAGTCGCCTCCCTCTGACCTGGATGCGTGGCATGCCGCACTGCTGATGACCCGCCTGCCCGTTTTTTGCAAGCGGATGTGAACAGCCATCAGCCTGAACCCATGACGCGAATGGTCCTGCATCCGCTGTGTCCCCGTGGTTAGCACCCTATGCCCTGTTATCGGTAAATCAGCTTACCGCTCACAGCGCTAAACGCATTCCCGCCGCTGTCATCTACACTTTCCCGGTATTCATATGGTGATGCCCTGAGCATTGCCCGGCTATAAAAGGATGACAATATGACTGAACAAGCAACCCAGAACCATGCCTGGTTACTGGCTTCACGCCCTCACGGTGAGCCGACCAAAGAGAATTTCCGCCATGTGGCGCAGCCCGTCCCGGAAATCAAAGAGGGTGAAGTACTGCTGAAAACCATCTATCTCTCGCTTGACCCCTATATGCGTGGGCGGATGGACGAGGGTAAATCCTACGCCGCGCCGGCAGAGCTGGATCAGCCGATGGTGGGCGGCACCGTCTGTCAGGTCGCCGAATCGAAAAACAGCGACTTTAAGACCGGTGACTGGGTGCTGGCGCAGAGCGGCTGGCAGGAATATGCCGTCTCCGATGGCAAAGAGATTGCGAAGCTGGGCAACGATCTGCCTCATCCCTCATGGGCGCTGGGTATTCTCGGTATGCCAGGCTTTACCGCCTATATGGGTCTGATGGATATTGGTCAGCCGAAAGCGGGTGAAACCCTGGTCGTTGCCGCCGCAACCGGTCCGGTGGGCGCAACGGTCGGCCAGCTGGGTAAACAGAAAGGCTGCCGTGTCGTTGGTGTGGCGGGCGGTGAAGAGAAATGCCGTTACGCGGTGGATACGCTAGGTTTTGATGCCTGCCTCGATCACCACAGCGCCGACTTTGAAGAGCAGCTGAAAAACGCCTGCCCGGATGGCATCGATATCTATTTCGAAAACGTCGGCGGCAAAGTGTTTGATGCCGTGTTCCCGCTGCTGAACACCGCTGCGCGCGTGCCGGTCTGTGGTCTGGTCTCGGCATACAGCCAGCGTGAGCTGCCGCAAGGCCCGGACAGAACCTCTCTGATCATGGCAGGCATTCTGAAACGCCGTATCCGTATGCAGGGCTTTATCATCTTCCAGGATTATGGTGACCGTTACCCTGAGTTCCTGGAGGCGATGCGTCCGCTGGTGGAGAACAAAAAAATCCACTATCGCGAGCACATGATTGAAGGATTAGAGAACGCGCCACAGGCGTTTATCGATATGCTGAATGGCAAAAACTTCGGTAAAACCGTGGTGAACGTCGGAGCCTGATGACGTTAGCGTGCCGCGTCACTGACGTGGCACGCCATTAATCAGTGCGGCTGCCGGGAAACGTGTTCGGCAGCTGCACGATTTGCCGCACTCACCGCTTCTGCCAGCGTTACCCCGCTACTCAGGCGCTGACACAACACGCCGACAAAACAATCCCCGGCACCGTGGGTGCTCACCAGTGTCACCTTCTGCGCCGCCAGGGTATGCGTCTCTCCCGCCTCGCTGTAAGCCACACCATGTTCACCAGCGGTAACCACCACTCTGGCAAACCGGCTGGCCAGCGATTCTGCCGCTGAGCGCGCCGACGTCAGATCCTGCACGCTAATCCCGCACATATCGCGCGCTTCAATGGCGTTCACCACCAGCAGATCGATACAGTTTTCAAACGCGGCTGACAACGGCCGGGCGGGCGCGGCATTGACGCAGACCGTAATCCCCCGCTGCTGTGCCGCCTGGGCCGCACAGAGGTTCACCGCTTCCGGGACTTCATTTTGCAGCACCAGCAGCGACACCCCCTGCCAGAAGCCGGGCTGCTCAAAGGTCTCCAGCGGGATCTGCTGATTAGCATTGGAGACCACCACCGCACCGTAATCTCCTTCGGCATCGGTAATCGCCACGCTCATCCCGGAGGGAAGCGCATCAATGATGCTGACGGCGGTGCAATCGACCCCGGCCTGCTGCAGATGATCCAGCAGGAATTGCCCCTGCTGATCGCGCCCCACTGAACCGGCGAAGCGCACTGCGGCACCCGCGCGTGCCGCTGCGACGGCCTGATTACCGCCCTTGCCACCAAACTTATAGTGACAGGCGCTGCCCATCACCGTTTCGCCTTTTTCCGGGCGATGGTGTGCATCCAGCATAATGTCGTAGTGAAGACTGCCGGTGACTGCAATTTTGCTCATAGCTAGAATTCCCGCAGATCCTGAACCGCATGCTGGGTTTTCATCAGGTTCTTCTCCGCCCGCTTCAGATCTTTCTTGGCGATAGCGACAAACAGCGCATCCAGAATATTGAGCTGGGCGATGCGTGACGCGGCGTTTTCACCCAGCAGATGCGATCCCTGAGAGGTTGAATTGAGGACCACATGCGCACTCTTCGCGATCGGGGATTCGGCGTAGTTGGTAATGGCGATAACTTTCGCGCCATTCCTCCCCGCCAGTCTGACCGGAT
The DNA here is from genome assembly GCF_011800685.1 of Pantoea sp. EKM10T. Taxonomy (NCBI): domain Bacteria; kingdom Pseudomonadati; phylum Pseudomonadota; class Gammaproteobacteria; order Enterobacterales; family Erwiniaceae; genus Pantoea; species Pantoea sp. EKM10T. Next base: position 254,928 of record NZ_JAALEU010000001.1, read on the forward strand.
CGTTCACCGCGCGCGTAGCACCCGAATGGCTGATGGCGATAACCACATCGTCATCAGATAACACGGCGGCTGACATCAGCATGATGTGGGCGTCGTCATAGGCAGTCGACTTAATGCCAATCTTCAGCATCTTGTGTGACAGGTCCCGCGCCACGGCGGCAGAACCGCCCACGGCGTAGAGATCGATATGACGCGCTTTAAAGATAATGTCCGCCGCACGATTGAATTCAGAAACATCCAGAATCGATAAGGTCTCTTCAATCGCCTGGATAGAGGTTCTGAAAACTTTGGCCAGCAACTGCTCCGACGAATCATCCGGCTCAATTTCCGCATGCAGCCCTGCCACTTCAGACTGGTTGTAATAGATCAGGCCACTTCTGAAATGCCTGAAGCCGGTGAAGTTAAGTTTTTTGGTAATCTTAACGATCATCGCTTCAGAGACATTATTCTCCCGCGCAATCTCCTTTAATGAGGATTGCTCGGTAATGTCGGTTCGGGCAATTATCGCCTCAGCTACCCGACGTTCTAACGGCGTCAGCTGGGGCAAACGCATACGAATCTGAGCGCCAATGGCTCGCGGATCTTGCTTCATTACTTGCCTCGGGTCGCCCGGTCAATCAACATCGCTATGATAATAATAAGGCCGGTAGCGAGCAATTGGTAAAAGGCCTGAATGTTCAGTAAGGTCAAGCCATTACGTAACGCACCGAGGATAACCACGCCGATCAGCGTTCCGAAGATACTGCCCTTGCCGCCCATTAACGACGCACCGCCAATGGCCGCCGCCGCAATCGCATCCAGTTCCCACAGGTTGCCGATGGTCGGTTCGGCAGCCCCCAGGCGACCAATCAGAATCAGCGAGGCCAGTGAGGCAAGCAGGCCGGAGAAGATATAGACCGTGACCTTGGTGCGCTTAACCGGCACACCCGCGACCCGCGCCGCCTCTTCATTGCCGCCAATCGCCAGAATATATTCCCCCAGCGGGGTCTTATTCATCACCGTCCACAGCAGCAGTGCAATCACTGCCACAATCACAATCGGCGTGGGGATACCGAAAAGCGTGCTGTTGATCAGGCTGCGAAATTCCAGCGGAATACCAAAGATGGGATTGCCGCCGGTGTAGATCAGCGCAATGGCCCGGAACAGCGACAGGCCGCCCAGCGTGACAATAAACGGCTGCAGCCCGGCATAGGCGATCAGCGTGCCGCTGAACAGCCCGCACATCGCGCCCACACCCAGCGTCGCGAGGATCGCCAGCGGCACCGGCACGCCCGATGCCATCAGGGTTGCACCCAGCACCGCAGAGAGCGCCGCCGTGGGACCGACCGAGAGGTCAATTCCGCCGGAGATAATCACCAGCGTCATGCCCAGTGCAATCAGGGCGTTGATTGAGGACTGCTGCAGAATATTCAGCAGATTAGGCAGCGTGAAAAAGACCGGCGACAGAAACGAAAATGTCACCACGATAATCAGTAAGCCAATTAAGGTACCGGCATCACGCAGATTAAATTTAAGCCGCAGCGCAGGTCGGGTACCCGGCCCGGTAGATGTCTGAGTTGTCATAGTTATAACCTTAAATAGTGTCAGGTAAGCGGTCAGGCGGTCTGGTCGATATCTTTGATGGCATAACGGGCAATGTTCTCTTCGGTGATCGCGCTGCCGGTTAACTCTTTGGTTATCCGGCCCTCGCGCATCACCAGCACCCGATCGGAGATGCGCATGATCTCGGTCATTTCTGACGACACCACCACAATGGCTTTGCCCGCCTGGGCCAGTTTTTCAATCAGGTGATAGATTTCAGACTTGGCACCAATATCGATACCGCGCGTCGGCTCATCAAACAGAAACACATTGGCATCCGCCGCAACCCAGCGGCCGATGATCACTTTTTGCTGATTGCCGCCGCTCAGCGTGCCGATGGTTTTCTCAATGTCGAGCGGGCGCAGTTTCAGGTCGCCCATGACCTTCAGCGCCTCGCGGTCCAGCCGGGCCTGGTTCATCAGCCCCGCCGACGTGAAACGGTGCATCGACGGCAGCGCCATATTCATCTTCACCGCCCGCTCTTTGATAATGCCCTCTTTTTTGCGGTCTTCAGGTACCAGGCCAATGCCCGCCTTGATCGCCGCACGCACGTTGTGGTTCTTCACCGCGGCACCGTTGACGCTCACCGTGCCACGGGTGCGCCTGTCGATACCGGCAATCAGCTTCAGCAGTTCGGTGCGCCCCGCGCCGACCAGCCCGGCAATGCCCAGCACTTCGCCCGCACGAACGCTGAAGTTTGCCGCCACCACCTCATTGCCACGCGTCAGATCCTCTACCCGCAGCACTTCGCGATCGGTGACAAACGCCTGATGGTCAAGCTTGTCGATCTTCCGTCCGACCATTTTGGCGACGATGCTCTCCTCATCCTCATCACTGATATTGACCACCCCAACCTGCTTTCCGTCACGCATAATGGTGGCGCGGTCGCAGACCCGGAAAATCTCATTCATCTTGTGCGAGACATAGATCAGCGAGACGCCGGTCGACTTCAGATCGCCAATCAGCTCCGCCAGACGGTCAAATTCGCGTGGCGTCAGGCTGGAGGTCGGCTCATCCATGGCGATGATTTTGGCGTCATCCAGCAGCGCCCGGGCAATCTCAACGATCTGCTGCTGCGATACCTTGAGGTTCCTGATCGGCGTATCGGGATCGATAGTGGGATCCAGCGTCTTCAGAATCAGGGTGGCCCGCGCCAGCTGGGCCTTTTTATCCACCCACCAGCCCCCGGCGCGGGTCAGCGGGCGACCCAGAAACATGTTCTGCGCCACGGAAAGCTCAGGCACATGCTGTAACTCCTGGTGGATCATCGCGATCCCGGCCTGACGGGCGCTGAGCGGACTGCGGATCTGCACCCGGTTTCCATTGACGCTGATCTCCCCACTGTCCGCGCCGCGAACGCCGGAGAGGATATTCAGCAGCGTCGACTTACCCGCGCCATTTTCCCCAATCAGCGCGTGCACCTCGCCGGGCCGCACTGAGAAATCGACATCCTGCAGCGCGGCGGCGTTACCGTAACTTTTGCTGATGCCACGCATCATTAAGCGAAACTGTTCCATACCCGCTCCCGCTGACTTATTGTTGAGCCAGCAGCTGACGCAACCGGTTGTTGTCTTTGGTTGAGAACGCTTCGACATTCTCTTTGGTGATCAGCGCCTGGGGTGTCGAGACAACGCGCGACAGTTTCTGTCCATTTATCAGCCGGATAATGACGTCCATCGCCACTTCACCGGTCAGCACCGGGAAACTGTCGACCGTGCCGGTCAGCTCGCCGCGCTTAATCGAGGCGTAGGCATCGGAAATACCGTCAGTGCCAAAGATGGCCACCTGTGACGCTTTGTTCTGCGCGCGTACCGCCTCCACCACGCCCAGCGCCATGGTGTCGTTGTTAGCGTAGAAGCCGATTAAATCAGGATGCTGCTGCAGAATGGTCGATGCGGCGTTAAAGGCCTGCTCGCGACTCCAGTTAGCGGGCACGCTGGCCACGATGGTGAACTTACCGGCGCTGTCCAGCGTCTCTTTAAAGCCACGGGTGCGCTGTCCGGCGGCATAAACCCCTGGCTGCCCTTCAATCACCGCCATTTTGCCGCCCTGCGGATGGTGCTGAATAAACCATTTCGCCACCCGCACGCCATTGTCCTTCTGGACGTTGCCGACGTAGTAGCGCGCATTCGGCATCACCGCATCATTAACGTTCACCACCGGGATATTTTTACTGTTGGCACTCTCCAGTGCAGGCTCCAGGTTGATATCGGTCTGCGGCGAAACCAGCAGGCCGTTAAAGCCCTGCGAGATCAGGGTTTCCGCAATGGAGAGCTGACCAAGCTGATCGTCTTCATTGGCCGCCGCCTGATAAGCGACAGTGAAACCATACTTTTTCGCCGCGTTCTGGTAGCCCTGGCCGAGTGAACGCCAGTACTCATTGGTCAGGGTTTTTGATACCCCGCCAATCTTCAGCGACTTATCGACTTTTGGCAGTGCGCCATATTTGGTGTCGAGCTGGGTCCAGTCGGTGCGATCCGGTTCGGTATCGGATTGCAGCGGTGCCAGTTCTGCCGCATAAACCGTGCTGCAGAGCAGTGAGGAGGCGATAAGAGCAAGCAGGCGTTTTTTCATTTTTTTATTCTCAGGGTGTTGGGTAGAGGTGTGATGTTTTTATGATTAATCGGCTGTCAGCGTGCCAGCATGATGTCATTGACGATCTGCTGAGAGGCCACCGCATCCTGACGCCCGATGGCCGCCAGTAACGCCGCGTTGTCGTGCAGCTGGTCACAAAGCCTCAGCAGACGGGTCACGGTCGCAATATTGCTTTCTGCTTCACGGATCGGGTCAAGACCGCTGGCATCCGGGAAGGTATCGAAGTAGTAGGCACCGCGGTAGCCATCACGCTGCATCTGCCAGAGAAACTCCAGCGTGGCGCGTGGGTTAACTGAGCCGACCATCAGGCCGTCATCACGCTTGCCCCAGCCGTCATTAAGGTCCAGCCCCAGCAGCCGTGAGCGGCGCGCCACCATGGCAGCGGCGTAAGCCGGGATCTCATTGGCAAACAGTACATGAGCAAAATCCAGTGTGATCCCCAGGTTGGCGCAGCCCGCCTCTTCCACGGCCAGCAGACAGGTGGTGGCGTTGGGAAAGATGCTGTAGGCGCGTGGCTCATTGGGTTTATATTCGATGCTGACGTCAACGTCCGGTGCATACTCCGCCACTTCACGCACGGCGCTAACCGCATCCTCCCAGATCTTCTTATAGTCCGCCTGGAAGCAGTAATCGAAACCATCCTGCCCCATCCACAGCGTCATCAGCCGTGAACCAAATTCCCGACCCGCGTCAATGCCCCGTTTGGTCAGCTCAATCGCTTCGCGACGCACTTTCGCGTCGGGATGGGTAAACGCGCCGATTTTGAACTGCGGCGCGTCCCAGCGCATCTGCATACCGTTAACGGCCAGACCCGCATCACTGATCGCCTGGCGCAGTGTGGGAATATCGCTGGTGAGATGTTGCGGAAAGTTGAGGTCGAGATGCGTTAAGCCTTTGACCTTGCCTGCACGGGCAACCATCTGCAGCACAGAGGGCTTGCCCTGCTGATCGGGCCAGTAGAGGTGCGCCCCCGAGGCGAAAGAGTTAAGACGGGTAGCAAATTTCAGTTCCGACATGAGCATCAATCCTTCAGAGTGCGTATTGTGAAGTACTTTTCGTATTCACGATTAATTGTGAAGTCATATATTAATCTACGCCTCGCGGCTTAATGCGCAAGTCTGTCAGGCAGGAGAAATCGTTAAAGCGGGAGCGCTGTCACGAAATGGTTTCGATGCGTTATCAGATGATGTGAATGCGGAGATGAAAGAATTGAGATGAAATACAACAGGTTGTCGTGCGAAGCCAGGTGTGAGATCTGACAGGCAGAAGCATAAAAAAAGCTGAGCGCCAGGGCGGCGCTCAGCGGGTCGGTTTTTTAAAAAATCACTTCAGACGGAAAGCGACAACGCTGTCGCCCGCCGTGGTGCCGAGCGAGCCGTGGCCGCCCGCGGCAATTACCACATACTGCTTGCCATCTTTGCCCATAAAGGTGGATGGCGTGGCCTGCGCACCCGCGCTCAGTTCAGTCTGCCACAGCAGTTCGCCGGTGGTGCTGTCGTAAGCACGGAAGAAGTTATCTGCCGTTGCGCCGTGGAACACCAGATCACCCGCCGTCAGCAGCGGTCCGCCGTGCGCCACCATACCCATCGGGAAACCGAGCGGGAAGCGGCCAGGCAGGAAGCTGGTCTTGAGGTTTTTGGTGGTGCCGACGCGACGCAGCCATTCGGTTTTGCCGGTGGTCAGATCCACACCGACCATCCGTCCCCACGGTGGCGCGATGCAGGGAATACCCAGACCCGACGCCATCTGCTGGATGTGGATAGCGTAGTCACCGTGGAAGTTCTCATTCCAGTACGGCGTACCATCTTTGGTGAAGGTACGCTGGGTTTCGGTTTCCGGCGTGCGTCTGATGAGGTTGTATTTGTAAGCCAGGCGCACCGGTGCCGCAATCAGCATCTGACGCTGTGGATCAACCGCTACTGAACCCCAGTTAAACACCCCGATGTTGCCCGGGAAGATCAGCGAGCCTTTCTCCGTTGGTGGCGTCCACGGGTTACCGTCATAGCGCAGCTCACGGAACGTGGTGCGGCAGGCCATCTGGTCAAACGGCGTAATGCCCCACATTGACTTCTCAGTCAGCGGCTGCGGAATGAAGTTCAGGCTGGAGACCGGCTGTGTCGCCGCATACTGCTCGCCTTTAATACCATCCGTGGAGACCTTAACCTGCTCTACCGGATAAACCGGTTCGCCGGTCAGGCGGTTCAGCACAAACAGGTTGCCGGTTTTGGTCGGCAGGATCACCGCCGGTTGCGGTTTGCCCTGATAGTTGATGTCCACCAGCGACGGCTGTGACGGGTTATCGCGATCCCAGAGGTCGTGGTTTGAACTCTGATAGCGCCATTTGAACGCACCAGTTTTCAGATCCAGTGCCACCAGCGCATCACGGAATTTTTCAGTGTTGCTGGCGGGATCGCGTTCCAGTCCCACTTCATCCGGCGAAGCGTTACCAAACGGCACATAGACCAGGCCGTTTTTCAGATCGGCGCTCAGGGTGGCCCAGGCGACCGGGGTATCCTGCGGATAGGTTGCCCCTTCAGCGACCGGTGCGGTGTTATCCGGGTTAGCCGGATCGAAGTTCCACACCAGACGACCGCTGACGGCATCATAGGCACGGATCACACCTGATGGATTACCGCTGTTGAAGCCGTTATCCATCACCGAACCGCCGACAATCACCAGGTTGCCCGCCACCAGTGGCGCGGCAGTCTGCATCAGCGCGTGCGGACGCACCTCGCCCATGTTGGCGCGCAGATTCACCACACCGTTGTCACCAAAGTCAGCACAGGCTTTACCGGTATCGGCATCCAGCGCCAGCAGGCGGGCATCGGTGGTGGCATTGAAGATACGCTTGCGGCAGATGGCCGGCGATGCGCCCGTCTGCGCCTGCGCCTGCTGACCGGCATCGAAGTAGCTCACGCCACGACAGGTCTGGTGCTGCTGCAGATAAGAGCGGTTTTTATCCGGCGTCGTTTTCCACTTCACCGCACCGGTTTCCGGGTCAAGAGCATGGACTTCGTTGTGCGGCGTACAGAAGTAGAGCATGCCGTTGGCTTTCAGCGGTGTCGCTTCAAAGGTGTATTCGGTCGCATCATCACCCTGACGCAGGTCGCCGGTGTGATAGGTCCAGGCCACTTCAAGATCTTTCACGTTATCTTTAGTGATCTGCTTCAGCGCCGAGAAGCGCTGGCCATCTGTGGTTCCGCCATAGGCGCTCCACTCTTCAGCGGCACCGCCGGTCGCAGAGGCGTTGCGCGGCGTATTAATGGCGCCCTGCTGCGGCAGCGGATCGTAGAAGCAGAGACCGATGACCAGCAGCACCATCAGGACGACGGAACCCCCGAGGAAAGGATGGAAACGACGCTGCCCCTGATAGAGCGGACGCACTACCCACGGCAGCGCCAGCCAGAGACCCAGCACGCCAAACAGGTCGCCGCGCGGGATCCACTGCCATTTGTCGAAGCCCACTTCCCAGATAGTCCAGAACAGAGTGATCCACATCAGCAACGCATAAAGCGTCAGTGCACTGCGTTTGTTCATCAACAGCAGAATCGCGCTGAGCAGAACGCCCACGCCCATCAGCGCATAGAACGCGCTGCCTCCTGCAAGCAGGAGTTGTCCTCCCATGTAAATCAGGGCGATAGCAAATATCACCATGATTATACTGGTTATTTTATTGATCATGATCCATCCTCGGGTCATTAGCGGCAATTGAAAGGTTAAGCTGGAAACATAAATTCAACGAGATTTTAACTTACGCACGAAATATGTAAAAACGTGTATAAGCGTTAATCATTAGAAATATTTATTATAAATGTCACCTGTTAATGCGGTCAGGCCGCTTTTTTTACTTTCTGAAGGGCTGATTACGGGATATCCATCACAAAAAATTAACCATAGGCTGCTAACGACCGCACCTTTTGTTCAAAGGCGATTAATTAACAGACAAGCCGCCCTTCTGTAACGCCAGCTAAAGTGTGCCCGACGAAAGTTTTTCAGAGTCAAATAATCATAATGGTTTATTAACTCTGCTCTGAAATAACTCTTATTGCTGAAATCGGGAATGTTACTGCCCTGCTGTTATTATTGGCGGCTTCATCAACGCTGGTGCGGTGTCGCTGCTGTTCAAATGATTTAATTGTGCCAGCCTGAACGCGTTTTTTATTATTTTCCTGAAAAATAACACTCAGGAAATAGATTAATGAACAAAGGGATTTTGCCGATGAAAACGATTTCAGATATTCCGTAGCATGACGCTTATTTTATCTGTGATATATATCAGCTCTCTTATATTCGTTTATCCGGCCAGCAGGCGGGATTTTTCTGGCAGCAATAAACCAGGCAGGTTAACTATGACCGCACTTCATGCTATTTATCGCAAGTTTCGTTTCCCTTTTAAGTTTCTTAATGCTGCCATTCGCTATCCTGCCGCGCAGGCACGGGTAAAGCGTTATTCCGTCATGTCGATAGAAGAGACTGTCGATCTGTTATTACGTAACCCACAATTATCTCTGGCCCGTTATGGCGACGGTGAACTGGAAATGACCTGGTATAAAAATATCGGTTTTCAGCCATTTGACCCGAATCTCTCTGCACGGCTCAAAGCCTTGCTGCAGCAGGATTCAGGAGCCAACCCGAACTGTCTGATCTGTCTGCCGGATGCCTTTCGTACCACCCGTAATATGCGGGGCGGGTCGGCCCTGTTCTGGTTCTTCCATAAATCATTTTATTTTAAATATTATGAGGGTCTGCTGAATAAACAGTACCAGTATGGAAATACCTCGGTGACCCGTCCCTATCACGATTATAAAGGCAAGCAATTATCCCGGACGATATTTGATAAGTTTAAACAGCTCTATCAGGGCCGCCGGGTATTAATTGTGGAAGGCAGTGGAACGCGCCTGGGATTAGGCAATGATTTACTGGAGGGAGCCAGCGAAGTGAAACGTATTACGACGCTGAACCGTAATGCCTTTTCCGTCTATGATCGTCTGTTTGATACCGTTTTAAAGAATGCCGTCAACTTTGACCTGGTCTTGATTTCATTAGGGCCGACCGCAACCGTGCTGGCATATGATTTAAGTCAGCACGGTATCCGCTGTATTGATAGCGGCCACGTCGATATTGAATATGAGTGGATGCTGGCCAGTGCCACCAGCAAAATAAAAGTGGACGGAAAAAACGTCAATGAGGCGGGCGTACTGCTGAGTGAACAGACTACGGTGGCAGATGCGACTTATCAGCAGCAGATTTTACAACACGTTGGCGAAATACCCCAGGTCGGGACGGCTGATACAGAAGCAGTCACGCAAGCCGTGGTTATCCCGCTGCCACACGTCAGCCCCAACCATCATAACGCCGCCTGAGCCTCACCACCGACAGGCAGCGGCTGCACCGCATTGAAGCGCAGGCGAATTATTAGCGGGATCAGTTAACCCCCTTCGGAGCGGGCTCAGGGGCCCGAATTCTGTGCTTGTCCGCGGTTTGCCGGATAAATACCCTTTCCGGCATCAATTTTGCTTCTGCTCTCCTGAGACATTTAATCAGGAGAAGTGAGATGACAACCAGCCGTTACCGTTACACCATATTTTCACTGCTGTTCCTGATCGCCCTGATCAACTATATCGATCGCGGCGCCCTGTCGTTTGCGGCCAACGCCATAGCGGCGGAGTATCACTTCAGCAAAGTCCAGCTCGGTGCAGTGCTGGGCTACTTTGGCTTTGGCTATCTGTTTGGTTCGCTGTGTGGCGGCTTTCTTGCCGACCGTATCGGCACGAAAAAAGTCTGGCTGCTGGCAGGCGTACTCTGGTCGCTGCTGGAGATCGCCACCGCCTGGGCGGGGGAACTGGGCATGGCGCTGTTTGGCGGATCCGCCATTATGGGCTTTGCTGCCCTTCGCATTATGTTTGGTTTTTCCGAAGGCCCGGCCTATGCGCTGATGAACAAGGCGATTGCTCACTGGGCACCCGATAATGAGCGCGGCTTTGCGCTGGGCATCGGCCTGCTCTCGACCCAGGTTGGCGCGCTGCTGACCGCCCCGATTGCGGTGGGCCTGCTGCTGCTGACCCATGACTGGCGCATGATGTTTATCCTGCTCGGTGTTTTCTCCCTGCTGGCGATGGCGCTGTTTGCCCGCACCTTCAGCGACAGCCCGGAGAAAAGTCCACATACCAACGCCGCAGAACGTCAGCTTATCCAGACCGGTCAGCGCCGCAGCGCTGGCGACAGCGTACCACTGCCCTGGTGGCGCTTCTTTACCAGCCGCACCCTGGTCTGCAACGCGCTGGGCTACTTCTCATTCCTCTACATCACCTTTACCCTGGTGACCTGGATGCCGAAATATCTGCAGGATAATTTCCATTACGACCTGCACTCACTGTGGTACGTCGCGATGATCCCGTGGAGCGGCGCCTGTATCACGGTGCTGCTGGGCGGTCGCATTGCCGATGCCCTGCTGGCTCGCTTCCGTAATCTGCGTCTGGCGCGCAATCTGTTTGCCGCCGTCACGCTGTGCGGCACCGCCTGCTGCTTTATGGCGATCCCCTATGTGCAGTCGGCTGCGGGGATTATTGCACTGATGACCCTGGGCAATGCGCTGAATGCACTGGTAAACAATGTCTACTGGTCGGTGGTGATTGATGTCACCCCTAAAGCGTCGGTGGGTACCTACAGTGGCATGACGCTGGCGATAGCCAATCTGGCAGCGATTATCTCTCCGATGCTCTGCGGCTGGCTGGCGGAATATTACGGCTACAACGCGATGTTTACCGTCACCGCGCTGATCGCCTTTGGCAGTATGCTGGCTATGACACTGCTGCAACCGGAGAAGCCGCTGGTGGCAGAGGCGCAGACCGGCGCAGCGGACGTTTCTGCCGCCTGATCTTAAAAGAGGATTTCCTGACACGCGGGTGATCACACACCCGCGAAGAGTGACACTCCCTGAAAGGCAGCCCCTCAGGCGGCCTGACCTTGTTATTGGGCGGGATAAATTGACTGTTCGGGGATGCCCCGACGATCCCAGCGGCTGGCGATCAGCCATAACAGTGCCGTCGCAAACCATCCGATGATCCACGAGACATCATTACCGGCAAAAATCCAGGTCAGCGATCCATGGTGCAGCGGATTATCGATAAACGGCAGTTGCACCAGCACGCCCAGAAAATAGACGGTAATACCGGCCAGGTTCCAGCGTCCATAGCGCCCGTCCGGCTGCGACAGTGCCGGGACATCAACCCTGCCCCTGGTGATCAGATAGAAATCGGTCAGGCTGATCGCGCTCCACGGCACAAAGAAAGCCAGCAGAAACAGCAGGAAGTGGGTGAAGGATTTCAGAAAGGCCGGTTCACTGAGCAGAGCAATGACGCAGGCCAGCGTAACCATAAGCACCACAAACAGAATGCGCCCGCCCCGACTCAGCGTGGTTTGCTGACGGAAACCAGAGACAATGGTGGTCAGTGACATAAAACTGCCGTAGGCGTTCAGCGTGGTAAACGTGATTTTTCCAAAGCAAATGGCGAAATAAATCACCATGGCCATAGTCGCCGTGCTGCCCATGCTCACGATGTAACCGACCTCATTGCCTGCAAACGCACTTCCGGCAATGGCAGCGACAATCACCCCCAGCGTCATTGAAGCCTGCGTGCCAAGTACGGTGCCAAAAAAGACTGAACTGAAGAGTTTCTTTGCAGAGACATCAGCTGGCAGATAGCGTGAATAGTCAGAGACATAAGGACAGAAGGCAATTTGCCAGGATGAAGACAGGGAGACCGCCAGCAGGAAATTTGCCGGGGTAAAGTGCTGATTCTGCCACACGGCTGATAAGTCATGCGCAGAGAACAGCGTGATAAACAGATAAGCAAAGGCTAAAACGCCAATGACGCTCGCCAGCTTGCCCAGTTGATGAATCACGCGATAGCCCAGCACCGCAATGATCACGATGAGGATGCTGAACAGGATCATCCCGGTTGAATGACCGACATGGATAAGTTTAGCCAGCGCCTGCCCGGCTAATACTGTCCCGCTGGCTGAAAATCCCACATACATAATGCACACCAGCACCAGAGGAATAACAGCACCAAACACGCCAAACTGCATACGGCTGGTGATCATCTGCGGTAAACCCAGGCGCGGACCCTGGATCGCATGCAAAGACATGATCGCTGCACCCAGAATCTGCCCCACCAGTAAGCCGATAAGAGACCACACGACGTCTCCACCCAGCACCACGGCCAGCGCACCCGTGACAATAGCCGTGATTTGCAGATTGCCACCAAACCAGAGCGTGAACTGGTTAAAGGGATGACCATGACGTTCACCCAACGGGATGTAATCAATGGAGCGGGTTTCTGACAGGCCCTGTTTCTCTGAGCCTGAATAATCTGATACAGATGATTTGACCGACATAGATTCCTCGCTGGAACAGTGAGAGACGTGTTGACTGAAAGCGTGATTTGCCCAATCCAGGGTTGAGAGTACATGTCTATACAAGCAGCGATATTGTCATGCGCATCGGGAAGTTACAAGGCAACCGGTCATTGGAAAATGTGATGATATCGACAGGCCTGTCATGATGGGGCAGGAAAGGATGAGGGAGCGCGGGGACCTGTTTCCGGGGGATAACGCCTTATGGCGGGGCGTAAAACGGGAGTAAGGCATTTTGTTCGATCACCGCTACAGGCGACAGCGATGATCGGGTAACGCGTACGATGTCAGGCCTGTCAGTTTCAGAGTGTGCGGAAGAGGAAAAACCCTGACGGTTACCCTTTAGCCACTACCCGCTGACGATGACAGTCGGCCGGTTCCAGTTTTTGCCCCTGTGAAGAGATAACCTCCAGGCGTGGCAGCGGCTTTCCTTCCGCATTATCCAGCAGCACGGAGTGGGTTTCGCCCTTCTCAAACAGGTAACGCTCGCCCCACTGGCGCATCGCGACCACAACCGGAAACAGCGAACGGCCTCTTTCGGTCAGGACATATTCGCTGTAGGCGCTGCCGTCGGAGGCAGACGCAATCTCAAACACCCCTATCTCCACCAGCTGCTTCAGGCGTGACGCCAGGATATTTTTCGCCAGCCCCAAATTCCGCTGGAAGTCACTGAATCTGCGGACGTCATCAAAGGCTTCACGCACGATCATCATGCACCAGCGCTCACCTATCGACTCCAGGGTTCTGGCGACCGGACACTCGCTGGTTCTCAGGGATTCCTGCTTAGCCATGCTCTTCTCTCACGCTGCCTGTCTCATGATGGCAGTTTAGCCACTCCGAAAAGAAGTTGCAAAAAAAAACCAGCCCGGTTAAAGATATCGCCAATCCAGTTTCAAATAAAAACCAGAAAGGAAAGCAACATGACCTGTACGATTGGCAAGGCGCGTGATCCTGAAGCCGATTCGCCCCCAGCCGCGATCCCGGTGCTCTCGTCCCGGATGATCTTTTTTTTCTCACTCACCTCTGCGCTGGCGGTCGCCAATGTTTACTCGGCACAGCCTCTGCTGGAGTCGATCGCCGCCAGCCTGCAGGTTTCCCCTGGTACCATTGGCACAGTGGTAACGGCCACGCAGAGCGGCTACGCCCTCGGGCTGGTCTTTCTGGTGCCGCTGGGCGACTGCGTGAACCGCAAAAAACTGGTAATTACCCAGTTGCTGCTGTCCGTGCTGGCGTTAATCACTGCTGCGGTTGCGCCAGACCTGATGACGCTGCTCTGTGCAATGCTGCTGGTGGGATTAATGGCGGTGGTCACGCAGCTGATGGTGGCGTGGGCCGCCATGCTGGCATCGCCAGAACAGCGCGGACAGGTGGTGGGCAGCGTGACCAGCGGCATCGTGATCGGCATCCTGCTGGCGCGGTTTGTTTCCGGGATGATTGCTGACCTGGCGGGCTGGCGGGCGGTCTATCTGACGGCTGCCTGCCTGTTACTCCTGATCTCGCTCATCCTGGCGAAAGTGCTGCCCGCCACAGCAGGTCAGACGCGGCGCACATCTTATCCTCACCTCTTATTGTCTGTTTTCCGTCTCTTCCTTACGGAACCGCAGCTGCGCAGACGCGGGATCCTGGCGCTGCTGATTTTTGCGGCCTTCAGTATGCTCTGGTCTTCGATGGTACTGCCACTTACCGGCCTGTCACTGTCACACACCCAGATCGGGATGTTCGGCCTGGCCGGACTTGCCGGTGCGCTGGCGGCCTCCAGAGCAGGTGCATGGGCTGACCTGGGCCTGGGGCAGCGTGCCACTGGCTTAGCCCTGGCGTTGCTGACCTTCTCCTGGCTGCCGATAGCCGCGCTTCACACCTCGTTACTGTTGCTGATTTTCGGGGTGATCCTGCTCGATTTCGCCGTCCAGACGGTACATGTGATTAATCAGAGCCTGATCGTGGGCGCCCGACCCGAGGCGGCAAGTCGTCTGGTCGGCGCCTATATGTGCTTTTACTCGCTGGGCAGTGCGCTGGGGGCTATAGCCGCCACTCAGCTTTATACGCATTGGGGATGGCAGGCTGTCTGCTATGCCGGTGCAGCGGTCAGTGCCTCTGCCTTTCTCTGCTGGTCAGGAGTTCGTCACTCATGAAATTAACGCATCTGCTGCTCGCCGTCATGATTACCGCCATCTGGGGGGTTAACTTTTCCGTTATCAAGCTCGGCCTGCAGGCGGTCGACCCGTTTATCCTGGCAGGTATCCGCTTTACGCTCTGCGCCCTGCCAGCGCTGTTCTTTATTAAGAAACCGGACGTGCCGTGGCGCTACCTGATCAGCTATGGCCTGGTCTTCGGGATTGGCCTGTGGGGTCTGGTAAATCTGGGAATTAAAACCGGACTGTCGGCGGGCATCGCCTCGCTGCTGCTGCAGTTCAGCGCCTTCTTCACGCTGCTGCTCGGTGGCTGGGTATTTAAAGAGCGTCTTAACCGCTATCAGATCGCCGGGTGTGCGCTGGCCTGCGCCGGTCTGCTGAGCATTTTTTTCATTACCGATGGCTCGGTGACGTTTTCCGGCATGCTGCTGGTGCTGGCAGGCGCGGTCGCATGGAGTATTGCCAATATCATCAATAAAAAAGCGGGCACCCGGCAGGTTTTTGCTTTTCTGGTCTGGTCGAGCGCCTTTGCACCCATTCCACTCTTCCTGCTGGACGGGCTGGTCAATGGCAGCGCGGGCTATCACGCACTCTTCACCCAGCTGGATGTGAAGGCGGTGTTGTCGATAATGTTTCAGGTCTATCCCAATACCCTGCTGGGCTACTGGGTGTGGAACTGGCTGCTGAAACACTATCCGGTTTCAACGGTCGCGCCACTGTCGCTGCTGGTACCGGTGTTCGGCATCCTGGGTTCAGTGGCGATATTTGGCGAAACGGTTTCACCTCAGAAAATCGCCGCGCTGCTGCTGATCGTCGCCGGACTGGCCGTCGGGCTCTATGGGCAGCGGGTTGTGCGCTATTTAGGCGTACAAACCGGCTGACGGCGCCGTGGGGTGGCTATGCACCGTGCCGCTGGCAGAACGCTTCGATGTCACCGTGCTGAAAATCGGGCAGATTCGCCAGCAGTTTCTCCAGCGGCCAGTTCCACCAGGCAATGCGCTGGAGACGTGCGGCGATAGCCGGTGTAAAGCGCACCCGCAGTGGCCTGGCCGGAACACCGCCCACTACGCTGTAGGGCGCGACGTTTTTCGTCACGACTGCACCCGCTGCCAGCACCGCACCATCACCAATGGTGACGCCAGGCAGCACAATTACGCCGTGACCTATCCACACATCGTGACCGATTATCACCCGATCGGCGCGACGGGCGGAAAAGAAGCCCTGATCGCGCCGGGCGTCGGGGTGGTAATACTCCGGGCAGTAGGTAAAGCGATGCTGGGAGGCGCGGTCCATAGGATGATTCGGCGCGCCAATGCGTACCTGATTAGCAATGGCGCAGAAGCGCCCCACCTGAGTATCGGCCAGGCAGCAGTGTTCACCGACATAGGAGAAGTCACCCAGCTCACTATATTCCAGCGTGCTGTGCGCCAGGATCTCACACTGCTGACCCACAGTGGTTTCGCGCATCTTCACACTCTCATCAATCCAGGTGTGCGCTAATCGGGCGGGCATAACGGCGGCAATGGACATAAAACTCCCGGTCTGGATAAGCAGCGCCCCGGCGGCGTGCTTTGCCGCACCACCTTACCCGCCTCCGATGACAGAGAATTGACAAAGAAAAAAGGCGGAGTGGTTAGCTCCGCCTTGTTTCAAGTTCCGGTTAACCTGCGTGACCGGTCAGTTGCATAAGGGCAACGATGATCTGCAAGATGACCCGGATAAGATCCAGAATCAGCTTAGTCAGTTCCATCACTTTCCTTCTCCTTTTACAGGAGCGCGCTGTTCGGCAACCAGGGCTTTGACTCTACCCGCCGGGCGCCTAAGCACATCTTTGTGGAGAGAGCTGAGCGGCACTCATGGTTAAAGCCACAGGCCAGCACCACCTGATGCCTGCCGGGATTTTAAAACCGTGCCCCTGGGAGCGGCCAGTCGACAATGAGGCGATGCTCAACACTCAACACCTGTATAAACATACAGCATTTTGGCGAAACTTGAAATCCTTAGCCGCACATTTTACAATCTTGTTTGTGGAGAGTGCTGAGCACCTCGTTCGCAGCGCGGTTACCAGCCGGGTAGCGAACAAAAAATAAAGGATTTGGCGAAATGCCAAATCCTTTTTTTATGCCTGCTTTCTGCTTAAAAAAGCAGCGCAATGCTTACTTCGCGGCGCTGATTCGCCACACGGTATTACCCGCATCGTCAGCAATCAGGACACCGCCCTGTTTGTCGCTGGCCAGGCCGACCGGTAATCCACGCACCTGCTTTTCGTCGTCCGTCAGGAAGCCCGAGACCACCGTCTGCGGCTGACCCACCGGCTTGCCGTTTTCAAATTTCACCCACACCACTTTGTAGCCATTCAGCGGCGTACGGTTCCAGCTGCCATGTTCACTGATAAACGCACCGCCCTGGTATTGCGGCATGTTATCTGCGCCGTAGAACAGCAGCCCCAGCGGAGCGACATGCGAACTCAGGGCATAATCAGGCTTAATCGCTTTCTCAACCAGATCGGGACGCTGCGGTTCGGCACGGGTATCCACATGCTGACCAAAGTAGCTGTAGGGCCAGCCATAGAAGCCTTTGTCCTGCACTGAGGTCATGTAGTCAGGCACCAGATCGGAGCCGATTTCATCACGCTCGTTGACGATGGCCCACAGTTTTCCGCTCTGCGGTTCCCACTGTAAGCCGGTCGGATTGCGCAATCCGCTGGCGTAGATCCGGCTGGCACCGCTGGCCGCGTCCACTTCCAGCACCGCGGCGCGGCGATACTCTGCGCCAATGCCGTTCTCGGTGACGTTACTGTTGGAGCCGACACCCACATAGAGCTTGCTGCCATCGGGGCTGGCCAACAGCGCTTTGGTCCAGTGGTGGTTAATCGGCCCGCCCGGCAGTTCCGTCACCTCTTCAGGCGCGGTGCGGATCTCCGTCTCCCCTTCGCGATAGGGGAACTTCACCAGGCTGTCGGCATTCGCGACGTAAAGCGTATTGCCAATCAGCTGCATACCAAACGGCGAGTGCAGATTCTCAATAAAGCGGTGCTGCTCCCATTTGCCATTGACGTTGCGCAGCAGCGTAATCCGATTGCCGCCAGCGCCGCCCTTACCTGACGCTTTCTGCACAATGCCCATGATCAGCTGTTTAGGCCGGGTGGTGGGTTTGGCCGGGCCGTTGGATTCCGCCACCAGCACATCGTTATTCGGCAGCACATAAACCTGACGCGGATGCTGCAGATTGTCAGCGATCTTTTCGATTTTCAGCCCGTCAGCCACTTTTGGCATTTCGCCCGCTTTCCACGGCGTGCCTTCCGGCACCTGCATCGGCGGCATAAAGAAGTTCTGTGCCTGCGGCAGTTCAGGATTCGGTCCGATCTGCTTTTGCGGATCGACAAGCGCACCATCATCACAGCCTGCCAGCAGTGCTGTCAGGGTAAGCGCGAGCAACGTTTTATGCGGTATCTTCATGGTGGCTCCTCCTTAAGCGCTACGCTGACGTAACGCAAGTTGCACATTCGCCAGCAGCAGCAGCGCTACCACCAGCGTCGAAAGCGTCACGCCCAGCGGGATGACAGCGGCGGCATCACGGCTGTGAATAAACGCATTGACGATAGCGATCACAATCGCCACCAGCCAGAGCCAGAAATGACTCTTTTCCGCACTGTCACTGCCGCGGAACAGATAAACCAGCGCGATGAGTCGCGGCACAATCGCCAGTATCAGTCCCAGCGCAATCAGCCAGCCTGCGGCATCCGTCCAGAACAACACAAAGGTCTGGCTATAGAGAATATCGAACAGCCAGGCCGCGACAAAAAAGCCCAGCGGCACCGGCTCCAGCAGAGCGTACAGCGTCACGGCAAAGGCCGATCTTCCCAGGGTATTGCGCATGTTTCTCTCCATTTTTAACGTGAATGCGGACCGCGTCAGACGTCGCGCTGCTCAGAGCAACTGACTCCGCGCCTGTAAAAGATTAGTAAATCTGAAGAGAAACAGAGGGTTTATTCGGGAGGAATTGCAAATCAGGCGGATGACGTCCCTGTCATCGCCGGTCAGTCAGGGTTTATCAGCGGGTAAAGTAACCCAGTATCCTGGCTGATAAGGCAGCGGCAGGAACTTCTCGTGGAACGTGCGGAAGGTGGCGTCCGGATCCAGATCGGCAAACAGATCGGGATGCAGCCATTTCGCCAGCGCCTGGATAGCCACAAACTGGTAAGGGCTGTCGTAGAACTGATGCCAGATGGCGTGGACATTGCCGTTGTGCGCCACCGGCAGGGTTTTAAAAGCATCGCGCATCATCAGCCCCTTAAGACGCGCGGTAGCCTCGGTGACATTGGCACCCGGACCGACGCCGACCCATTTTCCCACGGTATTGTAATTCTTCCAGTTAGCGCCGGTCACTACCACCACATCCGGCTGGCTGGCGATAATCTGTTCCGGGTTAACGGTGCCGAAGGTGCCAGGGATGAGATCTTTAGCGATGTTACGACCGCCCGCAATCTCAACCATCTGACCAAAGTTCTCATTGCCAAACGACATGCAGCACTCGTCGCTGTAGCCGCCTGCACGGTCAATCATCACTTTCGGGCGGTAGCCGGTAAAGTTCTTCAGACGCGAGGTGACAAGGTCAATCTGCTGCTGGCGGAAGGTGATAATTTCCTGAGCACGCGCCGGCTTGTTCACCAGTTCGCCCATGATGCGGATACTTTTCTCAGCATTCACCATCGGCGCTTCGCGGAAATCGATAAACACCACCGGCACGCCTACTGCCTGCAGTTTTTCAATCAGTTTGCCTTCATCGGTGGCGGCTTTAGATTCCAGATTCATCAGCACCAGATCGGGCTTCAGGGTTAACGCCTGCTCGACGTTGAAAGTGCCATCTTTCGCCCCGCCAAAGGTCGGTAATTTTTTAATTTCCGGATAGCGTTTTTCGTAAGCCTGATAGCCGTCCCAGTCCGCTTTCGGGAAGTCGTCACGCCAGCCAATCACCCGTTTAAACGGGGCATCGGGTTCAAATGCCGCCAGCAGATACATCTGACGGCCCTCACCCAGAATAATGCGTTTTGCCTCCTGCGGCACCTCGACCTGACGGCCTGCGACATCGGTAATCAATTTGGCCGAAGCCGTCCCTGCCAGCGTGAGCAGCCCCAGCGCTAAAAACCATTTTTTCATTGTAAAAACCCGCACAAATGATAATGAGAATTATTAATGTAAAGCGGCGTTACTATCACCTAAAACAGTGGTCAGGGGAAGTCATCCGGTTAAATGTTTTTTGCTGCAAGGTTAACTGGCGGAGTTGCACTCAAAGTGATCCCTTGAGAGGAAAAAGCGCAGCGTGTCGCTGCTCACAAAACGGTCAGCTTTCGTGAATATGTTCACAACACCCTGGGCAGTTGCACACATATTAGCCATTAATCGTATCGTTTTGGCTAATGCGTTAATGAATTGTGAAGGCTAGATTGAAAATGAAACAGCGTTTTAATAATTCATCAGGACAGACTGCCACAGGAGCTTAACCGTGAAGATCAGCGCCATTGATGTCACCCTTTTTACCTATCCCACCCAACGCTGCGCCGACAGCGCCGGACACTCCCATCCTGGCCCGGAAAATGATGCGCAGATGGCGCTACTGACCCTGACCAGCGAGGAAGGCGACTGTGGTTACGCCTTTGCGCCGCCGGAAGTGGTGCGATCCCATGTGGTTAATGCCTTTTTCCGCAAAGTGCTGATCGGTCAGAACGCCTTTGACCGGGAGCGTCTCTGGCAGGATCTGGTGCACTGGCAGCGCGGCAGCGCCCATCAGCTCACCGAGCGGGCGCTCTCCGCTGTAGAGCAGGCATTGTGGGATCTGATTGGACGGAAGCTGAAACAGCCTGTCCATAAACTGCTGGGCGGCTATCGCGAGAAGATCCCGGCTTACGGCAGCACCATGTGTGGTGACGAGCTGAGCGGTGGATTATCAACGCCGGATGAGTATGCGCAGTTCGCGGAAAAGCTGGTGGCACGCGGGTATCAGGCGATCAAGCTGCACACCTGGATGCCGCCGGTCTCCTTCGCCCCCAGCCCGGCGATGGATATCAAAGCCTGCGCGGCGGTGCGTGAAGCGGTGGGCCCCGATATCGCGCTGATGCTGGATGGCTACCACTGGTACAGCCGCAGTGACGCGCTGACCATCGGCAAGGCGCTGGAAAAGCTTAATTTCGCCTGGTTCGAGGAGCCGATGGAGGAAGAGAGCATGGCCTCTTACGCCTGGCTGGCCGAAAACCTCTCTATCGACGTGCTTGGTCCGGAGAGCCTGGGCGGTAAACATCACAGCCGCGCCGACTGGGTGCGTGCCGGAGCCTGCGACATTCTGCGAGCCGGTGCCAATGGCGTAGGCGGCATCTCGCCCACCCTGAAAGTGGCGAATCTGGCTGAAGCCTTTGGTATGGATTGCGAAGTGCATGGCAACGGTGCGGCCAGCCTGGCGGTGGTCGGAGCGATCCGTAACTGCCGCTGGTATGAGCGCGGCCTGCTGCATCCCTTCCTGGATTATGAAACACCGCCCGCCTACCTCAACAGCCTGATCGACCCGATGGACGATCAGGGATTTGTCACCCTGCCCACCCGCAGCGGGCTGGGTGAGGATATTAACTTCAGCTGGATTGAGACGCACACGCTGAACCGCTGGTAAATCGCACTACCGAAGTACGGCAAACAATAATAACCCCGTCGCCCACCTGCTGCCGGCCATCCCGGTGGCCCGCAGCAGGCAGAGTCGTAAACGGGAAAACCTCTGACCTGCTGGACTTTACCTATGACCCTGACACAACGATGTGGCGCGTGGCTGATCACGCTGCTGGTGCTGACGGGCAGCGCGTCAATCCAGGCAAAGACCCCGGATGACCAGCTGATCGTCGGCATGAATATGAATAACCTGCTCACCCTGGATCCGGCCGCTATGACCGGCAACGAAGTGGTCGGCATTGTCGTAAATCTCTATGACGGACTGGTCGAGCTGAACCCGCAGCAACTCACCGAGGTGCGCCCGGCGCTGGCGGAACGCTGGTCAGTCAGTCCGGATAACCGCACCCTGACTTTTCACCTGCGCGACAACGTCAGGTTTCACTCCGGCAATCCGCTGACCAGCGCCGATGCAGTCTGGTCGATGCGACGGGTGCTGCATCTGAACCTGGCGCAGGCGTCGGTGTGGAAATCGTACGGTTTCAGCCGCGACAATGTAGACCAGATGATTACCGCGCCCGACGACCACACGCTGGTGATCACCCTGCCCAGACCTAACGATCCGCAACTGGTGATCTACTCGCTGGCGGCGCTGGGCAGCATGGTGGTGCTGGACAGCAAAACCGTGCAGCAGCATGAGGTGGATGGCGACTGGGGCAACCGCTGGCTCACGACCCATGAAGCGGGCTCCGGCCCGTTCCGGCTGGATGTATGGCAGGCAAAAGATGTGCTGCGCATGAGTCGTGCGACCGATTACTGGCGCGGCGAGGCGAAGATGTCGCGGGTGGTGTTCCGCCATCTGCAGGAGTCGCAGACCCTGCGGCTGATGATGGAGAAAGGCGATCTGGATATCGCCAGCAACATGGCGATCCCCGACGTGCGCGCCCTGCGGCACGACCCCGACCTCACCATTGATGCGGTAAGAAAAGGAACGATCTACTACCTGGCGATGAGCATGAAAGATCCGCACTTCGACAATATCAAAGTGCGGGAGGCGGTACGCTACCTGGTCGATTATCAGGGCATCAATAAAAGCCTGATGACCGGCTATGGCGAGCTGCATCAGCGCCCGATTCAGGCTGGCATGCCCGCCACGCTGCCCGATCCCGGTTACCGGCTCGATGTGCCGCGCGCCCGCGCACTGCTGGCTGAAGCGGGTTATCCGGACGGCTTCGACACCACGCTGCGGGTGCTGGCCGATCAGCCCTTTCTGAACATCGCCATCGCCGTGCAGTCGACGCTGCTCCAGGGCGGGATCCGCGCAAAAATCATCACTGGCACCGGTAACCAGATCTATGGCGCGATGCGCGATCGCCAGTTCAGTCTGCTGGTCGGGCGCGGCGGCAGCGGCGTGGAGCCGCATCCCCACTCCAGCCTGCGCGCGCTGGTCTATAACCCGAATAATGCTGACAGCGCCCGGCTGACCAACTTCCAGGGCTGGCGCACCGGTTTCTACGACGCGCAGCTCAACAGCATGATCGATCAGGCGCTGGTGGAGCGCGACAAAACCCGCCAGCAGCAGGCCTATTACGCCATCCAGCAGCGCTATGACCAGCTGGTGCATGCACTGATGCCGATTTCACAAATGCTCGACTCCGTGGTGGTCAGCAACCGGGTGCAGGCTTATCAGCCGCATCCCTCAGCGACCACCTTCCTCCGCGATGTCTGGAAAACCCCTGAAGCCAAAGCGGGAGGCACCCTATGATCCTGACCCTGACCCGAACTCAGTGCCGCCGCATCAGCCATCGCGCGGTGCAGGTAGTGATTACCCTGTTCGGCCTGCTGCTACTGACCTTTTTTATTGGCCGGGTGATGCCGCTGGATCCGGTGCTGGCGATTGTCGGCCCCGACGCCGATCAGGCCACCTATCAGCAGGTTTATCACCAGCTCGGCTTTGATAAACCGCTGTGGGTACAGTTTGGCATCTACCTTAACGCGCTGCTGCATGGCGATCTCGGCCATGCGCTGCTCACCGGTCAGCCGGTGGTGCATGACATTGTGCGCGTCTTTCCGGCAACCGTAGAGCTGGCCACGCTGGCGATTGTGATTGGCGCAGGACTGGGCGTGCCGCTGGGGGTGCTGGCGGCGGCGCGTCGCAACAGCGTCATCGACTATGTGGTGCGGATGCTCAGCCTGGCCGGTTACTCCACCCCAATCTTCTGGGTCGGCATGATTGGCCTGCTGCTGTTCTATGCCCATCTCGGCTGGGTCGGCGGCGCAGGTCGGGTGGACTTCAGCCTGGATGGCATCGTGCCACGTCGCACCGGCTTTATGCTGATTGACGCCCTGCTGGCGGGCAACAGTCAGGTGTTCTGGAATGCGCTGAATCATCTGGTGCTGCCCGCCTCGCTGCTCGGCTTTCACTCCATGGCCTATATCAGCCGCATGACGCGCAGCTTTATGCTCGCGCAGCTGTCGCAGGAGTTCATTCTGACCGCGCGGGTCAAAGGCCTGACCGAATGGCAGGTGATCTGGCAGCACGCCTTCCGCAATATCCTGGTACAGCTGCTGACCGTGGTGGCGCTGGCCTATGGCTCGCTGCTGGAGGGCGCGGTGCTGATTGAAACCGTCTTCTCCTGGCCCGGCTTTGGCTCCTACCTCACCGGCAGCCTGATGCTGGGCGATATGAATGCGGTGATGGGCTGTGTGCTGGTGGTGGGTCTGATTTTTGTGCTGCTTAACCTGATCTCCGACCTGCTCTATCAGGTGTTCGATCCGAGGACCAAAGTATGACGATCTCTTTTGACGCTGCGTCTGTGAGTCATTCCCGTGAGCGGCTGGTGCGCTGTCAGCGTTTTGCTGCCCGCTGCGGCTATTTCCTCTGGCGCATGGCCTGTAATCCCCTGACCGCAATTGGTGGCGGTATTGTGCTGCTGCTCTGCATCGTGGCGCTGTTTGCGCCCTGGATCGCGCCGTATCACCCGCTGGTTCAGGATCTGAACAATGCGCTGACGCCTCCCGGCGCGGCCCACTGGTTCGGCACCGACGAGTTTGGCCGGGATATCTTCAGTCGCCTGGTGTGGGGCGCACGCATCACGCTCTACATCGTGCTGCTGGTATCGATCACCGTCGGGCCGCTGGGCCTGCTGCTGGGCGTCACCGCCGGTTATTTTGGCGGCAAAGTCGACGGCGTGCTGATGCGCGTCACCGATATCTTTATCTCCTTCCCGAGCCTGGTACTGGCACTGGCCTTTGTTGCCGCGCTGGGGCCGGGTCTGGAGCATGTGGTGATCGCGATTACGCTCACTGCCTGGCCACCCATAGCCCGTCTGGCCCGCGCTGAAACGCTGTCGCTGCGTCAGGCGGACTTTATCTCGGCGGTGCGCTTACAGGGCGCGTCGCCGTTGCGGGTGCTCTGGAAGCACATTATTCCGCTCTGCCTGCCGTCGGTGATCATCCGCATCACCATGAACATGGCGGGCATTATCCTCACCGCCGCCGGGCTGGGGTTTCTCGGGCTGGGCGCGCAGCCGCCGGATCCGGAATGGGGCGCGATGATCGCCAGTGGCCGCACCTACATGCTGGAGTGCTGGTGGGTGGTGACCGTTCCCGGTCTGGCGATCCTGATTAATAGCCTGGCATTTAACTTCTTAGGAGATGGCCTACGTGACCTGCTCGATCCCCGCAGTGAGTAACGCCTCGCCGTTGCTCGACGTGCGCGATTTGCACGTGAACTTTGTTAACGGACGCCAGATAACCCCGGCGGTGCGTGGCGTCTCCTTTCAGCTCGGTCAGGAGAAGCTGGCGATTGTCGGTGAGTCCGGCTCCGGTAAATCGACCGTGGGTCGCGCCCTGCTGCAGCTGCATCCGGCTAAGGCGCGCATTGAGGCGAGCCGGATGCAGTTTGGCGATATCGACCTGCTGCACGCCAGCCCGGCAGAGATGCGCGCCATTCGTGGCAAACGCATCTCGATGATTATGCAGGACCCGAAATATTCACTGAATCCGGTGATCCGGGTTGGCGAACAGATTGCCGAAGCCTGGCGCAGTCACCATCGCGGCCAGAAATCGGCGGCACGTCAGCGGGCGCTGGCGATGCTGGAGGAGGTGCAGATCCGCGATCCTGAACGGGTATATCAGCTCTATCCCCATGAGATTTCCGGCGGCCAGGGGCAGCGCGTGATGATCGCCATGATGCTGATCACCGAGCCGGAACTGGTGATTGCCGATGAGCCCACCTCTGCGCTGGATGTCTCGGTTCGCCTGCAGGTGCTTGCGCTGCTGGATGATCTGGTGAAAGCGCGCGGTCTGGGACTGATTTTTATCAGTCACGATATCAATCTGGTGCGTAGCTTCTGCGATCGGGTGCTGGTGATGTATGCCGGGCGCGTGGTGGAGTCGCTGGCCGCCAGCGAACTTGACCGCGCGCAGCATCCCTATACTCAGGGACTGCTGGCAGCACTGCCCGACCTTGATCGGCGGCGCACGCGTCTGCCGGTGTTACAACGTCACGCCAGCTGGCTAACTGACTAAGGAGTTACGATGATTGAGGTGAAAAATCTCAACCTGAGTTTTGGTGAAGAGGGTCGCCGTAATCAGGTGCTGTTCGACGTCAGCCTGCAGGTTAAACAGGGTGAAATCTTCGGGCTGGTCGGTGAGTCGGGCTCGGGCAAAACCACGGTGCTGAAGTGTCTGGCGGGCCTGTTTAATCACTGGCAGGGAGAGCTGACCATTGATGGCCAGCCGCTGGCGCACCGCATCGATCGGGCGCGCTGCCGTCAGGTGCAGATGGTGTTTCAGGACCCTTATGGCTCGCTGCATCCGCGCCACACGCTGGGCGATATCCTTGAAGAGCCATTACAGATTCAGGGTATCGGGCAGCGCCAGCAGCGCGTCGTGGCGATGCTGGATAAGGTCGGGCTGAATCGCGCCTGGCAGACGCGTTATCCGCACCAGCTTTCCGGTGGTCAGCGTCAGCGCGTGGCGATTGCCCGGGCGCTGATTTTAGAGCCGCGCGTGCTGCTGCTGGATGAACCGACCTCCGCGCTGGATGTTTCAGTGCAGGCGGAGATCCTCAATCTGCTCAGCGATCTGCAGCAGCAGGAGAACCTGACCTATCTGATGGTGACGCACGATCTCGGCGTGGTGGCGCACCTCTGCCATCGCGTAGCGGTTATGCAACAGGGCAAAGTGCTGGAGACGCTGGATGTGCCGACGCTGGTGGCCGACCGGGCCGCGATGCCCTACACCCGGATGCTGGTAGAGGCGAGTCGTCATTACAATCCGGCGCTGGCGCAGCAGAGCTGACGTTCAGCTGATGTCGGAAAAGAGAGAATAAAAAAAGGCCGGTCAGACCGGCCTTATGACCCCGGATGCGTTAGTGGGTCAGCTGACGCACAAAAGCGACGATTTCCTGATTTTTGCCATGCTCAAACAGACACTGCTGGAAACGTGGGCCACTAACGGCAGTACGCACCAGTTCAGGGTCGATGGCGCGCAGCGTGTCGAGGTAGTTCTCTTTGATCACGGCAGCTTTGACCTGATTCAGCAGACCGGCATTACGCACCTGCGGCTCTTTACGCTCTGGCGGATAGCCATTGCCCTTCTCGCCGGTGAAGGCTTTTTCAAAGATAAAGCGCAGGTTAAGTTCAGCGCCCCAGCCAAAGCCTTTGGCGAACGGCAGAGATAAGGCATTACCGTTGTTGATCTGGGCAAACAGGTAGGCATCCGCCGGATCGATACAGTAGCCGCAGACGACGCCCGGGTGAATGTTAAGCGACATCAGCGCGCCCTGCCCGGTGCCGCAACCCGCGACCACGAAATCCACGGCCTGGCTGTTGAGCAACACGCTGGCCTGAATGCCGAGGTGAATATAGGTCAGGTGGTGATCCTGCTCATCGCTCATACCGACGTTGAATACCTGATGGCCCAGCGGCTGTGCGACGCCTTCCAGTTCTTTCAGCACGGTAACGTTTTTAGCGGCCTGGCTGTTTTCCATCATTAACGCGATTTTCATGATCTACCCTTATAAATTAATTGAAACACCGTTTCATTTTAGTGAAAAACCACTAAAGTGCATAAACTAATTCACCCGAGTGCTGTGAGATCCATCACAAAACGGTCACCGCAGCAGGGGCAACCGCAGGAGGATTGCGATGTTTATCTACCATAAAGATCGACCACTGGAAGATCTGGGCAACGGCGTGACCCGCCGCGTGCTGGCATACGGCGGCACTATGATGGCGGTAGAAGTGTTTTTTGAGAAAGAGGCTGTCGGCCCGCTGCATCACCATCCCCACGAGCAGCTGACCTATGTGCTGAGCGGACGTTTTGCCTTCACCATCAATGGTGAAACGCGTGAGGTGGGCGCAGGAGATACGCTCTACAAAGCGCCCAATGTGGTTCATGGCTGTGTCTGTCTTGAGGCGGGCACGTTACTGGATACGTTTACACCGCAGCGCGAAGATTTCCTGACCGCTAAATAGTGCAGGCGGCCCGGTGGGCCGCCTGTTGACCTGACGCAGGACTGACCTGGTTTTTCCCGCCTCCGCATCCTGCTTCAGGCCCGCAGAATTTTTCTGAAATTCCTTCTCCCGCTAACTTAATGATTAGCTGACATTTACGCCGCAACCGCGCTGCGCTTAGCTTCGTCCTGAAAATCAATCGGGCAGATTTCTGTACAAATTCCGGATCGTTGTATAAGTTTAATAGCAACAGCAGAACATTTTTTAACCCGAAACAGGACAATACTATGCCAATGCAAAACACCCTCACGTTGCCGGTGAATCACAGTGGCCCGATCAAAAATGAGTTTAGTTCATCGTTTGCGGTGTCTGAACAGGACAAACTCAACTTTCTGATCGAAGAGTTACTGGAAGCGGGCAAGGAAAAAAGCTGTATGGAACTGCTGCGCCATCTGGCATCCGCAGACAGTGCAGAAGAAGAGGCATGCTGCCGCGAACTGCTGACGTTGCTGATGGCACAAAAATGAAGTCAGTTGCCAGCTGTTCAGCGCCAATTCCCCCCTTTCTGAAAGCGTATCTGATATTGCACTCAACGCCTGACCGCACTTCCCCGTTCAGGCGTGTCAACATGCCCAGCGAAAGCCGCGGTTTTTTCTGAATGCAGTAACGCCCGCAGCAGCAGAGACTGTTACGCGCGGTAAACCGGGTTTTACTCACCAGCAACTTTTTGCCTCTCATTGCTTATCTCTCCCCTGTTTTGTTAGCCTGAATCCCGCTTCGGCGAGACCTGCTTTACTTTCCCTTCGCGTAATGCGCGCGGTTCACTATCAGGCTGACACAGGAGTGATATGACCATGACTTTTGCCCCCGCCACGCTGCATCTGCTGTGTGGAAAAATTGCCTCCGGGAAATCGACGCTGGCGGCTGAGCTGAGCGCCGCCCCCGGTTGCGTGGTGATCAGCGAGGATCAGTGGCTCGCCGCGCTCTATAAGGAGGAGATGCAGTCGGTGGCCGATTACGTGCGCTATGCGGCAAAACTCAGAAAGGCGATGACGCCTCATCTGGTCGCGCTGCTTAACGCAGGGGTGTCGGTGGTGCTCGATTTTCCTGCCAACACCCGGGCGAATCGCGACTGGATGATGTCGGTGATTAAGGCATCCTCTGCCGACCATCGCCTGCATTATCTGGACGTACCGGATGCGCTGTGTAAATCGCGCCTGCACGCCCGAAATCAGGGCGGCGAACACGCCTTTGCCGCAACGGACGAGCAGTTCGCGCTGATTACCCGCTATTTCGAAGCGCCGCAGGAGGAAGAAGGCTTTAACCTGGTGCGCCACGGTTAATGCCTTCTGGCGCGGGATCTTAAGAGAGGTCGAGTGCCGCGAGCACGTCAGCAATCTGCTGGCAGTGCGCATCGGAGAGCGGCTGCAGCGGGCGCGGCAGGCAGTCGCGTTCGGTCAATCCCAGCAGCCCCGCCGCGGCGCTGATCACCCGGAAACTGCCGCCATGCTGGCGGAACAGCGCCCATAACGGCTGCAGGCGATCGGACTGCGCCCTGACGCTCTGATGGTCGCCTGCGGCCGCCGCTTCGGTCATCGCTTTTGCAACGCGCGGAAAGAGCCCACCGCACACCGAATACCAGCCATCACAGCCCGCAATCAGCCCGTTGGCGGCAGAAGCATCGCCACTGACGCCAATCGATACGGAATCTGGCAGCGTGCCGCGCAGCTGAGCGAGGCGATCGTTAGCCGCAGATTGCTCCGCCGGTACACCAGGAATTTTCACTGACCCGACACCGGAAAGTGCGGCGATCCGGCTCAGCAGCGCATCGGAAAACGTAAAATGGGTGGTGCCGGGATTGTCATAGATACAGACTGGCACCGAGGCGTGTCGCGTCACGGTCTCGAAAAGCGTGAACACCTCATCTTCATTCAACGTCTGATAACCCAGCGGCGGCAGCAATAACGCGGCCGCGCCCGCCTGTTGCGCGTCCTCCGCCAGCGCCAGCACCTCGTCAGTGCCCACCGCACCAATGCAGATCATCACCGGAATCGACTCTGCATGTTCCACCGCCAGTTCTGCGATACGCCTGCGCTGCGCGCGGGTGAGATAGGCGTAGCTGCCGGTGGACCCCAGCACGCCAAGGGAATCGACTTTTGCATCAGTCAGCCTGCGCAGCAGCCGCAAAAAAGCCGCCTCATCGGGCTTGCCTGCCGCAAAGGGAGTAAGGGGGAACGCACTGAGTCCGCTGAACATATCATCTGCTCCATTACAAGATTGCACCGGCTGGAGGTCGCCCCTGCAGCCATATTTCGTTACCGGCCGAAGCATCAACCCGCCCCGCCCGCTATTTTTGCGCTATCACCCAAAGGAGGATAGCGATGATTGCCGTACTATTTGAAGCCGAAGCCCGACCCGAACACCAGATGCGTTACCTGCAACTGGCTGCCGACCTTAAACCGCTGCTGATGCAAAACAGCGGGTTTATCTCTCTTGAGCGCTTTCAAAGCCTGACCGATGAGAAAAAAATTCTCTCGCTCTCCTGGTGGCGCGATGAAGAATCGGTGCTGGCCTGGAAGCGCAACCTCTGTCACCAGGCCGCACAGCGTGAAGGCCGCGAGACCCTTTTTGCCGGTTACCGTCTTCGCATCGTCACGCTGATCAGAGAATATGCCTCACAACAGGGAGTAAATTAACATGTTCGATATTCATGTCATCCTGCAAAATAGTCCAGGCACACTTTCCCGGCTCACCACGCTGCTGGGCCGTCATGGGATTGGCCTGGAAGGCGGCGGCCTGTTCTCCTTTGGTGAACAGAGCCACGCTCATTTTCTGGTTGAGGAAGGCGAACGGGCGCGGGCCGTGCTTGAAGCAGAAGGTATCGCCGTCGAGGCAGTTAACGTCCCGCTTATTCGCAGGTTACCGCAACAGCGTCCCGGCGAGCTGGGGGCGATCACTGCACGCCTTGCCGATGCCGGAATCAACATCCTGGTGCAATACAGCGATCACGCTAACCAGCTGATCCTGATTACCGATAACAATCGATCAGCCGCCGGGCTGACCACAGAATGGGCACTGTAATCTGATGGCAACTCCACAACCGCATAACGCACCTGACGATAGCGAAGCACTTGAGAATGCGATTGTGGGCGTCGCCGCCGCAATGGCCGATCCGTCACGGGTGAAGATGCTGTCCGCGCTGATGGATGGACGCGCCTGGACCGCCACCGAACTCAGTGCCGTCACCGACGTGGCGCCCTCAACCGCCAGCGCCCATCTGAACCGGTTGATCACCAGCGGCTTGATCGTCTGCGTGGCGCAGGGGCGTCACCGTTATTACCGACTGACCGGCAGTGACATCGCTACGCTGATTGAGAACATGATGGGCGTGTCCTGGCGACGGATTGCCGCGCCGGCGAGCACCACCCCAACATCACTTCGCTCCGCCCGCACCTGTTACGACCATCTGGCCGGTGAGATTGCGGTGCAGATCTATGCCGCAATGGCGCAACAGGGCTGGATCACGCCGGAAGGCAGCGCTGTCACCCTGTTGGGTCTGCAGCAGTTTGCGGCGTTGCAGATTGATCTGTCACAGCCCGGACGCCGCAGAGCCTGCTGTGGCTGTCTCGACTGGAGTGAGCGCCGGTTCCATCTCGGCGGCTACGCGGGTGCAGCGCTGCTGAGTGCCTTTGAAACGCAAGGCTGGCTAACCCGGCAGCCTGGCTACCGTGAAGTGGTGTTTACCGTAGCGGGCGTCCGACATTTACATCAGATTTTTGGCATAACCTTTCCCTGACGCCTTGCTGCCTGCGTTCTGAACCCTCTTTGCCGCCAGACTCTGCGCTGATGGCCTCAGACAAGCCAGATTCCCCCTATTCGCCTGCAACACGCTTATGAAATCTGTCACATTTCCGCAAACTCATCTCAAACCCACTAACAGGCACAAAAAAACCACCCCGCCACTTAACCCATTGAATCAAAATAATTTTAAGTGATAACGCCTGGCAATCATGCGGCTGGCACATTAATTGATGCCCTTTTTGCACTTATTTAGCGCCGGGCGCTGATCCACTCTTCAGTGACAGGCGCGGCAAAAAGCGTCATACCTTACTGGAGCTACTGATGCAGACAACCTCACCCATGACTCACCGCGCCAGGATTGGCGCAATATTCCGTGTTACCTCAGGCAACTTTCTCGAACAGTTCGACTTCTTCCTGTTCGGTTTCTATGCCACCTATATCGCCCATACCTTTTTCCCGGCCAGCAGTGAGTTCGCCTCACTGATGATGACCTTTGCCGTGTTTGGCGCAGGGTTCCTGATGCGCCCGATTGGCGCGGTAGTGCTGGGGGCGTACATCGATAAGGTTGGCCGTCGTAAAGGGCTGATCGTCACGCTCTCCATCATGGCAGCAGGCACCTTTATGATCGTGCTGATCCCCTCTTACCAGAGTATTGGCCTGTGGGCGCCGCTGCTGGTGCTGATCGGTCGGCTGCTGCAGGGCTTCTCCGCCGGTGCAGAGCTGGGCGGCGTGTCGGTCTATCTCGCAGAGATTGCCACACCAGGCCGCAAGGGCTTCTACACCAGCTGGCAGTCAGGCAGTCAGCAGGTCGCGATTATGGTGGCGGCGGCGATGGGCTTTATCCTCAACGCGGTGCTGGAAGAGAGCGCCATTCGTGAATGGGGCTGGCGCATTCCGTTCCTGTTTGGCTGCCTGATTGTGCCGTTTATTTTCGTGCTGCGTCGCAAGCTGGAAGAGACCCAGGAGTTCAACAACCGTCGCAGCCATCCCGATGTGAAGCAGGTGTTCCGCATCCTGCTCGCCAACTGGCAGGTGGTGATTGCCGGGATGCTGATGGTAGCAATGACCACGACTGCGTTTTACCTGATTACGGTTTACGCGCCGACCTTTGGCAAGAAAGTGCTATTGCTCAGCGCCTCTGACAGCCTGCTGGTGACGTTGCTGGTGGCGGTGTCGAACTTTATCTGGCTGCCGATTGGCGGCGCGATCTCCGACCGCTTTGGCCGTAAGCCTGTGCTGGTCGCCATGACCCTGCTGGCAATAGTCACCACCTATCCGGCTCTGAGCATGCTGGCCGCCGCACCGGGCTTCTCGATGATGCTGGGCGTGCTGCTGTGGCTTTCAATGATCTATGGTCTCTACAACGGCGCGATGATCCCGGCGCTGACTGAAATCATGCCAGCGGAAGTGCGCGTGGCGGGCTTCTCGCTGGCCTATAGCCTGGCAACTGCGCTGTTTGGCGGATTTACGCCGGTGATGTCAACCGGCCTGATTGAGATGACCGGCGATAAAGCCTCGCCAGGCTACTGGATGAGTTTTGCAGCAGTCTGCGCCCTGGGGGCAACACTTTATCTCTATCGTCGTACACGCAGTGCCGTATCGCCTGCCCATGAAACCGTTAGCTGAGGAACGTAAAATGAAACTGAAAACGATGTCGCTTTACGCTGCTCTGCTGTTCAGCGTGGCGGGCAGCGCCACGGCGCAGGCAAAAGAGCTGACGGTGATGATCTCCGGCGGGTTTAAAGCAGCGTGGGATACGCTCTCGCCCCGCTTCGCCCAGCGTGAAGGGATCACTATCAACACCGTCGCCGGTCCGTCTATGGGCAAAACCCCGCAGGCGATTCCGGCCCGACTGGCGCGTGGTGAACCGGCCGATGTGGTGATTATGGTCGGCGATGCGCTAAGCGATCTGCAAAAGCAGGGCGAGACGCTGCCGGGTACACGGGTTGAGCTGGCAGACTCCCGCATCGGCGCGGTGATCAAACAGGGTGCCACGCCGGTTAAGATCGGCAGCGAAAGCGCGCTGCGTACTGCTCTGCTGAACGCCAGCTCCATCGCCTACTCTGACAGCGCCAGCGGTAAGTATGTCAGCAGCCAGCTGTTCAGCCGCCTGGGCATTGAAGATCAGGTTAAGGGGAAAGCGGTGAAGGTTGAGCGCATCCCGGTGGCCTCAGAGGTCGCGGCCGGTAAATACGCTATCGGCTTTCAGCAGGTCAGTGAGCTGCTGCCGGTGCCGGGCGTTACTTTTATTGGCGAACTGCCGGACAAGCTGCAATACACCACCCGCTTCGCCGGTGCCGTGGTGCGCAAGTCAGCGCAGCCGGATGAGGCGGCTAAGCTGCTGCGCTGGCTCGCCTCCTCTGAGGCACAACAGGCGGTGCACGCCAGCGGACTGCACACCGTGAAAGCGTCTAAACCGGTCAGAGACGCTGATACTGTTCAATAATCAGGTTCTCCAGTTCGCCCGCAATATGCGACAGCGACCGGCCATTTTTACGTAGCAGACCCACGGTGCGTTTCACCTGCGGATCGGTCAATGGAACCGCCATCAGCAGGGCGTGATCGTAGCCAGGCATCGACATGGCGGGGACGGCAGCAATGCCCAGCCCCGCCTCAACCATCCCCAGCATGGTGGTGACGTGCCGGGTTTCACAGATACAGGGTTTCTCCGGCATGATCGCCTGCAGCGCCTGATCCAGCAGGTTGCGATTGCCGGAGGTTTTATCCAGCCCGACCCATTCATACTGATAAAACGCCTGCCAGCTCAGACTCTTTTTGCCAGCTATAGGATGGTCACGCCGACAGGCCGCCACGTAGGGATCATCCATCAGCGGCTGGAAATGCACATCCGGCTGCGAGCGGCTGGAAAAACTGATGCCAAAGTCGGCCTGACCGCCAATCACCGCGTCATAAACGTTAGCCGCACTGCTGTCGATCAGTTTGACTCGTACGCGGGGATAGCGCGCCTGAAACAGCCGGATAATGTTGGGCATAAAATAGTAGGCGGCTGACGGCACGCAGGCCACGGTAATCAGTCCCGTGCGGGCTAAGCTCACCTCACTGAGATCGGCCATAACCTCCTCAAAATCAGCCAGCAACTTATCCGAGCGCTGAGCAAACGCATGCCCCTTCAGCGTCAGCGTGACGCGGCGCGTGGTACGCTCAAACAGTTTGATCCCCAGCGAGGTTTCCAGCTTATCTATCCGGCGGCTCAGCGCCGACTGTGAGAGACAGATCGATTCTGCCGCCAGGCGAAAATTGCCAAACTCCACCAGCGCGCGAAACGCGTAGAGATCGTTTAGATCGAAATTAACCGGCATAAATCCCTCTTCCCTTAAACCGCATCATGCTTGTCATCATTTTCGTCACCTTCCGTGAGGGTAAAATCGGTAACAAATCTGCTGAGCAGTTGCTCCAGCGCCTCGCGATCGCTGTCCGGCCAGTGCCGGAAAACGCGCTGATAGACCTGCACGCGCTGCGCATCGATTTTATCGGTCATCGCCCGGCCATCTGCGGTAATGGCTGCCTCGTTAATCCTTTTGTCCTGCTGATTTTTCTGCCGCACGACCAGCCCGGTTTCCTCCAGTTTCGCCACCTGACGGCTGACCGTGCTGTAGTCACGCCCCACCCGATCGGCCAGTTCGCCTACGCCGATCGGCCCGAACCGGCTGACCTGAACCAGCAGCGGAAACAGCGCCCGATCCAGTTCAATACCCGCCGCTTTAATCATCGCCATATCGCGCTGGGGGCGGTTAAGCGCGCCTGCAATCGTCAGCAGACAATTATGCAGCGCATCGTATTTATGTGTATTTTGCACACTTTTCATTGACGCCATCCTGAGGCAGGAATAATGTGTGTACTTTACACCTAATAACTCCCAGACAGAAGGCAGACCAACCATGAAAGCAGCGATAATCGATCAGGCAGGCGCAAAACCTCACTACGGTGACAGACCGGAACCCCAGGCCGGTGAGCATCAGCAGCGGATCACCGTCAGAGCCGCAGCACTCAGCCAGCTGGCGAAAGCCCGGGCGGCGGGCAACCACTACAGCGCCGTTTCGCAATTCCCGTTTATTCCGGGCATTGACGGAACGGGCTACCTCGACAACGGCGAGGCTGTCTACTTTCTGGCTTTTGACTCCGCCTCGGGCAGTATGGCCGAGCGGACGGTGGTCAGTAGAGAACACATCATCCCACTGCCTTCTGGCCTTGATCCGGTGCTGGCAGCAGCTCTCGCGAATCCGGGCATGTCCTCCTGGACAGCGCTGACCCGTCGGGCCGCACTTCGCCCCGGCGAGACCGTGCTGATCAATGGCGCGACCGGCACTTCGGGTCGCCTGGCGATCCGCATTGCCCGCGCGCTGGGTGCAGGCAAAATCATTGCCACCGGCCGTAACAGAGAAACGCTGCAGCAGTTGCACAATGAGGGTGCTGATATCACTCTGACGCTGGATGCGCTGCCCACCGAACTCCCCGCCCTGATGGCAGAGGGCGTTGATGTAGTACTGGATTATCTGTGGGGTGAGAGCGCACTGGCGATCATGACTGCGGCGGTTCGGGGTGGCGAAAAAATCGTGCGCTTTGTGCAGATTGGTTCGCTGAGCGGGCAGGAGATTTCCCTGCACAGTAAGCTGCTGCGCTCATCCGGGCTAACACTGATGGGAAGCGGGCTGGGCAGTGTGCCAGACCGTGAACTGATCGCCTCAATAGGGGAAATGCTGCAGGCCGCCGGACCGCACGGTTTTACCATTCCTTTCCGGTCGCGTCCATTAAGTGATATCGCGGAGGAATGGCAGAGCGACGACAGCCGTTGCCGGACGGTATTTACCCTTCCGTGACCGTCTGCTCCACCTCATGCAGAAATCGACCAGGATAATCGGGTTGGATAGCGTGCTGGGCGCTGTAACGCCCAAACAGCTTATAGCGGTTTAACGCGATGCGGTCATAGGCAAAATTACTGATCGCGTCGGGAAAGTGGCGCAGCACCGCCAGCCCGCGCCACGGGGCCGGCAGGTGCTGCATCACGCGGAACACTGCTTGTGCCCGCAGCCAGTGCTGGTTATCGGCAATGTAGACAATGGTGCTGATGTTCTCTTCCGGCAGTCCGGCCCAGCGCAGCAGCGCTTTGCCCTGCTCGCTCTGCACTGAGGCAAAACGGACCTGCCGCGCCAGATGGTGACGCAGCAGGAACTGAACCCAGCCGTTGCACAGCTTACAG
The DNA here is from genome assembly GCF_011800685.1 of Pantoea sp. EKM10T. Classification (NCBI taxonomy): domain Bacteria; kingdom Pseudomonadati; phylum Pseudomonadota; class Gammaproteobacteria; order Enterobacterales; family Erwiniaceae; genus Pantoea; species Pantoea sp. EKM10T. Next base: position 291,787 of record NZ_JAALEU010000001.1, read on the forward strand.
ACACCGTCGTAGAGCACGGCGCTTTCACCGGTTTGCAGATAAGGGGGCGACGACATCCTGCAACTCCTCACTCCTCTGATGATGAACTGAAGTGTAGCGGGTTCTGGTCAGTTGCTGCTGCAGCCAGTGAATGACGGCAGCGTGATCCTGGGCGCAGGCATCAACCTCATACACCTGGCCCAGCGCCATCGGAGTGGCCTGTTGTGCCAGCTGGCGCAGTTCCGGCAGATACTCAGCCCCTGGATGGCCCGGCAGCCGCTGCGACAGCCGCGCCTGATAGCGCGCCACCGCCACCTCCGGCTCAATCTTCAGCCACAGCTCCAGCACCTCTTCGACGCCCGCCTGTTTCAGTCCCTGCTCCAGCAGCGTACGGGGCTGGAACCCAAACCAGGCGTCGATCAGCCAGATCTGACTGGCGGGAGCCTGCGCGACGATGTTCCAGATCGCCTGATAGGCCGCGCAGCCCAGTTGCCGGTTACGCTGGCGATCGACCGGCGCAAAAGCGTGCATAAACGGCTCTTTCAGGCTATCGAGCGTCAGCACCGGCCAGCCAAAGTGTTGTGACAGCACGCGCGTCAGGGTGCTTTTACCCGATGCCGGAATACCGTTAACCAGCACCACGCGTTTGGGGGGGATGTTTTGCGTCATAAGATATCGATGACCTCCGCGACACTGCTGGCCTGACGTAACCGGACCAGCGTTTCCTCATCTTCCAGCAGCGACACAATCGCGCGGATCCCCTCTTCTATATGCGCATTGCTGTCACGCGCGCCAAACATAATCACAATGTCCGCTTTATCACTGCCCTCAAACGAGATCGGCTCATTTAACAGAATCATACTGAAACAGTCGCGGATCACCCCCGCGTCCGGTCGCGCATGGGGAATGGCGATCCCCTCCTCAAACACGTAGTAAGCGCCATGGGCCAGCGTATTGGCGATGACCGCATCAGGATAAGAGGCATCGAGATAGCCGCCACTGACCAGGGGTTCGGCAGCCAGCGCGATAACCTGACGCCAGTCCGTGGCGTCGATACCAATCTGAATAGCGTTTGCCTCTTGCAATAACTGCTTAATCGTCATCAGCTCTCCTTAAATCGACTGGCGAACCACATTGCGTAATTCATCGATTTTGACAAACAGCGCATCAATTTCATTGCGATAGCGACGGCTTTTCGCAAATAAGCTTAATGCCCGGTTATATTCCAGCATTAATTGTTTTTGCGTTTCGCCATCACGCGGATTAATAGCCAGCTGCTGCTCCAGTTGCGTTATTTTCTCGCGACTTAATTCCGCCAGATGATCCTGCTGCTGCTCGCTGGGTTGTTCCACAGCCGGAGACTTTTTTAAGAATCCAAACATAGGCTCTCCTGCCCCGTAGCATGTCGGGGTGGCTCAGATTAATAGGTAATTATAAAAGGTTTGACGCAATAAGCCGGTGATGGCGAAACGGGCGATTACCGGAATAGCTGCATCTTCTCTACCAGCACACTGGTTACCGCATCATTGGCCGGCACCAGGAAATTACGCACGCTGTCATTGACCTTGCCTTTTTCAAAGGTCGATTTGCACTGCGCCACCCACTGAACATTCATTTCGGTGCCGACATTGACCTTCTCAATACCGCTGCTGACCGCCAGCCGCATATCTTCATCGCTGACGCCGGTGCCGCCGTGCAGCACCAGTGGCGTGTGGGTTGCCGCCGTGATATCTGCCAGCCGCTGATGCTGAATATGCGCTTTACCGGTGTAAAGCCCATGCACGGTGCCGATGGAGATCGCCAGCATATCGACGCCGGTCTCTTCGACAAAGCGGCGCGCATCTTCCACCGGCGTAAACGCAATCGCCTCCATCTCCACACATTTACCATCTTCCGAGCCGCCAATCGCGCCCAGCTCCGCTTCTACCGAAACATCGTGCGGACGCGCCATATCGATCACCCGGCGGGTATTGGCAATATTCTCCTCAATTGACAGATGGGACCCGTCATACATCACGGAACTGAATCCGGCATCAATCGCTGTCTGAATTGCCGCTAAATCGGAACAGTGATCGAGATGCAGACAGGTCGGGACATTTTTGCTCTCTGACAGCGATTTAATGGCATCGACCAGTAATTTATGGCCGAGATATTTCGCCGTACCGGTGGAGATCTGAATCATTAACGGACTATTGGTTTTCTCTGCCGCTTTAAAATAGGCGGGCAGCATCTCCAGGCAGTGAAGATTAAAAGAACCCACCGCTTTAAAGTCGCGCTGTTTAGCCAGCTGTAACAGATCGGCGAAGTTATAAAGTTTCATGGATTTTTTCCTCTTGAGGTTTTGTGGATTTGCCATTAACAAACCAGGCAAGCGCGGTAACAAAGGCAATAAACAGGGCGACGAACAGCCAGTTATTCTGGAAGGCGTGGCCGAGCACCAGGCCGGTACTGATGACATCTGAGTCACTGAAGGTCACACCGGTGAAGCCATAGCTCTCCAGCATCGGCACCAGGATGGCGGGCAGAATGGTGATAAAGAGGCCGTGGACGAAGCCGCCGATCATCGCGCCGCGCCGTCCGCCCATGGCATTACCAAATACCCCGGCGGTGCCACCGGCAAAGAAGTTGGTCAGCAGGCCAGGCAGGATCATCGCCAGACCAAACATCGGGAAGACGAGCATGCCGACAATTGAGCCGAGCGTGGTGGCGAGAAAGCCAACAATCACCGCGTTCGGGGCATAGGGAAACATCACCGGGCAGTCCAGCGCCGGTTTGGCATCCGGCACGACACGCATGGCGATACCGCGGAAGGCAGGCACCAGCTCGTTCAGCAATAGACGAACGCCGCTGTAGAGCACAAAGACTCCGGCCACGAACTGAATCGACTGCATAAAGGCGTACATCAGGTAGTTCATGCCGTTGCTGTACTGGGCGATAAACGCCGGACCGGCCGCCACGGCGGGGATCAGGTACATCGGCACCATCACCAGCGCCATCGACAGATAGGTATCCTGCAGAAACTTGAAGTTATCGGGCAGCTTAAGATCTTCAGTGGATCGCGATCCTTTGCCGACCACTTTGGCGACCGCCGCAGTGACCAGATAACCAATGGTGCAGAAGTGACCCAGGGCAACGTCGTCCGAATCGGTAATACGCCGTACCACCGGCTGCGCCAGCGCAGGCATCACCACGGCCATGATCCCGCCAAAGATACCGCCGGTCAGGATCAGCGGCAGACCGGTCAGCCCCGCTTTATAGCCAATCACCGCGCCAATCGTCGCCATCCACAGCAGGGCCTGGCCGGTGAGGAAGATGTACTTAAAGGGCGTCAGTCGCGCGATGATGATATTGACGATAAAGATCACCAGCAGCGTCAGTGCCACTTCAGACCCCAGCTCACGGTTAGCCAGCCCGGCAATGGCGGCAACATCGGTGATATAGCCGCGCATGCCAAAGCCGTGGGTAAAAATGGTATTGAGGAACGTCAGGGTTCCCACAATAATATTGATACCCGCCATCATAATTAAAAAACCGAGCAGGGTTTTAAAGGTGCCTTCCACCACCTTGCCTGCGGATTTCTTTTGCAGCAGCAGACCAATCAGGGCAATAAAGGCGATCAGAATAGACGCCTGCCCCAGCAGATCTTTTACCAGGAAGTCGATCACACTATTCATGGGCGGCGACCTTTACGTTGCGTTCTTTTAAAAAGGCCAGGATCTTCTGCTCTATTTCCGCTTTATCGGTGAGTCGGTTAAGAATAATGACCCGCTTAATCTGTTCCGGACTGGCGTCGGCATTTAACACATCGGCAAAGGCTTTTTGCGTCAGAATCATGTCCGACTTAAAGGCATTCGCTTCTGAAATGGTGGTGTGATCGATATCGGCCTCAATCTCCAGTTTTTTTAAAACCGCTTTTGCGCTCATCTCAATCGCAAAACTGGATCCTAAGCCACAACCACAGACACATAATATTTTCAGCATGGTTTTCTCCTCACAATATATTGAGTTGTTTAGCGAGTTTGTAATGGTGCCCGTCAATATCGACCAGGCGTTTTTGCATGCTTATTAAATCAATCGGAATCGGTTTATTGCTGCCGTTAATAATGACCGCTTTATTCCGCATGCCTGACTGAATACAACGCACCACTTCACTGGCCATAATGGTGCCCTGATAAATCTCTTCGCAGGTGGGATCACCATTCCGCAGCCCGTAACCGAGGATAGTTTTACGGACGCGTACGCCAATAAGCGGCTCAAGCTGTTTGATTAAGGTGTCGATAGCCCCCTGAAAACCGGGCGAATATTCGCGGGTGTAGCCTTCTGAACAGAGAATGATCACGCTGTTCTGTTCTGCCAGTCGCTGGGTGATGCGCTGCGCCAGCTGTGGCAAAGGAATCTGGCACTCCGGGATCAGCGCAATGTCCGCGTTGGATTTAATCGCCGACTGCAGGGTTAATTCGCCGCAGTAACCGCCGAGTAACTCCAGCATAAATACCCGGCCAGGTAAGGCGCGCCCGGTATTCCGCAGTTTCGCGACCTCTTTTAATACCTGCTCGCAGGCGGTGGAAAAACCCAGGGTGTAATCACTGCCGAAGACATCATTATCGATAGTCATGCCGACACCGAAACAATTAACGCCAGACTCCGACAGGGTATGGAGAAATTGCAGCGACCCGTCACCGCCCGCCATAATTAACACTTCAATACGGGCGATTTTCAGCTGGCGGGCAATACATTCATATTCGCTGCGCACCAGTTTCTTTTGCGTGCGTCCCGATTGCATAACCGGAATCGGGGCGATGGAAAAGTCGAGCAGATCACGCTGGCTGATATCACGATGGTTATTTGCCAGCAGGCCGGGAATACCACCATCAAATATCACGATCTCCGCCTGCGTCAGACGCCCTAACTGGAAGACAAAATTATTAATGCCGGTTACATCACCGCCACTAATCACCATTCCAATTCGCATTTCCCTCACCTCGCTGTCTTAATCTGCTGAGGGCCATTCTTCCGGTTCGTGGGGTTGCTATTTGCAGAGGAGATCACAGTTACGAGCGGTATTTTTTGGGCGGGGTTATTGACAGGGGTGTCTGAACGGCGGTTTATGAGATCAAAATCACACTATTTGCGGGAAGGCAGATTAGAGCGAAACGATATAAATCAAAGGGTTAGTTCAGAAGGCATCTGAATTTTATTTCGCCACACAGCGGCACTGAGTGGCTTATTCCGTGCTGTTGCAAATTTGTGACTTTCGCCTCATTTTCCCGGTTCCGGGCCAGATAAAGCGTTCAGAAAATAGTTGATGAGGAGATATCCGGATTATTTTATGGCAGAGAAACAGGCGGGCAGAATAGATTTCAGAGGGGAAGAAGGCGCAGAAAAAACGAATAAGGGGCGTAGCAGCAAGCCGCTACGTCCCAAAAAGCTTACTTGGCGTAGGCTTCAGTAGACAGAGTCAGAGTGACCTCGTCGCTTACCGCTGGGACATATTTGTCCAGCTTAAAGTCAGAACGCTTGATGGTGCCGGTGGCATCAAAACCAATCGCCTGCTTTTTCACCATCGGATGCTCGCCCTGCTTGTTCAGCGTCGCGTGCAGCGTAACTGGCTTGGTGATCCCTTTCAGGGTCAGGTTGCCTTCAACATCAAATTTGTTGTCGCCCTTCGCCACCACTTTGGTGCTGTGGAAGGTCGCAGTCGGATATTTAGCGGTGTCGAAGTACTCAGCGCCTTTGAATTCTTTGGTCAGCGCAGCCACGTGGCTGTCGATTTTGCTGACTGGCAGGGTCACGTCAACGCGTGATGCCTCTGGATGATCTTTATCAAACACCAGGTTACCGGTTGCATCAGGGATATCAGCGGTAGGGTTTGAGAAGCCGAAGTGGTTCCAGGCAACAATTACCGACGTATGCTCAGGATTCAGCTGGTAGTGCATCGCCTCAGCCTGAGACAACGGGGCGTAGAGGGTGGCAGCGGCTAACAGGGGCAGTGCAATACGTTTGAAGTTTTTCACGGTCAATTCCTTATGCGGACAAAGTGAATTGAGTGTGGTCCAGTTCGCCCGGAATAGACAGTGAAGAGATTTGTCGGTAATTTTCAAATAAATTCAGCAACTTTATACCGGGCGCTACACATTCTCGCCGCCGGTGAACAGCACCCGCCAGCGGCGGCGATCCTGAATCAGCGTGCGGTGAAGCTGTTGCAGATCCGCAAGTGTCAGCGCCTCAATCTGCGCCGCATCCGGTTCTGCCAGGCCATTGTCAGCGCGTAAGCACGCCAGTGGCTGATCCACTTCCCGGCTCAGAAGACGCGCTTTCAGTGCCGCCAGATCGTAACCCGCCAGCGTCTCGTTCAGTGACCGCAGGAAGTTGCGGCAGTAGCGCAGCAGTGACAGCGCGCTGTAATCGGGCGACTGCAGCGCAAACAGCACCCCATCTTCATCGGCACAGCGCATATAGCGGCTGCTCACCACATAACCGATAGGCTGCTCAACGCGATAGCGCTGGAAAAAGCGCGGCTCGTAGATCAGCGCCAGCGCGCGAAGCGCCGCCAGCTGTTCAGGTCGATGCAGCGGGATAAACAGCAGCAGAGCATTGTCCGCGCTGCTGTGTGGCAGGCGCGTCATACCGGTTTGCGTCGTCATGCGCTTTGGCGGCGTGTCAGGGTTAACCGGTAGCGACAGTGCGCTCAGCCGCCGGGCAATCAGTGAATGCAGTGCCGCGTTGCCGCCTTTCAGCGCCGCCCGCCAGCAATGTGGCGTAATGGTGGCGGCCAGCTGCCAGGGCAACTGCCGCAACAGTGCACGAATCGCGATGCTTTCTCCCGAAGAAGGCTGCGCCGCCTCAACCGGCAGCGTCAGTGCGGCGACGATCTGGCTCAGCGCCCGGTCAGCCACCGCCTCATCCGGCGTCAGTTGTAGCGTCAGTTGCCACACGCCCTCCACTTCCTGCCAGCTGCCGTTGCCGCCCTGATGACGCAACGCAGCAAACAGCGGACGTAACCGCCGTCCCAGCGCTTCGCCTGTCGCTTCGGTGAACGTTGACCAGAACTCTGGTCGCAGGATCAGCGTCGCCTGCAGGTCATCAGGCTGATGATGCGGCAATGCCACCGCCTGTGCGGGCAGCGGCTCAGACGTTAAGGCGGTCTCGAACGGGTAGAATGTGAAATTCGCCGGAGGTAGCGCCTCAGACGGGGCTGGTTGCCAGGCGGTCAGCGCAAGGCTGAATCCCTGCGTCTGAAGGGTTTCCTCAGCCGGGTGCGACGTGCAGAACAGCAGCGTGCCCGGCGCGTCGGTGAGACGCGCCAGCAGCGGCTGTAACGCAGGCACGGCTTCATCTGGCGCAAAGCCGATTGCGCGCTGGCGTAACTGCTCCATCGGTGACAGCGTCACGAATCGCTGCTGCGCCAGCTGGTGGTAGTGTTGATGTTGTGGCTTATTCGTGTGGCGCAGTGCATCCAGATTACGGTCGATCAAGACATTAACGATTTCGGGTTGATGCGTTTCAACGCCCAGCGCCAGCCAGAGCGCGCCTCCCGCCTGATAGATCCACTTCAGCTCCAGCGACTCCGCCAGCCCCTGCTCACGAAGGGTAGCCAGCAGCGATCCGGGTGCTTCATCCAGCAGAAATTCACGCCATAACGTGACACCGTCACTGTTATCCAGTATCCAGCTGCGCCATAGCGCCCCAGGTGCGGTCTCTGCCAGCTGCCAGCAGGTATCGCTGTTCAGCTGCGGCGGTGGCAGATCCTGTCGCCACTGACCGGAGGGCAGCGCGGCAGCAACGTTACGCGCCAGCTGTTCCAGCTCATCCAGTGAGTGCGGCCCCTGCAGCCAGAGCCGCATATTGCTGGCGAAGTAGTAGCGCTGGTGGAACTGGCGCAGGGCCCGCTGTAGTGCAGAGAGCTCATCGCCAAAACTCGCCCGGCTGCCAATATGGAACCGGTGGAATTCCGCAGGTGACGCGGCGGCGTGCAGCAGTGCCGCTTCAATGCGTGACGGCTGATGACGCTGCAATAGCTGATATTCCGCATCAATCACCGCCACTTCCTGACCGATTGCCTGATTATCAAGCAGCGGATGGCAGACCATATCCTGCAGCCGCGCCAGCCCGTCAGCCAGCAGCGACGGCGTAACCTCAAAAAAGAACGCGCTGCGCCGGGCCAGCGTGGTGGCATTAACCCTGCCACCCTGCGTCTGAATCCAGCTCATCAACCGGCCCTCATCAGGCCAGCCGGTGCTGCCGGTGAACAGCAGATGTTCCAGCAAATGCGCCAGTCCGGGCCAGCGATCGGGTTCGTCGTGACTCCCCGCGCCCACCTGAATCAGGGCGGCGGCCTGGCTGGCATCGGGCTGATGCACCAGTTCAACCGTCAGACCGTTTATCTCCAGGCAACGCGTTTTCATCAGAGGTTCCGTGTTTTATAGATCAGTTGTGAGTTGCTGCGGTTACGGAACTGCAGCTGACCAATTTTAATGTCGCTGCAATCCGCCTCACGCCGGGCGTCAAGGATTTTGCCGTGATGCGGTGATTTGCTGCAAACCGGATCGGTGTTGTCGGCATTGCCGGTCAGCATGTAAGCCTGACAGCGACAGCCGCCAAAATCTTTCTCTTTCTCATCACAGGAGCGGCATGGCTCTGGCATCCATTCAAAACCGCGATAACGGTTGAAGCCGAATGAGTTATACCAGATATCGTCCAGACTTTGCGTCAGCACTGAGGGAAATTCTATCGGGAGCTGACGCGCACTGTGGCACGGCAGCGCGGTGCCCTCTGGCGTAACGCTGAGGAAGATGGCGCCCCAGCCACCCATGCAGGGCTTAGGGCGCTCTTCGTAGTAGTCTGGCGTCACAAACAGCAGATTGGTCAGATTGCCGGTGGTGCTCATCCGCTCGCGGTAGGTTTTCACCACCGCCTCTGCGCGGGCGATCTGCTCGCGGGTGGGCAGCAGACCTTCGCGGTTGAGCTGCGCCCAGCCGTAGAACTGACAGGTCGCCAGTTCCACGTCATCCGCGTCCAGCTCAATGCAGAGATCGATGATCCTGTCGATCTGGTCGATGTTATGGCGATGCAGTACAAAGTTCAGCACCATCGGATAGCCGTGGGCTTTCACCGCTTTCGCCATCTCCAGCTTCTGCTGAAACGCTTTTTTCGAACCGGCCAGCGCCGCATTCAGGGTTTCGTCACTCGCCTGGAAGCTGATCTGGATATGATCCAGCCCCGCCTCGCTGAACGCATCCAGCTTCTTCTCCGTCAGGCCGATGCCCGAGGTGATCAGGTTGGTGTAGAAGCCAAGGTCGCGCGCCGCTTTGATCAGCTCCGGCAGATCTTTACGGACCAGCGGCTCGCCGCCGGAGAATCCGAGCTGCACGCTGCCCATCGCCCGCGCCTGACGAAACACCTCAATCCACTGTTCGGTGGTCAGCTCCTTCTCCTGCTGGGCGAAATCCAGCGGGTTGGAGCAGTAGGGACACTGCAGCGGACAGCGATAGGTCAGCTCGGCAAGCAGCCAGAGCGGCGGATTCACGTCAGGTTTATGCGGGGTCACGGAACTGTATCCACTTCTGTTCATAGGCTGATTGCAGGAACTCTAAAACATCTGCACCCACGCCGCCCGCTTCCGGAAAACGGCTATCCAGCGTTGCGATAATCGCGGCGATATCCTGCTTGCCATCCACCAGCTCAAGGATGGCGGCGGCGGTTTCGTTCAGCTTCGCCATGCCTTCGGGATAGAGCACCACATGGGTATCCTGAGCGGCTTCCCACTGCATGCGGTAGCCGCGACGAAACGCGGCAATCGAGTTTTCATTCATCTGTTATACCAGTCGGGTGGTGTGCCACGCCGCTTTTTCAGTCACGGTGTGATAAGGCGGACGTTTCAGCTCGTATGCCATGGTCATGGCGTCCAGCATGCTCCATAAAATATCGAGCTTAAACTGCAAAATTTCCAGCATGCGGTTCTGCGTCTCAGCGGTGGTGAAATATTCCAGCGCCAGCGCCAGGCCATGTTCCACATCGCGGTTCGCCTGACCCAGGCGACTGCGGAAGTAGAAATAGCCCTCTTCTTTGATCCACGGATAGTGCTGCGGCCAGCTGTCGAGCCGTGACTGGTGGATCTGCGGGGCGAACAGCTCGGTGAGTGAGCTGCAGGCCGCCTCCTGCCAGTTGGCACGGCGGGCAAAGTTAATATAAGCATCCACCGCAAACCGCACGCCCGGCAGCACATGCTGCTCTGAAAGTAGTTCTTCGCGCGTCAGCCCGACCGCCTCGCCCAGCCGCAGCCAGGCCTCAATGCCGCCCTCTTCGCCGTTGCTGCCGTCGTGGTCGAGGATGCGCTGCACCCACTTACGGCGGGTAGCCGGATCGGGGCAGTTGGCCATGATCGCCGCATCTTTCAGGGGAATGGTGGTCTGGTAATAGAAACGATTCGCCACCCAGCCCTGAATCTGCTCGCGCGTGGCCTGACCGTTATGCATCGCGATGTGATACGGGTGATGGATATGGTAGTAAGCGCCTTTGTCGCGCAGGACCTGTTCAAAAGCCTGCGGCGACAGCGTGTCAGTGATCTGCATGTTTTAGCCCTGAAGGTGGATCGCCATTCCGTCCCAGCTCACCTCTATTCCCTGCTCCGTCAGAAACTGACGCTGCGGTGACTGCTCGTTAAGGATCGGATTGGTGTTGTTAATGTGGATCAGAATTTTGCGTTTTGCCGGCAGCGACGCCAGCAGTGCCATCAGCCCCTGCTCTTCCGCCAGCGCCAGATGGCCCATCGCCTTGCCGGTGTTATGACCCACGCCAGTAGTCAGCAGCTCATCATCCTGCCAGACGGTACCATCAATCAGCAGGCAATCCGCTTTTTGCAGCCACGGCAGGATCACCGCATCCGGCTCGCCCAGGCCTGGCGCGTAAAGCAGCGTCTGGCCATTCGCGCGGTTTTCAATAAACAGCGCCACGTTATGGCCCGGCAGCGGCCGGTCGCGATACGGCGAGTAAGGCGGTGCATTACTGATAATCGGAATCGCGGTGAACTGTAGATCACCACAGACATCGACGCTGAACGGCGTCAGTGGCGCAATGGGACGGTGCTGTAAGCCTCCATTCCAGTGGGTGAGCATAGGAAAGATCGGGAAGCCGGTGCTGAGGTCACCATGCACTTCCGGCGTGCACCACACCTGATGCGGACAGCCCTCACGCAGGCTCAGCAGCCCGGTGGTGTGATCGATCTGGCTGTCGGTAAGGATAATCGCGCCGATCGCCGTGCCGCGTAACACCCCTTTGCGGGTCAGTTCTGGCGTATGCAGGATCTGCTGGCTGATGTCGGGTGAAGCGTTGCATAACACCCAATCTTCGCCGTTATCGCTGAGGATAATCGACGATTGCGTGCGTGCCTGGGCCTGGATCGTGCCGTTACGCACGCCGTGGCAGTTGGCGCAGTTACAGTTCCACTGCGGAAACCCGCCGCCCGCGGCTGAACCGAGGATTTTGATAAACATAGAGGAAAACCAGAAGTTGAAAAAAAATGCCCGCTCAGAGGGCGGGCAGAACGATTAACGGTTGGAGATGTAGAGAGTCACTTCCAGACCGAGACGCATATCAACGAAAGTTGGTTTTTTCCACATGAGTTACTTCCTCTTGGTTAACAGTAAATGAGCTGCCTGAAATCAGTGTGACCGGCATTGAATGAGACCGCCGTCACAATTTCCAGGCAGATGTTGCGCCAATGGCGCGTCGGGATCAAGCCCGGAACATCAGGAAATTGTTATCACAGCCCGGTCAGATGTAAAACCCGCTGCCAGTTTCCCCATGCCAGTTTCTCTGTCAGTGTCTGATCATAGCCCGCTTCCTGAAAAGCGGCGAGCAATCGCGGCAATCCGCTGACATCGCCCAGCGCAGCCGGTGGGGTAATCCCGTCGAAATCAGAGCCAAAGGCTACATGGTCGCTGCCCATTATCTTCAACAAGTGATCACAATGCTTAACAATTTCTGTTAATGGCGTGTCAGCGTCGCGTTTACCGTCGGCGCGCAGAAAAGCGTTGCCGAAATTAATGCCGACCAGACCGCCGCTGTCGCGGATTGCCACCAGTTGGTCATCCGTCAGATTACGCGGCTGCGGACAGAGAGCATGCGCGTTGGAGTGGCTGGCGACCAGCGGCGCGCTGGAAAGCCGGGCGGTGTCCCAAAAGGCTTTTGCGTTCATATGCGACACGTCAATCATCATCTTCAGGTCACTCGCCTGCTGAATCAGCCTCTCTCCGGCGCGGGTCAGGCCTGGCCCGGTGTCGGGCGAGCCGGGAAAGGTGCCGCTGACGCCTTCACCAAAGCGGCTGGCCAGATTCCAGAATGGCCCGATGCTGCGCACTCCCGCCTGCCAGAAGGCGTGCAGCTGCTCGCCCTCCTCATCCAGCGCATCAGCACCTTCGATGTGTGCCACCATCGCCAGTACGCCTGCGGCGCGGCAGGCGGCAATTTCGTCATGGCTGCGGCAGAGTCGCGCCCGCCCGCCTGATGCATCGGCCAGCTGCTGCAGAAGCTCAAGCTGTTGCCACATGATCTTAAGCGGTTGAAACGGCTCGTCGGCACGTGCCGGAACGGTGCGGGCAATGTACTCCTGCGGAGGCACAAAGATTGCAAACAGCCCGCCGCCGAGCCCGCCCTGCTGAATGCGCGGAAAATCGAGGTGGCCCTGTTCAATCCCCTGATAAAACGCCTGCGCGGGCGCATCACGATGATGCAGCCAGAGATTAAGCAACAGATCGTTGTGACCGTCAAAAATCAGCATAAGAGTCCACCCGAATAAACAGGCGACCATGCTAACCCTGCCCGGCGGATTCACCAAACCAGAGCGCACGCAGGGCCACGCAGGTCATGCAGGTCATGCAGGTCATGCAGGTCATGCAGGTCATGCAGGGTATTGTCACTTTTGCGCGTCAGGTTGTCAGCCCTGCGCGCGCGGACCCGGAGGCGTGTCGGCAGACTGATAAAAAAACCACAGGAGACTCTTATGCTGACCCGACCCGCTGATAAATATCGTCCCTCCCCGCTGATCACCCTGCCCGATCGCCAGTGGCCCTCACGCCAGCTGACCCAGGCGCCGCGCTGGCTCTCCACCGATTTGCGTGACGGCAATCAGGCGCTGGCAGAACCGATGGATCGGGAACGCAAAATGGCCTTCTGGGATCTGCTGCTGCGCTGCGGGTTCCGGGAGATTGAGGTCGCCTTTCCCTCTGCGTCGCAGACGGATTTCGATTTCGTCCGTGACCTGATTGAGCAGCAGCGTATCCCGGAGGATGTGACGTTACAGGTGCTGACTCAGGCGCGGGAGGACCTGATTGCCCGCACGTTTGTGGCGCTGCGGGGCGTCCCGCGCGCCATCGTGCATCTCTATAACGCCACCGCGCCGCTGTTTCGCGAGCGGGTATTTAAGCAGAGCAAAGCGGAAATCGTGGCGCTGGCCACCGCTGGTGCACGGCAGATCCGCGCCGAATGCGAGGCCCAGCCGGAAACCTACTGGACCTTTGAATATTCGCCAGAGACCTTCTGTTTTACCGAGCCGGAGTTTGTGCTGGAGATCTGCGAGGCGGTAGCCGATGTCTGGCAACCGGACGCGCAACACCCGATGATCATTAACCTTCCCGCCACGGTGGAGGTGAACACACCCAACGTTTATGCCGATCAGATTGAGTTTTTCTGCCGTCACTTCAGCCGCCGTGATGCCGTCTGCATCAGCGTGCATCCGCACAACGATCGCGGCACCGGCGTTGCCTGCGCAGAACTGGCGCTGCTGGCGGGCGCTGACCGGGTCGAGGGCTGTCTGTTTGGTAACGGTGAACGCACCGGCAATGTGGATCTGGTGACGCTGGCGCTGAATCTCTATACCCAGGGCGTTTCGCCCCAGCTCGATTTCAGCCAGATGCATGAGGTGATTGAAGTGGTAACCCGCTGCAACCAGCTGCCGGTTCATCCGCGCCATCCCTATGCGGGCGAGCTGGTCTTCACCGCCTTCTCTGGTTCTCATCAGGATGCAATTAAAAAAGGGTTTGCCATCCGCGCTCAGCAGCAGGAGACAGAATGGCAGATGCCTTACCTGCCGCTGGACCCGGCCGACATTGGCTGCAGCTATGAGGCGGTGATCCGCGTTAACAGCCAGTCGGGAAAAAGCGGGGCCGCCTGGCTGCTGGAGCAGAATCACGGGTTACAAATGCCGCGAGCGCTGCAGCAGGATTTCAGCCGCTGTGTTCAGCAGGAGACTGACCGGCACGGCGGAGAGATGACGCACTACGCGCTGTGGCAGCTCTTCTGCCGCCAGTATGGCGTAACGCAGCCCGCGGTGGCATTACAGCGGGCTGACAGCCAGAGTGACAGCGGCGGGCAGACGCAGATTAGCGCCAGCGTGGTGTATCAGACGCAATCGCTGACGCTGACCGGCAGCGGCAACGGCTGGCTGTCGGCGGCGGTCAATGCCCTGCGCAGCGCGTTTGATCTGCATCTGACCATTGAGGACTATCACGAGCATACGCTGGGACGACGCAGTGACAGCCGCTCGGTGGCCTATATCAGCTGCGTGGATGCCCGTGGCGCGCGAGCCTGGGGAGTGAGTATCGACAATGACACCGCCCGCGCCGCCCTGCAGGCGCTGCTCAGCGCGGCAGGCCAGTTTCTGCAGGCGGAAAATAGTCAGTCGGAGACACGCCCAGCAGACGACGAAACATCGCACTAAACGCGCTGGGGCTTTCATAGCCCAGTTCCAGCGCCACCCGCAGCACGGAGTCGCCCTGAGCCAGTCGCGTCAGGGCGATAGCCAGTCGGGCGCGCCGCACCCAGTCGCTGAACTGCAGGCCGGTTTCGCGCATAAAATGGCGGGCCAGAGTGCGGCCCGAGACATTCAGGTGGGCACTGGCCCGCAGCAGCGTCCAGCTCTCACCGGGCGTCTGCTGAATCAGCTCGCACAGCGCCTGTAAACGGGGACTGTCGGGCGTTGGCAGCGCAAAGGGCAGCACATCCATGCCCCGAATCTCATCCAGAATTAACTCCATCACCCGCTCGGCCCGACTGCCTGCGGCGTAACGCTCTGGCAGGCTCAGCGCCGTGACAATCAGCTCGCGCAGCAGCGGTGAGATTTGCACCACCTGACAACTGGCGGGCAGATCGGCGCGCGCCAGCGGATCGATAAACAGCGTGCGCGCCGCCACACTGCCGGTAATCTGCAGCGCATGACGGGTAAATGCGGGCAGCCAGACGCCGCGACTCGGCGGCACAATCCAGCTGCCATACTCCGTCTCTACCCTTACCACGCCGCTCAGGGTGTGGATCAGCTGGGCACAGGCGTGCTGGTGCCAGGGTTCGCTGGCACCGTGCAGATAATCGTGCGCAAGCGGCACCAGCGGACGCGTGCTGAAGTCAAAATGCTGCTGACTCATTGCGCCTTCAGATAGCGGTAGATCACCGCCAGATCCTCTTCACCGTGTCCGGCCTCCACCGCCTGCTGCCAGAGCTGGGCGATATTCTCCAGCGCCGGCAGCGGCGTCTCTGCGGCATCCAGCGCCAGGCGGGCATCTTTCAGCGCCCAGACCAGATGCATCTGCGGCGTGAAGTCGTCGCTGGCGATCATCCCGAGCTTCATTTTCGCATACGGTGCGGCCAGCGGACCGCCCTCCAGCACCTGCCAGAGATCGTCGGTGGAAAAGCCGAACTGCTCTGCCAGCCGGGTACTCTCCGCCAGGCTTTGCATCATGCCAATCAGCCAGCTGTTGATCACCAGCTTCATCCGGGTGCTTTTTCCCGCCTCGCCCAGCCACTGAGTGCCTTTACTGATGGCAGCAAATACCGCTTCTGCGGCCTGCGCCCGGCTCTGATCGCCGCTGGCCAGCACCAGAATCTGCGCATTCTCTGCTGGTGCTTTGGTGCCGGAGACTGGCGCATCGATCAGTAACAAATCGGGGCGTTTTTCTGCGAAAAAGGCGATCAGCGCGTCGGTTTTTTCTACGCCGATGGTGCCCATCTGGCAGAGCGTCGCGCCCTGCTTAAACGCCTCTTTGACCTGATGCAGCACCTGCTCAGTGGTGTCGCCATCAGACAGCATGGCGATCACGACATCTGCTTCACGCACCGCCTCAGCTGGCGAGTCAGCCAGCTGCAAACCCGCATCCAGCAGATCTTCGCCGCGCGCGCGGGTGCGGTTCCAGCCATGAACGTGAAAGCCTTTTTTCAGCAGGTTGGCGGCAAATGCGTGCCCCATTGCGCCTAATCCCAGAACCGCCACTTCAGGTTGTTTCATGCTGACTCCCGTGAGTTTTTTTGTCTGCATCCGGGTGAATCGGACGCCATATCACTGCAAAAGATGGATTCCAGCCTGGCGGTAAACAGAGAAAAAATCCAGCCCGAAACGATGTACCCCAGCGCATCAAACCCTTACCATATGCGGAAATTGTTCCACCTGGTTCATATCCTCTCTTTTTTCAGGCCACATATAATGAAAATAATCTCTCTGCGCCAGGCGACGCTGTTGATGTTGCCTGCCATTTTGCCACTGCCGCTGCTGGCGGCGGATAATGACAATACCCTGGTCGTCACGGCTGCACCGCCGGAAACGGGCCTTAACGAACTTGATACGCCTGCGGCCCTGAGCGTGGTCAGTGGTGACGATATGCGCCAGGCAGCGCCGCGCGTTAACCTGTCGGAAAACCTCAGCAGCGTGCCAGGTCTGCAGATCCAGAACAGGCAAAATTACGCACAGGACCTGCAGCTGTCGATGCGTGGCTTTGGCTCCCGCTCAACCTACGGCGTACGCGGGCTGCGCATCTATGTGGATGGCATCCCGGCCACCATGCCGGATGGTCAGGCGCAGACCTCCAATATCGATATCGGCTCGATTGATCATGTTGAGGTACTGCGCGGCCCGTTTTCTGCGCTGTATGGCAACGCTTCGGGTGGCGTAATCAATGTCACTACCCAGCAAGGACAACAGCCGACCACGCTTGAAGCCAGCAGCTGGTACGGCAGCTACGGCAGCTGGCGAAACAGCGTCAAAGCCAGCGGCGCGACCGGTGACGGCAGCCATGCCGGGGATGTGAACTACACCGTCTCCGCCTCCCGCTTCACCACTCATGGCTATCGTGATCACAGCGCTGCGCAGAAGAACCTTGGCAACGCCCGACTGGGCGTGCGTATTGATGATGTCAGCACCCTGACGCTGCTGTTTAACAGCGTTCACATTGACGCGCAGGATCCCGGCGGCTTAACCGAGACGCAGTGGCGTGAGAATCCACGTCAGGTGGTCAGCAACGTCCCGCTTTATAACACCCGTAAGACTGTCGATCAGACTCAGGGCGGCCTGCGTTATCAGCGCCAGATGAGTGAAAATGACGACCTCAGCGTGATGCTCTATGCGGGCATGCGCGAAACTACCCAGTTCCAGTCGATCCCCGCAGCCGTGCAGCGCAACCCGTCTCATCCCGGTGGCGTGATCGCCCTGACCCGCCACTATCAGGGCGTCGATACCCGCTGGACCCATCGCGACACGCTGCTGTCTATTCCGGTGGCGCTGACCGGCGGACTCGACTACGAAACCATGACCGAGCGCCGCAAGGGCTATGAAAACTTCACGGTCAGCAACGGGGTGACACAGCTGGGCGAACAGGGCAATCTGCGCCGCAACGAGCGCAACCTGATGTGGACGCTCGATCCCTATCTGCAGACCGCCTGGCAACTGACCGATAAGCTGTCGCTGGATGCGGGTGTGCGGTTCAGCACCGTTAACTTTGACTCTAATGACTTCTATATTCAGCCTGGTAACGGCGACGACAGCGGTGATGCGCGCTATCACAAATGGCTGCCCGCTGCGGCACTGAAGTATGCCTTTGACCCAGGCTGGAACGCGTGGATCTCCGCCGGTCGCGGCTTTGAAACCCCGACCATTAATGAGCTCTCTTACCGTTCAGACGGCGCGACCGGTCTGAATCTGGGGCTGAAACCGGCCACCAGCGATACGCTGGAGATTGGTAGTAAGAAACGCATCGGCAATGGCTTGATCAGCGCGGCGTTGTTCCAGACCGATACCCAGGATGAGATTGTGGCGGATGCCAGCAGTGGCGGACGCACTACCTATAAAAATGCCGGTCAGACCCGCCGTCGCGGTCTGGAGTTAAGCCTGGATCAGCAGTTTGCCTGGGACTGGCGGCTGAAGATGGCCTACACCCTGCTGGATGCGCGCTATCGCACTAACGCCTGCGGCAGCGACAGCTGTGACGGCAACCGCATTCCTGGTATTGCCCGTAACATGGCTTACGCCGGACTCGGTTATCTGCCGGAACAGGGCTTTTATGCAGGCAGTGAGGTACGTTATCTGAGCCAGATCGCCGCTGAAGATCAGAATAGCGTGAACACCCCGTCCTACACCGTTGCAGCGGTTAACAGTGGCTATAAGTGGCTGGTTGAGAACTGGACACTGGATCTGTTTGGCCGGGTCGATAACCTGTTTGACCGGCACTATGTGGGTTCAGTGATTGTGAATGAGAGTAATGGACGCTACTTCGAATCCGCGCCGGGCCGCAATTACAGCGTCGGTTTAACGCTGGGTTACGCCTTCCGCTAAAACAATTCGGGCCACGGCTGTGGTGGCCCGGATATTACCTTCACACGCGAATCAGGCGCGCGAATTGAATTTCTTTTAAGGATTGATTGTTATGGACAACGAGCTACAAATTGCAATGTCTCCGGTACATCTTGCTGCGGTGCTTTCCGATAAGTCAGTTACTGAATCCGAGGGAATGAGCAACCGTCTTATGGGTGGTCTTGACCTGCTCATGGGTAGTCTGGAGTTGGCTGGTGCAACCGCATTGTGTATGGCTCCCGAACCCACCTGGATAACCAAGGCAGCATGTATTGTCGTTGGTGCTCACAGTATGGATAGCATTAATGCTGCAGCTAACCGGGTGCTGACCGGCCAGAATACCCGAACTGCCACCTACCAGACGGCTGTTGCTCTCGCAAAGAAATTTGGCGCTGACGACACAGCAGCATGGAATATCGGTCTGGCCATAGATGTGGGTGTTCCAGCTGCCTTTGGACTTACTGTTAGTGCAGCCCGTGTTGTATACGTCCGGGCGGGGACGTTTAAAATTGCTGAGCATGAGGCTGTCAGCTCAGTAAGGGCTGGCGGCCACACCATTGCTAAGCACGTCGCAATTTCTGATAATGATTTACTCGCCAGGCTGGCCCTCAGCCCAAATATGCACTCAGTATCATCATATTATTCAGTTCAGATTGCAGAAAAAGCGATCAGCTCAGCCCTGAAAGCTAACCGACTACGGATCATTCATTGGGCGAACTGGGGAAATAACGCCAGTCCTCTGGAACTGGTATATCGTAGCAGGGCTGCTGTGGGTTATGGATTCAGGCAGGGTAAAGCGGCAAAAGAAACCTGTTACGCTGTGCGAGTGGTGCTGCTTAAGCAAACTTATAACGGGAAACCTTACTATGTTCTCACGTCTTATCCGTGGATGGGGTGATAAACCCGAGAAACAATACCCGGCGCTAACCGGCATGTTAAGATTGTTTTTAAGCTGCCACCATGACGACTTTGGCAATACCCTCGAAGAAATGCTTCAGAGCTATATTGATCATGACATGCCTGTTATCGAAGCGCGGAATGAAATAAACATCCTGCTTCAGAATGAGGATGATGATTTGAATGTCATTATGTCAGCGATTGCTGGTGAAGAGTTTCGTCCGGCCCCCTGGGGAGAAACGTGGCGCAGTTTTTTGATAAGAGCTGTGGCTGCCCTCAACGGGCCACCGTCGCGGTGGCCCGACGCTTAACGTCACACGCCAATCATGCGCGCGAATTCAGCTGCGCCTTAATATCCTCACAGCTGCCGGTTTCACCCAGGCGCGGGAAGATCAGGTTCACGCTATTTTTGTGCGTATCGAGGTTGAGATCGGTCATCGCATCGGTCGCCAGCGTGACGTTGTAACCCAGCTCATACGCCTGTCGTGCGGTGGATTCCACGCCGATACTGGTCGCGATACCACAAATCACTACCTGAGTAATGCCGCGCTTTTGCAGCTCATCGTGCAACGCCGTGGCGTGAAACGCACCCCAGGTTTTCTTGGTGACCGTAAGGTCATTCTGCTGTGGGGTCATCGCCGGAACCAGCGTGGCCCAGTCGGCGGGCAATTCGCCGCTGTGACGTGCCTGCTCATTGCGGCCCGGCGCCCCACCAGCCACGTTAACCAGCACAACCGGCAGATCGTGCGCGCGAAACGCCTCAGCCAGTCCGGCACAGCGTTCGATCACCGGCTGCGGTTCATGAACCAGCGGCAGCGCCACAATGCCATGTTGCAGGTCGATAACAATCAGCGCAGTTTTTGCATCAAGTGTGGTTACAGCCATGTTGAATCCTCAGATTTAATAGTCAGTGAGTCGTTGCAGCAGAGGGAGAACGTCGGTCAGTTGCTGCTGTTCTGCCGGACTCAGTCGCGCTTCCAGCGTCCGGACCAGCCAGTCATCGCGCATCGCGCGACTCGACGTAATCACCGCCAGGCTGGACGTCGTGGGAAGATAGCGGGTTTTACGGCCATCATGGGGATCCGGCTCGCCCGTCACCAGTTCCGCCGCCATTAACCCGGCGACGGTCGCGCCCATTGACTGGGTGCGTACGCCCTCGGCCGCCGCCAGTTGCGTTACCGTCATCGCCCCATCGCGAACCAGATGACCCAGCACCGCGACCTGCGACCAGGTTAATTCGCCAGGCGGTGCTGACTCGCGCAACCGGCGGCCCAGCTTGCCCACCAGCATGCGCAGCATTGCAGCGGATTCAGTCAGATCGCTCATTACACGTCTCCATCGATAAGCGAAAGTATAAAGATACGAAGGTAAACTGTGTAGTTTGCTCAGGTATCAATTTGTAACGTCCGGGCGCTGCAGATAATGGATCAGACTGTGGAAGCGCAGCGGCGTGCTGAGCGGGTTCCGGTAGCTGTGCAGCACATCGGCCCTGAACTGGAATGCCTCCCCGGCGAGCAGACGTCGCCAGAGGTCACCGACGCCCAGCAATAGTTCGCCCTCGATGACCACCACCTGCTCCACACAGCCCGCTTCATGGGGCGAAGAATGACTCTGCGCCCCCGCTGCCAGCTCCACCGCCAGCAGATCAAAACGCAGTTGCGGATCGTAAGGCAGCAGCGACCGTACCGACATGTCGGCATTGGGCTGACTGAATCCTGGCGCGGCGCCTGAAGGCAACACGCTGCCGTCGATAAAAAAGGAAAAGGGAACGTTGAAACCGGTGGCAATCTTCCACAGCGTCGCCACGGTGGGACTCGATTCGCCGCGCTCAATCTGGCCCAGCATCGCTTTACTGACGCCGGTTCGCTCCGCCGTCAGCGTCAGGCTCCAGCCATTGGCCTGCCGCAACTGTCTGAGCGCGCTGCTCAGGTGTTGCTGAAAATCCGCCATTTTTTCTCCTGCTTTCTCGTCATCCTGGTGAGTGACGTTATGGCAATAGTGTAACACTTGTGCGTTATAGCGCATCATGCGACCATGTGCGCTATAACGCACAACCTCATAAAGAGTCTGACCATGACGAGAGCGGAACCTCCCCGTTTTACCCTGCCGATGCTGGTTTCCGGCTTCGTGGCTGTGCTGGTGGGCTACAGCAGCAGTGGCGCGATTATCTATCAGATGTTTCAGGCGGCGGGCGCCACGCCCGCGCAGATTGGCGGCTGGCTGTCGGTGCTGGGCATTGCGCAGGGGATCGCCTCGCTGGGCCTGTCACTGCGCTACCGCATGCCGGTGCTCGCTGCCTGGTCAACGCCCGGCGCCGCGCTGCTGGCGACCAGTTTTCACGGCGTTTCGCTGAATGAGGCGGTAGGCGTCTTTGTTTTCGCCAACCTGCTGATCGTATTGTGCGGCGTCACCGGCCTGTTTGCCCGGCTGATGAACTACATTCCCGCTTCACTGGCAGCGGCGATGCTGGCAGGTATTCTGCTGCGCTTCGGGCTGCAGACCTTTGCCGATTTGCAAAGTAACTTTGTACTGTGCGGCAGCATGTGCCTGGCCTGGCTGCTGGCCCGCCGCTGGCTGGCCCGCTATGCAATTCTGGTCACGCTGCTGGTGGGTGTTGCCGTCGCGCTGGCACAGCACGCCATTCACTTTCCGCCGCAGCCGATTAGGCTGACAATGCCGGAAGTCGTGATGCCGCACTTTACGCTCACCACGCTGCTGGGGATCGGCGTGCCCTATTTCCTGGTGACGATGGCGTCGCAGAACGCCCCCGGCATCGCCACGCTACAGGCGCACGGCTACCGTCCGCCCGTCTCTTCACTGATGAGCTGGACCGGATTAATTGCGCTGCTGCTGTCCCCATTAGGGGGTTTTTCGGTCTGCGTGGCGGCGATTACGGCGGCCATCTGCATGAGCGATGAGGTCGACCCAAATCCTCAGCAACGCTGGCGCGCGGCGGCGCTGGCGGGGATCTTCTATCTGCTGGCGGGCGCGTCCGGTGCGCTGATCGCCGTGCTGTTCAGTGCCCTGCCTGCGGTGCTGATTGAGGCGCTGGCGGGTCTGGCACTCCTTGCCACACTGGGTGGCAGCCTCCACCGCGCACTGGATCTGCCTGCCGAACGCGACAGCGCGCTGATCACCTTTCTGATCACCGCATCCGGCGTTTCGCTGCTGGGCATTGGTCCGGCCTTCTGGGGAATGGCGGGCGGCGTCATCGCCCACCTGCTGCTGGTGCGCAAATCCGGCTGATTGCGTCATACTCTCTGAAATAGCGGTGGTTTTTCCGTCAGCCGGTGAAAAAAACAGTGGATTTACCCCCTTTTTCTGCCGTTTGATTTGTCATTGCCCCGCGTAAAATCAACCCAATCGTCGATAACACGCGATTTTCTGCCTCAGACAACGACCGATAAGGGCCCAACAGGTGGCAAAAACTTTTCTGCGCAGCGGTAATTTAGATGCAGTTCTGGCGTTAGGTGAAAATGGCCAGCCGGTCTACGCCTCAGCATTGCAAATTCGTGAAACCCTGCGCCTGCGCCGTCAGAGCGCACTGGCAGATTGCCTGGCCATTCCTCAGGCCAATGAACGGGGCGATCGCCTCGACTGGTATGCCCCTTTTAGCGGCCGGGTCAAATCCTGGCTGGGTGCCAGCGATCATGAACGTCGCGCGGCGCTGCAACAGCTCACCGCCTGTCAGCAGGATATGCAGGATCTCAGTACGCGCGCGCGCGCAGCTGAGAACCCATCAATGCGGCTGTTTGGTGCGCTGCTGAGCAAAACCCTGCAATTCCCCGACCAGCAGTATGTCTATCTGGTTGATGGCAAACCGGTCATCACCTTCTGGGGCTTTGTCGATGCCCAGGCGCGCAGTCGCGATGACGCACTGGCCTGCCTGCGTGACACGCTGGAAGAGAACCTGCCGGTGGCGCTGGTTGAACCGCTGCCTGAGCTGCCTGCCGCGCCGGTCATCGCTGAACCAGTGATGATCGCTGAGCCCGAACCTGAACCTGAGCCTGTGGCTGAACCGCTGCCGGTTGCGGCCACCGTTGAAGCTCAGCCAGCGACGCCTGTAGCGGCTCGCCGCCGTTTCCGCGTCTGGTATCTGTTACCGCCGGTGGCGATTGCTGCTGCCGTGACGGTGGCCGTGTTGCTGCATCGTTCTGAACCCGTAAAAACACCGGTTGCCACTGGGAAGCCAGCGTCAGTCCCGGCAACGGTATCCATTCCGGCCCCTGCTGCGACTCCGGCACCGGTTGCGGCGACACCGTCTGTCACCCCATCTGCCGAGCAGGCAGCACCGGAAAAACTCCCCGAATCGCAGCCGCAGAAACCGGCCAACACCACCACCGATACCGCACCGGCAGACGCATCTGCTACCCTTGCCACAACGGTGACGGCGCCGGTTCCGGCCAAACCCGATGACCTGATCGTGACGCCGGATGCGGTGCGCGATGGCCAGGTTAGGGTGATTGATGGCCGCTGGCGTGTCACTATCGACCAGATGCCGACGCCAACCGGTAAGCCTCCGGTGATGCGCTTCCAGTTTAAAAACGGCAAAGGCAGCGTGCAGATCGCCCAGGGCAATACCACCTGTAAAGCGGATGTCAGCGCGGCCATGACCAGCGCCGGTAACCTGGTGATTGAGAGCCGCTACACGGCGAAGTGCCAGAACAATTCGCGCTACCGTATGCCGCTGCTGGTCTGCCATGCGAGTATCGGTGCCGCAGTGTGTGAAGCGCAGTATGCTGATGACCGGGTCTTCCCGATGACGATTAAGCGTGAGAGTAAATAACGATGCTGGCTCCCCTGATCGATGACAAACAAAAAATTTCGCTGATTGAAAACAGCGGCGTGCAGTTTCTGGATTTCGGCCTGCAACTCTCAGATACCCCGGCGCGCCGCCAGTTTGTGCGCCAGACCGCCAACGGCCCGCTGCTGCGCCTGAACGTCGATGGCAACAGCGGTAAGTTCCTGCTCTATCCGGAAGATGGCGGCGCTGCGGAAGTGGTGCGCCCGGAGTCTGATATCGCGCTGGCGGACTCGCTCTCTCTGCTGTCAGCCTGCTGGCTGCCGCTGCCGATGCTGCGCTGTGCCAGCGGACGTCGTTTTATCGGCGGCCCTGAAAACTGGGCGCGGATGCGTCTGGTTGCGCTGCCCGCGCCCGATGCAGCGGGCAATACCCATCGCGTCAGCCTGGCCTTTGATACCCGCTGCGTGGCGGAACAGGATGGCGGTGAACAGCTCGGCCTCAGCCCGGCTGATGCTCAGAACGGTGTGACTTTTGCGCTCGCCTGGCACAACTACGAGCTGGGTGATTTTCTTGACCTGACCTGGGTTGACGGCTGGCTGCGCGAATCCTTTACCGACCGCGTCTCCGATCGCCGCGAACAGGCGATTAATCAGGCGCTGCGCGAGTTTGAGTATCAGGCGCACTACCTCAATCTGCTGGAACTGCTGGGCGAACAGCTCGACCTCAGCGAGATCCATATTCAGGCCGCCACGCTGCAGACCCCGGCGGTCAATGTCGATATCATTCTGGATGTCGGTAACTCCCATACCTGCGGCATTCTGGTTGAAGATCACCCGGAAGAGAGCAACGGCCTGAAACAGACCTATGAGCTGCAGCTGCGCGATCTGTCGCAGCCGCATCAGGTTTACAACGAGCTGTTTGACAGCCGTCTGGAGTTTGCCGAGACCCGTTTTGGCAAAGCGAACTTCTCGCTGGAGAGCGGTCGTGAGCAGGCCTTTATGTGGCCTTCTCTGACGCGCGTCGGCCGTGAAGCGAGCCGTCTGGCCCTGCAGCGTGTGGGACTGGAAGGCAGCACCGGCCTCTCCAGCCCGCGCCGTTATCTGTGGGATGAGGCGCGCTATCAGCCAGGCTGGCGTTTTAACACGCCCGGCGAGCAGGCTGAACCGCTGGCCTATGCCGCACCCTTTACCACCCTGCTCAACGACGAAGGCCAGCCGCTCTCGACGCTGGCACCCGACGATCGTCTGCCGGTCTTTTCTCCGCACTACAGCCGCAGTTCGCTGATGACCTTTATGCTGTGTGAGCTGCTGGCTCAGGCGCTGATGCAGATGAACAGCGCGGCACAGCGTCAGCGGATGCCACAGAGCCACGCGCCGCGTCAGCTGCGCCATGTGATCCTGACGCTGCCGTCAGCGATGCCGAAGCCGGAGCGTGAAATTTTCCGCCGCCGGATGCAGGAGGCGCTGGCGCTGGTCTGGAAAGCGGAAGGCTGGCTGGCTGACGAAGATGACCTTTCACCAGCACTGCCACGTCAGAACCCGAAACCGCTGCCGGATGTGCAGATGGAGTGGGATGAAGCGACCTGTGGTCAGATGGTCTGGCTGTTTAATGAAACCCAGGTCAACTTTGCCGGTCGCGCCGAAGACTTTTTCAGCAGCATGGCCCGTCCGGATCGCCCGCGCGATGCTGACGAACTGCCAGGCAAGAGCCTGCGCATCGCCTCGATTGATATCGGCGGCGGCACTACTGACCTCGCCATCACCCAGTATCGTCTGGATGATGGTCAGGGCAACAACGTCAAAATCACGCCGCGACTGCTGTTCCGCGAAGGCTTTAAAGTCGCGGGCGACGATATCCTGCTGGACGTGATTCAGCTGTGGATTTTACCGGCGCTGCAGCAGCATCTGCAGAAAGCGGGCCTGACGCTGGCGGAACCGCTGATGAACAAGCTGTTTGGTCACGACAGCCGCATGGACGGTCAGGCCACGCTGCGTCAGCAGATCACCTTACAACTGTTTATTCCGCTGGCGCAGGCGGTACTGGAACGCTACGAAAACTGGGATCCGCTGGAGAGCCACGCGGAGATCAACGCACTGTTTGGCGAGCTGGTCGATCAGCCGCCGGGCGAAGCGGTACTGGCCTTCGTCAACGGCGAGATTCAGCGCGAGCTGGGCGGTAACAGCCGCTTTGACCTGCTGCAGGTGCCGCTGGTGGTGAGCCTGTCCCAGCTGCACGGCGAATTTATGCAGCACCGGATGGCGATTATCCCGGCGCTGCGCTCAATGTGTGAAGTGGTGTCGCTCTACCAGTGTGACGTGCTGCTGCTGACCGGTCGCCCGTCGCGCTTCCCGGGCATTCAGGCGCTGGTGCGTCATCTGCAACCGCTGCCGGGCAGCCGTATTTTGTCGCTGGAAGGCTATCACACCAGCGACTGGTATCCGTTTAACAAACATGGCCGCATCGACAACCCGAAATCGACCGCGGCGGTCGGCGCGATGCTCTGCCTGCTGGCGCTGGATCTGCGCCTCAGCAGCTTCTGGTTCCGCGCAGGCGATTTTGAACCCTACTCGACGATTCGCTATCTTGGCATGCTCGACGAAAACCAGGCGCTGACGGACGAGAACCTCTGCTACAGCGAAATTGACCTCGACGATCCCGGCTATGTGTTGGATAAAAAGCGCAGTTTCCGTATTCGCGGCAACGTCTGTCTCGGCTTCCGCCAGCTTGATAACGATCGCTGGCCCGCCTCGCCGCTCTATAGCCTGACGCTGAACGACGCCACCCTGGCGCGTAAAGTGGCCGGTGAGAGCGTGCTGCGCATCCGGCTGGCGGTAAAAGCCGGACCCGACGCGTCCGGCCCGGAAAGTCTGGTGCTGAGCGATGCCCGCCTGGATGATGGCACCCGCGTGCCGCTGGAGCAGTTGAGTCTTAAGCTGAATACCCTGTCGGCGACCGGCAATGCCAATGCGCAATACTGGATTGACAGCGGGAGCGTGTGTAAACGATGAAAGCCCTGAAACCCCGTCAGCCGCAAACGCTGGCAAAACGTCTTGGCCTGTTGCAGGACGCCCTGAATAACAGTCTGGCCTGGATTGAGAGCAGCCGTGAGCAGTCGCCGCGTCTGGCGCTGGAAGCAGAAACCCTGACGCTGCAACTGCGCCAGGCGCGCGTGCAGACTCAGGCGCTGGCGCAACAAGTGGCGCGTCCGGTGACGCTGGCGCTGTTTGGCCAGTCGCAGGCGGGTAAGGCCTGGCTGCTGAACGAAATGGTGGCCGATGCACAGGGCCAGTTAGTGACCCGCATGGGTGATAAACTGCTGAACTGGTTTCAGCATATCAATCCCGGCAACCTCGATTTTGCTACCGCCACCCGTTTCAGCCATCAGCGCGAGCCGCTTTCAAACGAGTGGCCGGTTGAACTGATGCTGCTGAGTGAAGCGGAGATCGTACGGCTGATGGTCGCCTGTGCCGGCGCGACAACGCCCGACACCGCACAGATCGACAGCGCACTGCAGCGCCTGCAGCGTCATCGCCTCGCCACGCCGCTGGCGGGTCTGGAAGGCGATGCGCTGGTGACACTCTGGTCCTGGTGCCGTCGCCGTGCGCACCACGATGCGCGGCTTGATCGTCATTTCTGGCCGCAGGCGGTTGAGCTGGCGCCCTGGCTCAGCGTTGACGACCGGGTACAGCTTTTTTCACTGCTGTGGCCGGGTCAGCCTGAACTGAATGAGATGCTGCGCACCCTGCTGCATCTGCGTCACCAGCTGCGTAACAGCAGCCGGGTGCTCGCCCCGCTGAGCCTGCTGACCGACACATCACTACTGCCAGCCGAGCAGCTGATTGTTCCGGCCAGTGAGCAGGATCAGCAGCAGCTGGTGGAAGTCTGCCCGCTGAATGGTAACCGCATCGGTAAGGCGCAGAACGTGCCGCTGGGATTACTGGCGCTGCTGACGCTGGAAGTGCTGGTCCCGCTGAGTTCCACACCGCGAACCGCGCTCTATGATGATGCCGATATGCTGGAACTGCCCGCGCCAGGCCAGTCCGGTGACGCGGCAACCCAGGAAGATCGTCAGCGCCTGCAGCAGCAGGATCCGCTGCGTGCCCAACTGCTGGAACAGAAACGTGCCCTGCTGCCTGGTTTTTACGCCGCGCGTCAGGCAATTGATCTGCTGCTGGTCTGTACCGCAGCCAGCCAGCGTCAGGATGCCGACCTCGCCAGCGAAACGCTGCGCGAATGGCAGCGTCAGCAGCCCGCACAGGAATCCGCAGAGAAACCGCGTCTGATCTGGGCGATTACCCCTTTCGATGCCCGCCATCAGCAGGTCAATGTGGATGAAGCGGTGCAGCGTCAGATGGGACAGCCCGGTCAGCACTGGGGATCGATGCTGGCACTGGATCGCGCGGGCGTCGACCGCATGGCGAGCTGGTTGCAGGATGAGATGCAGCCGGAAGCGCGCCGCGACATGCTGCTGGCTCAGCTGGCGCAGATTCAGCACACTGTGGTGGAGCGGCGTTTATTGCCCTGGACCGAAGCGGGTGCCAGCCCGGAACAGGCGGCACGCAAACAGAATATCGCCGATACGCTACTGAAGTGTTTACAGCATCGGACCGGCCTGCATGGCGAGCTGCTGGAACGCCTGCAGCCGCCGCGTGAGGCGCTGCGTCAGCTGTGGCTCAATCAGTCCGCCTTACAAGGCAGCAAACCGGCCAGTATTCAGGCACCGGAAAATCAGTTCGGTATCGGGTTTGAATTTGACCTGTTCAGTGAGAGCCCGGCTGAAGCGCCGGTTCAGCCGCGTCAGAGTCTGCAGAGCGCGCAGCAGTATCCGCGTCAGGTGCTGCTGCTGTGGCTGGATCATCTGCGTCAGCTGCCGGAAAACCGCAGCCTGCTGGCGTTGCTGAACGTGGATAAGCCAACGATGGAGTGGCTGGTTGAAGAGCTGATCACGGCCGGATTCCGCACCGATATCGCGCAAAAGCTGCAGCTGGCGCTTCATGAGCCCGATACGCAGAGCGTCAGCCATGAATCACGCGCGGATCGTCAGGTGACGCGGGCGATGACGGTGCTGGGGGATTTTGTGGCCTGGCTCGGCTTTTTACAGCGTCCTGAAAATGAACGCCCTGCCAGCCGCGTTAACCGGGGTCAGGTGATTTTCTCGCGGCCTCCGGCTCCCAGCGTCAGCTTCAGTTCCGGTCAGCGTCTGACCAAACTCTCTGCCGCCCCGGCCAACCACACGGCCTACTATATCTACGACTGGCTGGTGGGGCTGAACCAGGTCATCATTGAGAACAATGGTTACACTGGCGGCGGCGATCTGCCACTGGCAGCACGCGAAGCGCTGGTAGCGCTGCTCAAGCCGCTACGCGCTTAATCAATGATCAGGCGCAGTTCGCCCTCCAGCGACTGCGCCGCCTCTTCCAGCAGCGCCAGCACCGGCGCTAAATCGGCCTGATGTGCGGCATAGTGCTGCAACCACATTGTCGCAGGCAGCGCCATCCCGCCCGTCAGCCAGTCCCATAACGCATCCAGATTATGTCCGAAGGTCTGCGGACAGCCGCTCTGCTCAGCAAACTGCTGATAAAACGCCGCGCGCGTGGTGAGCTGACGCAGGTCAAAGGTCAGATTAAGCATGATCAGGGCACCTGCCTGAAACTGCGGTAGTGATCGGTGGAGAGAAACACCAGCCCGTCTGAGGAGTAGACCAGGCGATCGGCGTCGCGATGCCCGCAGCGATAATTCACATCCGCTTCATACCACTGACGGCCCGCACGCGCGGGCAGACGCTTCTCACGGTTCGTAAAGCGATCGCCGCCAATGGCTCTGCCTGGCAACACGTCACACAGGTTGCCTTTGGCCGGATTCCAGCCACGCTTGCGCGCGTCGTTTTTGGTGAGGTAGTAGTCCGGCAGTTGCTGATGCTGCAGCACCCAGCGCGCCACGGTATGGGCGTCAGTCAGGGTGGCGATATCCGCCTGGGCAGGGGCTGAAACGGAATTCAGATAGGGTTTAAGGCCGTAGAAACAGGCCGCGAGGACGAGAAAAAGTCCAATCCAGAGTTTTTTTGACATGATGGCATCCGTGACGACAGGACGCAGATGATACCAGTTTTGCGCGCAGAGAAAAGCGCGGGCCAGACAAGCTGGCCCTGGCGAGGTTATGCTGCGTGCGAATCCCCGCTGTGCCGACGCCATGCACCCGGCGCGACGCCATACTGGCGTTTGAAGCTGCGGTTAAAGGATTGCTGAGAGTCGAAACCTAACGAGATAGCCACATTAAGAATTGGTTCATCTGTGCTGGTCAGGCGGTCGGCTGATTTCTTCAGCTTCTTAACCCGGATGTATTCACCCAGTGGATAACCGGTGTGCTCTTTAAACATGCGCTGCAGGTGCCATTTGGAGTAGCCCGCGCGCTCTGAAACGGTATCCAGATCCAGACGTGCTTCGATGTTGTTATCAATCCAGTCGATTAAATCGTGAATAAAAGCATCACTCATCATTCCAGTCTCTCCTGTCGCCGTGGCGAAAAGTATTAGTATCAGTTGCAGTTACACTTAAGGGTGGCTGACTATGCCATTTAATGCAAGTTTTATTAGTACATTAAATGCCGCACTATTTGTGGGGTTTTAGCTAAGTTGTTCAGGCTTTCATCGCCCTGCCCTAAACCGCACATAAAGTGTATCTGTTATTCTTGCAGTTGCCAGCCACGCAAGCCTACACTCACCGCGATTAATTGCAATCTTAAAAGTTGCAAATATTGGCCTGCAGGCCGCCTGTTTATATCTATCGCGGAATAACAACAATGATTACGAACCGGGTTCGTCAGGGTTTAACCCTCTTAGGGATGGTACTGCTCATCACGCAACTGAGCGGCTGCGATAAAGGTGTGGCACAAAACGCCGCTCCCCCGCCGCCTGAAGTGAGTGCCGCACCCGTGCTGATCAAACCGGTCAGTCAGTGGGACAATTTCAATGGCCGGGTTGAAGCGGTGCAGAGCGTGCAGTTGCGTCCGCGCGTCTCTGGCTACATTGATGCCGTTAACTATCGTGAAGGCGATGAGGTCAGAAAAGGTCAGGTACTGTTTACCATTGATGACCGGAGTTACCGCGCGGCGCTGGAGCAGGCCAAAGCGGAACTGGCCCGGGCGCGCAGTCAGGCGAGTCTGGCCCGCAGCGAATCGGGCCGCAGCGAGAAGCTGATCGGCACGCAGGCGATTTCCCGCGAAGCGTGGGAGCAGCGTCGTTCTGCCGCCAGTCAGGCGCAGGCGGATGTGCTGGCCGCAGAGGCCGCGGTCGATATGGCGCAGCTGAACCTCGACTTTACCCGCGTCACCGCGCCGATTGATGGCCGCGCCAGCCGGGCGATGATCACCGCCGGTAACCTGGTGACCGCCGGCGACAGCGCCAGTGTGTTAACCACGCTGGTGTCGCAGCAGCAGATGTATGTCTATTTCGATGTCGATGAGAACACCTTCCTGAACTATCAGGCGATGGCGCGTCAGGGCCAGCAGCGCCATGCGCTGCCGGTTGAGATTGCGCTGGTCGGCGAACAGGGTTTCCCGCACCAGGGCAAAATTGACTTCCTGGATAACCAGCTGACCGCCAGCACCGGCACCATTCGTATGCGCGCCCTGCTCGACAATCAACAGCGGCAGTTTACGCCTGGCCTGTTTGCCCGCGTGCGTCTGCCCGGCAGCGCGCAGTTCGAGGCGGTGCTGATCGATGATAAAGCGGTATTGACCGACCAGGATCGCAAATATGTCTACGTGGTGGATGGCGAAGGTAAAGCGCAGCGGCGCGATATCCAGCCTGGCGCGATGGTGGATGGTTTGCGCATCGTTAAATCGGGTCTGCAATCCGGCGACAAGGTCATCATCGCCGGTCTGCAAAAAGTATTTATGCCCGGCATGCCGGTCACTGCTCAGCCGGTCGCCATGCGTGCGGCAGCCGCTCAATAACCCGAGGCCGCTATGGACTTTTCCCGCTTTTTTATCGACCGGCCCATTTTTGCTGCGGTGCTGTCGATCCTGATTTTTGTGACCGGGGTGATTGCCATCCCGCTGCTGCCAGTCAGTGAATATCCCGACGTGGTGCCACCCAGCGTACAGGTGCGCGCCGAGTATCCAGGCGCTAACCCGAAAGTGATTGCGGATTCCGTGGCGACGCCGCTGGAAGAGGCAATCAACGGCGTCGAAAACATGATGTACATGAAGTCAGTGGCCGGTTCTGACGGCGTGCTGGTGACCACCGTCACCTTCCGTCCAGGCACCGATCCTGATCAGGCGCAGGTACAGGTGCAGAACCGCGTAGCGCAGGCGGAAGCCCGTCTGCCGGAAGATGTGCGTCGGCTGGGGATCACCACCCAGAAGATGTCGCCGACCCTGACGCTGGTCGTCCACATGTTCTCACCGAACAATACCTACGATTCGCTCTACCTGCGTAACTACGCCACCCTCAAGGTGAAAGATGAGCTGGCCCGGCTGCCGGGTGTCGGTCAGATTCAGATTTTCGGCGCAGGCGAGTATGCGATGCGCGTCTGGCTTGATCCTAATAAAGTGGCGGCGCGTGGTCTGACCGCCTCTGACGTGGTAACGGCGATGCAGGAGCAGAACGTGCAGGTCTCTGCCGGTCAGCTGGGTGCCGAGCCGCTGAAAAAACAGAGCGATTTTCTGCTGTCAATCAACACCCAGGGACGACTGGAGAGCGAGCAACAGTTTGGCGATATCATCCTGAAAACCTCGGAAGATGGTTCGCTGGTGCGGCTGCGCGATGTGGCGCGGATTGAGATGGGCTCGGGCAGCTATGCCCTGCGCTCGCAGCTGAATAACAAAGATGCGGTCGGTATCGGCATCTTCCAGGCACCTGGCGCCAACGCCATCGACCTCTCCAATGCGGTTCGCGCCAAAATGGATGAGCTGGCGACCCGCTTTCCCAACGACGTGAAATGGGCCGCGCCTTACGATCCGACGGTGTTTGTCCGCGACTCGATTAAAGCCGTGGTGCAGACTCTGCTGGAAGCGGTCATTCTGGTCGTGCTGGTGGTGATTCTGTTCCTCCAGACCTGGCGCGCCTCGATCATTCCCCTGCTGGCGGTGCCGGTTTCGATAGTTGGTACCTTTAGCGTGCTCTATCTGCTTGGCTTCTCGCTGAATACGCTGAGCCTGTTCGGGCTGGTGCTGGCGATTGGTATCGTGGTGGATGACGCCATTGTGGTGGTGGAGAACGTCGAACGTAACATTGAGATGGGGCTGTCGCCGCGCGCCGCTGCACATCAGGCGATGCGTGAAGTCTCCGGGCCGATCATCGCCATTGCGCTGGTGCTGTGCGCGGTGTTTGTGCCGATGGCGTTTCTCTCTGGCGTCACCGGGCAGTTCTATAAGCAGTTCGCCACTACCATCGCCATCTCTACAGTGATCTCTGCCATTAACTCGCTGACGCTCTCGCCTGCGCTGGCGGCGATGCTGCTGAAAGATCATCACGCGCCGAAAGACCGGCTGACGCGGATCATTGATGCGCTGTTTGGCTGGCTATTCCGGCCGTTTAACCGCTTCTTCCAGCGCAGTGCCCATGGTTATGAATCGCTGGTGGGCCGTACGCTGCGTCGCCGTGGCGCCGTGTTTGGCGTCTATATTCTGCTGCTGGCGGGTGCCGGATTTATGTTCCACACCGTTCCAGGTGGATTTATTCCGACGCAGGATAAGCTCTACCTGATTGGTGGCGTGAAGATGCCGGAAGGTTCCTCTCTGGCGCGCACGGATGCTGTGATTCGTAAGATGAGCGAAATCGGTATGCAGACCGAAGGCGTCGCCTATGCGGTCGCGTTCCCTGGCCTGAATGCATTGCAGTTCACCAATACGCCGAACAGCGGCACGGTGTTCTTCGGTCTTAAGCCGTTTAATGAGCGCAAACATACGGCGGCGGAGATCAACGCTGAGATCAATGCGAAGATCGCTCAAATCCAGCAGGGCTTTGGCTTCTCGATTATGCCACCGCCGATTCTGGGGCTGGGCCAGGGCTCGGGCTATTCGCTCTATGTGCAGGACCGCGCGGGTCTGGGTTATGGCGCACTGCAGACGGCGATTAATACGCTGTCAGGCAGCATCATGCAGACGCCAGGGATGCACTTCCCCATCTCCTCTTATCAGGCCAACGTTCCGCAGCTTGATGTGAAGGTAGACCGGGATAAAGCCAAAGCGCAGGGAGTATCGCTGACCGCGCTGTTCAGCACGCTCCAGACCTATCTTGGCTCGTCGTATGTGAATGACTTTAACCGCTTTGGCCGCACCTGGCGGGTGATGGCGCAGGCTGACGGGGATTTCCGCGACAGCATCGAAGATATCGCTAACCTGCGGACCCGAAACGATCGCGGTGAGATGGTGCCGATTGGCAGCATGGTCAACATTACCACCACCTACGGTCCCGACCCGGTGATCCGCTATAACGGCTATCCGGCGGCGGATTTGATTGGTGATGCCGACCCACGCGTACTCTCCTCGGCGCAGGCGATGAGTCAGCTCGAAGCGATGTCCGGTCAGCTATTGCCAAACGGCATGAACATCGAGTGGACCGATCTGAGTTATCAGCAGTCAACGCAGGGCAATACCGCGCTGATTGTCTTCCCGATGGCCGTGTTGCTGGCGTTCCTGGTGCTGGCCGCGCTGTATGAGAGCTGGACGCTGCCGCTGGCGGTGATCCTGATTGTGCCGATGACCATGCTCTCTGCGCTGTTTGGCGTCTGGCTGACTGGCGGTGACAACAACGTCTTCGTGCAGGTCGGACTGGTGGTGCTGATGGGGCTGGCCTGTAAGAACGCGATTCTGATCGTCGAGTTTGCGCGGGAGCTAGAGATTCAGGGCAAAGGGATTGTGGAAGCGGCGCTGGAAGCGTGTCGCCTGCGTCTGCGTCCGATTGTGATGACCTCCATCGCCTTTATCGCCGGTACAATACCGTTGATTCTGGGTGAAGGCGCGGGTGCAGAGGTCCGCGGCGTTACGGGTATTACGGTCTTCTCCGGCATGCTCGGCGTGACGCTGTTCGGCCTGTTCCTGACGCCGGTGTTCTATGTGGCCCTGCGCAAGCTGGTGACGCGCCGGTCAGGTAGTGCATCGTCCGTGACGGCGTAAACCGTAAAAGTTAAAAGGGGCGACCATATGATCGCCCCTTTTTTTGCCTGTGATTCACTGATGCCGGCAGACCCCGCCTTGCAGGCTAGCGCCGCTTTAATCTTTCATTCAGCGTTTCAATGATAAACGCATTCAGCGAGGTTTCATTTTGCGCAGCAGCCTGAGACAGGCGCTCTCCCAGCGATTCAGGATAGCGCAGCCGTAAAGGTCTTAATTTTTTCCTGCTCAGCATAGGGATTAATGCCGGAGGCTGCACAATCTTCCAGGTATTCGCGCAACGAAATCTCGCCCTCTTTGTACAGCCCCAGTACGCTGTCAGAGACAAAATCACAGTAGCCTGACATGCCAGTAAAGCGCCCACGGAACATGTTGAGTTCAGGAACATAGGTGATCATGGCGGGTTGCCCGGCGACATTAGCCAGATCTGAATTATTACTCATCTTTGACCTCCAGCGTTCTGCTTGCGGACAGATGATCAGGTCCGAATTTCAATCCGGGCTTTGCGTCCCAGCTGAGCCAGCGCCAGTTCCACATTTTCGACTTTCGATGAGTGCTCCACATCCAGTAGTCGATCAACCTGTGGACCATTCACACCCAGCTGGCGTGCCAGATCGACTTTACGGGTGCCGGTTTCAATCATTGCGTTGTAAAGTGCCGCTTTCATTGCCACCAGTACAGGCACAGAGACGATGTACTCTCCTTCCAGCGGTTTACTGGCAACCGGAATCGGACGACGCGTATCCATCTCGAGAGAGATTGCCGTCACCAGTCCATCTTCGGCTTCTGCAAGTGCTTCCTCAACGGTGTCACCGACGGAATGCAGTAACGGCAAATCACGACACGAGACCTCATAGGTATCGGTTTTGGCGTCATGAGTTAATCTGACGGCATAATTAAACATAGAGTTACCTCTCTGATCGGGCTCACAGGCCCAGATCTTTTAAAATTTTTCTGCGCGTAGCTTCAGGCATTTCTTTTGCTCCGTGATCCGGAAAAATGGATTGCCTGTCGCCCAGGAAGACCTTGAAATGGCTGCTTCCACTGCGGTGCTTAGTCAAAATAGCGCCCTGCTGAATGAGCCAGCGTCTGAATTCACTGTACTTCATCGCGTTCCCTCGCTGTGTATAACAGCAAGAATAACATTGGTGATAATCAATACAACATTAATGTTGTGATGGATGCTGAATTTTCAAATGTTTATCAGGTTCAGCGTGATAACCGACCCCAGGAAAGTGAGTTATTGGCTTATGGCAGATTTGAGGCAGGAAGTTACTGACCAGCAGGCATAAAAAAAGCCGCTAATCAGCGGCTCTTTTTGCAGAGATCATCAATCTCTTCGGGTTCAGGTTCCGGCACGGCGGTGCAGTTGCTGGTGTCGCGTTTCTTCAGTTCGTTCAGTGCGTCTGCCACGGTGCGTTTTGCCAGCACATCCAGCGACGCCTGCTCGGCTTCATCGGCTATCGACTTGAAGTACCAGCAGAGGTTGGCACTGACCAGACAGCGCGGCGCGACGTCTGGACGCGCGGCCCAGATTTTTTTGTCTTCGATCACGGAGACATAGATATCCCGCAGAGTAATTTCTGCAGCAGGACGGCCCAGATGAATCGAACCGGTACGGCCCAGCGTGGAGACGATAATGCCGTCACGGGTCAGCGGGACCATTAATTTTCGTATGAAACTGGGATTCGCTTCCAGCCCGTAGGCCAGAATCGCGCTGGTAGAGCGTTTTCCCATTTGCTCCGCCATCGCTACGCTCAGAACCATTTGCAAAGCTGTCGGGAAGCGGTAATCAAGCATTTCTTTATCCTGAGTTGCGGTGCATCTTATTGTTTTATTGCCGCATAAGTGAACAATCAATGAGCAATAAATATAACAAACACTGTTGCTTTTTTGAAGCAAACCGGCGGTGACAAGGCACGTATTCACCAAAGCCTGAGGCCCGATAGCACAAGGTGCTTAGCCTGCTAACGGCCCTCTTCCTGCGGAGCAAGGAGAACCGTTCCGTTATGCCGTGGTGGCCGCTGTCGCCGGCAATCGCTGCTTCAGCGCCATAACCAGTACCACGTTAAAGATTGCCAGGGCGCAAAGCAACCACAGCGTCGCCGATGCTCCCATCTTTTCAAACACATATCCACCTATCAGCGGCGTCAGTGCCTGCCCCATCAACGCCGGGCGGGCCATTTTACCCACCACAATCGCATAGGACTCTGGTTTGACCATCGCCAGCGGTAAAGTTCCGCGCACGATGGCACGTAAGCCATTTCCTGCGCCATACAACACCATGCTCAGCAACGCCATCTGCGGAAACAATGCCAGCAACAGCAAGCCCAGTGCCACCAGCCCGACGGAAAAAAAGGTGGTACGGATGGGATGACTGCGTTTAAAGGCGATATCGACGAGTCGGGATCCCACCTGACACGGGCCAAGTACGGCGCTGATCGCCAGCGCCGAGGTCAGCGTATGACCACTCGCCTGCAGCAAGGCGATAAGCTGCACGGAAATAGCCGTCATGATCACGGACGCCAGGGTAAAGATGGCACACAGTAGCCAGAACAGCGCAGGCGCAATCTCCGCCGAGCCAGGCTGCGGACTCAGTCGTTTCTCCGGCCGCTTAGCGTGACTGTCGGGTAAGGCAAACAGATAGGCAGGCAGCACGCAGACGACCATCAGTGCCGCAATTATCAGCGACGCGTTTCGCCAGCCGAATCCGTGGATTAACAACGCCGTTCCCGGCCAGACCAGCGTGGTGCAGAAGCCAGATATCAGGGTGATACCGGTGATCGCTGCACGCGCCTGACTGCCATAGCAGGTGCCGAGCGTGGCAAACAGTGCGTCATAAAGGCCCATCGCCATACCGATGCCAATAATTACCCAGGCAAACAGAAACAGCGGCAGAGAGTGGCTATAAGCCATGATCACCAGCCCCACCGCCATCACCATGCCACTCAGTGCCAGCAACAGGCGGCCACCGGTGCGGGCGATAATCCTGCCTGCCAGCGGTGACAGCAGGCCCGATACCAGAATCCCGGTCGAGATTGCGCCATAAATCCACTGCTGTGACCAGCCTGTCTCAGCCGCAATCGGATTCGCCATCACCGCCATCAGGTAGAACGACCCGCCCCATGACAGGATCTGCACCCAGCCCAGGGTAATAATGGCGGCGATGCCGGGTTTATTGTTCTGATTCACAGGCAATCTC
This sequence comes from Pantoea sp. EKM10T, assembly GCF_011800685.1. Lineage (NCBI taxonomy): Bacteria > Pseudomonadati > Pseudomonadota > Gammaproteobacteria > Enterobacterales > Erwiniaceae > Pantoea > Pantoea sp. EKM10T. Next base: position 330,331 of record NZ_JAALEU010000001.1, read on the forward strand.
CTGGTTAGCAGGCGAACCGTTTTTATAACATGTTCTGCGATAAGCCAAAATGCGTGATGCCCTTTTGACTGGATAGCCATGCAGGCCGCACGGTTTTGAGTACAACCCTTTCAGTATGTTGTAACTATATAGCGCTTGCATCCTTGCCAGGCTTCTGCCACATTGTGGACGTTGTAACTATGGAGGCACAACATGACGCGCTACGACTTAGTGGCTGATATGCATCAATGTGTAAATGACCTGGAACTGGCGCTGGGTGAATTGCGTCAGCAGATTGAAGCGCAGCCTCTGCTGATCGCCCGCGTCTTCAGCCTGCCGCCGGTGGTTAAAGGTCGCGAACATGAAGCGATCACCCGGATTGCCGTCGAGCAGCATCTCGGGGAGAGCGCGTTAAAAATGGCGCTTGACCACTACTGCCGCCTGTTTATGCAGCATCAGTCAGAACAGCTGAGCACCAAGGCTGCCGTGCGCTTACCTGGCGCGCTCTGTATCGAATGCGACGCGCAGCAGGAAGCGGAGATCGGCGCACTGGTCGACGTCATCAATCAGCTGAAAGCACGGCTTGAGCAGCTGATTACGGTGGACTCTGGCCTGCCGAGTGAGGCGCGTTTTGAGTTCGTCCACCAGCATTTGCGCGGGCTGATCACCCTGAATGCCTATCGCACTATCACCCTGCTGAGCGCACCGGACAGCCTGCGTTTCGGCTGGGCCAACAAGCACATTATCAAGAATCTCAAGCGCGAAGAGGTGATCGCGCAGCTGGAAAAAAGCCTGAAGTCGGGACGTGCAAAAGCGCCGTGGTCACGTGAACAGTGGGCGGAAAAAGTGCAGGAGGAGCTGGCAAGCGTGCGTGCCCTGCCCGCCTCAGCCCGGCTGAAAATCAAGCGCCCGGTAAAAGTCCAGCCGGTTGCCCGCGTCTGGCGCGCGGATGAACAAAAACAGACTCAGCTGGCCTGTCCTTCACCGATTCTGGTTATCTGTCGCGATCGCACGCAGGTTCCGGTACTGGGCGAATTGCTTAACTACGATGCCGATAATATTAACCATCGTTATAAACCTGCTGCAGAACCGCTGAATCTTTTAATCCCCAGACTGCATCTGTGGGTCGATTGTCCGATATAAATAAAAAAGGCCAGCTTTCGCTGGCCTCTGACTCACTCAAACCTTACGACTTCATGCTGCCGACCATCTCTTCCGGCCGTACCCAGGCATCAAACTCCTCTTCGGTAAGATAACCCAGCTTCAGCGCCGAGCCTTTCAGCGTCAGCCCCTCTTTGTGCGCCTTCTTGGCAATTTCTGCCGCTTTGTCATAGCCAATATGGGTATTCAGCGCCGTCACCAGCATCAGCGATTCGTTAAGCAGTTGATCGATGCGCTCACGCACCGGCTCAATACCGACAGCGCAGTGATGATTAAAGCTGTCCATGCCATCCGCCAGCAGGCGAATTGATTGCAGGAAGTTATGGATTACCATCGGACGGAACACGTTAAGCTCAAAGTTACCGGATGCGCCGCCCATGTTGATCGCCACATCGTTACCCATCACCTGACAGCAGAGCATGGTCATCGCTTCGCACTGGGTCGGGTTAACTTTACCCGGCATGATGGAGCTGCCAGGCTCATTTTCCGGGATGGCGATTTCGCCGATGCCGCAACGCGGGCCGGAAGAGAGCCAGCGCACGTCGTTCGCGATTTTCATCAGCGAGGCGGCCAGCCCTTTCAGCGCGCCATGCGCATGCACCAGCGCATCACAGGTTGCCAGCGCCTCAAACTTGTTTGGCGCAGTGACAAACGGCTGCTGCGTGAGATCGGCCAGCGCCTTCGCCACGCGCACCGCATATTCCGGATGGGTGTTCAGGCCCGTACCTACTGCCGTGCCGCCCAGCGCCAGTTCCGCCACGTGCGGAATGCTCTGCTCAATATGCTTCAGGTTATGCTCCAGCATCGCCACCCAGCCGGAAATCTCCTGGCCCAGGGTCAGCGGCGTGGCATCCTGCAGGTGAGTACGGCCAATCTTGACGATATCTTTGAAGGCGTCGGACTTCTGGCTTAAGGTCTTTTTCAGTACCTGAATCTGAGGGATCAGCTGTTCGCGCAAGGCGATAACGGCGGCAACGTGCATCGCCGTCGGGAAGACATCGTTGGAACTCTGGCTCTTGTTCACATCGTCGTTGGGATGAACCAGCCGCGCCATTCCGCGCTCGCCGCCGAGGATTTCACTGGCGCGGTTCGCCAGCACTTCATTCATGTTCATATTGGTCTGGGTGCCGGAACCGGTCTGCCAGATCGCCAGCGGGAATTCATCCGCATGCTTGTCAGCCAGCACCTCATCGGCCGCGCTGACAATCGCCTCGGCGCGGTCAGCGGGAAGCAGTCCCAGATCACGGTTAACGCTGGCCGCGGCGCGCTTGGTCAGTGCCAGTGCATGCACCAGTGCGGTCGGCATTTTTTCGGTTGAGATGCGGAAGTGCTCCAGTGAGCGCTGTGTCTGCGCGCCCCACAGTTTGTCTGCCGGTACGTCGATGGGGCCCATTGAATCTTTCTCAATGCGATTGGCTGCCATGAATACGTCTCCTTCATCTGGTTTTTAAAAGAATGACCGCCCGGTACGTCATTACGATCGACTGCCGGGCGGTCAGGATAGTAATACACAATAATTTAACATTATCAGAGCTTAGCGTCCTTTTGCGCTGGAGATGTATTTTTACCGGCAGTTTCTGCTTTAATACTGGCAATAATTTCCCGTGATAAAGGGTTATACAATGCAAAAAATGAACAATACGCTGCAAAACTACGCATGGGGCAGCAAAACTGCGTTGACTGAGCTTTACGGAATCGCTAATCCACAGGGGCTGCCGATGGCGGAACTCTGGATGGGCGCACATCCGAAAAGCCCCTCCACCGTGATTGACCAGGGCAGCGAGCGTTCGCTGCGTGACGTGATTGATGCCGCGCCTGCCGCCATGCTGGGCGAAGCGGTGGCACAGCGTTTTGGTGAACTGCCCTTCCTGTTCAAAGTGTTGTCTGCCGATCAGCCGCTGTCGATTCAGGTCCATCCCAGCAAACGCGCGGCCGAAGTGGGCTTTGCCCGTGAGAATGCGGCGGGTATTCCGCTGACGGCTGCTGAGCGTAATTATAAAGATGCCAACCACAAGCCGGAGCTGGTCTACGCGCTGACGCCCTTCCAGGCGATGAATGGCTTTCGCACCCTGACGGAGATGGTCTCACTGCTGGAGCCGGTTGCAGGCGCACATCCACAGATAGCCCATTTTCTGCAGCATCCCGATCAGGATACGCTGGCCGCGCTCTTCTCTACCCTGCTGTCACTGGAGGGTGAGGCGAAATCGCTGGCGCTGGGCATCCTGAAATCCGCGGTTGATGCACAACAGGGTGAGCCGTGGCAGACCATTCGCATGATTGCGGCAGAGTATCCTGACGACAGCGGCCTGTTTTCGCCGTTGCTGCTGAACGTAATCACGCTGCAACCGGGCGAGGCGATGTTCCTCTATGCGGAGACCCCGCACGCTTATCTGAAAGGCGTGGCGCTGGAGGTGATGGCAAACTCCGATAACGTGTTGCGGGCCGGTTTAACCCCGAAATATATCGATATTGCCGAGCTGATGGCGAACCTGAAGTTTGAAGAGAAGCCAGCCAGCACCCTGCTGACCGAACCAGAGCAACAGGGCAACGCGCTGCGCTTCCCGATTCCGGTGGAGGATTTTGCCTTTGCCATTCATACCCTGAACGCAGAGCCACAGCCGCTGGCGCAGCAGAGCGCCGCACTGCTTTTCTGCATCGAAGGCCAGACGGTGATCGCCAAAGGCGAGCAGCAGGTGACGCTGAAACCAGGTGAATCCTGCTTCATTGCCGCCAGCGAATCCCCCGTAATGGTCGCAGGCACGGGCCGACTGGCGCGGGTATTTAACGACTTAGGGTGAAGCGGCTGACGGAGTGCCTGTTAACTGCTATCATTTCAACCTATTAGCTTTTAAACGCCTGCGGGCGTTTTTCTTCAGTCGCTGGGGTAAACCTGCGGCATAAGCGGACTCAAGGATAAGGACGAATCAGCAATGAAAAAGACCAATGTTGCCGTAGGTGTCATCATCGCACTGGGCGTAGTCTGGACTGGCGCGGCATGGTTCACCGGCAAGCAGATTGAAAGCCACAGGGATGAGCTGGTGCAGAACGCCAATGCCCAGCTGAATGCTTATGCCCCTAACAGCCGACTGAAGATCAGCTATCAGGACTATCAGCGCGGCGTGTTCAGCAGCAAAGTGAATCTGGTGATTCAGGCCAACTCGCAGACGGAAGATAATCCCCTGCTGAAACCAGGCCAGAGCATCATCCTGAACGAAACCATCGATCATGGCCCTTTCCCGTTTGCTCAGCTGAAGCATTTCAATCTGATCCCGAGCATGGCGTCGGTTCATACCGAACTGGCTAACACCGATGCGGTGAAAAAGCTGTTTGAGCTGACCGGCAACAAGTCGCTGATTAATGCCGATACCCGTATCGGCTACAGCGGTGCCACCGATACGGCGCTGCGCGTTCTGCCGGTTGATTATCAGAATGCGCAAAGCGGCGAGCGTCTTGCCACCAATGGGGGCACCTTCAACGTCAGCGCGGATAACAAAGGCGACAAAGTGTCGCTGGACAGTGATGTTGATAGCCTCGCGCTGACCAGTAAAAATGAGATGGGCCAGCCGGTGCTGTTCACCATTAATGGTCTGAAGCTGAGCGGTAACACCCATCTCAGCCCGGAAGGCGTACGTATTGGCGACCAGTCAGTGGATATTGAGAAGGTCAATGCCAGCATCAATGGTCAGGACGCCCTGACGCTGCACAAAATGAAAGGCACCTCCTCTTTCGATAACAGCGCCGGTAAGATTGGCGGCAATATCGACTACAAGGTTGAAGGCATTCAGCTGCAGAAGCAGGATTTTGGTCAGGCAGCGCTGAAGATGAAACTGTCACAGTTTGATGCGCAGGCGGTAAAAGCCTTCTCCGATCGTTACAACGCGCAGATGCAGGAACTGCTTAGCCAGCCTGGCGTCGCGGAAGATCCTATCCGCTACCAGGCGGGTGTGCATCAGATTCTGATGAGCAACCTGCCGATGCTGCTGAAGGGCTCACCTGCGATCAGTATCGCCCCGCTGAGCTGGAAAAATGATAAAGGTGAAAGTACCTTTAACCTGAACGCAAATTTCAACGATCCCTCTGCGGTGACCGGCGAAGCCCAGACACTCAGCGCCATGGTTGATCGGGTACTGAAGAGTCTGGACAGCAAGCTGGTCATCAATATGCCAATGGCGACCGAAACCATGCATAAAGTGGGACTGGCTGAAGGATATCAGGCCGATGACGCACAGAAGCTGGCAGATCAGCAGGTGAAAGGACTGGCGGCGATGGGTCAGATGTTCCGCCTGACCCAGCAGCAGGATAACAATATCGTCACCAGCCTGCAGTATACCAACGGTCAGGTGAACATGAACGGCGACAAAATGACGCTGGAGCAGTTCCTCTCCCGCTATATGCTAGGTATGCCGACCAGCGAAGGGATGCCGCAGTAATTCTCTACTCTTCCTTTAAAGGCGACCTCCGGGTCGCCTTTTTTATGCCGAGCCGCGAATAACCAGCTGCGGCGGCATAATCACGTTCTGCCGGGCGGCATCGGGTTGCGCTATCCGTTGCAGGATACGCTCAGCTGCCACACGGCCAATCTCCCGGGCTGAACTGGTGACAAACGTCAGCGGCGGATCGGTCAGTTCCGCCTGCGGTTCATCGCCAAAGCCCATCAGAGCCAGCTGCTGATCGTAATAGCTATCGACTGCACCCCGCGCGAATGTTCGCCCGGTGCGCAACAGCCCAAAATAGCATCCCAGCGCGGTAGTGGCGTTATAGGCCAGCACGGCAGTCAGCCGCGGATGATGCTGAAACAGCTGTACCGCTGCTTCAGCCGCCTCTTTTTGCGTGTTACCGCATTCAATAATCCACTCCGGCCGGAACGGCAGCCCATATTGCAGCAGGGTGGCGCAGTAGCCGCCAAGACGTTCTGCCCGGGTCAGTGATGCGCTATGGCCGCCCAGCCAGGCAATACGCTGATGCCCCTGACGAATCAGGTATTCTGTGGCCAGACGCGCAGCCTGAGCATTATCGGGGCGGATAGCGTCAACCTCCTCCAGACTACTGGCGCGCGCGGCACAGACTAAGGCCATATTCACCTCTCTGGCCCGCGTCACGATCTGGCTGGCCTTATCGGCACCGCCTCCCAGCACCACGCCATCCACTCCCTGAGCGACCAGTGACTCAAAGCAGCGATGCAGATGCTGTCCCTGGACGCCGCTCTGCGTCAGGAACAGCAATTTGCCCTGCTTCTCCAGCGCCTCACTCAGACCTGCCGTCATTTCGGCATAAAATGGCTGGCTGAGATCGCGGACGATCAAGCCAATCACGCCACTCTCACCCCCGCGCAGCATGGTTGCCGAACGGTTACGCACGAAACCGAGTTGCTCAATGGCCTCGTTCACGCGCGCCATGGTGGCCGCAGAGATCCGTCCTTTGCCGGATAACACCAGCGATACCGTGGTCACCGACACGCCCGCCGCCGCCGCAACATCATTGATGGTGATTTTACTCATCAGATTACTCAACTGAATTACAGCATTAGAAAACAAGGTAAAACGTTACACCTTATAACGTCAGAATTATATCGTCCATGACCTGAAGAGTGTGATTCAGCGCGCATAAGATCCAGGTAAAACGTTTTATCATCCCGCCACTTCACTCAGTGGTCCGTTTATCCAGGAGCGTTCATGTCACCCTCTCACCAAAAAATGTCCGTCTGGGAATTTTTCCAGAGTCTGGGCAAAACCTTTATGCTGCCGGTTGCCCTGCTTTCCTTCTGCGGCATCATGCTCGGGATTGGCAGTTCGCTGAGCAGTCGTGATGTCCTGACCCTGTTACCTGTGCTGGATCACCCCTGGCTGCAATATCTGTTTCTCTGGATGGCCAAACTGGGATCGTTCGCCTTTAGCTATCTGCCGGTGATGTTCGCCATTGCAATTCCGCTGGGTATGGCGCGCGAGAACAAGGGCGTGGCAGCGTTTGCCGGCTTTGTGGGGTATGCCGTGCTAAACCTCAGCATCAACTTCTGGCTCAATATCCACGGCATTCTGCCAACCACTGATGCCGCCGTGCTGAAAGCTAACAACGTTCAGCCGATCCTGGGGATCCCGTCGATCGATACCGGCATTCTGGGCGCGGTCATTGTGGGTATTGTGGTGTTCTGGCTGCATGAGCGCTTTCATAACATCCGACTGCCCGATGCGCTGGCCTTCTTTGGCGGCACCCGGTTTGTGCCGATTATCACCACGCTGGTGATTGGTTTACTGGGACTGGTCGTCCCGCTAATCTGGCCTTTTTTCGCACGGGGCATCACCGGATTAGGCTGGATGATTAACAGCGCGGGTGATTTTGGCCCGATGATCTTTGGTACCGGCGAACGTCTGCTGCTGCCGTTTGGCCTGCAGCATATTCTGGTCGCCATCATGCGCTTTACCGATGCAGGCGGTACACTGGATGTGTGTGGCAAGAGCGTGAGCGGTGCCTTAACCATTTTCCAGGCGCAGCTCGCCTGCCCTGAAACCCACGGTTTTGCTGAAAGCGCGACCCGCTTCCTGTCACAGGGTAAAATGCCTGCCTTCCTCGGTGGTCTGCCAGGTGCCGCACTGGCCATCTATCACTGCGCCCGCCCGGAGAATCGTCATAAGATCAAAGGCCTGTTGATCTCCGGCGTGGTGGCCTGCGTGGTTGGCGGCACCACCGAACCTATCGAATTCCTGTTTCTGTTTGTCGCCCCGTTCCTCTATCTGATCCACGCCCTGCTGACCGGCGTTGGCTTCAGCATCATGGCGATACTGGGCGTCACTATCGGCAATACAGACGGCAATATCATCGACTTTGTGGTGTTTGGTGTGCTGCACGGGCTGTCGACCAAATGGTACTGGGTACCCGTTGTCGCAGCGATATGGTTTGTCGGTTACTACCTGATTTTCCGATTCGCCATTCTGCACTTCAATATCAAAACACCGGGACGCGAAGTGGAAAGTGCCAGTGCGGTTGCGCAGCAGGTCAGCAATGCCGGTAAAGGCAAATCTGGCTATAACTCACCGGCTATTCTGGCGGCACTTGGCGGCGTGGAGAATATTACCTCGCTGGATAATTGTCTGACGCGTCTGCGTCTGACCCTGGCGGATATGAGTAAAGTGGATGATGCGGCGCTGAAAGCCAACGGCGCGATAGGTGTGGTCCATCTTAATCAGACCAGCCTGCAGGTGGTTATTGGTCCACAGGTGCAGTCGGTGAAAGATGAACTGTCACACCTGATGAATGTCCCTGCCTGAAGTGCCGGAGCCGATAATGTTTAACTTTGACGAAGTCATCGATCGCCGCGGCAGCTGGTCGACCCAGTGGGATTTCGTGGCTGACCGCTTTGGCGTCCCCGATCTGCTGCCGTTTACCATTTCGGATATGGACTTCAGAACTGCGCCAGCGGTTCAGCAGGCGCTGGCACAGCGCGTAGCACACGGCGTGTTGGGTTACAGTCGCTGGCAGCATGACGATTTTCTTTCCGCCTGCTGCCACTGGATGTCCAGCCGTTTCGGCTACCAGCCCGATGCTGACACGCTGGTTTATGGACCCTCGGTGATCTATATGGTGGCGCAGATGCTGCGCCGCTGGAGCAACCCGGATGATGAAGTGGTGCTCCACACCCCCGCCTACGATGCTTTTTATAAAACGGTACGCGGCAATCAGCGACAGGTGCTGGAGATGCCGCTGCAGCGGGATAACGGTAGCTGGCGATGTGATATGGCCGCTCTGGAGACGCGGCTGGCGCGCCCGCGCTGCAAAATCCTGTTGCTCTGCAGCCCGCACAATCCCACCGGCAAAGTGTGGACAGCAGCTGAGCTGCAACAGATGGCGGCGCTCTGCGATCGTCACGGCGTGCGGGTGATCAGCGATGAAATCCATATGGATATGATTATGGGTAATCAGCCCCATACTCCGTGGGCCAGCGTGGCGCGCAGTGACTGGGCGCTGTTTACCTCGGCGTCGAAAAGCTTCAACGTGCCGGGACTGACCGGTGCGTGGGGAATCATCCCGGATGCGGCAGACAGAGCCGCCTGGTTTCAGGCGCTGAAAAATGCTGACGGCCTTTCTTCTCCGGCCGTGCTGGCCGTCACGGCACACGTTGCGGCTTACCGTCAGGGCGCACCCTGGCTGGATGCGTTACGCAGCTATCTTTATGATAATTTCACACTGGTTGCCGATCGCCTTAACGCTGAGTTTCCCGCACTGAACTGGCACATTCCCGAGGCGACCTATCTCGCCTGGCTCGATATCAATCCGCTGGGCATTCCAGAAGAGGCCCTGCAACAGGCGCTGATCCAGCAACGGGTCGCAATTATGCCCGGATCGACCTACGGTGATGCAGGCAAAGGATTTTTGCGTCTTAACGTTGGCTGTCCGCGCAGCAAAGTTGATGAGGGCGTTTCACGCCTGATTGCGGCGATCCATCAGTTGCAGGGCTGACATTAACCGGCGAGGCAACCATTGCTCGCCGGTTATGCGTAATTAAGCAGCATCCGGCGCAGCTGTTGCGCAAATAGCTGGCGCTGTTGCGCAAGATATTTTTATAATGCTCTGCACTTCACCGACAACTGAGCGAGTGCGCCATGATCGATTCTAAAATTCCTCTGACTGATATTCACCGCCACCTTGATGGCAACATCCGTGCACAAACCATTCTCGATTTAGGTCGCCAGTTTAACCTCGCCCTGCCTGCTTCCACGCTGGAGACGCTGCGTCCGCATGTGCAGGTCGGCCAGAATGAGCCTGACCTGGTGAGCTTCCTGCAGAAGCTCGACTGGGGTGTGAAAGTGCTGGGTGATCTGGATGCCTGCCGCCGGATTGCGCAGGAGAATGTCGAAGATGCCGCCCGCGCGGGCATTCACTATGCTGAACTGCGTTTTTCCCCTGGTTATATGGCGATGACCCACAACCTGCCGATTGCCGGTGTGGTTGAAGCGGTAATTGAGGGCGTGCGCGCAGGCCGTCAGCAGCACGATATCGACGTGCGTCTGATCGGTATCATGAGTCGTACCTTTGGCGAAGATGCCTGCCTCAGCGAACTGGAAGGTTTGCTTGCCCATCGTGATCACATCACCGCGGTCGATCTGGCGGGTGATGAGCTGGGCTTCCCGGGCAGCGAGTTCCTGAGCCACTTTACCCAGGCGCGCGATGCCGGTTTCCGCGTGACCGTCCATGCGGGCGAAGCGGCCGGACCCGAGAGCATCTGGCAGGCGATTCGGGAGCTGGGTGCAGAACGTATCGGTCACGGCGTGAAAGCGATTGAAGATCGCGCGCTGATGGATTTCCTGGCGGAGCACCGTATTGGTATTGAATCCTGCCTGACCTCCAATATCCAGACCAGCACCGTGCCATCACTGGCGCAGCATCCGCTGAAGACCTTCCTGGAGCATGGCATTCTGGCGACGATTAACACGGATGATCCGGCGGTTCAGGGCATTGAACTGGCGCATGAGTATCATCACGCCGCTCCGGCTGCCGGTCTGAGCGCGGCGCAGATCCGTCAGGCGCAGGAAAATGGTCTGACGATTGCGTTCCTTAGCGAAGCAGAGAAAGCGGCTCTTCGCGCCCGGGTGCAGTAATCCTGAAGCGTAGCGACAAAAAACGGGCCGGATATCCGGCCCGTTTCGCTTTTTTACTTATTGCGTTTTAAGCACCGACCGATTAAACGCGCTTTAGCGACATCGTCTGGCGTTTCTCGGCGGATTGCAGACCTAACTCGATCAGCTCCATCACATGAATCGCCTCTTCCGCTGTCACCGGATTGTTACCACGTCCGGCAATCGCATCGCGGATGCCCGCATAGTAAGCGGGATAGTTCCCTGGCTGGGTCAGTTGGGTCGTTTCGGTCAGGGAATCTCCGTCAACCAGCGTCAGAGTGCCATCACGCATGTCATAGCCCCAGTCTTCCTGGGTCGGGAAATCACCTGACTTCAGGCGATCTTCCTGCGGATCAAGACCATATTTGACGTAACTGCCGCGCGTGCCGTGGACGGTATAACGGGCAGATTCTGCCGCTACCAGCATGCTGGCGTGCAGCACGACACGACGCTGCGGATAAGTCAGCGTCGCGTGGAAGTAGTCGGTGGTCTGCGCGCCCGGACGCATCTCGGCCAGATCAACCGTGATAGCGACCGGCGGGCCAAACAGCTGCAGCGCCTGGTCCAGCAGATGCGGCCCCAGGTCATACCAGATTCCGCTGCCTGCGCCTTTCATTTCACGCCAGCGATTACGCACTTCCAGACGGAAGCGGTCAAAGTGCGATTCGAAGTAGCGCACTTCACCCAGCGTACCGGCCTCAATCAGCGATTTCAGCGTCAGGAAGTCACTGTCCCAGCGGCGGTTGTGGAACACCGACAGCAGCAGCCCTTTGGCTTTCGCCAGCGCATCCAGTTCACGTGCCTGTGACAACGTCACGGTGAACGGCTTATCGACTACCACATGTTTACCGGCGTTGAGCGCCGCTTTTGCCAGCGGGAAGTGCGTGTCGTTGGGGGTAGGAATAACGATCAGTTGCAGCGTCGGGTCGTCCAGCAGCGCCTGAGGGTCGGCCACTACCTTAACGGCGGGCCAGTCGGCGTGGACTTTGCTGGCGTCGCTACTGGAAATGGCTGCCAGCTCGACGTCCGGCGTCCCCGCAATCAGCGGGGCGTGAAACGTTTTACTGGCAAAACCGTAGCCGATCAGACCAACACGTAATTTATCGTTCATTTGGATTCCTCTCAGAGCCTGATTGACCAGACTCTTAGTTGATAACCTGATTGATTTAAGACTATTAACCAAATGACGACAAGCCGGAATTCCCCGAAAAAACTAAGAGATAGCACTTCGCGCCAGCGGCCAGGCGGTCTGAGCGGCCAGGCTGTCGTGCGCATCCTGATTACGGCGGCGGAAGTCGCTGGGACTGACGCCGACCCGCTTGCGGAACACCCGCGAGAAGTAGAGCTGATCGTCATAGCCCACTTCACGTCCTACCGAGGCGATCGGCTCCTGGGTGGTCTGCAGCAGCAGTTTCGCGCGGATTACACGCTGATCTTCACGCCAGCGCAGCAGGTTCACGCCCATCTGCTCGCGGAACAGGTGCGCCAGCCGCGACGGTGACAGACAGACGTGGCGCGCCACCTCTTCAATCTTAACCTCACTGGCGAGATGGTTGGTGACGTACTGGCAGGCTTCAATCACGCGCGGATCGCGAATTAACTGATGGCTACGAGGATCTTCTTCAACGGCGCGCAGCAGCAGCCGTTCCAGCAGGTTCATCGCCAGCTCTTCCGCAAACCGACGGCCCGAATTGTGGGTCTGTTCGATACTGGCAAACAGGCGATCAAATTCGCCACGCAGCGATTCAGGCAGCAGCAGTCGTCCCACGCCCTCCTGCTCATCCTGCCAGCGCAGCCAGTCGTGCCAGTAGGCGCGCGGACGGAAATAGACCCAGCGGTGAAACCACTGCGGGCTGTCCGGCGCGCGACCATAATAGTGAGCCGTTTTCGGCTGAAACAGCAGCATTTCGCCAGGTTCGCAGTCAAATGCCCGCTCGCCGTCAAATACCCGCCCTTTACCTTTGATAGTGAGATTCAGAATGTAACCTTTCATGCCGTGCGGGCGATCGATAAAGAAATCGAGCGGGCCATCTGCGGTAATGGGCGTCAGCCCCGCCACCAGCCAGGCATTGAATGAATAGCCCGGCAACAAGGGGTTTTGCTGCTCGGCCGGTAATTCACGGTGATACATAGCGTCCTCACTCAGTCTGTTATTGTTCGGATAGCCCGCAGAGGCTTCTGCCTCTGCGGACCAACGGCTCGCTCAATCAGGCTTTTTTCTGTTTGTAACGGTCAAAAATCACCGCAGCTAACAGTATCAGACCGCGTACCACATACTGTGAGAATGGCGAGATATTCAATAAATTCATCGCATTCTCTACCGTGCCGAGGATCAGCACCCCTGCCACCACATAGGAGATTTTACCGATGCCGCCCTTCAGCGAAACGCCACCCAGCACGCAGGCAGAAATCACCACCAGCTCATAGCCGATGGAGGTCATTGGCTGGCCGCTGGTCATACGTGACGCCAGGATGATGCCCGCCGCCGCTGAAACCAGACCGGAGAGGATAAAGATGATGATGCGGGTGCGCACCACCGGCACACCAGCCAGACGTGCGGCTTCTTCATTGCCGCCAATCGCCAGGGTGTTACGGCCAAAGGTGGTTTTGTTGAGCAGGAAGCCGAAGATCAGCATGGTGGCCAGGGTCAGCCAGATTGGCGCAGGCACGCCAAGCCAGTTAGCAAAGCCCAGTTCAAAGAAGCGCTCATCTTCGATACCGACCGCTTTACCGTCAGAGAAGATATAGGCCAGGCCGCGGACAATCTGCATGGTCGCCAGCGTGGTGATCAGCGCATTGATCTTGAGGCGGGCAATCACAAAGCCGTTGATAAAGCCGGTGATCATACCGAGTACCAGACCGGCACCCACGCCAATCCACAGGCTTTCGGTCATGTTAATCACCACGGCGGTAACTACACCCGCACAGGCGATGACGGAAGCGACCGACAGGTCAAAATCACCGGAGGCCAGACAGAACAGCATGCCGCAGGCGACCATGCCGGACATCGACATTGCCAGCCCTAAGCCTTTCATATTGATAAACGAGCCGAAGTTCGGCACAAAGATCGCACAGACAATAAACAGCAGTGCAAATACCACCAGCATGCCGAAGTTGTCCCAGATGCGACCTAACTGCAGGCCGCCGCGTGAAGCGGGCTGCGGCGTATTTGAGGTCGTGGATGAAGCCATGATGATCTCCTGTCAGGCCACGGCGGCCGCTTGAGTGGTTTTGGGCATCGCCAGGCTCAGCGTCTGCTGCTCCGTGGCGTCGTCGTGTAGCAGTTCACCGGCAATGGCACCTTCGCGCATCACCACGATGCGATCGGCCAGGCCCATCACTTCCGGTAAATCGCTGGAGGCGAACAGCACCGCAATGCCCCGGTTCGCCAGCTGATAAATCAGGTTATAGATTTCATGTTTGGCACCGACATCGATACCGCGCGTTGGCTCATCCAGCAGGATCACCTTCATATCCTCTGACAGCCAGCGTCCCAGAATCGCCTTCTGCTGGTTGCCGCCGGAAAGGTTCATGATCAGCTGATCGGCGCTGGGCGTTTTGATGTTCAGCGAGCGGATATGGCTGTCGGCATTTTTATTTTCCCAGCCGTTTTTAATCAGGCAGCCCGCAGTAAGGTTATGACGACGGGCGCTGATATTGATGTTGTCGCGCACCGAATGCACCGGAATAATGCCCTCGGCTTTGCGATCTTCCGGGCAGAGCATGATGCCCGCACGGATGGCATCGATCGGCTCCCGCAGCGGCAGCGGTTTGCCGTCCAGAATCACCTGACCGCCGCGCAGACGCGTGCCGCCGAACAGCCCTTTCAGCAGTTCACTGCGACCGGCACCGACCAGGCCAAACAGGCCGACGATTTCACCGGCATGGACTTTCAGCGAAATCGGCGTCCGCACGCCCTTCGCTTCGACCTTGTCCAGCTCCAGCCGCACCGCGCCTTTAGCACGCGGTGAATAGCCATAAATATCCCCGAGGTTTCGTCCCACCATCGCCTGCACCAGATCGTCGTGATGGGTGTTGGCCATATCGATAAACGTCCGCACGTAGCGGCCATCTTTGAAAACGGTGATGGCATCGCTGAGGGCGAAGATCTCCTCCATGCGGTGTGAAACGTAGAGCACCACCCGGCCCTCCTCACGGAGCTGACGGATGACGCGGAACAGGTTGTCGATTTCACGCGCTGAAAGTGAGCTGGTTGGCTCATCAAAGGCGATAATGCGCGCGTTACGCGCCAGCGCTTTGGCAATCTCCACCATCTGCCACTGCCCCAGCGACAGATATTTCAGCGGCATATCGGGATCGATATCCATGCCGAGATTTTTCAGTTGCAGGCCCGCCTCAAAACGCATCAGCTTACGGTTGACCAGCCCATGTTTGTGCGGGATCTGACCGAGATAGATGTTCTCTGCCACGCTCATTTCCGGCACCAGATGCAGTTCCTGGTAAATAATGGCGACGCCCGCGTCCAGCGCATCGGTGGTGCGCTGAAAGCTCATCGGCTGGCCTTTAATACGAATCTCACCGCCGCTCGGCTGATAACTGCCGCTGAGTATTTTTAACAGCGTCGATTTGCCTGCGCCGTTCTCGCCCATCAGAGCATGGACTTCACCGCCACGGCAGTCGAAGGAGATATCCTGCAACGCTTTGACGCCAGGGAAGGTTTTACTGATGCCATGAAACGACAGAAATGCTGAATCAGTGTTCATGTTTTTCCTCACTCTTTCGCGCCACCGGCCGGTTATGGCGGGCGGCGCGAAATTGGCTATTAAGGATGCCAGGCGACAAACTGCCTGGCAGGCTCAGGGTTACATCAGTCCTTTTTTCGCCAGTTCAGTTTTGAAGTTGTCACGGGTGATCAGCACCACATCGGTAACTTCGGTGAATTTCGGTGGCTCTTCACCTTTGCTGACCCAGTTGTAGAGCATCTGGCTGCTTTTGTAGCCGTGGATATCCGGGCTTGGCAGCAGCGATCCGTAGAAGCCGGTCGCTTTCTCTTTCGACAGTTCACTGATGGCATCCACGCCGTTGATGCCGATACCGATGACGTCAGCGGCTTTAAAGCCCTGACCTTCGGTCGCGCGCACGCCGCCCAGCACAGTGTTGTCGTTCATGCCGACAATCAGCCAGTGTTTGACTTCAGGATGCTGAACCAGCAGAGAGTTACCGGCGTCAAATGCGCCAGGGATGTCGTTAGATTTGGTCGGGACCTGGTAGATCTGCGCTGCCGGGAAGCCAGCGGCTTTGATGGCGTCCATGGAGCCGCCGGTACGACGACGAGCAGTGTCGAGTTCGTTAGCGGTAATCGCCATCACGCCGGTGGTTTTCACATCCCAGCCGCGTTTCTGCATCTCTTTATAGAGTTCCTGACCCTGACGCTCACCAATTTTGGTCGCAGCCATCATCACCAGCGGCACGGTATCCATTGGTTTGCCTTTGGCGGTGACGAACTGGTCATCGACCGCGATGACTTTCAGACCGTAGCCACGCGCTTTTGCCATGATGGCAGAGCCGAGTTTCGGATCGGGCGTACAGATAACAAAACCTTTCGCGCCGTTAGCCGCCAGGCTGTCGATGGCATTCAGGGTTTTTTCACCATCCGGCACGGCAATTTTAATGACATCAAAGCCAAGATCTTTGCCCGCTTTGTCGGCGAATTTCCATTCAGTCTGGAACCAGGGTTCTTCTGGTTGCTTGACTAAGAATCCCAGCTTCATGGTCTCGGCGATAGCGGATTGTGACATAACCGCTGCCAGGCCGATGGCCGCGAACGCTTTAGTGAATTTATGCATGATGCTCTCCGGTACCAGGTTATTTTTCGCTGCTAATAACGAATCGGTGTAAACGCTACCAGTTTGTTTTGTTTTGTGGGTACAGCCATAAATCAGTGCGTTAGGCTGGCATGTGCTGACAGACTGTCCAGACGCTGGGCTAGTTTTAGCGGTATTAGCGAAGAAAAATGTAGAGCGGTATCACATCTTAAAATCACGACAAAATGATCCATATATTCAGCAAATTTAACCGGACCTTAACTTTTGCAATGGATCACAAAATCACTGCCGATGACAGAAAAGTGCATATTGTCAGCCAGCGATGACTAACTGATTTCGCGCGCCGAACCCAGGATACAGGAGTTAACTAACTACAGGAGATTCCGATGCGTGCTGGAGCCATCACCCTTGGGCTGGACTTTGGTAGTGATTCGGTGCGTGCGCTGGCCGTGGATTGTCATAGCGGCAAAGAGCTGCAGAGTGCGGTGTTCAGCTATCCGCGCTGGCAACAGGGCTTATACAGCGATCCGCACACTAACCGTTTTCGTCACCATCCACAGGATTACATCGACGCCATGGAGCAGGCGCTGCTCGGCGTGCTGAATGCACTGAGTGAAGATCAGCGCAACGCCGTGGTCGGCATTGGTGTTGACAGCACCGGTTCGACCCCTGCCCCTATTGACCGCGACGGCAACGTGCTGGCGCTGCGTCCGGAGTTCGCCGACAACCCCAACGCGATGTTTGTGTTGTGGAAAGATCACACCGCTATAGAAGAAGCGGAAGAGATCAATCAGCTGTGCCACAGCGGCCGCTTCCAGGATTACAGCCGCTATATTGGCGGGATTTACTCCTCTGAGTGGTTCTGGGCGAAGATTCTGCACGTGTCGCGTGAAGATGCGGCCGTGCGTGACGCCGCTGTCTCCTGGGTCGAACTGTGCGACTGGGTGCCAGCCTTGTTAAGCGGCACCACTGCACCTGACAAATTGCGTCGGGGGCGCTGTGCGGCCGGGCACAAGGCGCTGTGGCACGGCGACTGGAACGGCCTGCCCGATGTCGATTTTCTCAATGCGCTGGACCCGCTGTTGACGCAACAGCTCGACTCTCCCCTGTTTACTGATACCTGGACCGCTGATCTGCCTGTCGGCACGCTTAGCCCTGAATGGGCGCAGCGTCTTGGTCTGACGCAAACCGTGACGCTTTCGGGTGGCGCATTTGACTGCCATATGGGCGCGGTCGGTGGCGGTGCCAAACCCTATACCCTGGTGAAAGTGATCGGCACCTCGACCTGCGACATCCTGATTGCGGATAGTGAAAAGGTCGGCGATCGCGACATCAAAGGCATCTGTGGTCAGGTCGATGGCAGCGTAATGCCAGGCGCTATCGGGCTGGAGGCGGGTCAGTCTGCCTTTGGTGATATCTACGCCTGGTTCAGCCGTTTACTGGGCTGGCCGCTGCAGCTGGCGGCGCAGCAGCATCCGGAGCTGAAGCCTCAGCTGGCTGAGATGCAAAAGAGTCTGATTAAAGATCTGACCGAGGCCTGGGCCGCAAACCCGCAGCTCGACCATCTGCCGGTGGTGCTGGACTGGTTTAACGGTCGCCGCACGCCAAATGCTAATCAGCGGCTGAAAGGGGTGATTACCGACCTCAATCTGGGCACCGATGCCCCCGCGCTGTTTGGTGGTCTGGTCGCCGCCACCGCATTTGGCGCACGCGCAATTATGGAGTGCTTCGAACAGCAGCAGATCCCGGTCGAGAGCATTCTGACCCTGGGCGGCATCGCGCGGAAATCCCCGGCAATTATGCAAGCCTGCTGCGATGTGATGAATCGCCCACTGGATATCGTCGCCTCTGACGAGTGCTGTGCGCTGGGTGCGGCCATTTTCGCCGCCGTCGCCGCCGGTGTGCACGCCAGCGTTCCCGACGCCCAGCAGGTGATGGCCAGCCCGATTGCCGTGACGCTGCAGCCCGACCCGGCGCGCGTCGCCCGCTATCAACAACTTTATCAACGCTATCAACAATGGTGCGTGGCGGCTGAACCGCAATACGCCGCACGCCCCGCTTCCGCTAAGAGCCTATCCCAGCAGGCGTAATGTTGCAGGCAGTCTGGACACGGACAGCGCGGAACAATCCGTAGTACACGGAGTACGTGAGGATTACTCGCTACGCTCGCCCTTTCAGGGCCGCCCTGACGGGCGTTCAGGTTGCTAAAGCAGCCTGTGTGAGCACTGCCCAGGTTCAGACTGACAAATAAAATAGCCTATTGAGGTAGGCTCAAAGTAAAGGAGTGGTTTTATGGAACAGTCAAACAGCTACAGCGTGTGGTTTGTCATCGGCACGCAGCACCTCTACGGGGCGGAGACGTTACGCCAGGTTGAACAGAATGCACGTCAGGTGGTAGAGGGTTTAAATCAGGCCGGTTTACCGCTGCGTCTGGAGCTGAAACCGCTGGTTAAATCACCGGATGAAGCGCTGGCTCTGTGTCGCGATGCCAATTATGACAAGGAGTGCGTCGGTATCATTACCTGGCTGCACACCTTCTCCCCGGCCAAAATGTGGATCGGTGGCCTGAGCGTGCTGAATAAGCCGCTGCTGCAATTCCATACCCAGTTCAATGCGGAGATTCCGTGGGACAGCATGGACATGGACTTTATGAACCTGAACCAGACCGCACACGGCGGCCGCGAGTTCGGTTTCATCGGCGCCCGTATGGGCCTGCAGCACAGCGTGGTGACCGGTCACTGGCAGGATAGCGCCAGCCAGCAGCGCCTCGGCAACTGGATGCGTGCAGCACTGACAAAACAGGCCAGTCAGCAGCTGAAAGTTGCGCGTTTTGGCGACAACATGCGTGAAGTGGCCGTGACCGAAGGCGATAAAGTCGCCGCGCAGATTCAGTTCGGTTATTCGGTGAATGGCTGGGGCGTCGGCGATCTGGTTGAGGTGATCAATGGCGTCAGCGATGGCGACGTGAATGCGCTGGTCGATGAATATGAAAGCCTTTATCGCTTTACCGATGTTGCCGCTTCCGGCGGCGAAAAGCGTCAGAACGTGCTGGATGCCGCGCGCATCGAGCTGGGTCTGAAGCGTTTCCTGGAAGCAGAAGGCTGCCACGCTTTCACCACCAACTTCCAGACGCTGCATGGCATGACGCAGTTGCCAGGTCTGGCGGTTCAGCGTCTGATGGGTCAGGGCTATGGCTTCGCAGGTGAAGGTGACTGGAAGACTGCTGCGCTGCTGCGCATTTTCAAAGTACTGGCAGGCGATCGCAAAGGTGGCACCTCCTTTATGGAGGATTACACCTATCACTTCTCACCCGGTAACGATCTGGTTCTCGGCTCGCATATGCTGGAGGTCTGCCCGTCGATTGCCATTGAAGAGAAGCCATTGATCGATGTGCAGTTCCTGGGCATTGGTGATAAAGCCGATCCGGCGCGCATGATTTTCTCAACGCCAGCGGGTCGCGCGATTAACGCCAGCGTAATTGATATGGGTGATCGTTTCCGTCTGCTGGTTAACGTGGTGGATGCTATCGAACAGCCGAAACCGCTGCCGAAGTTGCCGGTTGCGCGCGCACTGTGGAAAGCCCAGCCGTCACTGGCAACGGCATCCGAAGCGTGGATTCTGGGCGGCGGCGCGCACCATACGGTGTTCAGCCAGGCGCTGACGCTGGATGATATGTATCTGTACGGTGAGATGAACGATATCGAAGTGCTGGTGATTGATGAGCACACGCGTTTACCTGCGTTTAAAGACGCACTGCGCTGGAACGAAGCGTATTACCGTTTGAAACGTTAATAACTAAAGGGCGCTGTTCAATTTTTTAATTAACAGCGCTCTTAAGTAAGTTAATGAAACGGCCGACGCAGGATTATGCGGCATCAGTTTTTGATAAATACTGTGCTATTCAGTCGGGAATTGAAAATCCCATGCGGCGAACACCTTAATTCACTGCTCGTTATCTACCCCTTATTAATACTTTCTCGCATGTTTTTAAAAGCAATGATCAAGCCCAACCGGGAAGGAATGGTATGCCTGAAAAGCAAAGCGTCCGTGCCAGGAATGGCGCGGCCGATCCGCATGGATGCGGGAATCCTTTGCGATCAGGCATACCTTTCCTGACCTTTCTCATCAGCCAACAGCAATTTGTATTAATCCACCATCAATAGAAATATCCACTGTCCTGCTTCTTAAAGCGATGCATCAGCCCAACCGGGAAAGAAAGGTATGCCTGAAAAGCAAAGCGTCCACGCCAGGGATGGCGTGGCCGATCCGCATGGATGCGGGAATCCTTTGCGTTCAGGCATACCTTTCCTGACCTCTCTCATCAGCCAACAGCAATTTGTATTAATCCGCCATCAATAGAAATATCCACTGTCCTGCTTCTTAAAGCGATGCATCAGCCCAACCGGGAAGGAAAGGTATGCCTGAAGAGCAAAGCGTCCGCGCCAGGGATGGCGCGGCCGATCCGCATGGATGCGGGAATCCTTTGCGATCAGGCATACCTTTCCTGACCTTTCTCATCAGCCAACAGCAATTTGTATTAATCCACCATCAATAGAAATATCCACTGTCCTGCTTCTTGAAGCGATGCATTAGCCCAACCGGGAAGGAATGGTATGCCTGAAGAGCAAAGCGTCCGCGCCAGGGATGGCGCGGCCGATCCGCATGGATGCGGGAATCCTTTGCGATCAGGCATACCTTTCCTGACCTTGCACCTAAATCCAATAGCGATTGTTTTTGCTGTCATACAAAAGAGAACCTAAGTCTTTGCTATAACTTAACCCTTTCTTGAACTTGCACTTTCCCCCACCAGCCTGTATTGCTTGTAGCCTGAAAAAACAAAGGTCGCCAGCGCCATGCAAATTGCCGAGCTAAACCAACATCCCGGCCTCGCCGGACAAACCGCACAACTGTTGCACACTGAATGGTCACACCTTCCTGCATGGTCTCACCCGCCTGCAATCCTTGAGCGTTTAAAACAGCGCAATCAGAAACCTTCGGCAGAATTTACTCTTATTGCCACACCGGATGGCGAAACGGTGGTCGCGACCTGCAGCGTCATTCGCTATGAACTGGATGACATTCCGGCACGAGAATTCTGGATTGGTGAGGTGGTGACGGACAAGGCATTCCGGGGTCAGGGCGTGGCAAAAGCGTTAATACAGCAGGCGATTGCGCGAGCCAGACAACAGCAGATGGGTGAACTGTGGCTCTATACACCCGATCAACAGGCGTACTATCAGCGTTCAGGATGGCAGGCGGTGGAACAGCGGCAAATCGCGGGTGAAGAAGTTACGGTAATGGTGCTGCCTCTGGCGCAGTAAAAGGCGGCTCCTGCGAGCCGCCATTGATCGGAGTACTGAAGAACTCAGGAAGGTAATCGCTTAACGGGCGCGTTCTGCTGACGATCCCAGATGACCGTCAGTAACCGCTGCAGGGCGATAAACGCAAACAGCAGAATTCCGATGGCGATCTTGGTCCACCAGGAACTCAGCGTACCGTCGAAGTTAATCCAGGTCTGAATCAGCCCCTGAATCAACACACCGAACAGCGTGCCCAAAACGGTACCGACACCACCCGACAGCAGCGTGCCGCCAATCACCACTGACGCGATCGCATCCAGCTCCACACCCAGCCCTGCCAGCGCATAACCTGCCGAGGTATAAATCGAGAACACGATCCCGGCCAGCGTCGCCAGCGTGGTGGAAAGCATATAAATCTTAATGGTGGTCGCACGGGTCGAAACGCCCATCAGCTGGGCGGATGTCATATTGCCACCGATGGCGTAAACCCGGTTACCAAAACGCGTGCGGTGCGCCAGAATAATCCCGCCAGACACCACCACAAGCATAATCACCGCCAGCAGGCTGAGACGCCCACCGCCCGGCACTTTCCACGCCAGACTGGAAAGCATGCTGTAGAACGGATGATCGATAGGAATTGAGTTCTCCGACACCAGATAACTGCATCCGCGCAGGAAAAACATCCCCGCCAGCGTAATGATAAATGCCGGAATCTTCAGTGCATCGATCAGCCAGCCCATCATGGCGCCGAACAGCGCGCCCAGCGACAGAATCAGCGCAAAGGCCAGCAAGGGATCGATATGAAAATCACCGATCGCCCGGGCAAGAAACACGCCGGTAAAGGCGATCACTGCACCCACAGACAGATCGATACCGCCCGATAAAATCACGAAGGTCATGCCGACGGCGATAATCCCAAGGAAAGCATTATCGGTCAGAATATTGCAGATTACCCGGGTGGAGGCAAAGCCCGGAAACTGACTCAGACAAAACAGGTAACCCGCCACAAACACCAGCAAGGTGATCATCAGCGGAAGATGACGTTTAATCATGTCGGGCGTCTCCGTTTCAATATCGCAATAAACCGTGGTGACTGCAGCAACAGCACGCACATCACCACCACCGCTTTCACCACCTGATTCAGCTCAGGCGGGAAGCCGGAGAGCAAAATCCCGGTATTCATCGACTGAATAATCAGCGCGCCGATCAGCGACAACACCAGATTAAAACGGCCACCCATCAGCGACGCACCGCCAATCACCACGGCGAGAATCGCATCCAGCTCCAGCCATAATCCGGCGTTATTGGCATCCGCACCGCGTATATCCGCCGCGACGATCAGCCCCGCAACAGCGGCACAAACGCCACTTATGGCGTAGGTTGACATCACCACCAGCCAGCCTGTCACACCCGCGTTACGGGCCGCGCGCAGATTAATCCCAACAGCTTCGATAAACAGACCCAGCGCGGTTTTGCGCGTCAGCAACCAGACCGCCAGCGCTACCACGAGTGTGATCCAGACCGGGACCGGCAACATCCACAGCGAGCCGTTACCAAACCAGCCAAGACTGTCACTGTCGAACGTCACAATCTGCCCCTGCGTAATCAGCTGAGCGATTCCGCGCCCGGCGACCATCAGAATCAGCGTGGCAACAAATGGCTGAATACGCAGCAGCGCCACCAGCACGCCATTCCATACGCCACAGGCTAAACCGGTTCCCAGCGTGCAGAGAATAATAAACGGCACACCGTGTCCGGCTACGGTCAATGTCGCAGCCGTCGCGCCTGCGATCGCCATCACCGCACCCACGGAAAGATCGATGCCGCCGGTGGCGATCACCAGCGTCATCCCGATCGCCAGCAGGGCAACCGGTGCCGCACGGTTAAGAATATCGATCGGACTGCCGAACAGACGCCCATCCTGCAGATGCACGGCAAAAAAGTTATTGGCCACCAGACTGTCAATCAACAGCACCAACAGCAGCGCGGCGATTTGCGGCATCCCTGGCGGGAGTTTCAGCTTACGACGTGGCGTTTTTTCAGATGTCATAGGGGACTCAAGCATGTTTTACCCCTCCGTCCGCGATAGCATTGACGATCGACGCTACCGAAAGCTGCTCCAGCGGAATTTCTGCCACCTGCTTCAGATCGCGCATAATCAACACCCGATCGGCATAACCGACCAGCTCTTCGAGTTCAGAGGAGATCACCAGCAGCGCCAGACCATCGGCGCACAGGGATTCAATTAAACGGATAATCTCGGCGTGCGCGCCCACATCAATGCCGCGCGTCGGTTCGTCGAGGATTAAAAACTGCGGTTTGGTCACCAGCCAGCGCGACAGCAGCACCTTCTGCTGGTTGCCGCCCGATAACAGCTCCACAGGCTGCTCTGCATGCGGCGTACGAATACCCAGACTCTTGATAAAACGATCGGCAATCGCCTGCTGCTCGCGCTTCTTAATCGGCCGTAGCCAGCCGCGCTGCGCCTGCAACGCCAGAATAATATTTTCACGCACCGAGGCCGCGCCGATAATCCCGTCTGTCTTACGGTCTTCCGGGCAAAAACCCATGCCCAGCTGCGAGGCTTTCGCCGGATTAGTAATGCGCTGCACCTTGCCTTTGATCTTCGCTGTTCCTCGGTCGGCACGACGAATACCAAACAACACCTCGGCGGTTTCGGTGCGGCCCGAACCCAGCAGCCCCGCCAGTCCCACGACTTCGCCTGGACGAACTTCCAGGTTAAAGGGCTCAATGGTGCCTTTCCTGCCGTAATCTTCAAACGACACCACCGGCTGATTGCTGCGCAGCGTGCTGCCCTGCCGCTGCAGCGCCGTCTCCAGCAGTTCGCGACCCAGCATCAGCTTAATCAGCTCAATCTGCGGCAGCGTGGCGGTATCGCGGGTGGCGATAAATTGCCCGTTACGCAGCACGGTAATCCGGTCAGTAATGCGGTACACCTGGTCGAGAAAGTGCGTCACAAAAATCAGGCTCATCCCTTTGGCTTTTAACTGCGCCATCAGGGTAAACAGCATCTCAACCTCGCTGGCATCCAGACTGGCTGTCGGCTCATCCAGGATCAAAACCTGGGCGGAAAGATCGACCGCGCGGCAGATGGCGATAATCTGCTGCATCGCCACCGAGTAGTGGCCCAGCGGACGTGTCACATCAAGGGAAAAACCATAGTTCCGCATCAGCGCATCGGCCTCCCGCACCATCCGGCGACGGTCAATCATGCCAAAGCGGCGTGGTTCGCGGCCAATATAGAGGTTATCTGCCACCGACATGTTCGGCAGCATATTCACTTCCTGATAAACGGTGCCGATACCCATCTCCTGCGCCTGCGCCGTATTATGCGGCGTAATCGGCTCACCATTCAGGGTGATGGTCCCTGCATCACGGCTGTAAACACCGGTCAGCACTTTAATCAGGGTGGACTTGCCGGCACCGTTCTCCCCCAGCAGCGCCATGATCTCCCCTTTACGGATATCAAAGGAAACATTATTCAGCGCTTTGACGCCGGGAAAACCTTTGCTGACGCCGCTGATGGATAACAGCGGTGTTTCATTTTGCGTGGTCATTCTGCTCACTCCGCCTCACGTCATGAAAAACCGCCCCGTAGGGCGGTCTGCGGCTGGTCTGCGGCTGATCGGTGAATCAATAACCCATGCCTTTTTTGGTATCCAGCTCCTTCTGCGCGTCGGCAGGCAGGAACAGCTTAGATTCGGTCTTGATCACTTTTGGCGGCAGCGTGCCATCTTTCTTGAATTTTTCCAGCGCATCAAACGCCGGGCCAGCCATGTTTGGCGTCAGCTCCACGTTGGCGTTAGCCTCACCCGCCAGCATCGCTTTATAGATATCCGGTACACCATCAATCGAGCCGGTCAGAATATCTTTGCCCGGTTTCAGGCCAGCTTCTTTAATCGCCTGAATGGCACCGATCGCCATATCATCGTTATGCGCGTAAACCATGCAGATGTTTTTGCCGTTGTTCTCCGCCTTGATAAAGCTCTCCATCACCTCTTTACCCTTACTGCGGGTAAAGTCACCCGACTGCGAGCGGATCACTTTAATGTTTGGATGGTTGCTGATCGCTTCAGCAAAGCCTTTCTTACGATCGATTGCCACGCTGGCACCCACCGTGCCCTGCAGTTCCACCACGTTACACTGCTTGTCACCCACGGTTTTCACCAGCCAGTCGCCAATCAGCTTGCCTTCCAGCACGTTGTCAGCCGTCACCACCGCCTGATAGAGCGATTTGTCTTTTACCACAATGGCGCGGTCCAGCAGGTAAACCGGGATTTTGGCATCTTTGGCTTCTTCCAGTACCGGCTCCCAGCCGGTCTGCACCACCGGTGCGATGAAGATGGCATCAACGCCCTGAGCGATGAATGAACGTACCGCCTTGATCTGATTCTCTTGTTTCTGCTGTCCGTCGGCGATTTTCAGGGTGATTCCGCGTTTTTTGGCTTCGCTTTTCGCTACGTTGGTTTCCGCCGAACGCCAGCCAGATTCCGAACCTACCTGCGAGAAGCCGACCGTCATATCTGCAGCGAGTACCGGGCCGGTTAACGCGGCGCTGACCAGCGTGGTCAGAAGTAAACGTTTCCACATAGTTTTTAATCCTCTGAAAGGCGTTTGCTGTTTAGGGTAGAGAGCCTGCTTAGACTGGACTAAAAAAGCGTGCATAATGGCGACACACTTCACAAAACAGAGCAATTTAAAGGGGTTACGTGTAGTCACACGGTTTGGCTGACGAGGGAGTTATGGATAAAACGGCTGAGTAGAAAAAATCTGCTCGTTAAATAATTGTAATAAACAGAATCGCTTATGCTTACTGCCACTGGAAACGATTACAGCCAGGCGTACAAAACGGGTTATCCGGCCTGCGATGAACAAAAAATGGGATTTGTGATAGTCCGCACAGTAGATCGCTGGCCTGAGTCAGGGGCGAAACGTTTCTCTGGCACTAAGTGCAGAATGGTTAATTTTTTTGGGCTAAAACGGTGAGAAAGAAGCCACTAATGCATTGTCAGCGCTGAATAAGAAAAAAATAATATTTAACCTCTGCTTTTAAACGCTTTATGCCGGCTCTGTCCGTAATAAGTTAGTGAGGTGTTTAAGATATAGACGCTGAGTTGCTGGCTCAGACAATAGTAAAAAAGCCAGATATGGAGTTTTAGTGACTAATGAGGTGCTTTTATCTGATTTTCGCCTTTTTTAAGCCGCATGATCTGGACAGCATAAGCTTGCCCCCTATACTGAGCACTCCTTTGTTACTTCTATCTGTTATGGCAATGATGACTGCGCACGATTACCTGCTTAAATTCCGCAAAGTAAATAATTCAGACAGTCTGGAAAAGCTTTTCGATCATCTTAATTACTCCCTGACGAATGATCTGGAAATCATCAATATGTACCGGGCTGCCGATCACCGACGTGCTGAACTGGTCTCTGGCGGACGGTTATATGATCTCGGCTGTGTCCCTAAAACGGTGTGGCGCTACGTGGTCTGATTTCCGGCTGATTTATCGCTGTTTATCCCGCTGATCTTGTCCGGATGGGCGTGCCCCTCTGGACATGTTATTCTGCTGCGCTTCGACTCCCCGAGACAGGAATAACCACGATGAATGAACAGGTTGCTGCGCCGCGTATTGGTGGCTGGCTTTTGCTGCCGCTGGCCTGGCTGATAATGACCCTGTTAACCACCGTTCTGGTGCTGGCGATGTATCTGACACCACTGTTTAATCCGGAATGGCGTGTGGCGCTGTTTTCTCACGGCAGCACACTCTTCTCTTACTGGGCTATTTCCCTGCTCACCGCCGTGGCGGTCTGGGCTTATAGTCTCTGGATCAGCTGGCTGTTCTTTAAGCGCTCCCGCCGCCTGCCGCGTCACTACCTGCTCTGGCTGCTGATTACCGTGCTGCTGGCGCTGAAAACCTTTGCCTTTACGCCGGTTACCGATAGCCGTGCCCTCCAGACATTACTGCTGTCGCTGCTGGCCGCTGCGGTGTTTGCGCCCTACTTCAAACGCTCAAAACGGGTAAAAACGACCTTTATCGCGCCATAACGCTGTGAGTTATGTCAGGAATTTAATTCTGAGTGCGGTCTGCCGCTCAGCAGATGGCGCAGGTGTTGAGATACGCCGCGCTATCAATGATAATAAGCCGCTTTCTGGCTCCCAGGCGAAAAAATGACCGATTATCTGCTTCTCTTTGTTGGCACCGTGCTGGTGAATAACTTCGTATTAGTGAAGTTTCTCGGCCTGTGTCCTTTTATGGGCGTTTCCAAAAAACTGGAAACGGCGATTGGCATGGGCCTCGCCACGACATTCGTCATTACCCTGGCCTCGATCTGCGCATGGCTGGTCAACCATCTGATCCTGCTGCCGCTGGATCTGGTCTATCTGCGTACCATGGCCTATATCCTGGTGATCGCCGTCGTGGTGCAATTCACCGAAATGGTGGTGCGTAAAACCAGCCCGTCGCTCTATCGTCTGCTGGGTATCTTTCTGCCGCTGATCACCACCAACTGTGCGGTGCTGGGCGTACCTCTGCTGAGCGTCAACCTTAACCACACCTTTATGCAGGCCGCGCTGTATGGTTTCAGTGCCTCTATCGGCTTCTCGCTGGTGATGGTGCTGTTCGCCGGTATGCGCGAGCGGCTGGTGCTGGCCAATGTTCCTGCCCCGTTTAAAGGCAACTCCATCGCCCTGATTACCGCGGGCCTGATGGCGCTGGCGTTTATGGGCTTCAGCGGTCTGGTGAAATTCTGATGACCGCGATCTGGATTGCTGTTGCCGTATTAAGTGCGCTGAGCCTGGTGTTCGGCGCGCTGCTGGGTTACGCCTCGCGCCGCTTTGAGGTCGAAGAAGA
This sequence comes from Pantoea sp. EKM10T, assembly GCF_011800685.1. Lineage (NCBI taxonomy): Bacteria > Pseudomonadati > Pseudomonadota > Gammaproteobacteria > Enterobacterales > Erwiniaceae > Pantoea > Pantoea sp. EKM10T. The sequence continues at coordinate 359,037 of NZ_JAALEU010000001.1, forward strand.
TCCTATTGTTGAGCAGATTGATGCCATCCTGCCGCAGAGCCAGTGCGGTCAGTGTGGCTATCCGGGTTGTCGTCCCTATGCGGATGCGGTCGGCAATAATGGTGAAGCGATCAATAAATGCGCGCCAGGTGGTGAGCAGACCATGCTCAAGCTGGCAGCCCTGCTTAACGTTGAACCGCAGCCGATCGATGGCGACGAAACGGCGAAAGAGCCGGTGCGCACCGTGGCGTTTATTGATGAAGCCAACTGCATTGGCTGCACCAAATGTATTCAGGCTTGTCCGGTAGATGCCATTGTCGGGGCAACCCGCGCCATGCACACCGTGCTGAGCGATGTCTGCACCGGCTGCGATCTCTGTGTCGCGCCCTGCCCGACTGACTGTATTGAAATGCGTCCGGTTGCCACCACGCCAGCTAACTGGAAGTGGGATTTAAATACCATTCCTGTACGGGTGATCCCGGTAGAAACTCATGCTTAATCTGTTTAACTTCCTGAAAAAAGATAAGGTCTGGGATTTTCAGGGTGGTATTCATCCGCCGGAAATGAAAACCCAGTCCAACGGCACGCCGCTCTCCGAACTGCCGTTGCCGCACCGTTTTATTATCCCGCTGAAACAGCATATCGGACATGAAGGTGAGATCTGCGTTGCGCCTGGCGACAAAGTGCTGCGCGGTCAGCCTCTGACATTTGGCACTGGCCGCATGCTGCCAGTCCACGCGCCCACCTCCGGCGTGATTGAAGATATCGGTCAGCATATGACTGCGCACCCTTCAGGTCTCTCTGAGCTTTGCATTTTCCTGACGCCAGATGGCGACGACCGCTGGATGCCGCTGGATCCGCTGCCTGACTACCGGCAGCATCCGCGCGCCGACATTGTGCAGCGTATTCACGACGCCGGCATTGCCGGTCTCGGCGGCGCGGGTTTCCCCACCGCCACCAAACTGAAGGGCGGCCTGCGCGGGGTTAAAACCCTGATAATTAACGCGGCGGAGTGTGAGCCTTATATCACCGCTGACGATCGTCTGATGCAGGACTACGCTGCCGAAGTCCTAGAAGGCAGCCGTATTCTCGCCTGGGTGTTACAGGCTGAACAGGTGCTGATTGGCATTGAAGATAACAAGCCTGAAGCCATTGCCGCACTGAAGCAGGCGCTGGGTAGCGAGCGCGATCTGCACATCCGGGTCATCCCGACCAAATATCCCTCCGGCGGTGCCAAGCAGCTGACCCGAATCCTGACCGGGAAGGAAGTGCCGCACGGCGGACGTTCCTCCGATATCGGCGTGCTGATGCAGAACGTCGGCACCGCCTGGGCGGTTAAGCGGGCCATTATTAATGGTGAACCGATCACCGAACGCGTTGTGACGCTGACCGGCGAGGCGATCGCCCAGCCGCGTAACGTCTGGAGTCGTCTCGGCACCCCGATCAGCCATCTGTTACACCAGGTCGGGTTCACGCCTGCGCCGCGTCAGATGGTGATCATGGGCGGTCCGCTGATGGGCTTTACCCTGCCATCACTGGATGTGCCGGTGGTGAAGATCACCAACTGTATTCTGGCCCCGTCTGCCAGTGAGATGGGCAACAACGACGAAGAGCAGTCCTGTATTCGCTGTTCAGCCTGTGCCGATGCCTGTCCGGCCAAACTGCTGCCGCAGCAGCTTTACTGGTACAGCCAGGGCGGCGATCACGATAAAGCGCGCGCTCACCATATTGATGACTGCATCGAATGTGGTGCCTGCGCCTATGTCTGCCCGAGCAATATTCCGCTGGTGCAATATTACCGTCAGGAAAAAGCGGAACTGCGCGCCATCGAACTGGAAGCGAAACGCACGCTGGAAGCCAAAGCACGCTTCGAAGCACGCCAGGCGCGACTGGAGCGTGAAAAGCAGGCTCGTGAAGCGCGTCATGAAGAGGCGAAGCAACGCGTTGCCCGCACCGATACCAGCGAACTGGCTGCGGCCAAAGCGCGGGTGAAAGCCCGCCAGACGGCCGAACCGGATGAGGCAACGCTTGAAGCCCAGCGTGAAGCCCGCCATGCGCAGGCGCGTCTGCGTCAGGCCGAGGCGCAGGCTGAAACCCAGCCGGTGACGCGTCAGACCGTCGATCCGCGTAAAGCGGCGGTTGAAGCGGCTATTGCCCGGGCGAAAGCGAAGAAAACAGTGCCGGTTGAGGCGGCGGATAACCAGGCTGAGGCCAGTGTCGATCCGCGTAAATCGGCAGTAGAAGCCGCCATCGCCCGCGCCAAAGCGAAGAAAGCCGCTCAGGCGGAAAACGCCGAGGCTCCGCAGGCCGCAACCGACAGCGCTGCAGACGCCGCGCCGGACGCCGCCGCTGAAAGCGATCCGCGTAAAGCCGCGGTTCAGGCCGCTATCGCCCGCGCCAAAGCGAAGAAAGCCGCACAGGTGGAAAACGCCGAGGCACCAAAGGCCGCAGGCGACAAAACTGCAGAAGCCGCGACAGACGCCGCCGCTGAGACCGATCCGCGTAAAGCCGCGGTTCAGGCCGCCATCGCCCGCGCCAAAGCGAAGAAAGCCGCTCAGGCGGAAAACGCCGAGGCTCCGCAGGCCGCAACCGACAGCGCTGCAGACGCCGCGCCGGACGCCGCCGCTGAAAGCGATCCGCGTAAAGCCGCGGTTCAGGCCGCTATCGCCCGCGCCAAAGCGAAGAAAGCCGCACAGGCTGAAGCTGCCGAGGCTCCGCAGGCCGCAGGCGACAGCGCTGCAGAGGCTGCGCCGGACGCTGCCGCTGAAACCGATCCGCGTAAAGCCGCGGTTCAGGCCGCCATCGCCCGTGCCAAAGCGAAGAAAGCCTTACAGGCAGAAAACGCCGAGGCACCGCAGGCCGCAGGCGACAGCGCTGCAGAGGCTGCGCCGGACGCCGCCGCTGAGACCGATCCGCGTAAAGCCGCGATTCAGGCCGCCATCGCCCGCGCCAAAGCGAAGAAAGCCGCTCAGGCGGAAAGTGAGGCGGATGCCGCTTCACGTGATGCCGCAGCACTGGCTACCGCCGCGCATTTTGCGGTGGATAAAGCGGAGCAGGCCCAGGAGCAGGCAAACAACGCCAATGCAGAACCTGAACAGGCACCTGAACTGAATCAACCCGATGATGCGCGCAAGGCCGCTATTGCTGCCGCCATCGCCCGTGCCAAAGCGCGTAAAGCGCAGTCGTCTACGACGCTTGAGGATTAAATGGCTTTTCGTATCGCAAGTTCTCCTTACACCCATAATCGCCGCAGCACCGGCAATATCATGCTGCTGGTGGTGCTGGCCGCGGTGCCAGGTTTTGCTGCACAGTGTTATTTCTTTGGCTACGGCACCTTTTTACAGGTCTTACTGGCGACGCTGACCGCCTGGCTGACAGAGGCAGCGATTCTGCGACTGCGCAAAGCGCCCGTTGCCAGCACCCTGGCAGATAACTCGGCGCTGCTGACCGCCGTCCTGATCGGTATCAGCCTGCCGCCGCTGGCGCCGTGGTGGCTGGTGGTGATCGGTACCCTGTTTGCTGTCGTCATTGCGAAGCAGCTCTATGGCGGACTGGGCCAGAATCCGTTTAACCCGGCGATGGTCGGCTATGTGGTCCTGCTCATCTCCTTCCCGGTGCAGATGACCAGCTGGTTGCCGCCCGATACGCTTCAGGCGATCAAACCCGGGCTGATGGACAGCCTGAGCATGGTGTTCCAGGGCCACACGCTGGCGGGTGAAACCATGCAGCAGTTACAGATGGGTGTTGATGGCATCAGCCAGGCGACGCCGCTTGATACGTTTAAAACTGGTTTACGCGCGGGGCACAGTGCTGAACATCTGCTGGCGCAGCCGATTTACAGCGGCGTGCTGGCGGGCCTCGGCTGGCAGTGGGTTAACGTGGGTTATCTGGCCGGCGGCCTGTTCCTGCTTTGGAAAAATGCTATCCGCTGGCATGTCCCTGCCGCCATGCTGCTGTCACTGGCCTTCTGCGCGACGCTGGGCTGGTTCTTCTCACCGGAATCGCTGAACAGCCCGCTGATTCATCTTTTCTCCGGTGCCACCATGCTGGGTGCGTTCTTCATTGCCACCGATCCGGTGACCGCTTCAACCACCAACCGTGGCCGCCTGGTGTATGGCGCGCTGATTGGACTACTGGTCTGGCTGATCCGCAGTTTTGGCGGTTATCCCGATGGCGTAGCGTTTGCTGTGCTGCTGGCGAACATCTGCGTGCCGCTCATCGATTACTACACCCAGCCGCGCGTTTACGGCCATCAGAAGGATTAAGCGATGCTGGAGACAATTCGCAAAAACGGGGTAACGCTGGCGATTTTTGCCGCGATCACTACCGCCGCCACGGCAGTGGTGAATACCGTAACCAGGCCGACGGTGGAACATCAGACCCTGTTGCAGCAGAAAAACCTGCTGGACCAGGTGGTGCCTGTTGAGCTTTATGACAACAACATCCAGCAGGACTGTTACGTTGTCACGGATGCAGCGCTGGGCAACAGTGCGCCGCATCATCTCTTCCTGGCGCGTAAAGGCGGCCAGCCGGTCGCGGCTGCGCTGGAGACGACTGCACCTGACGGCTATTCTGGTGCGATACAGATGCTGGTCGGTGCTGATTTCCAGGGTAAAGTATTGGGCGTTCGGGTGATTGAACACCACGAAACGCCCGGTCTGGGGGATAAGATCGAACTGCGTATCTCTGACTGGATCAACAGCTTTAATGGCAAAGTGGTTCATGGTCCGGCGGATAAAGCTTTTGCGGTTAAAAAAGATGGCGGTGAATTCGATCAGTTCACCGGTGCCACCATTACCCCACGCGCGGTGGTCAATGCGACCAAACGCACCGCGCTGTTAATGAAAACGCTTCCGGAGAGACTCTCTTCGTTACCGGTATGTGGAGACGCAAATGAGTGAAGCTAAAAGCCTGCTGGTTGGTGGATTATGGAAGAACAACTCAGCGCTGGTGCAGCTGCTGGGCCTCTGTCCGCTGCTGGCGGTCACGGCAACCGCCACCAACGCGCTGGGTTTAGGTCTGGCGACCACGCTGGTGCTGACCCTGACCAACAGTTTTATTTCCGCCTCGCGCCGCTGGGTGCCATCGGAAATTCGTATCCCGATTTATGTGATGATCATCGCCTCGGTGGTGAGCTGCGTACAGATGCTGATCAACGCCTATGCCTATGGTCTTTATCAGTCGCTGGGGATTTTTATCCCGCTGATCGTGACCAACTGCATCGTGGTGGGTCGTGCTGAAGCCGTCGCCTCTAAAAGCAGCATTCCGCTTGCCGCGCTGGATGGCTTCGCCATCGGCATGGGCGCGACCTGCGCTATGGTGGTGCTGGGATCGCTGCGCGAAATTATCGGCAGCGGCACGCTGTTTAACGGTGCCGACCAGCTGCTCGGTCCCTGGGCGAAGTCGCTGCGAATCGAAGTGGTCCATTTCGATTCGCCAATGTTGCTGGCAATGTTGCCGCCAGGCGCCTTTATCGGCCTGGGCATGATGCTGGCGGGTAAATATCTGATCGATCAGAAGATGAAACAGCGGGCAGCACTGCGTGCTCAGGCGGCCGAAACCGCGCCCCCTCAGGACGCCGTCGGGAAACCGGTGTGAATCAGACCAAACGCACCGAAATTCTCCGTCGGCTGCAGCAGAATAATCCGCATCCGACCACCGAACTCAACTTCAGCACGCCGTTTGAGTTGCTGATCGCGGTGCTGCTCTCGGCGCAGGCGACCGATGTCAGCGTGAACAAAGCCACCGCAAAGCTCTATCCGGTGGCCAATACGCCTGCCGCGATGCTGGCGCTGGGTGTGGATGGCGTGAAGGAGTACATTAAAACCATCGGCCTGTTTAACAGCAAAGCGGAAAATGTGATTAAAACCTGCCGCATTCTGCTTGAGCAGCACAACGGCGAAGTGCCGGAAGATCGTGCGGCACTGGAAGCCCTGCCCGGTGTCGGCCGTAAAACCGCCAATGTGGTGCTCAACACCGCCTTTGGCTGGCCGACGATAGCCGTCGATACCCATATCTTTCGCGTCAGCAACCGGACGAAATTTGCGCCAGGTAAGAATGTGGAAGAGGTGGAGCAGAAGCTGCTGAAGGTGGTTCCGGCGGCGTATAAGGTTGATTGCCATCACTGGCTGATTCTGCACGGTCGCTACACCTGCGTAGCGCGTAAACCCCGCTGTGGCTCCTGCCTGATTGAAGATCTCTGCGAGTATCCCGACAAAGTCGAGTGATTGCACTGATGAAAGACCCGCTGCGGCGGGTTTTTTATTATCCGGCGATCACTTCTGCTAACGCGTCTCCTGCCCGATCCCCCTTTTCGCTGCTCTCCCTGCTCGTACGAATAACAGTACAGTTTGTCGGGTTGTTACATTGATGTTGATGATGGAAAATCGCCGCCCCTGACGATAAGAAAATGTTATGACACAGTGAGTAAAGTAATGAACAAAAGCGCTTCTGCCGGAAGCCATCCTCTGCGCCTGTTTCTGGCGCGCCTCTGGCCACATCCGCTGGCAGTGAGTAAAAAGCATGTGGTGATCGCCGGACTGGGTGCCGGTATCGGCTTGATCCTGACCAGCCTGCTGAGCCACTGGGTGCTGGGCGAACTGAACCTGTGGTTTGTCGCGCCGGTCGGTGCCTCGGCGGTTTTACTCTTTGGTCTGCCCGCCAGTCCGCTGGCTCAGCCGTGGGCAATCGTCGGCGGCAACAGCCTGTCAGCGCTGGCGGGCGTTACCGTCAGCCAGCTGATCCCTGATCCTGCCCTTGCCTGCGGCGTCGCAGCCTGTGTGGCGATCCTGTTAATGTTCCAGCTGCGCTGTCTGCATCCGCCCGGCGGTGCCGTTGCGCTGACCGCTATTCTGGGCGGCCCTTCGGTGCAGCAGCTTGGATATCACTTTGTCCTGACGCCGATCCTGCTCAATTCACTGACCCTCGCCCTGCTGGCTCTGCTGTTTAATAATCTGGCCGGTCGTCGCTATCCGCATCCGCTGGCCCCGGAAGAAGTTAAACCCGATCCGGTAGCCATGCCGGTGCCGCTGACGCGCGCCGATCTGCATCAGGCTTTGCAGGACGGTGAACTGCTGGATATTGACGAGGATGATTTGCAGGCGCTGCTGCTGCGTGCTGAAGAGATTGCCCAGCGCCGTCAGTTCAGTGGCTGAAACCTGTCGGCGCGAATTCTGGCATTCAGGTCTCCCCTGAACCCTGGTCCTGAGAAGTTGATCGCTGCCACAGTTTTACTCTGCCGCTTCGCCCACGCCACTCCGTAACATACTGATAACACAACCGTCCAGGCCGTACGCCCATCGGCTCCTGGGCGGATGCCCATAGAGCTGGCCTTTTCAGCGCCCTACACTTTGCTCTTCTTTACGTTTCTCACGAGGAAGACCGATGGATAGCGCCTTGTCCCCGCAGCACGATGAGCTGATCGCCTCCGCCATCAAAAAGTTCTTCACCCATATCATCCCGATGCTGGTGGTGATGCTGATTATTAACCAGATCGACCGCGCCAATATTGGCTTTATCAAAGCGGAGTTGCGAACCGATGCCGGGATCAGCGCGGCGGCCTTTGGGCTGGGCGCGGGCCTCTTTTTTATCGGCTATGCGCTGTTTGAGGTGCCGAGCAACCTGATGATGAAGCGCTTCGGCGCCCGCGTCTGGCTGACGCGCATTATGATTACCTGGGGACTGGTGGTGGTGCTGACCGGTTTCGTCACCTCACCGATCCAGTTTTACCTGCTGCGTTTTTTACTTGGCGTAGCGGAAGCAGGCTTCTTTCCTGGCGTGCTGTTCTATTTTCGTCAGTGGGTGCCCAATGCCTGGCGCGGCCGCGCCACCGCGATGGTGCTGAGTGCCACCGCTGGTGCCTTTCTCTTCTCCGGCCCCATCACCGGCGCGATCCTGATGATGCACAATTTCATGGGGATTGCAGGCTGGAAGTGGGTGATGTTTCTCGAAGGCGGTGCGTCGGTGCTGGTCGGCATTCTCGCCGCCTGGGTGCTGGTGTCACGACCTGGCGAGGCGCGCTGGCTGAGTGCCGCGGAGAAACAGGCGCTGGTGCAGCAGCTGCAGAATGAAGAGGCGCAGCGTGACGAGCTTAACCGCGAGCCAGGCAAAATGTCGCTGCTACGTAATCGCAGCCTGCTGTTCTTCTGCGCGATCTTTTTTACTATGACCATGACCGGCTATACGCTGGTGTTCTGGCTGCCGCAGATTATTCAGCGCATTCAGGGCTTCAGCAGTTTTGGCATCGGCATTCTCACCGCCGTGCCCTGGCTGTGCGCCATTATTGCCATTAACCTGCTGAGCCGCTTTTCAGACCGCCACCGCGACAAGCTCGATAAAGCGCTGGGTGTCGCCATGCTGGTCGCGGCCTGCGGCACCTTTATGGCCACGCTGGGTTCCCCGTGGTTTGGCTTCCTGGCGATGATCGTGGCCTGTATCGGCTCGAAAGTCAGTGCGACCTTTTTCTGGCCGATGCCACAGGGAGAGCTGCCCGCCTCGATTGTTGCGCCCGGCATTGCGCTCGTGAATTCCGTTGGCAACCTTGGCGGCTTCTTCGCACCGACGGTGTTTGGCTATCTGGAGATGAAGACCGGCTCCACTACCGGCGGTCTCTATGCCCTGACCAGCGTCTCGCTGCTGACCGGGCTGTGGCTGCTGCTGCGCCGCAAGCCATCCCCGCCTTCCCTTGATCCTATGGAGAATCAACATGTCAGACAGTCCAGTCATTAAAACAATGCGGGTAGTGCCGGTCGCCGGATATGACAGCATGCTGCTGAACATTGGCGGCGCACACAACTGCTACTTTACCCGTATCCTGGTGATCCTGACTGACTCGGCTGGCCGTACCGGCGTCGGCGAAAGTCCCTGCCACGCTTCAACGCTGGCGCTGCTTGAGCGCTTTCGTCCGCAGATTGAGGGCAGCGAACTCCTGCGGCTGAATGCCACCATCGCCACGCTGTTTGCCAGCGACGCACGACACCAGCAGACCGCGCATACCGACGACATTCATATTCCGCAGATGAACCCGGAGAAGTTTTACAACGCCACCGCGGCGATTGAAGCGGCGCTGCTTGATCTGCTGGGTCAGCACCTGAATCTGCCGGTGGCCGAGTTACTTGCCAGCGGCAAGCAGCGCGATCGGGTGCCGGTCCTCGGCTATCTGTTCTATATCGCCGACCGTAATCTGACCAGCATGAACTATCAGGCGGGCCACACGGGTGGTGATGCCTGGCTGCAACTGCGTCATGAGAAAGCGATGGACGCGGAAGGCGTGGTGCGGCTGGCGGAGGCGGCAGCGGATCGCTATGGCTTCCGCGATTTCAAACTCAAGGGCGGTGTCCATCACGGCGAAGTGGAAGTGGAGACGGTCAACGCCCTGCTGGCGCGCTTCCCGCAGGCGCGGGTAACGGTTGATCCCAACGCCAGCTGGTCGCTGGATGAGGCCATTTATTATGGCAAACAGCTGGCGGGCCGCATTCCCTATCTGGAAGATCCCTGCGGCGCGGAGCATGGCTATTCCGGTCGGGAAACGCTGGCAGAATTCAGACGGGCCACCGGCGTTCTGGTTGCCACGAATATGATCGCCAATGACTGGCGACAGTTGCAGCATGCGCTGCAGCTGAATGCCATCGACATTCCTCTGGCCGACCCACACTTCTGGACGATGCGTAACGCACACACCGTGGCGCAGCTCTGCCATGAGTGGGGCCTGACCACCGGCTGCCACTCAAACAACCACTTTGACGTGTCGCTGGCGATGGTGGCGCATCTGGGGGCCGCCGCACCCGGTGATCGCCTGACCGCCTTTGATACCCACTGGATCTGGCAGGATGGGCAGCAGCTGACGCAGCATGCGCCGCAGATTCGGGATGGCTATCTGGAACTGCCAGAGGGGCCAGGGCTGGGGATTACCCTGAATATGGAACGGGTTGAAGCGGCACATGCGCTCTACAACTCCCTACCGGACAAAAACCGAAACGATGCGCTGGGCATGCAGTTTCTGATCGATAACTGGTCCTTTAACGCAAAACGTCCGGCCATGCTGCGCTGATGAGCATCACTCTGTGACAGTGTCACAGAGTGATCGCGTTTAGCGTTGCGCCAGCGCCGCCTGCATCCAGGCAATCACCAGCGGAGAATCTTTGTCCTCCAGGGCGGCGCGTTCCGACTGAAACAGCGTCGCGACATAGAATGGGTGATCCGGTAGCTCAACGCCACGCACATCGCCCGCGTTGTCCCAGGCAGTAATGCGCAGCGTATTATCGCCCAGCGCTGCACTGAATTCCGGGTTAACACCAAAGTTACAGTGATAACCTTCATCGCTCTCCAGCACGCCGTAGGCTCTGGCAATGCGTGACCCGGGTCCGAACCTCACCGCGCCGCGCTGTTCCACCAGCGAGCAGCTCAGCGGGGCAATCACCATCCTTCCCTCGGTGTCTGTCTCGGCATGACTGGCATCCTGCCAGCCCAGTACGTTGCGCGCATATTCGATCAGCGCATACTGGAATCCACCGCAGGAGCCAAGAAAAGGCTTTCCGGTTTCACGCACCCAGCGGAGTGTGTCAAACACGCCGGCATCATTTCGATAGGGGCTACCGGGCACCACCCAGACGGCGTCGCTGAGTTGCAGTTCTGACTCATCCAGTCGGTCAGTGGCGATCCACTCCGCTTCAGCAGTGATATTCAGCCAGCGGGCAGCACGTTCAATAGCAAGGGGGATAGCCTGATGGGCAACCGCATCGGCGCGGTAGTCACCAACCAGAGATAAACGCAGGGGGGACGACATAAACAGATCCTTCTCGGGGAAATTGAGAGGTTACAGTAATGTTAATTTTCTGTCGAGGGCGAGCTGAAAGCGGATTATCGCGATACGTTTTTTAACACGCACGGGCGGCTTGTCACCGGCAGGCTGAGCTGATTTTTATCTTGCCAGCGCCTGCGAGCCCCCTCAGCTGCCGCGTCAGACGAGACAACGCAACCGGTTTCTTTTTTTCCTTTCTGAAATAAATCATCTGTTTGTGCACAGGATCATCATTTGACGGTTTTTGCGGCAATGCCAGGCGTGTAATGTCCGATAATTCGGCAGATTGACTGTGAATTAATCAGCAACCTGCCGTTAGTGCTGCCTGATTATCATTCAGCAAACTATTTATCTGGTTAACCGCGCATTAGCAGTTAATGTTAATACTCTCCAGTGCAAGGCGCTTATCCAGCGTTTATGCGCTGCAATTTTCACTACACTCAAAATTAAAAACCAATTAACAGTTTGCTATAAGTTTTTTAACCCAACATTCCAGGGTCGGGCGGGTTGTCAGAAAATTCTTGCCCTGCCGCCCGTAATCAGCCAAATTAGTCGCCGCTTTTCCCTTCTAATAACAATCTTGCGCATGGAAAACTCACATGACGCGGACTTAATTCCTGTCCCGAAACAGGGTATGAAAAAACTGAGGTACATGTGTCAACTGCAAACAAACACACTGATGAGGCTGTCAGTCTCAATGCGTTTAAACAGCCGAAGGCGTTCTACTTAATCTTCTCGATTGAGTTATGGGAACGTTTTGGCTTCTATGGCCTGCAGGCCATTATGGCGGTTTACCTGGTGAAGCAACTGGGGTTGTCTGAATCAGACTCCATTACCCTGTTCTCTTCATTCAGTGCGCTGGTGTATGGTCTGGTCGCGATTGGCGGCTGGCTCGGTGATAAGGTGCTGGGTACCAAACGCGTCATCGTGCTGGGTGTCCTGGTGCTGGCGCTGGGCTATGCGCTGGTGGCGTTCTCCGGTCATAACGTCAGCATTGTCTACATCGGTATGGCGACCATCGCGGTGGGTAGCGGCCTGTTTAAGGCAAACCCCTCTTCGCTGCTCTCTACCTGCTATGACAAAGATGATCCGCGTCTCGACGGCGCTTTCACCATGTTCTATATGTCGATCAACATCGGTTCACTCTTCTCAATGATGCTGACACCGTGGTTAGCGGCGAAATATGGTTATAGCGTAGCCTTCTCACTGTGCGTTATCGGTCTGATCATCACCCTGTTTAACTTCCTGTTCTGCAAACGCATGGTTAAGGATTACGGTTCTAAACCCGATTTCGCTCCGTTGCAGATCGGAAAACTGCTGATGACGCTGGTCGGCATCGTCTTACTGATCGCACTGGCCAACTGGATGCTGCATCACCAGTCTATCGCACGACTGGTGCTGGCGGTGATTGCCCTGGGTATCGTGCTGGTGTTTGCCAAAGAGGCCTTTGCACTGCAGGGTGCGGCACGTCGTAAGATGATTGTTGCCTTCCTGCTGATGGTCGAAGCGATTCTGTTCTTCGTGCTTTATATGCAGATGCCAACATCACTCAACTTCTTTGCTATCCGCAACGTTGAGCACACCATTCTCGGCATTACTTTTGCCCCCGAGCAGTTCCAGGCGCTGAACCCGTTCTGGATTATGCTGGCCAGTCCGCTGCTGGCGGCGCTCTATAACAAGCTGGGCGATAAACTGCCGATGCCGCACAAGTTTGCCTTTGGTATGGTGCTCTGCTCCGCTGCGTTCCTGGTGCTGCCGGTGGGTGCGAAGTTCGCCAGCGATGCCGGTATCGTTTCCGTTAACTGGCTGATCCTGAGCTATGCGCTGCAGAGTATCGGTGAGCTGATGATCTCTGGCCTCGGCCTGGCGATGGTGGCACAGCTGGTGCCTCAGCGTCTGATGGGCTTTATCATGGGTTCCTGGTTCCTGACTACCGCTGGCGCGGCGGTGATTGCCGGTAAAGTGGCAAACCTGATGGCCGTGCCTGAAAACGTTACCGATCCACTGATTTCGCTGGCGACCTACAGCCGCGTATTCCAGCAGATTGGTATCGTGACAGCGGTGATCGCCCTGCTGATGCTGATTACGGCGCCGATGCTGAACCGCATGGCGCAGGATCCTGACGCGAAAAAAAATAACGTGCAGGCGTAATTCACGCTGCACTTCAGCTAAGCCGGGCTCTGCCCGGCTTTTTTTATGGCTTGCCGCAACGCCCTTCGCAGATCCCTGATCTTTGTCACTGGTAATCCCGCTTTGACTCTTTACTATGCAAGGATCCCATTGCAACAAGGAGTACCTTGTCATGAAACTGTTTTGCAAAGCGGGTGCCTGCTCTCTCTCACCCCATATTGTTATGCGTGAATGCGGACTCGACTTCACTCAGGTGAGTGTTGATCTGGCCACAAAAATCACTGAACGGGGCGATGACTTCCGCCAAATCAATCCTAAAGGTCAGGTGCCCGCGCTGCAGCTCAGCGACGGTTCTGTGCTGACAGAAGGCGTCGCCATTGTTCAGTACCTGGCGGATCTGAAGCCCGATCGCCATCTGCTGGCACCGGTTGGCAGCCTGACGCGTTATCACACCGTGGAGTGGCTCAGCTACATCGGCAGTGAGCTGCATAAAAGCTTTGGGCCACTGTTTCGTCCCGGTTACTCCGATGAGGTGAAAGCGCAGACCCGCAGTCAGCTGGAAGCAAAATTCCGCTATGTCGATGAGTCACTGCGCGACAAACAGTGGCTGATGGGGCTGCATTTCAGCGTGGCGGATGCCTATCTGTTTGTGGTGACGCGCTGGGCAAAAGCGCTGGGACTGGATTTATCCGGCTTTACGGCGCTGGGCGCGTGGTTTGATCGTGTCGCGGAACGTCCTGCGGTGCAGGCGGCGCTTAAAGCGGAAGGCTTAGCCTGAGTCAACAGGGCCGGTTATCCGGCCCTGATGCGTTACAGTTTTTCTGCCGCGAAGTGCTGCGTCGGCGTGGCGATGGCATCCTGTGCCGCCACCAGCTGCAGTTCATATTCGCCCATCTGATGGGTTTTCAGCATCACCTCGTATACCGCTGCGGTGACATGCTCCAGCGCATCCTGCAATGATTTCCCGTGCAGCAGATTCACCAGCAGCAGACCGCTGGTGAGATCGCCCACGCCGACCGGCTGACGGACACCGAAATCGACCAGCGGACGGCTGATGTGCCAGGCATCTTCCGCCGTCACCAGCAGCATTTCAAAGCGATCGCTGCGACGACCCGCACGCGCCAGATGCTTCACCAGCACCACGCGTGGTCCCTGGGCAATCAGTGCCCGCGCAGCGTCTACCGCCGCGTCGACGTCTGTGACGGTGCGCTCGCTCAGCATCTCCAGTTCAAGCAGGTTCGGAGCGATAATGTCGCTGGCAGGCATCGCCATTTTACAGTGAAACTCCGCCACACCCGGCGCCACGATGCAGCCTTTCTCCGGATGGCCCATGACCGGATCGCAGAAGTACCAGGCATTCGGGTTGGCCGCTTTGACCTGACGGACAATCTGCAGAATCTGCTCGCCCTGCTCTGCCGAGCCCAGATAACCGCTCAGCACCGCGTCACAGGTCTTCAGGCGGTCGATGTCAGCAATGCCTTTAACAATGTCGGTTAAATGCGTTGCAGGCATCACCGTGCCGGTCCAGTGGCCATATTGCGTATGGTTGGAAAACTGCACGGTATTCAGCGGCCAGACGTTTGCGCCCATACGGCGCATCGGAAACTCAGCCGCCGCGTTACCGGCGTGACCAAAAACAACGTGCGACTGAATCGCTAAAATATTTTTCACTTGTTTGCCCTGTCCTGCCTTGCCATAAAAAAAGGGCCGGAAACCGGCCCTGAAATCTTACTGCCAGTTAATCAGGCAGTAATGTTTCTTGCCGCGACGCAGCAGCGTATAGCGGTTAAACAGTTTGTCACTGTCGCTGAAGCGGTATTCCGCATCGGACTGCTTTTCACCGTTCAGTGAAACGGCATTGGAGCCGATCATGGTGCGCGCCTGGCCACGGGACGGCACCAGCTCTGCTTTCACCAGCGCCTGCTGCAGATCATCGTCAGCGCCCAGCACGATAGTTGGCATACCATCCTGCGCCAGCTGTTCAAAATCGGCTTCGGTCATTTCGCTCACGGATCCGGAGAAGAGGCTGGCAGTAATACGTTTCGCCGCCGACAGACCTGCTTCGCCATGCACCAGACGCGTCACCTGCTCAGCCAGCACGTACTGCGCACGTGGCGCGGTACCGCTGTTTTTATCTTCTTCTTCCAGCGCGTTGATCTCTTCCATGCTCAGGAAGGTGAAGAACTTCAGGAAGCGATAGACGTCAGCATCCGCGGTGTTGATCCAGAACTGATAGAACTTGTACGGGCTGGTTTTCTTCGCATCCAGCCAGACTGCGCCGCCTTCGGTTTTACCGAATTTGGTGCCGTCAGACTTGGTGATCAGCGGAACGGTCAGGCCAAAGACCTGGTTCTGATGCAGACGACGGGTCAGATCGATACCGGAGGTGATGTTGCCCCACTGATCAGAACCACCAATCTGCAGGGACACACCGTGCAGCTCGTTCAGACAGGCGAAGTCATAGCCCTGCAGCAGATTATAGGAGAACTCGGTAAAGGAGATGCCCTGATCGTCACGGTTCAGACGCTGCTTCACCGCTTCTTTGTTGATCATCTGGTTAACGGAGAAGTGCTTGCCGATATCACGCAG
Source organism: Pantoea sp. EKM10T (assembly GCF_011800685.1). NCBI lineage: Bacteria > Pseudomonadati > Pseudomonadota > Gammaproteobacteria > Enterobacterales > Erwiniaceae > Pantoea > Pantoea sp. EKM10T. The sequence goes on from NZ_JAALEU010000001.1 coordinate 374,533, forward strand.
GAAGGTCAGCACGTTCATGCCGCCAAACCAGTCGTAGTTGTTGGCGGCGATGGCGCTGTTGCTGCCGCAATCGAAGTCGAGGAATGGCGCCACCTGCTGGCGGATCTTTTCAACCCATTCGTTGACGGTTTCACTGGTATTAAGTTTACGCTCTGCGGCTTTGAAGCTCGGGTCACCAATCAGGCCGGTTGCACCACCGACCAGCGCCACCGGCTTGTGGCCGGCATCCTGAAAACGCTTCAGGCAGAGCAGCGGTACCAGATGGCCCAAATGCAAGCTGTCAGCAGTGGGGTCAAAGCCGCAATAGAGCGAAATTGGCCCCTGCGCCAGTTTCTCTGTTAACGCGTCTTCATCCGTCACCTGGGCGATTAGGCCCCTCTCCTGCAATTGTTGTATCAGGTTACTGCTGGTCATTACTGACTCCAAATTGATCAGACTGCACCTATGCTGGTACACAGCTTTCCGCTGAGTTGCGGAATCGAAAAAAATCAGGGCTATAGCATAAAGCGCTGACGCTTTCTGTGCCAGCGCTGATAGGGGCGAATCGTGCAGATTCAGGGTGCCAGACGGTCGATTTTCCAGCCGTCGTGATCGCGCTGATAGATGAAACGATCGTGCAGACGATGTTCGCCACCCTGCCAGAACTCCATCGTGTGAAATTTCACCCGGTAGCCACCCCAGAAGCTGGGCAGCGGCACTTCGCCCTGCTGGAACTTCTGTTTAAGCTCCAGGAACTTTCCTTCCAGAATACCGCGTGCCGAAATACGGCTTGACTGCTTCGACACCCAGGCACCAATCTGACTGTCGCGCGGACGACTGTGGAAATATTTCAGCACCTCGAGGGGCGACAGTTTTTCCACTTCACCCAGCACCATCACCTGACGCTCCAGATAGTGCCACGGGAAGTGCAGAGAGATGCGCGGATTGTGCGCCAGCTGCAGCGCCTTACGGCTGCCGAGGTTGGTGTAAAACACCATGCCCTGCGCATCGTAGTGCTTCAGCAGCACGATACGCTGCCATGGCTGGCCCTGCTCATCCACGGTTGCCACGGTCATGGCGGTAGGATCGGGCAGTTTTGCCTCGCAGGCCTGGCTTAGCCACTGTTCAAATAGCGCGATCGGATCGTCCGGCAGATCCTTACGACGCAATCCACCGCGGGTATATTCACGCCGCAGATGGGCAATGGTGTGTAGCGTTTCGCTGTCGCTCATAATGCTCGCCTATTCAGATAACAAGTCAGCTGGCAGGTTGCAGCTCACAATCATTCACGACAATTTTATCGTTACGTTCGATAAATGCGCCGTTTCCTTTGGACCAGAACACATAGGTGTTATCGCTGTAGCGTGCGCCGGAAGCGGATACCGTCTGCTTCAGCGTCAGAGGCTGCCCATCCATGATGAAACTGATCTGCTGCTGCGCCTCGTCCAGCGTCACGGTCAGGGGCATGGTTCCGCAGCGATAGTGCAGGGTCTGCGGCGACGGCGGCTGTTTATGCATCAGGCTACAGCCTGACAGCAGTAGCACCGCGGCAACGGTTAATCCTTTCAACATAAGCGGGTCTCCTTCACGAGTGAAGCTGGCATTATAAGAAGGATTGCGCGCGAAGTAAGTGGGAATCCACGCCAATCTGGCAGATGCTGTCAGTCAGGCTGAATTATTGCGCCTTTTCAGACGGTTGTCTGAATGCACAGGCCGCGTTCTCAGGCTACGCTCTATAGATCTTAAGCGAGGAAGACAAACATGAAATTTGATAACGAAGATGCATTTAAGCTGGCAGTGGCGTTTATGAACCACAAAGAGAATGCCACCATCGCCAGCAGCTACTTTAAAACCTTTATCGACACCTACCAGAAATTTGACCGCTGGCTGAGCGCATCAGACCCGGTCAGCGCCATGAAAGCAGAAAAAGCGGCCGCCAAAGCGGGCGAAGACTCCATCCTCTGATCCCCTTCTCCACGGGTCCGATAGCCTTCAGGGTATCGGACCCGTGAATCCCGCCAGACATTCACCCCGATGCTGACTATTTCCGCACCGCTATTCTGGCTTTTACGGAAATATCCGCTCTGGCTGCCGTGCTTATTTCCCGCATCAGCATCGATCTTATTTCGGTACAGCGCATCCTCTGCTGAAATGGCACAGAACGGCTGGGTACATTTGCAATAAATGCTATTTCACGCCGTCATCCCCCCTAATCAGCACCACACACTCCGGTTTTGTTTAAAAAACAGGCAGCGAGACGCGACAGGGCCAGCAAACCTGATAAAGCCGACTATGCTGTAAACGTTCGGATATACTTCATGGAGCAGAAAAAATGAAAATGAAAATGAAATCCCTGTCAGCCGTCGCGTTGCTGGCTCTCTCTTTAGGTACGCTGGCAGGTTGTGCCTCAAACCAGTCGATTAAGACCACCGATGGCCGCACGATTGTCACCGATGGCAAACCGCAGATTGATTCAGATACTGGTCTGGTTTCTTACCGCGATGCTCAGACAGGAAAAACTGAGCAGATCAATCGTAATGAGATCAGTAATATGAGTGAACTCGACAACTAATATAAGGTGAATAAGATGAAAAAAGCGCTGATTTTACCTCTCGCCGCATTGATTGGTATGACCGTATTAACCGGCTGCACCCGTACCAGTTATGCGATTCAGACTAACGATGGACGCACCATTATTAGTGATGGCAAGCCTTCTGAATCGGATGCCGGCCTGCTGGCTTATACCGATGCAAATGGCGTGAAGCAGCAGATTAATAAAGCGGACGTTAAAGCGGTCTCTGAAGTACCGAAGAAATAATCCGATCGCTGTTGCCCGATGAATAAAGCCGCCCACGAGCGGCTTTATTTTTGTCTGCGCCTGGCACGAAGTGGCGCACAGGCCCGGTTTTATTCCCCGGTGGTTTATAAATCAGAAATATCCGCTGCGGCGTGGCCATAATATGGCAGGCAACCGTACGGATAGTGGTGCAGATAATAATCTGATAACGAAATACGCCGTTCCGGCCTTATCTGAATTTCCGGCAGTTCCGAGCTTTTTTAACCAGCATAATAGCTCAGTTCATCTCTCAAGAATAACCTCACTCTGTTTTTATGCTTTGATATTAGTGGTTTACCGCCTCGATTAAAGGTTCACTTTATTTTCGGTAAATTTTAATCATAGCGCCCTGCTGTTTCCCACCTTTTAGTCCAGAGCGCCTTTAACTAGACTCTTTATATCGCTACTTAATCAGGAGGGTGCAGATGGTTTATCACGACAAAACAACGGGTCATATGATTCTTGGTGAAGCTGCAATTAATCTGGCTTTTGACGAACAGGAGATTACGCTGGTAGCACTGATTCGCCAGTTGAGCGAAATGGCCGAACAGGAGCGCAACGATGAGCGGGTCACGCAGATTGCCGATGCGCGGAACTGGCTTAAAGGTTTTATCGAATCCTCAACGCGCGACCGTGCCGAATTAAACTGGCTGGTCGAGACCGGACAGGCACCGGTTAACCTTAAAGACTATCGTTAGTCATGTGCGGGTCATTGCTATTTATTTTTAGGGTGCCGGGCACGCGCCTGGCTTCACAGCCAGAGACGCTGGGCCTGCGTGGCAGTGGAATAGTGCATGTCGGCCAGAACGTGACCAGAACGTGAATTGCAACGCTCTGCACCCGGCTCCTGTGTCGGCCTGAAACGGCTTCCACACCCATTGATGAGTGCTATTGCTCTGCACTCATCGGCCTGCCATCTGGCCATTAACCGGCCTTCGTCGGCTTCTCTCCACCTGCCGTCACGGTCAGCGCGTCAGCGGCTCCCCGTTTTCAGTCACCTGCAGCGTTTTTGGATGTTTCGCTGTAGTGGTTTCAAACCCACCACGGGCAGCAAAAACAGAACAGCCAATGGCTGCCACAAGTGTCAGTAAGATTGAGGTTTTCACGAAACGCGCCTTAATTTTCTTCGCTACAGGATAAAGCGTGAAAGCCTGGCACATAATCAGATGGGGGGAAAGGAAAGTGCAGAATTTCTCTGTCTGGAAGCCCATGTCCGGGAAGTCTGTTTACTGATTGAGCGGCCTTGCCTGGTTACCCCAGTACTTTCAATGCCAGCGCCAGCGTCTTTTCTTCGTTAGTCACATCGCTGACCTTACCTGCCACGCGCAATCCAAAAGCAATACAGAGAATTAAACCGGCTGCTGCCTCGCTGTCCAGCGTGTTATCGATAGATCCATCCTGTTGTCCCAGCTCCAGCAGCGAGACCAGGAAGCGTTGATTACGCTGAACGACCTCATCAATGCGCTGCGCGAGTGGCTGATCCATCGTCTGCAGCGCAATCGCGCTGGCGACGACCAGACAGCCGCAACGCCCTTCTGTGGCACGTGCCGAATCCAGGTAGAATTGCAATAGCTCGGTTATTTTCCCCCGCCCGCTGGCACAGGGTGCCAGACGACGGTGCAACTCACTATTTCTCAGCAACAGATAGCGTTCGAATACCAGCAGGAAGAGCGAGCGCTTATCTTTAAACGCCTTATAGATGCTGCCTGCGGAGAGATGCATCGCCTCACCCAGATCGTTCATTGAGGCCGCATGATACCCTTTTTGCCGGAAAACGATCATGGCGTGATCCAGAGCCTGTTCGATCCCGAACTCTCTGGGGCGTCCCCGCTCTTTGTTTTTATACGTTGTGGCTGTCGTGGTCATTGTTACCGGCCTGGGGAGGTGTGTTGCTGTCAAAATCAATGGCGATTCTATCCCAGGCGCGGGTAACAAGCCAGGCCGTCCGTCGCCCGTCACGCGCAGACGGCCCGTTATTTCCCGGACGCATTAAGATGATTCGCCGCTGTCTGACCAGCCGCCGTCTGGTCTGCGGTGCAAGCCGGACGCGATTCATTCAGATAAGGATGTTGTCTCTGTGCGGCCTTTTTCCCGCTGCTGGCTGCGCTTCAGCGCGTTTATTTTTAACAGCCATAACGTAAATTGCTTAATAAGCAGGCTGGCGTGGTTTTCATTGTCAGCAAAACAGAGAAAGAGTCGGGTTTTTATATTGCTGTTATCGTCGATCGCATAAATCTCATATTCGTCATGATGGCGGGATTTTATGATTGCTGTGAAATGTATTGCGGGCCAGAGCATCACTCTGACTTCAAACTGCCTGAAATCCATTATATTTACCTGGTAATTTGCTTAAAATACCCGATGAAAAACTACTCACCGGGTCAGGCAAAGCATAACTTCCTGCCACTTTAATCGCGTGATAAAAAAGCTTTTAGCAGAGGCCGCGGTTTCAGCAGCAGAGGAACATCGGGTCAGCCTTCACTTAAGCGCAACCACAGGCAGATCGGTTATCCGGGTGGTATAGGCAGGCGACAGCATCTCGCGTTTCATCGACCAGGCTTTGTTGATCCCCTGCCCGGCAAACCACAGCTTCCCGCTGCCGAGCTTGTTGACTGTGTCGATCAGCTTCATCAGCTCTTCGCTATTGCGGCGTGGCTGATGTTCGTCAAACAGATCAAACTGAGCCACGCCCTGGCTGAAAAAATCCCCCAGCACGATGCCGGCCTTCATGTAGCGATGTCCCTCAATCCAGATGTTATCCAGGCACGCCATTGCAACTCTGATGATGTCGCGTGTGTCCTGCGTCGGAATCAGCAGTTGCTCCATCGACTGATTGCCATAAAAGGGTTCGTCAGTCGCATGCGGACTGGTGCGTACAAATACCCCTACCTGACGACAATATTGATTCTCACGGCGCAGCTTCTCCGCCGCGCGCTCGGCATACGCGCAGACAGCCTCGCGCATCTGATCGTAGTCGGAGATACGGCTGCCAAACGAGCGCGAACACATGATTTGCTGTTTTACCGGCGTCACTGACTCCAGCTCCAGACAGGATTCGCCACGCAGCTCTCTGACAGTGCGCTCCAGCACGACGCTGAACTGTTTGCGGATGGCCTCGGTGCTTTGATCGGCCAGATCTTTCGCCGTCATGACGCCCATAGCGTTGAGCCGTTTGCCGATCCGATGACCCACGCCCCAGACTTCCGCCACATCAATCAGCGCCAGCAGCTTTTTTTGTCGTTCAGGGTCCGACAGGTCGACAATGCCGCCGGTTTTGCTCCACTTTTTGGCCGCAAAATTCGCCAGCTTTGCTATGTAACACTGCTGTTCTACACTCAATCAAAAATCCAGTTACATCAGTACATCTGCCATATGCTGCCAGCATTAGAGGAGAGGTATATATGTTTCGGTTACGTCGCGGTAGCGGTGATTTTCTCTTTCATGTAACAGATTCCCAGGGGTTGCCACATTTACCGTTGACGGTTTATGCGTGCCGAGCCGACAGGTACCATTCACCAGCTACAGTTAAGGCTTATCTCAGGCATCTTCTGGCATTTTTTTCGTGGGCTGGGCAGGATGAAACCGTGAAACGCCAGCATTGGGATTTGCTGGGCAACAGTAGTCAAGTCCGTGCTGTACTCGAACATTTCCTGACAACCCAGCTGCACTGTACCCTGTTTTTCGCACGCGATCTGTCAGGAGGAGATATTCGCAAGGTGCAGGTTACTTGGGGAAAAGCCCACCGGATAAATCATCTGTTAGCTGCGCTGCGATCTTTTTATCAGTTACTCATCTCGATGCAGCTGTATCACCATCTTCACCCTCTTGATTTACCCCAAGCCCAAAATATGATTGCCGAAATCCGGCAGCAGCATCTTGATGACTTTGTGAGAATAAATCAGCGACCGCCGATGCCATCAGACAGTGGTATTGACCATTGGCGCCCTCTCAGACTGACTTCTTCGTATTACAGAATTAAAGATAATCAATGGATCCCTGAGTATCTGGACGATCCAGAACTCATGGGGCATGTACTGGCCTCAGGCGAACAGGGCGGCTGGAACCTACAGGATATAGCACTCGTGAGAATACTTTTCGATACGGGCTGCAGAATACACGAGGCCTGCGCGCTGACCATGCATGACTGGAAGGTCAGTGGTTTTCGCAACATGTTCATGTCGCTGAGTAAAGGCAGTCGTGGGAAGCGGGTCAAGAATATTATCATCACGAATAAAACGCTGAAGGTGCTGCTGCGCTATATCAGAAATGACAGGCCTGAACTGCTGCCATATCTCAACGGGCGCACTGCTTTACCTCCCGAAAATGTTCACCTACTCCCCCTTTTCTGTACAAAAAGAGGCCATCAACTGACACCGGACAACTTTAGGCGTTACCGGTGGACGCCTGTGCTGGCGGCTGCCGGGCTAAGGATACGCACTCATCAGGTTCGACACTGGTTTGTCACAATGGCACTGAACGAGATCCACCGTAGCGCCGTCTCAGAGGCTGATCTTCTGCAGAAACGCAGCGCCCTGCAGGTATTAATGGGATGGAGATCCGATATGTTGCCAGCCTATGATCAAGCCCGACAGCGCCATGATTTACCTTTGCTGGCGAGTGCAATACACACGTACATCGAAGACAAGCAGCTAGAGGCTCAAGCTGCTTGTGATGTGCCCGATAACAAGGAAAGTCAGGGCTCGCTGATGCTGAAAGAAATGTTGGAGGGGAAACTATGAGCGTTGATACTCAACCTGTTTCACAGCGCAGTCATACATTATTTTTTGAACTTACTCAGCGTGAAGAACGGGGAGACTGGTTCAGGATTGAAGATTTACCGGGCACCCGCACCGGACGGCCTGCACTGAAAAGAGCGTTGATGCCTTACATTGATAATGTTATGGCTCAGCTGCTGGGTACCACACCCATGTCTCATCAGATGTTCCTCGCATGGGAGCGGCAGTATCTGACATTTGACTTTTTCATCCGAAGCAGCAGATATGCACTGGAGATTAAATACCGGTACATTATTTATTGCATTGAGGATGGACTCAGAAATGACAATGAAGAGTATGTGTTAAAAATAAGACAGCAGTGTTGCGCTACAGATGAAGATATTTTCATCATTGTTGAAAAAATTAAGCTAAAGGAGCTTATTACCGAACCTGCTTCATTCTCTACTTCCATTTTACGCCTGCCTCCGAATGAGCGTAAAAAGGTCATTTATAAATTATACGACTTTTATAAAAAACAGGCTGAACCTTTTAAAACCTCAGAAATATCAGATCAATCCGGCATAGACTTACATATCATATCCAGATATGGGCGCTGTTACGTTAGCGAACTGGCTAATTTTCTTCTTAACGAAGATGTTTCTGATGATTTGGCCTATTTTGAATGGAACAGAACGGTAACGACCTTTAGATACTCACTGCAAAATACAGCAAGAGCAAAAGAAATCAGTGAGGAAAAAGTGATTCTTGCCATTGATTATTTAAGCCGAAATAAACGTGAGGTGACATATTCAGAAATAACCACACTGGTCTGCCTTGATCATCGACTGGTTAAAAGAGTGGTGGCTCAATGGGAGAAACGCACGGATACCAAATTGGTGAAAAAAGATGCATGGAAGACCATCTCTCTGGATGAGCTAGTCGCCACACTCGACCCGGTTCTTCATACAATACCACTGACGTTTCTGGACTCGCCTGCAACAGGTAAACCAATGACCAATGCACAGATACGTATGATTTACGAGATTAAGCAACCGGGACTGAGAAACATGGCATTTTTTATCATGGCGACCTGTTACAGTAACAGAAGAAATGACATTACTTTTTTTTATTACATGCCCCGGTTTCTTAACGCAACTGGCTCGGATGACATAGACCAGTTTGACTGTGAGACCTTTTTCAAAGCATATCATCAAGGTGATCTTGTCCCTGAAGACAACATAGGACAGCGGGCTAGAATAATACAGACGTATTTTCGGTTACTCGTTAAACAAGGAGATTACTTCAGCAAACTTAACACAGACCAGCGAGAAAAATTCACCCCCTTTGCACTACCGCGCGTGTCCGACGATTTATTCTGGAAAAAATCCACCCTGCACAGAACAGTCTCACACGAACAAAAAAACAAAAGAAAATCCAAAACAGCTGTCCTGCACCAGAAGTTTTATTTTCTTCGCGATTTTGTGGAAAGAAGAAAGTTGCAGATTAATAGGCTACATCAGGAGATACAAAAGGCGTTTAAGCGATTTGAAAATTCGGAGAAAAAGACACCGCTGGTTTTTGAGTATACAGAATCTGTGGTCATGGAAAACAGAGGCGAACAGGCATATACGCACAAGTTTAAAGTCTGGGACGCGAGGCTATTGAGGCAGGCACATGAGCATGTCGCTGAGGCCAGAACCTATCGACATCGTGATACTAATCCGCATCATACTATTCATGATTCGGATGCAAGATTCACTACTTATGAGGGAAGCTACGATAAACATCACCAACCCGTTGAAGGTCTGTGGTTCACTGAACTGATCACGCTTGCCGCGCTCACGGGCTCTCCTTCGGCTGAAATCACTGACCTATACGGAGTATCAAAGGCGTCTTTTCAGGGCCCTATAACTACCCCCTACGGATATACAACCAGCCGGTGGCAACACTTATTGAGTAAAGATTTGGGACTGATATTTATTCCTGTTGAAATTTTGATGATTGATGCGCTGTTGGCGCATTCTGTTGTACAGATCATGTCAAAGACAGGGGCTCGGGCACATGAGTTTTTGCAGATAAGGTTAGTCCCAGAGCATCTTTATCGGATCAATCTGGCAGAAAATAAAGAGTGCATTCTATTTAATGCTGTTCCCAAAGGAAGATTAAAAGAGGAGCCTTTTTATATTGATAATAAGTGCATGGAAAGTCTTTATGAATGGTGGAGTTATCAGAGAAGTAGATCCCAGACATTCCCCGTAATTAAAGCAGCAGCATGCCTGGGACCAAAGTTAAAACCTGCAAGTTACCTCTGGCAAAACGATGAAAAACATTTTACACAGAAAGACATTAACGGCGCACTTTCCGTTATGCTCCATGGGCTTTCCTTGAAAACGGCCGCGGGGCAATCTATAAAAGTCACTAGTCATCTGCTCAGACATAGCTTTGCAACAGAAATGCGTACACTTAATACGCCACTCGACGTATTGGCTTTGTTGATGAAGCAAAAAGATGTCAACGTTACGGAATATTATGCCAGGCATACACCCTCTCAGTTGGTCGAACTGCAACAACAAATTTTCACTCAGCGACATGACTTTTCCAGGCAGCATATTCGCACGAAAGGCGATATTGCTCAGCAACTGACAGAGGCTGTCGGTAAGGTTGGAGCGCTGATTCCTGTTACAGGCGGATGTTGCACGATTGCGAATGCGTGCCCGGCCAAGTTTGCCTGTATTGGATGTGCAGGGAATGCCCCCGATCCCGCCAGACGCAGTGACGTCCTGGTGTACAGAGATGCTTGGGTAAAGATGGCTGAGCTTGCCGGGCAGCAGAATTTGCCAGCAGAAAAGAGAAAAGCTCATGAAATTATTGGCAGCTGTGACGACATGCTGGAAGAAATGGATTTGATTGAGCAGGTAGATACCATTAAGCGTAATCTGCAGTCCTCATCCTGACTCACGAGAGGTTGACGGTATGACAAAGAAAAACATGAGCGGTATTTATACCTGGCAAAGAAAACGCGTTGAGAATAGCTTATCGCTGGTCAAGCGTGCTATTGATGAACTTTTAGCAGAGAAGCTGAGGATCAGCCTGACAACGATTGTTCTGGCTTCCAAAAGCGTAGATCCTGCGGGAAAAGGCGTATCTACTTCTACTATCTTGCGGAACAAACAATGCCACGAACTATACAAAAAGCACGCAACACTGACCGGTAGTAGCCAGAAAAAACGTAACATCCCGGGCTCTGAGCTTAATAATCCAACAGCGTCAGAATTACGGAGAGCTTATCTTCTGGCGAGTAAGAGCAAAACAGCCCTGATAGCGAAGGTTATTTTGCTTGAACGTGAGCTTGAAAACTGTGAAATACAGAATGGAAACCTGCGAAATAAACTACTGTCACTGCAGCTACCGCACCTGTAGGGCAAAAATTCATTTTCATTTAGCGACAGGCAGATCTGAATAGCGCGTAGTGTAAGCCGGTGACAGCATCTCACGTTTCATTGCCCAAGGCTTCTCAATGCCCTGGCCCGCAAACCAGACCTTTCCTTTTCCTGACGCGTTAATACCGTCAATTACCGTCATGAGTGCCGTGCTATTAGCTTTCGGGGCGAAACTGTCAAACAAATTAAGCTGTGCTGTGCCACGACTAAAAAAATCAGCCAGCATAATGCCCGCTTTCATGTAACGGTAACCATCGACCCATATTCGATCCAATGCTTCTGTCGCGGCACGTATGATGTCACGCGTATCATCAGAGGGTGTCAGTAATTTCACCGACGATTGGTTTCCATAATAAATTTCATTATCTGCGTGCGGGCTGGTGCGTAGAAAAACGCTAACAAAAGCACAAAACTGGTGTTCGCTACGCAATTTTGCTGCAGCGCGCTCCGCATAGGTGCAGACAGCCTGACGCATATCGGCATACTCGGTAATACGATACCCAAAAGAGCGGCTGCACATAATCTGTTGCTTATTGGGCGCGAATTCCTCAAGCTCCAGACACGGTTCACCACGCAGTTCACGCAACGTTCTTTCCAGAACAACGTTGAAATGCTTTTTGATTACCCACGGTGAGCTATTAGCTAAGTCTAGCGCTGTACTGATCCCCATAGCGTTTAGTTTTTTGCTGATGCGCCTACCTACCCCCCATACCTCCTCTACAGGTACGCGCTCTAACAGCTTCCGCTGACGTGATATGTCAGATAAATCAACCACGCCTCCCGTACCAGGCCATCTTTTTGCTGCGTAATTTGCTAATTTTGCTAACGTTTTTGTTTGCGAAACGCCGATCCCTATCGTGAGCCCAGTATTTTTAAATACCTGGTTTCGCACGGTTTTGCCAAAATCTGTCAGCGATATGCAGCTGGCTACGCCAGATAAGTCGATAAAGGCTTCATCGATTGAATAGATCTCGATGGCCGGCGACATCTCCGTCAGCGTCTGCATAACTCGCGCGCTGAGGTCAGCATAAAGGGCATAGTTTGAGCTAAATACGTGCACTGCGGAGGGGAATGTTTTATTTTTCAATTTAAAAAAAGGCTCTCCCATCGTAATACCGAGCGCTTTTGCCTCTACTGAACGCGAAATTACACAACCGTCGTTGTTAGAGACCACCACCACGGGTTTTCCCTTTAAATCCGGGCGGAACACCGTCTCACAGGACGTATAAAAGCTGTTGACGTCGGCCAAAGCGAACATTGTCATTTATGTGATTTCACTGAAAATGTCACTACACCAAATATTTCCAGATTTTCTGGATGATGAAATGTTATGGGTGAGTAATTGTTATTGTAAGGAACCAGTTGCAAGATGGGATGCGTGCGCAACTCCTTAACGGTAAATTCGCCGGCTACTGCCGCAATCACGATATCGCCATGACTTGCCGAAAGCGAACGATCAACCACCAGAAGGTCACCATCTCCAATTCCAGCGCCAGTCATAGAGTCACCGCTTACTTTAATAAAATATGTGGCGCTAGGGTGGGCTATCAAAAGCGTATTGAGATTCAGCCTATCTTCAACATAGTCTTGCGCGGGGCTGGGAAAGCCACAAGGTACCCGTTCCGTAAAGAGAGGAAGAGGGATAGAGGGGGCGATCTCTATGGGATAAAAAATCTGCATAGTGAGGAACTCAACATGACTGTGTTTATATACAGTATCACTGGATTTTTCGCACGTTCAACCTTCTTCTAAGCAGATTTCTGGAAGCGTATGAAGTTGCGAGGAATTTAGGTTTTACCGTGTAAGCTGTAAGTCGAGCAAGTTTGCTTTTATGCTGTTTTTTAGATAATTTAGATAAATTATCTAGCTACCGAACTACCTATGGGCGAAAATGACCGAAATTGAGATTTACGAGCGTATCAGAGAAGTCTTGGTCGACGCGCCTCGCAATCAATACACCGCTGAGTTACACCTGCAAATTATTAAATATGCGGATGAATTAAAGAACATCACGTCTAAAGAGTTCTGTGAAGGGGTTGGGCTACGAAGCAGCTTCGGTACGGAGTTCAGCAAGATGCGCAACTTAACCCAACGCTTAAAAGCTGCAGGGCTCAATACAGCAAAGATCTAACAATTCATATCCAAACTAATTGTACTGGGATAGCACTCGGGCACTGAAAGGAAGAAAAATGGCTGTTATAAAAATTTTTTTTACAGCTCCCTCTGCAGCCATGGCGGTGGAAGTCGAGGTTGGACGGTTTCTATTAATTCAAAGGACGAAGTCTTATGAATATCCAAATTGATACTGTTCGTATCAGCGGATTTCGGGGTATATGTAATATTGAAGTGACCTTACCGAGAGTTACCGTGTTGCTAGGGCAAAATAATGCTGGAAAGACATCAATTATAAAAGCTCTACAGCTAGCATTGGGTGACTACTCACGGTACTTAGCTGACGAAGATTTTCATATAGGCGAAGATGAAAAACGGCAAGAGACTATTACAATAGATCTTCGGTTTATAGTTGTTGATCGTGATGCGAGAGTGAGAGAATTTTCAGAGAATTGGCAACAGGTATTTGGCGATAAAATTCAGTCAGAGCCTGATGGGAAGCAATTTGTAGCGATACGTACTATTGCAAAACCAGATCGAATAAAAGGCGGTTATATTGTTGACCGGTTTCATTTAGATGAGTGGCCAGAACTTAGTGGGTGGCAAGAGGTTCGAGTTAGCAGCAAGAACAGATTAGGCAAACGATTGGAGTCTGTACCTTTCATTTCGATTGATGCACAAAGAGACATCCATAATGAACTAAAGGAAAAATCTTCTTTTGTTGGTCGGGTTTTATCCAGTGTTGAGTATGATGAAAAAGACGTGGCTGAACTAGAGCGGCTGGTAGCCGAAGTTAATAAAGAGGCCATAGAAAAAAGCGAGCCGCTTAAACGATTGAAGACTCATCTGGATAACATGAATCAATCGTTTGAGGGCTCAGGACAAACAGAGCTTACGCCGTTTCCGAAGAAGATTCGTGACCTGTCAAAGCGGTTTAGTGTGAATTTTGGTGAAACTGATAAAAGCTCATTTTCTATGGAATACCACGGCATGGGAACACGCAGTTGGGCGTCCATGTTAACAGTAAAGGCCTTTACCGAACTGCTGGCCAAAAATCACGAAGAGGAAGCAGAGCCATTTTTCCCAATTATGGCCGCTGAGGAGCCAGAAGCACATCTACACCCTAACGCGCAAAGAACATTGTATAGACAACTCGTAGATGTGCCAGGACAAGTGATTATAAGTACTCACTCGCCTTATATTGCTGGCCTAGCCGAGTTGCACGAGATTAGATCTCTGAGCAAACGGAAAAATTCAGTTCAAGTATATCAATTGAGGGATAAGTTTGAAGATGATGATCTGAGGAGATTGAAAAGAGAGGTAGTACACTCCCGTGGTGAGCTCTTATTTTCCAAAGCAATAGTCCTTTCTGAAGGCGAAACCGAAGAGCAAGCCTTACCCGAGCTATTTGGAGCCTATGCAGGAAGACACCCCTTTTCACTAGGAATTAATTTTGTTGGTGTCAATGGTTCAGGGGCAAAGTATCGTCCATTTCTCATTTTGGCGAAAGACCTTAATATTCCAGTATTTATATTTAGTGATGGAGAGCCTAAGACGATTAAAGATCTCAAGAGAAATTACGAAAAAGTTTTCGGAGTTACTGACATCGAGAAAGCCAATAATATCACAATACTTGACGGGACTGATTTTGAGGGATACCTCTTAAGCCAGGGCCTTCATGATTTGATAGAAAAAACCATCAATGAAATCGACGGTGAGGATACCATAGAAAAGTGGATTGAGAAAAAAGATGGAGTGCTTTTAAAACGAATTAAAACTGATAAGCCAAGTTGTCAAACCTGTAGCCAGCCTATTTTTGAGGATGTGCTACGAGATTACAAGGGTGATGCTGGGCGAGTTCGCGCAATCCTTGAAATTCTTGATTCAAGCAAACCGCTTTATGCTAAGGCAATTACCGATAACCTGATTAAATTGTCAGCAGATAAGTTTCCTGAGAAAATCATTGAATTATTCAAAAAAATTGAATCTGGAGTCTGAAATGAATCTATCAAATGCTCAGCGTAAGATTATTGAAGCTCCTATAAACTCAGCTGTTCAGGTGCTTGCATCAGCTGGTTCAGGCAAAACACGTGTGTTAACAGAGCGTGTTCGTCATATTTTGGATAAAACTAAAAAAGAAGGCATCATCGCTCTTACCTTCACAAACAAAGCAGCGGAGGAAATGAGTGCACGTTTAGCTGATTTTGAGCAAGTAGAAGATAGGGTTTGGATCGCTACAATACATTCGGTCGCACAGCGTATTTTGGAAAAATATGGACACACCGTTGGTTTACCCACGGAGTTACACATATATGATAGAGATAAAGACCGAATGGAAGTCTTTATACAATCTTTACGCGAAGATGGAATTAATATAGATGAGTATCTAAATATCACTGATTCGAGAGAATTAAAAAGCAGAGAAAAAAACCTGCAATCCTTTATGGATATATTTTCGAAAATAAAGAGGGAGTTACTTACTGATCTTGAGGTGGCTGAGCTATATCCAAATAATAATATCTGGAAAATATATCAAGACTATCAGTCTGCATTGCTTAATAGTGGTGGTATCGACTATGATGATATTTTGGTATATGCACATAAAATTTTACTAACACATGATTGGATCGCAAAAATATACCGGTCTCAGTATAAACATATTTGCGTTGATGAAGCTCAAGACCTTAATAAAGCACAATATGAATTTATCAGGGTACTTTGCGGTGATGTTATAAAAAGCATTTTTATGGTAGGTGATCCTAATCAGATGATTTATGGATTTAACGGGTCCTCGAAAGACTATCTCTGCACCAACTTTGTAGATGACTTCACCCCACAATGCTTTGAACTTAAAGAAAATTATCGTAGCTCTAAAGCTGTTATACGTGCAGCAAACAAGTTGCGGCCAGGCTCACAAGCAGAAATTGATTATGCTCTAGAAGGTGGTGTATGGATTTCAGAATTTGATACGGAAGAGGATGAGGCTGCAGCGATTGTTACCACTGTTAAAAATCTTTTGGATTTGAGAGTTGACGGCGAAATTGAAGGTGAGATTTCACTGAAAAATATGGTAGTGATTGGCCGCAACCGTTTTGTTTTTAGTAAGCTTGAAAGTTCTCTTAAAGATAATTCAATACCTTACTCTTTGAGAAAAGGTGAAAGACAGCTTGAACCCTCGACTAGATTCGGCAAGATATTAGACTATGCTATTCGGGTGAAACTGAACCCTAAAGATTGGGTAGATGGGAAGAAGTTATGCCAGATACTAAATATCGCTGAGCCAGAAAATTGGACAGCTAGTGTATTGGAGGAAATGGCAGCTCAAATTTCATCATCAGTTGACGAGTACTCCGATGTATTCGCAAAACTTCTTTTTGCTGTCGATGGATTGGAGGTCGAAAGTCCCAAAATCCCTAAGCTTGTAAAGGATTTTAACGGACTTCTCACATCATTGGTTGAAAAGAACAGCGGTGTTTCTGACGATAAAATAGAAGATGTTAAGCTCAGCATTGAAGAACTTGATGAATTTAATCGCACTTGGACACGCTTCAAACGGAAAGGAATTGGAGATTCTCTGGTTGCATTTCGCAATGCGTTAGCTCTCGGACAGCTTTCGCACGATACCCCTGACGACGGCTTGACATTAAGTACCGTACACACAATGAAGGGTCTGGAAAAGGATATCGTGTTTTTAATTGGTATGTGTGAAGGGGTTTTCCCTGACTATAGAGCCAATACTGTAAAAGAACTTGATGAGGAAAGAAATAACGCATTTGTCGCAGTAACAAGAGCTAAGCGATGGCTTTATATAACTTATCCCAAACAACGAATGATGCCATGGGGCGACAAGAAATTTCAACGGAAATCTCGTTTTGTAATAGAAATAGAATCATGAGCAACATAGTTCTAAAAAAAGGTAACGTGTAACTACCTTAATCTATTTATTGTTGTGTGGGTTCATGATAGGGTTATATTAATAAATTAACTGTATATACTACCAGTGTATGCAGTTTAACTCATCACTTTAGAGGAATTTAAAGTTTTGATGATTGTATTGCTGCCCTGAAAATAAATTCAGGTTCCAATATAATTCACTTTCCAAATTTGGCGTGCGTAAATGTCACTTGCAAAAAATATACGTACACGGCAATTAAGACAGTGATAAAAAATCATTCTCTTTTGACTTATATCCTCTAGGCTAAAATTTAGATCGGTATATTATCAGAAGCCATAAATCAACACATATTAAATTAGTTCATTGAATGAAGGGTACATATATGAATGTATTATCAGAGTTAATCAGGAAACTGATGCTTGATGAAAAAAAAGAGATGAATAATCACGTAGTTAAGCACCCTACACTGATCGGAAATATGTATGAAGGGGCCACTAAAAAAATACTAGAAAAAATAGACCTATCACATCCTGATCTTAAGGTCGTATCAGGTATCATTCGATCAGGTGATAATCACTCTGGCCAGATCGATTGCATGATCGTTATAGGTGAAGGAGAGAGAATTCCAAATACGGATGAATTTTTTTACCCGATAGATAAGGTCGTGGCAGTTTTTGAAATAAAGAAAAATTTGTTTTCGCGTGAAATAGAAAACGTTTATCAGCATTTGAATGCAGTCTTTCAATTATCTAAATTAGACTATCAGGTTAAGCAAGACAAGGGAACTCTTAATTTCAACACTATTAGGCCAGCTCAGGAGTTTGTTAACCTTTTTGGCGTATGGCCATGTCATTATGAGGAAAATCATAAACTACCACTACATCAGCGTGTAGTTTATCAAAGCCTCGTTAGAGACTGGCTAACTCCATTACGAATTGCGATTGGTTATAATGGTTTCAAAAGTGAAGACGCACTTCGAGCAAGCGTCCATAAGATTTATGAAAATAAAGAGTTTCAACCGGGATATGGCATGCAAAATATGCCGAATTTGATGATAAGCGATGGATATTCATTAATTAAAATGAATGGGATGCCTTATAAGGGGTTCTGGAATGAAGAAGATGGGTGGTGCTGGCTGGGTTCAAGTAATGCAAACCCAATTTTACTTATCATGGAGTTATTATTTGACCGCATACAACTATTGTTAGGAATAAAACCTAACAGGGGAGACGATCAAAATGAGGAAATTCTCTATCCTCTAATTTTGAGTAAGCCAGTAGTTGAAAGTGAAAAAATGGGATGGTACACATTCATTGTACCGGGTCCTGTTCCTGAAAGACAGGTATCTAAAACACAATGGTCACCTATAAAGCTATCTTTTCTTGAAAAAGAACTTTTGCGTCTACTACATGCGCATGGCCCACAGGAGATAAAAGGAAAAATACTCTGTGAATATCAATCTAAATATGAATTAAATAATATTTTCGACGTTATTCACTCACTTTTAGATTCTCGGGTTGTTTTGGTCACCGATGAACAGTTGCATATATGTTCCGGAAAATGGTCTGTAGCTAAAGTATGCGATAGTTTTTATTGTGGTGATAATAGCGATGAAAGATTCGAGCATTGGGTCAGACTGAACACGGCCCCACCTTGGAAGATGGGGAAAATCTACATAGTCAGCCCTTCTCCTTATGGACCGCCTGACCTGCCCCCAGTATTTGATACAACCTTCAGTTAGTAATGTCGGTTGGTGACCCGCTCCCCATAAAGCGATTGATAAACTCTGATTTTAAGGGCTGACGATAACCTTTATGTCTGAACCTGAAATGCTTTTAATATATGAATAGCTTGTTCCTAAAACTGCCAGCTGTTCTTCGGATATTTTTTGGGCGGAAACAGCGGGCTGGACGATGATAAAATTAAAAGCCAGTTCATGGTCATGGCACTTATTGCGCAATATTTCAAGCTGTTGTGGCGACCCCTTAAGAATTCGATCGAAACCCGTCGGGAGAGATTTTTGGTAACGATCCAGCATGCGGTCAAAAAATTTCTCACCTGTATATAGCCATTTCACAGATCTGGATGCCTGGCCGCAGACTTCATAAACATCGCTCACACGAGCACCCGGAGTAGCGACACCATCGGTCAAAGGACAGTATTTACAGTGGAATAAACTGATGTGGATTATGTCTTTTTTAACGCGAATTGCAACAAGGTCAGCTATTTCGCCTGCACCATCGTCATTGAAAACAATACTGTATTCATCAGCAATCTTTTGGTACGTGAAGCCTTGTACGCTGTCTGTTCGCCTTTCTGCACGCATCGATTCCTGATGGATTTTAGTTGTTCCCCAGTCCCATGTTTCGAGAAAATCTTTGGGCAGCTTGACATTAACACTGTTAGGTGAGTAGTAACGGTAATTTCCGTTGACCATTGATCCGTCAACACACAGCAACACCGGGGCTTCACTATCCAGATACTCATCGAGAGGTACTTCCTGGGAGAAGATGATTTTGAGATCAGGGCAGTGGGTTTTGTAACCATCTGACAGTAAGTTAATATAAATTCTTGTAAGATGTTTCTCTGTTCCATTTTTATCGAAAGTGAGTACAGGAACGCTAAGGGTGAGGTCATTATCTTTATTTGGCTTACCTAAAACAATATCCAGAAGGTTGTATCTTTCTCCTTGGAAAGAAAGAAAAATTTTTTGCTCTGTTTCAATTGCGATTGACTCAGGCCAATCACAGTAAAATAAGCCATTAGGCCAAGCTTTATCGATTTTTTCCGCCCTCATCACGTTTTTCAAAACATCGCCAGGATCGATTGTCTTGTCATTGAGTTTTGTTGATATACGTTTACACCATTCAATCCAATCGTTGATGGGTGCTGAATTCATCTCCCATACTTTTCCTTTGTATGAGCAGCCTAAAGTTGTTCTTTCACCCAGTTCAAACCCAGTGGCAAAAACATTTGATTTTTTTGCATTGCCTTTTTCAATGTCACTTATCACTTGATTGATATCGTGCCCGACATGCATGGTAAATCTCAGGTCTTTTCGGGATCGAGATAATCCTACGTTTTGCAGTTTTATCAATTTTATATTATGAAGGGAGCGGAACGTTGGCTCTCCATTTATACGTACAGCATCATTAGCAATTAGTTTAAGGAACTGGGAGGATTGCGTCTCGTCACCAGAGGTGTGAATGAAAAGTGTGTTTTCAGTTTTATTGTAAAATGCAAGATACAAGACCCAGTTGGTATCAAAAATCTCCTCTGTATGGGCCCATCCAACTAAAGTGTCACGTTTAGTGACTAAGATGACTGTATCAGCATTATCATTTATGGAGATATATTTCAGTTTTTCTCTACGACCATTAAAGTCATGGGCTTTTTCTGGTTTCCAGTTCTTTGGTGATAAATGATATGCCATTGCACTCACTTTTGGATTTGGATTCAGTCCAAAAATAGAATCAGATTCTTTGTCTTCCGAGAACTGTTCATTAAATTCTTCTTTTTCAATCTCGGCGCGTACTTTCTCCTCACTCACATCGCGGATGACTTTTCCCCAGTCAGCACTCTCCTTGTAAAGGTCTGACATTTGATGATCAGTCCTTTGATTAGCAATGTTGGCAACAAATTTGGCATCGCCCAGTGAGTCATCCACTCTTGTTAAACGACCAATAAACTGTAGTGTGACCGCTGGGCTTATATGTTGGTCATGGATTGCAGCGATTTTAAGCTCGGGCAAATCAAACCCCTCACCAAGCATGTCTACGCAAACAATGATACGATATTTTTTCTGGATTATTTCTGCAAAAGTTCTAGCCCGATCTGGCACTTTGCTGTGTATTAATATGGAGCTAAATTCTGTAAAGGCGCTGTAAATCTTGTAAAGAGATTCGGCACGCGTTTGAGATTTTGCTCGTACTAGCATCAAATGATTTAAACCAGCGTTAATATCTTTCCTCAAAAGCTCAACAGCTTTATCAGCTATAGCTTGATCAGAAATATCTAAATTATATTCCCTCACTGGGTGAAACTCGATGTTTTTGAAATAACCATCATTTTGTGCATCTTTCAGAGGGTAGTTATATATAATCTTACCCTCTAAAGCCAAACGATCTTCTCTAAATGGCGTTGCTGTAAACTGGATGCATGGTTTTCCGATGAAAACCTTTTTAATGCTATCCCAACTGTCTGCTGCAACATGATGAGCTTCATCAACAAAAAGGTGGCTGCACATATCCCCTAGGGCTTTCATGGCTGCCCCGTTGAATAATCGTAATGCTTGAGGAGTAGCAACAATAACATTTGAACTGGAAAGCTTAAGAACGTCCTTCTCAGTCATTTCAGAGTTGATTGAACAAACGACCGGGTTTAGCGCATTTTCGGAAACTGCGCCTACGCTGCGCAATGTCTTAAAGTTTTCACATTTTCCAACTAACTGACTTCTGAGTGCATCTGATGGAACAAGAATTAGGGTTCTTTTCATTTTTCCAGAGATGAGTAGTGCAAGCATGGTATCTGTTTTACCTGTGCCCGTTGGCATCACCACCGTTGCTGGTGTAGAAGGGTCTATCACCAAATGCCCCAAGGTTGCATAAATGGCGGCTAACTGCGGTTTTCTTAGTCCTGGTGTGTTTGTATGGGGGACAGCGATATTGAAATTGAAGAGATGATTTTCCCAGCTTTTAAGTACATCCAGGTATTTATCAGCTTCTTTGTCCATACGGTTTTCCTCAAAAATGAAGCATGGAGATATTGGGGTATCTGGATCACGTCTTTTAAAGACGATTCGGGTTGAATATGACCTTAAGCCAAATAAGTTATCTTAATTGTTGCATAGTCTAACTGATATCAGTTTCTCAGGGTTTGAGCCTTAAAATCCAAATGAGCAGATTATTTAACATCAAAACACATTACCTAAAAAAATTTGCATAGTCTTGTAAGCATCGCTGCAAAAAGAACCATCAACTTTTAGAGTCTCTGGCACTCCAACTTCCGCAGTTGGCACAAAGCAGCCGCTCAAACAGGCATTACTCAGCCCATCAGCGGAGCGAAAATTTTTGTTGGCGATGGTCAAGTAATATGCAGTTACGCAGCTTGCGTAAAGTCCGGTTCAGTGACGAGCGGCGGAAAACGGGCTCAAGAGGCGAGATTAGAGTTATCAACTGTTGTACAAACGAAAAGTCTGTTTATCCTATTTACCATCCATGATAAAAATCAACGTGAAGATTTGATCAAGCAGCAGCGCTATGCCCTGCCGGAGACGCTGAACGTGATTAAGAAGGGGCTGAGACATGACTGAACGCTACATTTTCAGTGAACTGATGACGGGTATGTTGGAGCTTCAGGACCATCAGGATAGAAAACTCACGCTCAAGACCTGTAAGATAAGCACGCGCGAGCCCGACACTATTGCGCCGCAGGAGCTGCACGACCTGCGCGAAAAACTCAATCTTTCACAGGCAGTTTTTGCGTATTATCTCCATACGGGGGAGAGCACCTACAAAAGCTGGGAGCGGGGCCGTGCTAAACCTAATGCTCAGGCTGTTCTACTGATCCGTATGGTGCAGCAGAACCCGGAAATGCTGCAGACGCTCGCGCAGCTCTGAAGCGAATCCATCGGATACCCAAACCGTACTGGCCATTTAATACCGGTAGCGGCATAAACTCTCTTTATCCGCTGGCAATGCTGCGTGAATTCTGGCGACATTTATTACCCCTGATGCTTCCTCATATTTCACACAGCGCCGCCTGCTCGTAATCTGCCCATTTTCTCTTATAGGGCGGCTGCCGGTCCCCTGCCCGTGCGTGCTTACTCTTCGTTTTCAGATACCGAACGCCTGATGGTCACAAAAAGTTTCCCATTGTCCCTGAACTCGTAGCCTTTAATCATTGCGGCTTCCCGTAATGCATCAAGCAGCGGCACGCATATATCCCGGTCATTAAGCGTAAGGGTGGCTGCGGTGCTCTGAGTGAATATTTTTTGCAGCTCCCTTTCGTCCATTTTCCCCACCATCTCGGCCAGCCTTTTTTTATCACGGTAGTTTGTGGCGATGAGTGAAGTCATTAAACGCATCTTCATTTCCTGAGACGTGGTGGCAAAGAAAGCGGATATTTTTATATCCTGCGGCAGATTAATATCACCTTCGTCGCCATCTAAATAATACTCCTCATAGTGAAGATAAAGCGCCATTTTATTATCATTAGAAGATAAGGGAGAATGCATAAGCTGGCCCAGTAGGCTAGTAAATATCTCCTCGCTCTCTTCTTTATGCAGATATAAATCGGTTGCTGTCATAAAGACATCCTGATATCGGCAGAACCAGCCTGCGAGCGCCATCAAGAATTTGCGGTCAGTTTCAGATGCATTTTTAATTACGCGAGTGAAATTCTCTTCGGACAATGGTATTTTGTTCATTTCCAGCAGGTGAATAAGCCGATCTTTACCGATATCTTCATCGAGATAGGACGTATTGATTTCTACGTGAGTCATAATCTTTCTGTAATCTTCGTCGCTGAATTCCGCATTACAGATAACCTTCATATAAAGTAATTCGTAAATATCGCCCTGACTTACCTCTGGGCCGGAGAGTGACAACGTACCGGCGTGTCGCGTCATAAATGCAGTCAGAACCTGCATATTGCAGTCTTCACAGATGTACTGAATCAGTTCAGGCCATTCGGCCTGTATCCGGTCGTGGCGATAGAACAGGTCATGGAAAGACAGCGCCGGGGTCGCGTCCGTGAGGGTGGGTTCGGAAGGTACCGCCGAAAGGCTGTCTAGGCAGAATTTCATTTCCCTGACAATCCTAATCTTCATTTCATCGCTCAGCGCTTCAAGCGCGAGCACATCAATAACGGCCTGTCCATGCTCATGTGAGCTGAGGAACACCGCCCCCACGAATTTATCAGCATTCTCACTGAAGTACTCGAGCGCTGGAAGCGCGTGCATCTGCGCGGTCGTCCAAGGCAAAGCTCTGCACTCTTCAGGGGTAGTCTGCCCCTCAGTCAGCTGAGCAGCAAGTGTTATCCCCACGTTTTCTCCGGTAAGAAGATACAGTGACTTCTCACCGATAAAGCGCACGCAGTCCTGCTCGGCATCGGAAAGAGGGGTGCTCAGCTTTTCATATCGCACTTCGAGGCCTGCGATATGAGCCATAAATGGCTGAACCTCCTCAGGCTCAAGAAAGTCTGCAATACCGGTGCCAAGTGACTCCACGTAGTGCCGGTAATCATTGCGCTTTTCTGAGCGATCGGGCGCGATAAGGGAGATAACGGTCGCAGCGAGCCGGGAATAAGTCCCTCCATTATCCGCCTCGCTGAGGTGCGCAACCAGAACATCCAGGTAGTAGTTTTTATCCAGCGCTCGCACAAGCAGTGAGGCAAAACTGCCGGGCTCTGCAAAACGGGACTCCAGCGTAACCATCAGGCTGAGAACATGCTCCCCGGATTTAGTGAAGAGCGTGGCAAGCATTTCATCGAGGCGCCCGTCGCCAGTTTCAAGCATGTGAGCAATTATCTGATGATGAAGGCTCGCATCATGGTGCAGAAGATGCTGCGCGCCGATTTCAAGAATGACACCGCTGATATCATCTAATGCTATGTCCTCGTTGGAACGGGTGGCGGACAGGCCGAGGGCCACGTTTTTGATAAACTCATTGTCGTTTACGGACAGGCCACCGTCATGAAAAACGGAACGGGATCGCATGAAATCTTGGTCGAGATAGCCTCGTGACAGCAGCAGATAAAGCGCATCCGCGCCGCCGTAACGCATTTCATCCCTGACGGCTTTTTTGTGATCTGCACTGAGGAAGTCATGCGTATCAATATCATCCATATATTGTGAAGCAATGGCGTCAAACTTCTTCTTTTGCAGCAAGTTAACCAATTCTGCTAAGGAGATGGCATTCCGACGGCGTTTATCTTCGCGGGCCTGCTTCAGCTCGCCCTGAACCCTGATGAAATTCCTCTCTTTTTCTTCACCGACAAGTTCCTTCCGGCGCTGATAACTATCAGAAATTTTAGTTCGCTCAGCGTCAGTTAATTCCTGAGTAATATACCTGTTTTGGGATATGTAGCCTATTGAGATATCTGTACTGGAAAAAAAACTCTCGAATACAGACTCATCGCTAATGAGCTGGTTCGTATCAGCCTGCTGGGGTGCTGGTTGGTGATATCCGACAGTTTTTGTTTGTTTAAAGAAATGAACCATTCCCGTTAACTTCTCCGGCAGATATAAAGAAATTAAACTTCTTCTGACGTCCTCAGCAGTGCTGGATTTTTCACTACGGATCTCAGTCAGTTTTCGGCTTAGGGAATCAATGCGCTCATCAAGGCCGGTAAAATATTGCTCATGAAGAGATTGTGTACGGTACTGGTAAACAAATCGGTAAAGCAAGCTTATGTTTCTATCGATAAGGCTGTAATCATGCGCAAAAATGTTCTTATAGAACACCATGGCGTAAAGGCTGACTTGACGATTATTGTTATCAACCATCGCACTGAATATACGATATTCATTTACAATATTCTGTAGCGAGCGCATATCGCTTATATACGTAGCTGTTCCGCGCAGGCACTCTTCGCCTCCGGGGATCATCTCGCTCATTTTTTTGTTAAGCAACGAGAATGCGTTCCTGCTGTCCATAACCGGCACAATGGGCACAATGAAGTCAAAAAACTTGGTACGCGAGGTCGCACCAGAAAATATGTCGTCGCGTACAGCGTAGATAAAGCGCAGTGGCTTGTCATCTGACAGGTTATTATTGACGATCTTGTTTATTTCTCTCAGCTTGACAAATATTTCAGGGTTTTTAAGCCTGTCTAGGTCTTCGAAAATAACGATGCGGTATTCTTCAAGCTTTGAAAAAAAATAGACTATCTCATCTAAGCAATTATTGAGCAGCGATGATGCCTCTTTGCTGTCGAGTTCCATTTCACCACTGAGCAGTCCGACCTTGTTGAGCTTTATTTTTTTATCAAAAACTCCAACTTTTGAGGCGCACTCTACAATATAATAAAGCGTTGCAAGAGACAGGATAAACAGAGCAGCCATTTTACCATAAGGTAATGAGTTTATTATATTATATAAATGATCAGGCACCCCGGTAGACTGGTGCGCTTTCTCGTGGAATAAAAGAAATAAAATCCCGCATAAGGGAAGAAGGATTTTTAGCGATGACCAAAAAACTCGGCCTATATGAGCTTTATTTCTGTTCAGGATGCGATCTATCCTTGAATCAGGGAGCGCATCTCTGTTTTTTTTATAGAGTATCTGCTGCAGAATGCTCAGTTCAACTTCTTGAGACTTTGCGGGATTGCCATTCCCCGGCATATCAAACCCCGCAAGTGAGACGTTTATAAAATGCCCTTTTTCATACTCCTCAAGATAGGAATTTATGACGGTACTTTTCCCCGCTCCATACGAACCCGTAACGGCTATATTTCTGACGCTTTTTTGTGAAAGGGCAAATTTCAGCGCCCTGAAGTATTCATTAGAAGGAGTCAGGGGAATTTTTTTTGGTGTAAGCGCCGTAAAGCCGTAATCTGGCACAGTATCTTCATCAGGCTGCATTCTGGTCAGGCAGGCCTCTAATTTTCTACATGCATCCAATGCCCAGCGTAATAATTTCATTTTTTATCCTTGAATAAAATTCATGCAGGCAGCCGGGGCTTCAACCAGCTTACATGATGTGCAGTAGTAAGAATGTTTTTATGAGGTCGCACCATTATATGCCTGAAGCAATGCGGAAGTGAAAATGTTAATAAAGCTTATTATTCTCTGCATCCATGCTTTCAACATTGGTCACATTATGTGGCGTGTTGCCTGAATTTCCTGCAGGCCAGTATAGATCGGATGCCTGAGGAGTACTGATGTTTTCCTACACCTTAAGGAGACCATTTATGCATTCATACGAAGACCGGCTCCTTTACCCTAAAGGTTTCATTATTATTGTAGTATTTCCTTTCATCGTTTCACGTTTTCAGGCTTCTTTTACCCTAGCGGCCTGCAAGCCTTGCCACGATCCGAGAATAGTCCGCCTCTTTACCTATTAACCGCCGGATTAAGTCATCCAGCAACTGATCGGTGACCTGTTCCCCGTTAACTACATATGCTACTGGCACAAGTTTGGGAGGCTACAGTATTGAGGTTGTTCAAAAATTATTGATCACTGTATAAGGCCAGCGTTTTAGTCTGTGCAATGCCGACGCCCACGGTCAGATGGGTCTCTTTGCCTATTCGTTCTCTGACCTGGCGACCAAAGGTCTCCAGCGCCATACAGTTCTGCACGCCGGTGAGATCCATAAACGCTTCGTCGATCGAGTAGATCTCCACCGACGGCGCCATCTCTTCCAGTATGGTCATCACCCGATGGCTCATGTCGGCGTAGAGCGCATAATTTGAGCTGAAGACCTGCACCGCGTGACGCGTTAGTTCTTCACGCATCTTAAAATAGGGCGCGCCCATTTTGATGCCGGCTTTCTTTGCCTCGGCGCTGCGCGCAATCACGCAGCCGTCGTTGTTCGACAGCACTACTACCGGTTTACCTTTAAGATCAGGCCGGAAAACGGTTTCACACGACGCGTAAAAGCTGTTTACGTCGACCAGCGCGAACATGGTCAGTGGGTCGCTTTAATAACAAAGGTCACAACGCCAAACACCTCCAGCGCATCTTCGGTCTGGATAGCGATCGGTTTAAATTTGGTATTCATCGGCATCAGTTGCAGGCAGGGATGAAGCTGGAGACGTTTAACGGTGAATTCACCTTCGACCGCGGCGACAACAATATCGCCGTGTGAGGCGGTGAGTGAACTGTCGACCACCAGCATGTCACCATCATTGATGCCCGCCTCAATCATTGACTCGCCGCTGACCCGGACAAAA
This sequence comes from Pantoea sp. EKM10T, assembly GCF_011800685.1. NCBI lineage: Bacteria > Pseudomonadati > Pseudomonadota > Gammaproteobacteria > Enterobacterales > Erwiniaceae > Pantoea > Pantoea sp. EKM10T. Next base: position 402,404 of record NZ_JAALEU010000001.1, read on the forward strand.
TAGGTGGCGCTGGGGTGCTGGACCATCAGCGCATTGAGATCAATACGTTGTTCGACATAATCCTGCGCCGGGGATGGAAACCCGCACGGCACACGTTCGATATATAGCGGTAAAGGCATAACGGCACGAATGTCCGCAGGTTTAATGAATTCCATAATTTCGCTCCTTTTTCAGATTACTGTATATAAACACAGTAATAGCTAATCCCCCTTTTAATCAAGTGACATGGAACATCTTTAAGCGAAAGGGTTGATGGTAATGCACTTTTTTTTAAACGTTTTTTCGCATTGCCGTCAGAGTAAGCGGAAACGGGTTACTTTCGCCGCACCGCCGGAATAGCGTCGATTTCTTCTTACAGTAAAGAATCTTATAAATTCACCGGCTGATTATTTTTACTTAAGGAAAATCTGACAACGCTTCTCTGGCATTCGGAGAGGTTTGAATATTACGGGCGGGCTGGTTATTCTGCTTTTTTAAGCATGGAGGGGTTATGGCAGACGACAATCGAATCAAACATCTTGAAGAGGCAGTTGCGCAGTTAAGGGTTGAGACTACGGTATTAAAAGCGATACTCGGTCAGCAAATTGCGCTGAATAATCTCAATTACAAAGGGAAGTTCGACGATGTACTGGCGGCGCTGGCGAAAGAGTATGCCGAACGCGGTCTGGAAGAGGGCAATAATCAGGCTATCCATGATGCCCTGCGTCAGTATATTAAATATGAGCCACCCGCAATGGAATAAGCGGATTTTCCGGCAGCGTCCGATTGCCGGACTTTACCGGCTCCTGAACGCTGCCACCGCCCTGTCCTGCACCGCCTCCGCAGCAGCCTCAGACGATACCGGTTAGTATTTACACCTCGCTGTCACTCTCCAGCGCATCCTGAATCGCGTCGGCCAGATTAGCAACTTCATTCGCCACGGCCTGCAGATCCCAGGCGGTTTTTGAGCCGGTTGCAGAGGTGGAGGCGCTGACGGACTCCTTTGCCACTGACAGAGCAGCAGCCACGGCGACCGAACGTTTATGTTGTTCCTGAGTCATGCCCGCAGGCGGAATTGCGAAATAGTCGTGAACCATGATCATTTCCTTGTGATAAATAAGGGGTCAACCTTAGCCTTCTGCATCAGGCGTGGGAAGTGAATTATGCGGCATGGCCTGTCAGACGGCCAGGATTGCAGCAGCACAATCGCGCCAGCCGCTTTTCCTGCCCTGAAACCTGTACAACTTTGGCTGAAATCTGCGGAAAAAAGCGGTTTTAACGCGTTGATGTGTCGTCAGCACAATCCCCAGCCTGCTGGTCTGAAAATCGCACCCCTCTGAAAACCTCAACAACTCACTGTATTTATTCAATTAACCATCGAAAACCTCTTTTTTCACTTTAAACATGCTTTTTATATACACCACCGACCAGTTAAATTTTGTCAAATTTCATTGTACAACTTTGCGATTCTTGTATAACTTTGTCTCGTGATGTTAAATCACTTGTAACGAAAGGTGCTTTGCACCGCATCTGAAGGTGTTGTGGATTTCCACCTTCAGATGCATTTTTTTTTTGCGTCAGCCGGTGACCGGATCTGAATCGACGCGTTCTTCCCCCCATTTCTTATGAGGCCTGACATGCAAACAACGATGAATACAGAGTCTCAGATTTCTGATTACTTCATGAACTCTGGCACAGCGCTGACCACTGAAAAACAGGTTATCGCCGCAGTCCATGCCGAACTCGCCCATGCGAAAACCCATGTCTCCGATAAAGACATTGTGCTGGGCCTGATTCACCGCCTGGAGAGTGAGCGTGACGTGGTTAAGCAGGATATTTACCGTCAGGCGCTTGAACATGTTCTGCAGCGCGCTTCGGCGACCAGCGACAGCTAAAAATCTGTGTCTGTTATGAGGGAACGCGAATTAGCATGGATGCTTTTCCCGTCCGGAATCAGCCCCTGTTATGGGGCTTTTTTTATTTCTCCTGCTCTGAATCACTTGTCCCCTTCACACCGCTAAGATTGTCTGCCCCACCGGACCAGATATAGCTCCGGAAAACACCGTTTTCGCCATTTATTCAACCTGAAATTCCGGTTATTTGCTGTCGTTTCGCTTTATTTATCCGATATCTGTGTCCAGGCTTTTTCTGCATCCACTGCAAACACAGACGAGGAAAATAATCATGTTTCATCATTCATCAAAACTTCAATTCCCGGTTCGTGTAGAGAAACCCGATCCAGAATTTGCCATGCTGCTCCAGCAGGCCATCGGCGGCGTCGAAGGTGAGATTCGTGTAGCGATGCAATACTTTTTCCAGGCGATGGGCGCGCGCGGTGATGTGCGGATTCGTGATCTGCTGATCTCGACCGCTACCGAAGAGCTGAGCCATATCGAAATGCTGGGCTACGCCGTGGCGCTTAACCTTGAAGGCGCCCCGCTCTCTTAGCAGGAAGCGTCAGCGAAAGATCCGGTAGTTAATGCAATTCTGGGTGGAATGAACCCGCGCCATATCCTCTCTTCCGGTCTGGCAGCGATGCCGGTTAACGCCAACGGCATGCCTTTTGATATGAGTCATATCTATGCGTCCGGCAACGTGGCGGCCGATATGCTGGCTAACGTCACCGCAGAAGCCACGGGCCGCGTACTGGCTACCCGCCTCTATAACATGACGGAAGACAAGGGCATGAAGGACTTCCTCTCCTTCCTGATCGCCCGTGACACTATGCACCAGCAGCAGTGGCTGGCGGTGATCGAAGAGATGGGCGGACTGAACGCGTCGCTGCCGATCCCGAACAGCTTCCCGCAGGAGCATGAGGCGCAGGAGCACTCTTACTACTGTCTGAATACCTCGCTGGATAAACCGCTGCCGGAAGGTCGCTGGAGCAGTGGCCCGGCTTACGATGGCCATGGTCAGTTCAGCGCGAAACAGCAGCCAGAGATTCTGGGTGATGAGCCGCTGCTCGGCAATGCGCGTCCCGGTTCTGGTGCGCAGTCAGAGCAGATTGACGGCATTACGTCACCGAAGCCTTAACTGACACAGGCGTGCCGGTCCGGGCCACACCGCGCGGTGTGACCCGGACCGGTTGTTTTACGCTAACGGATTTTTATGGAGGAATATTCATGTCATCGACTCAACGCCCGCAACCCCCTTTTGCCGAACAGCAACAAACGCCACCGGGTAAAACCGCGGCGATGCAGCCTCAGCCCGATCACGGCGAGCAGAGTTATCAGGGCTCCGGCCGCCTCACGGGGAAAAAAGCCATTATTACCGGTGGCGATTCCGGCATTGGCCGGGCTGTCGCCATTGCCTTTGCCCGGGAAGGGGCCGATGTCCTGATCTCCTATCTTGATGAACATGAGGATGCGCAGGATACCGCCCGGCTGGTTGAAGAAGCGGGACAGAAAGCGGTTCTGGTGCCTGGCGATATTACTGAGGCGTCACACTGCAACGCCCTGGTCGATAAAGCCGTCGAAGCCTTTGGTGAGATTAATATTCTGGTGAACAACGCGGCGTATCAGATGACGCGCGAATCGCTGGATGAGATCAGCGACGAAGAGTTTGACCGGACCATGAAGACCAACCTTTACGCGATGTTTTACATCACTAAAGCGGCAACACGGCATATGCCTGCTGGTGGATCGATCATTAATACGGCCTCGATCAATGCTGACCAGCCGAAACCGAAGCTGCTCGCCTACTCCGCCACCAAAGCCGCCATCGTTAATTTCTCTGGCGGCCTGGCAGCCTTACTGGCTGAAAAAGGTATCCGTGCCAATGCGGTCGCGCCTGGCCCCATCTGGACGCCACTGATCCCGTCGACCATGCCGGTTGAACAGGTGAAGAACTTTGGCAGCGAAGTGCCGCTGCAGCGTGCCGGTCAGCCTGCTGAACTGGCGCCAACCTATGTGATGCTGGCCAGTGACGAAGCCAGCTACATTTCAGGAGCGACCATCGCCGTGACGGGCGGTGTGGCCATTATTTAACGTTCGCCGATTCCCTGGTCTCTTCGGCCAGGGGATTAGCTATTAGCTTCTGTGTTATCCCCCACTGGTAGAGTTGTTCCCGCGCCAGATTCTTCATTTTCACTTCGCACATGATATCGAAATCCTGAAACGACAGTGCCCATGCATTCAGCGTCGGGTTAAAGAAGTAGTCAGAGTGCGCCCGCAGCTTGCTTTTGCTCACGCCCAGCTGCTGCTGATCGGGCCAGCCCTCCTGCGGAATCATCCCCTCCTGCGAAATCGAATAGTGCAGCACCGGCCGCACGCCGCGCCACGAATCGATCACTCTGGCAACACGCGCGTCATCCGGCTGAATAAACTCACTCTCTTTTACCCAGTGATGGTGAATATCCAGCACCACCGGACAGAGCGGTGCTGCCTGCAGCACGTCATCCAGCGAGCAGGAGATCTCATCATTCTCCACCGTCAGCATCCGCCGCGCTTCCGGGCTGAGCTGATTAAACGACCGTTTGAAGCCGTCGAATCCCGCCTTGCCGTTCATATGAATGTTGATTTTAAAATCCTGGAAGGTCTTGCCATATCCCATCAGACAGGCGCAGAGCGTGTGATACTCCACATCCTCCAGCGCGCGCACCACCACATCGGGATTATCGGAGGCGAGCACGGTATATTGTCCTGGATGGAATGAGAGACGGATGTGATGCGCCCGCGCCAGCTCGCCACAGCGGGCAAAGAGCGGATAGAGTTCGGGCAGAAATTCGGTGAACAGTGGCGTGGCCTCGGGAACCGTATAGAGCGGTAACAGATCGCTGCCAATACGCATCATCCTGAGTGGCTCAGGTAAGGTGGCCAGATGCTCAAGCGTCAGGTAGAGATTGTTGAGGTTAGTGACGGTAATCTCATAGATCAGCTGATGACGTTCATCGTGCGATAAACTCAGAAACCGTTTACGGGTGGTGGCGCGAAGCGGGAAAAACTGTTTGCCATCGCTGTTGAGATACTTACATGCAAAGCCTAATTTCATGTCTGCTCCTGATTTATGCTTATCAGAAGTGTAACAGGCCCCTGGCGACCAGCCAGTCGCGGGCCGCAGACTCAGGCTGAATAATTACAGGGAGACTCACTATGCAGGGCCATGAGATCCAGCGCATCGCCATTGAAGCGGCTGAGCGGCTGCCCGCCGCTGAATGCAGCTATCCATTCGGGCCGGAACATCAGGTCTATAAAGTGTGTGGAAAAGTGTTTTTACTGCTGACCGAACTACGGGGTGTGCCGATTATCACCCTGAAATGCGAACCGCAGCAGGCGGAGCTGCACCGGGTGATTTATCCCTCGATCACCGCCGGTTATCATATGAATAAACGTCACTGGATCACGGCCTATCCCGGTGACGACCTCTCGCCTGGCTTGATTCAGCAGCTGGTAGAGGATTCCTATCAGCGTGTGGTTAAGGGTATACCCGCCTCGCGCCGCCCGGCCTGGGTGGGATAAAACCCGTGGAGGGGGTGCGTGTGCACCGGAAAGAAAGTTTGCTTGATAGCAGGCAAGATAAATAGCAGGGCCAGCATTGTTCTGGCACCTGCCATCATCTCTCAATCAAAGAGAGATCTGGGGATTTTCAACGCCACAGGCACGGGCATAGCGGGCGAGTGTTTCAACTGTGGCTTTATCTGCGCGACGCTCGGTGCGTGACACTGCCGACGGGCTGACACCGAGCGCCTCCGCGACCTGAGCGCTGGTCATTCCGGCGCTTTCCCGCCATTTGGCTAACTGCTCGCGCAGGTGCTCTGCCCGAACTTCTGCCTCGTAATGTTCGCGAACAGCCGGATCAGATAAAATTTCTTTGCGGGCCGTCGTCCACGCAACTGATTTCTTACTCATCGTTTAACATCTCCTCTAAACGGTGCGCCGCTGCCGTCATGACTGCTGCTGGCGTTTTCTTTGTCTCTTTCACAAAAGCTTTCAGGATAAAAATACGTCTGCCTTTCTGGTAAACATACACCGCTCGCCCAATCTCATTGGCCTTCGCCCTGAGCTCAAAAAAACCCGACCCTAACGGTTTGGTATCCGGCTCTCTCAAATCAGTTCCACGGGCAGCCAGTTTATCTATTTGCCGGGCCAGCTTAGCCCGGAGCATCTCTGGCATTGCCTTAATTTCAGTGAGCGCGTCCTTGTGTATCGTTATCTCAAACATAGATCCTCCGTTGGAGTTAAGTTAACTCATGAGTTAACTTAACTCAAGGATCTATATTTCCTCAAACGGGGGAAATGAATCCAGTCGCTATCCTTGCGAAACAGCTCTGATCCGCGGAGCATCTGACACCGGCCCGGCACTCAGTGGTGCAGCATCTCCTCCACGACCTGTGAGTTCATCATCTGGTAAGGATAATAGGTCGGCCAGTTATCCATCTCCGCCAGCAGGGCTTGCTGAGAATCGTTGCCCATAAAGATATGGAAATGGGCAGATTTACGCGGCCCGATGGTGTGGTCGCTGAACTGCACATATTTCGGCGCTTTGCTGCCCGCGTCCTGGCATTCAAACAGGTAGCGCACCCCTTTTTTACCTGAGGCATAGGTCAGGATTTTGTGGCCCGCATACCGGTAGTGGCAGGCGCTGACCTGGTCGCCGATGTGGAACTCCATCACGCCATTTTCAATACCGATGGTATCGACGTCGGTGGCATAGCCTTTGCGGTAATACGCTTTATACTCCTCTGCCGTTTTGCTGTGATCCTGCTGCGCTTTCTTCTGCCAGACCGGGTCCAGCTCCCCGCTTTGCAGCAGCGGATAAACCGACTGCCACAGGCCATCCCAGTCAGCGAGCGGACGATCTTTCACATCGCTGTCAGCAAAAACCCCTTCTGCCGCTTTCTGCTCCAGGGCTGACAACGGTTTTCCATGTGCATGCGTGCCATGTGCCAGCGACGGCTGGCTGACTAACAGTGCGCCCAGTAGCCCAATCCATTTACCTGCATGATTCATCAAAGTCTGATACCCCGGTCAACGTTACAAAATGAAATGTTATGATATAACATTTCTAACTTCAACCAAAAGCAGCAAACGCCAGCATTAATTTTATTAATCGGTTAATGCCCTGCATCAGGCAATGAGCGCCTCCTGCGGCGGCAGATTCTGCATCCTCTGAAAGCACACTTTCCGTATAGCAGGCGCGGGCTGACACGCCGTTAAGCCAGACGGCACAAGGCATGAATAAGCGAAGCGATAATCCGGATTGAGAGATAAGTGCGCATTTCTGGCGGACAAAAAAGGCACAGTCGTCACAGTTAAATGCCCGATTTAACCTCAGTATTGTTCAGGTTGTTCTATATTTAGTGTCGTCGAAAGTAAAATAACAGCTGGAGCATGAATTAATGTCGAAAGAAACAGAGAAGAAACCCCTGAGCGAGCGCGCCCCGACCACCGGTCCGGAATCCTCAGAGCCGGGTCTGGGTTCACTGGCACCAAAAGATGGTTCGCATCAGCCCCCAGCCGAACCGACTCCGCCAGGCAAGCAGCCCACCGCCCCAGGCAGCCTGAAAGCGCCTCAGACGCACAACGCCAAACTTGACCAGCTTGAAGCCAGCCGCAAAAACGGCACCGACCGCGCCCTCACCACCAACCAGGGCACACGCATCGCCAACGATCAAAACTCACTGCGTGCCGGTTCGCGCGGTCCGACGCTGCTGGAAGACTTTATTATGCGTGAGAAAATCACGCACTTTGACCATGAGCGTATCCCGGAACGTATTGTTCATGCCCGTGGCTCAGCCGCACATGGCTATTTTCAGCCTTACCGCTCCCTGAAAGATCTGACCAAAGCGCAGTTCCTCAGCGATCCCGAGCAGACCACGCCGGTTTTCGTGCGTTTCTCCACGGTTCAGGGCGGTGCAGGATCGGCTGATACCGTGCGTGACATTCGCGGTTTCGCCGCCAAGTTCTACACCGAAGAGGGTGTCTTTGACCTGGTGGGCAACAACACACCGGTGTTCTTTATTCAGGATGCGCATAAATTCCCTGACTTTGTGCATGCCGTTAAGCCGGAACCGCATAACGAAATCCCGCAGGGCCAGAGCGCCCATGACACCTTCTGGGATTACGTCTCTCTGCAGCCGGAAACCATGCACAACGTTATCTGGGCGATGTCTGACCGGGGTATTCCGCGCAGCTATCGCACTATGGAAGGCTTTGGTATTCACACCTTCCGCCTGATTAACGCTGAAGGTAAAGCGACCTTTGTCCGTTTCCACTGGAAGCCGGTGGCCGGTAAAGCGTCGCTGCTGTGGGACGAGTCGCAGAAACTGACCGGTCGCGATCCCGATTTCCATCGCCGCGATCTGTGGGAAGCCATTGAAGCGGGCGATTTCCCGGAATATGAACTGGGCCTGCAGCTGATCCCGGAAGAGGATGAGTTCAAATTTGATTTCGATATTCTGGATGCCACAAAGCTGATCCCGGAAGCGCTGGTGCCGGTTGAGATTGTCGGCAAGATGGTACTTAACCGTAACCCGGACAACTTCTTTGCTGAAACCGAGCAGGTGGCGTTCCACCCGGGCCATATCGTGCCGGGCCTCGATTTCTCCAACGATCCGCTGTTACAGGGTCGTCTGTTCTCCTATACCGATACGCAAATCAGTCGTCTGGGCGGACCGAACTTCCATGAGATCCCGATCAACCGTCCTACCTGCCCGTACCATAACTTCCAGCGTCAGGGCATGCATCGTCAGGATATCGACACCAATCCGGCGAACTACGAGCCGAACTCGATCAACGATAACTGGCCGCGTGAAACCCCACCTGCTGCAGAAGGCGGCGGCTTCGAGAGCTATCAGGAGCGGATTGAGGGCCATAAAGTGCGCGAGCGCAGCCCCTCATTTGGTGAGTACTATGCGCAGCCGCGCCTGTTCTGGCTGAGCCAGACTGAAGTCGAGCAGCAGCACATCATTGGTGCCTACTCGTTTGAACTGAGTAAAGTGGCGCGTGCTTATATCCGTGAGCGTGTGGTGGATCATCTGGCACGCATCGATACTAAACTGGCGCAGGGCGTGGCGGATAACCTGGGACTCGCTCTGACGGATGAGCAGCTCAACATTCAGCCGCCTGCGCCGGTGAATGGCCTGACCAAAGATGACAGCCTGAGCCTCTACGCCATTCCGGATGGCGAGATCAAAGGTCGCCAGGTCGCACTGCTGCTGAGCGATGGTGTGAAGGCGGCTGATGTGCTGGCGATTTTGCAGGCGCTGAAAGCAGTGGGTGTTCACGCCAAACTGCTGGCTCCGCATATGGGCCAGGTGCGCGCCGATGATGGTTCAGTGCTGCCGGTCGATGCGACGTTCGCCGGTCTGCCCTCTCTGACCTTTGATGCGGTGATGGTGCCGGATGGCAATATTGATGCCCTGCTGCTGAGCGGCGATGCCCGTTACTTCCTGCTGGAAGCCTACAAGCACCTCAAGGTGATTGGTCTGGTAGGGGAAGCGCGACGCTTTAAAGCGCAGTTCGGTCTGGAAGATGCGGATCAGGAAGAAGGTATTGTGCAGGGCGACTCGGCGGAGAGCGCGCTGATGTCTGAGTTCACTCAGGCGATGAAAGCGCACCGCGTCTGGTCACGCAGCCAGAAGGCACAGTCCGTCCCGGCCTGATGTCAGCGGCATGATGCTGCATGCCGCGTCACGAAATAAAAAACCGCCCCAGGGGCGGTTTTTTTTATCAGAAGGTCTGCCAGTTATCGTTGTCCGCCAGGCGGGCAGGCTGAAGTTTTGGCACGGCAAGGGCTTTCGCCACCGGCGCAGCAGAGAACGCCACCTGCAGAGTGCCGGTTTTGAATACCGATACCGTTTTACGCAGGTAGCTCGCCTGCTCTTCCAGTGAGGCGGCGGCAGTCGCGGACTCCTCCACCAGCGCGGCGTTCTGCTGCGTCACACCATCCATTTCCGAGACCGCTTTGCAGACCTGCTCAATGCCACGGGTCTGTTCAGTCGAGGAGGCCGCGATCTCTTCGATCAGCTGCGTGACACGACTCACCGACGTCACGATGCTCTCCATCGCGACGCCCGCCTGAGAAGCATGACCGGCACCGGTTTTAATCCGCTCGGCTGAGCGGTCGATCAGTCCCCGGATCTCCTGCGCGGCGCTGGCGCTGCGTCCGGCCAGCGAGCGCACTTCACCCGCTACCACTGCAAATCCACGACCCTGCTCACCGGCACGCGCGGCTTCAACGGCGGCGTTCAGCGCCAGAATATTGGTCTGGAAGGCGATACTGTCGATAATGGCGATGATACCGGCGATCTGATTCGAGCTTTCGCTGATCTGATCCATGTTGGCGATGACCCGGGCGACAGTCTCACCGCCCTGCATGGCCGTGGCTGAAGCCTCTTTCGCTACCGTGGTCGCCTGCTGCGCATTGTCTGCATTGAGTTTCACCGTTGAGGTGAGCTGCTCCATACTGGCTGCGGTCTGTTCCAGCGCGGCAGCCTGCTGTTCGGTACGGGAAGAGAGATCGGTGCTGCCCGCAGAGATTTCCGCTGCACCGGTAAAGATAGAGCGGGTGGCGTCATCGACCGAGGTAATGGTCACCACCAGCGCATCGCGCATCTGTTGCAGCTCCTGAATCAGCAGGCCCATCTCATTGCGGCCTTCATGCTGAATATCGGAGGTCAGATCGCCGCCTGAAATGGCGCGCATATGGCCGGTCAGCCTGCCCAGTGGGCCAATCAGCAATTTCTGCAGCCCAATCCAGACCGCGACCCCAATCACGCCGGTGATCAGGCCAATAGTCAGCAGCGCCCAGAGCGCATCCGTCAGGCTACGCTGGTTATGCTCCGAGGACGCTTTCATCAGCTGGATGTTCACTGCACGCCAGGCCTCATAGGTACTGTCGAGCTGGTCCTGCGCCGCCTGTGCTTCAAGGTTGCCGTAGCCCGCATAGTTGCCCTGCTTCAGAAAGGTAATGGAGGCCAGCATGGTGTCACGCATCTGCTGGTAGGCGGTCTGCACCTGCGTCGCCTGGGCTTCACCCTGGCCCTCTTTGCGCGGCAGCGCCTGCCAGGCTTTGAAGTCCGCATCGGCAGCAGCGGCTGACTTTCCAGCCTGCTCCAGCAGCGCAGCCATGGCTGCCAGTGATTTTGGATCCTGCTGATTTTTCAGGAAACGGATTGCTACACGGTTGATGGTGACGCGGGTTTTAATCAGGGTTTTTACCGCGTCACTCAGGTGCTGCTGCTGCAGCGTAAGCTGCTCTGCCGCAACAAAGTTTTTGTCGGCTTTTGAGACGCCGTTGTAGAACAGAAATCCGGTCAGGGTCAGTAACGCCACAAAGACCACCAGAACAGCAGCGATACCGTGAGTGATTTTAAGATTTTTAAGCATGTCCGCAGGCTCATATCAGAGGAGATAAAGCTGTTATCGGCCAGCGCGGCGTTTATCTGAGTGTTGCACCAGAGAAGGTAACAATCTGCAGGATGGAGGGTGCTGTCAGCGCGCCGTTACGCAAAAAAAGCGGTGCGGCTCAGCCTGAACGCATTCGGCGCTTAACAACCGTCCCCGTGCTGTGGTTGAATTCGCCCCTTATCTTTTTTGCACGTGGTTATCATGCATTACATTCAGAGTCTGATGAGTTTTATTGAGGGAAACAGGGTACTGTCGATCAGCTTCAGCCTGTTGCTGCTGATTATGGCCGGGATGGTCACTCACCTGATCTGCAAATTTTTCATCGTCAAAGTGATCAGGAAGGTCTTTTTCAGCAGCCACAAAAAGGGCGTGCCGCTGGATAAAGATGTCCGCCTCTCTCAGAAGCTGTCAAATTTTGTGCCGGTGATTGTGGTCTACAATTTCCTGCAGTTTATGCCGGGCCTGCCTGAAAATCTGAAAGTGGCGATTCAGACCATCTGCGGCATCCTGTTTTTTGTCTATCTGTCGATCTTCTTCAACGAAGTGCTGGAGATTGTTAACAACTCCTATTCGCGCAAATCAAAACGCAAGAATCACTCGATCAAAGGCTATATCCAGATCGGAAAAATTCTGGTGCATATTATTGCCGCGATCATGATTCTGGCGATTATGTCCAACAAGTCACCGGCGATTATCATCTCCTCGCTGGGTGCGGTCGCCGCGGTGCTGATGCTGATCTTCCAGCATACGCTGCTGTCGCTGGTGGCGAATATTCAGCTCTCCTCTAACGATGTGCTGCAACTGGGCGACTGGATTGAGATGCCGGACAGAAATATCAGTGGTGAAGTGATCGATATTGCCCTGCATACCATCACCATCCGCAACTGGGACAACACCATTTCGCGCATCCCGACCAAGAACTTCCTGACCGAGACCTACACCAACTGGCAGGCGATGTTCTCCTCGGGCGCACGCCGCATCATGCGCAGCTTTTATCTTGATCAGAAGTCGATCACCTTTGTGAATCAGGAGATGCTGCAGGCGATGAGCCAGATCCGTCTCGCTGGCGAATCGATTACTGAGCTGCTGGATGGGCGTGATATCAATGCCGTGGGCGACCGCTGGTTTATGGAGAACGGCATCACCAATCTGATGGTGTTCCGTAAATACCTGACCGCCTGGCTGGCGCAGCGTGACGACATTCAGAAAGAGATGTATATCGTGGTGCGACCGCTGAAACCGTCGCCGGATGGATTGCCGGTAGAGATCTACTGCTTCACCTCCTCTATTTTCTGGGCCGATTATGAAAATACCCAAGCAGCGATCTTTGAGTATATCTACGCGATGGCCCGCCACTTTGAGCTGCAGATTTATCAGCATCCGGCAGGCTCCGATTTTGCCCGTCTGGCTCAGCCGCGCCCCGACAGCCGGGATGCACAGCAGAGCGGCGGGCAGTAACCAGAATGCGCGGTGGCGATCTGCCGCCGCCGTGATTCACGTTTGCTCAGCGCATTAACTTTTACTCAGCGCATAGTTCAGCACTTTGTCATTTTTCATCTGCACGGTCAGCGTCTGCCCTTCGGTGGTATTCAGGGTGCGCGCCTCGCTGTAGGTCCACTTCAGCAACCGCTGCCCGTCCGGGTAAGGCGTTTCACTGTCAGGCTGACCAAACAGCGCGATCAGCTGGGCTTTGGTGGTCTGACCGGCATGAATTTGCTGCAGATTACTGCTGTCCAGCCTGTGTCCGACCCGGTTAGAACAGGCGGAGAGCAGCAACAACAACGCGGCTAACAGAACTCTTTTCCTCACGTAACATCCTTCTGAAGTGTTCAGCGCCGCAGGTCATCCGGAGCGACCTGCGCCATCGCGCATAAGCTTATAGCGAATCGGCGCCATCCGGCAGGCTTTTCTGCGCCTGGCTCCTGCTTTCGCCCCGCCGGATGCAGATTCACAGCAATTAACGCAAATTAATGCCTCTCTACCCCCCGCCGCCCTGCGATTGCAACATCTTAGTCTATGATTACTCTCTGTATGCCGCGTGGAAGCGGTCTCACGGCCCGTTTTCCGCCACACCACGCTGAATACCAGTCCGGCTTTCTGACTGAAGAGACGCGCCAGCCCACCTGGCCTCCTGGTCTCGCTGATAGCTTTAAGATTTTTTGACGCTTGCGTCATCGACATCCTTTTCGTGCGGTGGCCACCATCGCGCATTTCCAGGCTAAATGAGGCAACTGAATGGAATCCAAATCTTTTTTTAAAAGTTGGGGCGCTGAACGGGTTGCCAGCGACGAGGTGCGTTTCCGCCTCTGGGCAACCGGTCAGCAACGCGTGACGCTGCGGCTCTCCGGTAAAGACATTGAGATGACGCCGCAGGCTGACGGCTGGTTTGAAACTCAGGTCGCTGGTGTGGCAGCCAATGCCGAATATGATTATGTGCTGGCCGATGGTACAGCGGTGCCCGATCCCGCCGCCCGCGCTCAGAAAGCAGAGGTCAATGGCCCGTCGCTGGTGATCGATCCTGACGCTTATCAGTGGCAGAACACGAGCTGGAAGGGTCGTCCATGGCAGGAGTCGGTGGTCTATGAACTGCACATCGGCACCTTTACGCCTGAGGGCACCTTCCGGGCGGCGATTGAGAAGCTGCCAACGCTGGCTGAAACCGGCATTACCATGATTGAAGTGCTGCCGGTGTCGCAGTTCGGCGGGAATCGCGGCTGGGGCTACGATGGCGTGCTGCTCTATGCACCGCATGCTGCCTACGGCACACCCGATGATTTTAAAGCCTTTATTGACGCAGCACACGGCCACGGTCTGTCGGTAGTGCTGGATATCGTGCTGAACCACTTCGGCCCGGAGGGCAACTATCTGCCGCTGCTCTCACCAGACTTCTTCCACAAAGCGCGCCAGACGCCGTGGGGCGCCGGTATCGCCTATGACGTTGATGCGGTGCGCCGCTATATCGTGGAAGCGCCGCTCTACTGGCTGCAGGAGTTTAATCTGGATGGCCTGCGCTTTGACGCCATCGATCAGATTGACGATCCCAGCGACAAGCATGTGCTGATTGACATTGCTGAGCGCATCCGCGCCTCGATTACCGACCGCCCTATTCATCTGACCACCGAAGATTGCCGTAACGTCACCTTCCTGCATCCGCGTGACGAAAACGGGGATGCTCCGCTGTTTACCGGCGAATGGAACGATGACTTCCACAACGCCGTGCATGTGCTGGCAACCGGTGAAAGCCACGCCTATTACCAGGATTTCGCCGACCAGCCGGAACAGCGGGTAGCGCGGGCGCTGGCAGAAGGCTTTGTCTATCAGGGCGAAGTCTCGCCGCAGTCGGGCGAGCCACGCGGCGTGAAAAGCAGCAGCCAGCCGCCGGTCGCCTTTGTCGACTTCATCCAGAACCATGACCAGACGGGCAACCGTGCGCAGGGCGAAAGGCTCATCAGCCTGGCCGGCGCAGAGCGCACCCAGGTGCTGCTGGCGATGTTGCTGGTCTCGCCTCATATTCCGCTGCTGTTTATGGGTGAAGAGTATGGCGAAACCCGGCCGTTCCTGTTCTTCACCGATTTCCACGGCGATCTGGCCAAAGCGGTGCGTGAAGGTCGCGCCAGAGAGTTTGAAGGCCATGCCGGTCACGGCGAAACTGTGCCGGATCCTAACGATGTCACCACCTTTGAACAGTCGAAGCTTAACTGGCAGCGAACAGAAACGCCGGAAGGTCAGCAGTGGCTGGCGCTGATGCGTCAGCTGCTGGCCCTGCGTCAGCAACATATCGTGCCGCTGCTGCAGACCGCCGGTGGCGATGCCGGTCAGGTGGTGAAAACGGCGGAAGGTTTCCTCGCGGTGCGCTGGGACTTCCCGCAGGGCACGCTGTCACTGGCGCTGAACGTCGGCAACAGCACACAGCCGATCCCCGATCTGCCAGGCGAAACGCTGTTTGCCTGGCCGCAGGCCGCCAGCGAACTGATTCCCAACGCTATCGTGGTTCGCCTGGCTAAGAGAGAAGCAGAATGAATATTCCAACCGCAACGTACCGCATTCAGTTCCGCAACGGCATGACGTTTGACCGTGCGGCGGCGCTGGTGCCCTACCTGAAGCAGCTGGGTATCAGCCATCTTTACGCGTCACCGATCTTCAGCGCTACCGCTGAATCGACCCACGGCTACGACGTGACCGACGTTAACCAGATCGAGCCATCGATTGGCGGCCGTGAAGGATTTGATCGCATGGCTGCCGCGCTGAAAGCCGCCGGGCTGGGGCTGATCCTCGACATCGTGCCTAACCATATGGCCGCCTCGCTGGAGAACCCGTGGTGGCGCGACGTCATTGAGCATGGCGAACAGAGCCGCTATGCGCATTACTTCGATATCGACTGGTCACGTCGCCTGACGCTGCCGTTCCTCGGTGACACCTTTGAGGCGGTGCTGGCCAACGGCGAGATCAGCGTGAAGCGCGATCCGCAGACCGGCAAACCGGCGCTGGCCTACTTCGACAATTTCTATCCGCTGGCACCTGAGACCTGGCAGGATCGGGAAGAAGCGGTGCTCGCCCTGCGCGACGCGGCGGAGATTGCTGAACTGCATGACCAGCAGCCGTGGCGGCTGATGTCCTGGCGCGATGCGCCCAACGATCTCTCCTACCGTCGCTTCTTTGAAGTCACCGGTCTGGTGGGCGTGCGCGTGGAAGACAAAGCGGTCTTTGATGCCGCACATCAGCTGATCCTGGAACTGGTTCACAGCGGTGCGGTGCAGGGCTTACGCGTCGACCACGTGGATGGCCTGGCCGATCCGCACGGCTATCTGGAACAGTTACGCCAGGCTGCCGGTCCCGACTGCTATCTCACCGTGGAGAAAATCCTGGGTGACAATGAACAGCTGCCTGATGCATGGCCCGTTTCCGGCACCACCGGATATGAATTTATGGCCGCACTCGCCAATCTGCTGGTCGACAGCGATCAGCTGAGCGGACTGCGCAAAGCGTATCAGGCCGTCATCGGTAAAACCGTTGATATGAAAGCGGAGCTGCGCGCCGCCAAACTGTTGATGGCAAACCGCAATTTTGCCGGTGAATTTAACCGGTTACTGCAGCTGGCACTGAAGATTGCCGACGCAGAAGGCACGCCACAGCCGGAAGCGGAACTGAAGAATGCGCTGCGTGAACTGCTGGTGGCGTTCCCGGTCTATCGCACCTACGGTACGCCGCAGGGCCTGACCCCAGCCGACACCGCGCTGTTGCAACAGGTGGTCAGCGAGGTCAAAGCCAGTGCCCATGCGCCCGACAGTCAGGCGCTTGATTTCCTGACCCATATTCTGCGCGCAGAGGTTGCCGACTCCGCTCGCGACGATGCCACGCAATTCCGCACCCGCTTCCAGCAGCTGACCGGACCGCTGATGGCGAAATCGGTGGAAGATACCCTCTTCTTCCGTCAGCACATGGCGCTGGCGCTGAATGAAGTCGGCGCTGAACCGCTGGCGCGCCACTTCTCGCTGGATCAGTTTCACGCTGAAATGCAGGCGCGGCGCGAACATCAGCCCGATGCGCTGTCGGGCACCTCTACGCACGACACCAAGCGCGGTGAAGATGCGCGTGCGCGACTCTATACCCTTACCGAAGCGCCGCAACGCTGGGCGGATTGCGTCAACCGCTGGCGGGAGATGAACCACGATCAGGTCATACGTCTGAAAGATGGTCCGGCACCCGAACCGGCCGTGGAGTGGATGCTGTATGAAGCGCTGGCGGGCGTCTGGCCAACCACCCTGCAGCCGCAGGATGCGGAAGGTCTGGCGGCGCTGGAAGCCCGCTTTGTGGTCTATGTGGAAAAAGCGCTGCGTGAAGCCAAGCTGCGTACCGACTGGGCCGACAATAACGACGCCTATGAGGAGGCAGTGCTGGGCTATGCCCGTCACCTGCTTGCGCCCGCCAACAGCACCTTCCTCAGTGACTTCTGCCAGTCGCTGCAACCCTTTATGCGTGCCGGTCTGGTCAACAGTCTGACCCAGACTGTGGTGAAGCTTACGGCGCCTGGCGTACCCGATATTTATCAGGGCAGCGAGGCGCTGGACTTCAGCCTGGTCGATCCCGATAACCGCCGCGAACCCGATTTCGACGCGCTGGCGGCGATGCTTAACGCGCCACAGCACGACGGCAGCGAGGCGCACTGGCTGCGCGGTCAGGTCAATCAGCAGGCGATTGTGAAGCTGCTGACGCTGCGTCAGCAGCAGCCTGCCCTGTTCCGCCACGGTGACTATCTGGCACTGTCGGCAGAGGGCGAGCAGCAGAATAATGTGCTGGCCTTTGCCCGCACCGGACAGGATCAGGCGGTGATAGTGGTTGTGTCACGCCGGGTCTTTAACCAGTTGCCGGAGAATCTCGACCAGCCGCCCGCTGCGCGCTGGGCTGACACGGTCATTGCGATGCCCACCGCACTGGGCCAGCGCCGCTACCAGGATGTGCTGACCGGTAAAACGGTGGCTGCGGGCGACCAGTTGCCGCTTACCGGGCTGGCATCGCAGTGGTGTGCCGTGCTGGTGGCACAGTGAATTCCGGAAATAACTTTTTTTATTACGCGTCAATCTGTTCATTGAATAACGAGGCATAAATGTCAAACAGTCAGCGTTTTGAAATTACGGCGGGATACAGCCATTTACTGGGGGCCAACTTTGATGGTCAGGGCGTGAACTTCGCCCTGTTCAGCGCCCACGCCGAGCGGGTTGAACTCTGTCTGTACGATCCCAGCGGTAAAACGGAAATTGCCCGTCTGGAGCTGCCGGAATATACCCATGAAGTATGGCACGGCTATATTCCGGGCCTGCAGCCCGGCGCGCTCTATGGCTATCGCGTTTATGGCCCTTATGACCCGGAAAATGGTCATCGCTTTAACCCGAACAAGCTGCTGCTCGATCCCTACGCCCGTGAACTGGCGGGAGACATCGCGTGGAACGAGGCGCACTTCGCTTACGATCTCTATCATGACGATAAAGATCTGACCTTCGACAGCCGCGACAGCGCGCCGTTTACGCCAAAGTGCCGGGTGATCGATCCCAACGAATTCGACTGGCAGGATAAAAACCGCCCGAATGTGCCGTGGCCGAAAACCGTCATCTATGAAACCCACGTTAAGGGCTTCACGCAGCTCAACACCGCCCTGCCACCTGAAATGCGCGGCACCTTTGACGGCATGAGCCACAAATCGACCGTCGACTACATCAAAAGCCTGGGCATTACCTCGGTCGAACTGCTGCCGGTACACTGGTTCCCGGATGACCAGCACCTGCTGGATAAAGGGTTGAAAAACTTCTGGGGATATAACACGCTGAACTTCTTTGCCCCCGCCACCCGCTACTTTGGGCCGCGCGGCATTCAGGGCTTCCGTGACATGGTGCGAGCCTTCCATGATGCCGGTATTGAGGTGATCCTCGACGTGGTTTACAACCACACCGCCGAGGGGAATGAGCTGGGGCCAACGCTGTCGTTTAAAGGCATCGATAACTTCTCCTATTACCGTACGTTGCCAGACCAGCATCGCTATTACATCAACGACACCGGTACCGGTAACACCGTCAACACCTCGCATCCGCGTGTGCTGCAGATGGTGCTCGATTCGCTGCGTTACTGGTCAGAATCAATGCATATCGACGGCTTCCGTTTCGATCTGGGTACCATTCTCGGTCGTGAGCCTGATGGTTTTGACCCGCGCGGCGGCTTCTTCGATGCCATCATGCAGGACCCGGTCCTGTCGCAGAAAAAGCTGATCGGTGAACCCTGGGATATCGGTCCGGGCGGCTATCAGGTGGGCAGCTTCCCGCCAGGCTGGGCAGAATGGAACGATCAGTATCGCGATACGGTGCGTGACTACTGGAAAGGCAACAACGTCTCCACAGACTTTGCTGCCCGCCTGCTGGGTTCCGGCGATCTCTACGATCAGCACGGTCGTCGTCCATGGGCCAGCGTCAACTTTATCACCGCGCACGATGGCTTCACCCTCAACGATCTGGTGTCGTACAACGACAAACATAACGCGGAGAATGGCGAAGACAACAACGACGGCCACAACGACAACCGCTCTTACAACTACGGGGTTGAAGGCCCGACCGATGATGAAGGCATCAACGCGGTGCGTGAGCGTCAGAAGCGCAACTTCCTCGCCACGCTGATCTTCTCACACGGTACGCCAATGCTGCTGGCGGGCGACGAGTTTGGCCGCAGCCAGATGGGCAACAACAATGGCTACTGCCAGGACAGCGAAATCTCCTGGGTACACTGGGATAACCTGCCGGAATCTGCCGAGGCGCTGCGCGAGTTCACCCGCCAGATCCTGACGTTACGTGCTCAGCAGCCGTTACTGCGCCGTGAAAACTGGCGTGATGGCATGGATATCAAATGGTTTAACGCCGGTGGCGGCTTCCAGCAGGCTGAGCAGTGGGACGAAGGCTCAACGCTGGGGGTTTATATCGGCCGACCGGATCTCCAGACCGAGGAAGGCATCTGGCACGACGTCCTGATGCTGTTCAATCCGTTTGAAGGCAATGTACCGTTCCAGATCCCGCAGTTTGGTGAAGGCGGCTGGGTGCTGGAACTGACCACCAGCGACACCGCGAAGCGCGGTCTGGTGATCACCAAAGAGAAGGATTTCGAACTGGAAGGACGCAGCTTCGCCCTGTTCAGACGTCCATAGCCGCTCACCCGGTTAAAAAGCAGTCATCTGGCGCAGCGCATTTCGCGCTGCGCTTGTGTTTCTGGCGATCGCTGCCAGGCTTAACCGGTTGTTAACAGTGAGAATTGATGCTGAAAAGGAGGCATAATGTCCAGATTTACGCAGAAAGTTGTGGTTGTGACAGGTGCCGGATCCGGCATTGGCGAAGCCAGCGCAAAACGCTTCGCTGAAGAGGGTGCATCAGTGGTGCTGGTGGGCCGTACCGCGCAGAAACTGGAAGAGACGCTGGCCGACATGACGCCAGGCGATCACCTGGTGGCTGCCTGCGACGTCTCAGAAGCCGCACAGGTTAAACAGCTGTCAGAAACCGTGCTGAAGAAGTATGGCCGTGTTGACGTACTGGTAAATAACGCCGGCGTCATCGTGCAGGGCCGCATCCATGAAGTCGACCTCGACGCATGGAAAACCCTGATGAAAACTGACCTTGATGGGGTTTTCCACGGCGTACACTATTTCATGCCTGCCCTGTTAAAGAGCAAAGGCAACGTGGTTAACATCTCTTCCGTTTCCGGTTTAGGCGGCGACTGGGGCATGAGCATCTACAACGCGGCTAAAGGGGCGATTACCAACTTCACCCGTGCGCTGGCGATGGACTACGGCGCAGATGGCGTACGAGTCAATGCAATCTGTCCCGGCTTTACCTTTACCGATCTGACCGAAGATGCCAAACAGGATCAGGCGCTGCTGGAGCGCTTTTACGACCGTATTCCACTGCGCCGGGCCGGTGAAGCGGATGATATCGCCCGTGCCATTCTCTTTATTGCCAGCGATGAAGCCAGTTATATTACCGGCGTTAATCTGCCGGTTGATGGCGGAATTACCGCTTCAAATGGCCAGCCTAAACAGGCTTAAATAAAGAACAGGGCAGCGTCTTTACGCTGCCTTTTTTTATTCTAACCGGCCCGCAGCATTAATTCCCTTTATTATCCTTCTGCCACAGCAGAACAATAACTGCCTG
Organism: Pantoea sp. EKM10T; assembly: GCF_011800685.1. Taxonomy (NCBI): domain Bacteria; kingdom Pseudomonadati; phylum Pseudomonadota; class Gammaproteobacteria; order Enterobacterales; family Erwiniaceae; genus Pantoea; species Pantoea sp. EKM10T. The sequence goes on from NZ_JAALEU010000001.1 coordinate 423,408, forward strand.
CATACAAATTAATGTTTTGGCGTATGGCGGGTTGGCGTTGCCGCGCGTGCCGGTTTAATTGCCGTGCTGCTGGTCGGGCAAATAAAAGTGCTCAGGCAGGCATTACAGAGTATGGCATTAGCGTGATGGACTTTCGCCACGGCCAGCGCCTGCTGGCGGGTATAAAGCGAACCAATAAAAACGCGTTTATCGTTCTTTGACAGATTAACGCAACCTTCTTTGTGTAAAATCCATCCACCCATGGGACGCGGGCACAGATAATAGTAGCTGGCTTTGAGCATGGTAGTCATCCTGATAGTTGCTGTATGTATCTTAAAAAACGAACCAAAATTCGTAAGAGGTTTTTTTTGTAATCTGAAGCTTTATTAAACTAACTGAGAATTATCCCTAAAACCACTTTATTGCGTAAGTCTGGCTGACTTTGAGAATATGCCCTTTTTCATTGCTTATATCGCTTCAGGCATTCCACGCGCTGTAACGCCCTCACCCTCTCTGTCGCCCCGATTACATTTATACTGCTAATGCATCACTAAAAAAGAAAAAATCAAAACAACACCTTAAAAACAATAGCTTATAAAATCAATCCGCGCGCCAGAGGTGACGCGCTACTCAGATATGATTAGAGCAGAAGCTGAAAAATATCACCCCCGCAGGGGTATTTATGAGTATTGATAAACTGAACCTGAATAAGAGTGAAAGTGGTGCACAGCGTGCCTTTAAGCGGAACGCCAGCTCCCCTGGCATCAGGGATTTATCAATACCGGCGGGCGTAATTAACAGCGACCGGCTTGAAAAAGTAAAACGATCGGTTTACTTTTAAAGCATGAAAAAGAGAAACGATATCACCCAGGCCGCCGAGCGGCTCTTCTACACCCACGGTTTCCACGCCACCAGCACCGACAATATCTGTCGCGAAGCGGGCGTCTCTACCCGCACGCTCTATCATCACTTCGCCTCACGCGAAGCGCTGACCGCAGCGGTACTCGACGCGCGCGAGCAGCGCTTTATGGCCGATCTGCTGCCACCGCAACAGCCTGATGCGATAGCGCATCTGTTCAGGGTGCTGGGCGAGTGGACGGAGGCGAACGGTGCCCGTGGCTGCTTCTTTCTTAAAGCCTGGGGAGAGTATGCCGAGCGGGACAGTGAACTGGCCGCTCAGGCGCTAGCCTTCCGGGCCACGATGCGGGCTTATATCACCCATTGTGTGACGCATCTGCGCGGTGCTGAAGATAAGTCGCTGAGTGATGCTATCTGGATACTCTTTGAGGGTGCCATTACCACGGCGCTGATTACCGGTCCCGCCGCTGCTCAACAGGCGGCGCAGATCGTCAGTCAGTTACTTCAGAACAGGGCGACAGGATGAGAGCGCCCATCGCGCTGGCGCTGACCGGCTTCAGCCTGATCGCCGTGACCTATGGCATGGCGCGCTTCTCATGGGGATTGATGCTGCCCGCTATTTCAGCGGAGATCCCCTTCAACCCGCAGCAGGCGGGTATGCTGTCAGCCTGCAGCTTTGTGGCATATTGCCTCACTATTCTTACCGCAGCCGCGCTGGCGGATCGCTATGGCACCCGGCTGACGGCGCTGCTGGCCTCACTCAGTGCGACGGCGGGTCTGCTGCTGCTCGCCTGTGCCTCATCAACACTGCTGCTGGCGGCCGGACTCTTTATTGCCGGATTGAGTGCCGGTCTGGCTTCACCTGCCCTGGCGGCGGCGGTCAGTGATCGAATCCCTGCTGCGGGTCAGCCGCGCATCAATACCCTGATCAATGCCGGCACCAGCGCGGGCATTATCCTGACGGTAGTCATCCTGAGCGTTCTGCCCGGCGGCTGGCGTGCCGCCTGTCTGCTGTTCGCTTTGCTGTCGCTGGCCTGTGTACTGCCGGTGATGCGCGTGTTATCAGGTCACGCCGCCAGTCGCCCCACCAGAGTGCGTCACTGGCACCAGCGGCTGTATCGCCGCTCCATGCATCGTCTGATGAGTATTGCGTTGATTTCGGGTCTGGTCAGTGCTGCCTGGTGGAGCTTTGGGTCAGCGCTGCTGCGACAGCATGTCGGTGTTGATGAGGAGACCGCCCGCTTACTCTGGCTGATTGCCGGAGGAGCAGGCATCGTGGGTGCGGCAACCGGCCCGGTCGCTGCCCGTATCGGGCTGAAGGGTGTATACCGGCTCTCACTGTGCGGGATGGCAGTGCCACTGCTGGTGCTGGCCTGGAGTCGGGGCGAATCCACCGGCTTAGCGATCGCGGTTGCCTGCTGTGGCGCAGGTTACGTCACCCTATCGGGCGTGCTGCTGGTGTGGGGCGCACGCGCCACTGCTGAAGATCCGGCGACTGGCGTCGGCATCCTGTTCTTTATGCTGGCGGTGGGCCAGGTAGCGGGATCGCTGCTGTTTGGTCAGCTCTACGCCTCTTTGGGAGCCAGTACGGCATTAACGCTGTTTGCGGTCAGCGCCCTGCTGCTGCTGTTTATTGCACCCGCGCAGAACAGCAGCGAGTCGGGTAAATAAGCAGGCGTAAACGAATGGGTTGGAAGAAAACAGGGAAGTTAGAAATAGCGTCGATGCTATTTACCAGACAGTGCCAATATTATCGCCCGGGGAATGAGGAAATATTACGCAGGTGTTATGGCTGAAGCGATAAACTCATCGCGGCGTCCATTCAGATCGCGCGAATATTTTTAATGCGTGGATTTATTTTCTGCTGAAGCAAATCTTCTTCGGGACCCAGATAATAAGGCACAGCACACTGCTTACCATCTTTGGTAAAAATAATCTGGTTATCATGCAGGAATAACGCAGTAAAATGGCCCAGTACCACACCATTTAATTCAAAGCAGTGATTTCTTGCTGCACGCAGCCCCTGCTTACTATTCAGAAAATCAACAAATCGCATCACGCTGCGCCTCCAGTTAATAAATCAACCCCATCAGAATCGCGAAGATAATAGCCTTAACGCCGGCCCGGATCATCCGGCTGACGCTGTTTTCAGAATAGGCTTAATTACCATTCAGTAGTGGCACTAAACCGACGTGATTTTTTATCTGCTTCCTGCCAGGAATAATCCTGGCGAACGACGCACTCATAAAATTTCATGAGCGCGTAATATTTATATTGCGCCCTCACATCGCCCGCTATACCGTTGTTTTTCCACCAGGTGCAGACTTTCGGGGCAAAACCGCATAATGGAAATTTTTGAGGCAGATGAACGCCACATCATGGCGATTCAGCAGATCTACGCCTGGCATGTCCTTAACGGCACCGGCTCATTTGAGACAGTGCCGCCCGACGCGGCAGAGATTGGCGAGCGGATGCGGAAGATTCAGCAGGCGGGCCTGCCGTGGTTTATCGCCGTCAGCGAGGGAGAAGTGCGTGGGTTCTGTTATCTGACGCCTTATCGTCCGCGCCATGCCTACCGGCATACGCTGGAGGACTCAATTTATATCGATCCCGGATTTCAGAAGCGCGGAGCCGGTTCGCGCCTGTTAAACCATGCAATCCGCTGGGCTGAGCAGGCAGGGTTCCGCCAGTTGATCGCCAACGTCGGCGACAGCGAGAATCAGGGCTCGATTGCCGTACATCGCGCCGCAGGCTTTGAGATGACAGGCATCCTGCGCTCGGTGGGTTTCAAACAGGGTCGCTGGCTGGATACCGTTTTTATGCAGCGCTCTCTGGGAACGGGCGATACCACGCTGCCGGTTGATTAAAACAGAGTCAGAGTGAGAAAGACGTACTGGCCCTCGTTTTCCCCGGAAGAAGCTTCTGGTAAGGTGCCATAACAAAAAATAAAAAATTCCGGAAACCTTTATGTTGTCGACAATCATCTATCGCAGCCACATTACTGAACATGTGCCGCTTGAGATCCTGAATGGTTTGGCGCGGAAAGCGAATAAAATCAATAAATCCTCAAGCGTCACCGGAATTTTATTATTCAATGGAACGCATTTTTTCCAGCTGCTGGAAGGGCCGGAGGCGGCGGTAAATGCAGTCTATAGCCGGATTTGCCAGGATCCACGCCACCATAATCTGGTCGAACTGCTGCGCGATTACGCCCCGGCACGCCGTTTTGGCCACGTCGGTATGGAGCTGTTCGATCTGCGGCTGCATGATAAAGAGACGGTACTGGAGGCGGTGCTGGCAAAGTGCACCACAAAGTATCAGCTGACCTATGCCGATCGCGCACTGCAGTTCCTGCGCACCTTTGTCGAAGCGCGGGAAAAAGAGAACTATTTTGAGATCCCGGCCGCCAGCGGCTGGACGTTTATCTGTGACGAGTCAGAACAGCGTGAAGGCAACGCATCGCTGGTGGCTGCGGATGAGGTCAGCTTTGCTTTTCAGCCGATCGTTGACCCCTTCGCCTGCGAAATCGTCTCGCTGGAAGCGCTGCTGCGCGGCCCGCAGGGTGAACCGCCGCTCGACTATTTTGCCCGACTGTCACGTGAGCAGCTCTATCAGCTCGATCTGAGGTCGAAAAAGATCGCCTTCGCCCAGGCGAAGCAGCTGGGGATTGAGGGAATGACTCTGTCGATCAATCTGCTGCCGATGACGCTGGTGGAAGTGCCCGACGCCGTCCCGTTTTTGCTGGATGAGATTGCTGCGCAGGGACTGGTGCCAGAGCAGATCATGGTTGAATTCACCGAGAATGAAATTATCTCGCAGCCTGAGGCCTTTGAAGCCGCCATCAGGCAGCTGAAGGCGGCCGGCATCAGCCTGGCGCTGGATGATTTCGGTGCCGGTTTTGCCGGCCTGTCGCTGCTGACGCGCATTCAGCCTGACAAGATTAAAATCGACCGAACCATCATCGCTGATGTGCATAAAAGTGGGCCGAAGCAGGCGATCATTCATGCCATTCTGAAATGCTGCTCCTCGCTGGAGATCGGTGTTATCGCCGAGGGTATTGAACAGCCGGAAGAGTGGATGTGGCTTGAAGCGGCAGGCGTGACCCAGTTTCAGGGCTTTCTGTTCTCAAAACCTGTACTCAATGGCGTTGCGGCCGTAGCCTGGCCGGAGCTGATCTGACCGCCTCTGCTATTTGGATGAATTTGCGATTTCCTGCCTTGCTGGATCACCCGGCGGCTGCTAAATAATTAACAGCCTCGGGGGATCATCTTTCTGTCATCTTCCCGCGGCAGAGTCAGTCATTACCCAGTCAGTGATTAAATGTTTAGCAGTCAGATGTTCAGTGTTTAGGCCAGCGCTACGCGCCATGCGTGCGACGTGACTCCAGGGACAGCATTTGAGGAACTGAATGAAGCAAATCATCCGCGGTGATAAAGAACCCTCCCATATTCTCGCAGCGACTCGTGCGCTTGAAGCGCACTACTCCCGCTACGGAGAAGGTAATAAGTACCATCCCGTTATCTATTCCATCGCCTACCGCAGCCGGTTTTATCAGGTTGAGGTGATTACCCGACGTGAAACCATGGTTGCCTCGGTGATTACTGGCGTTCGCAACCTGACGCATCTCTCCGGCGCCGCCTGACGGCCGCCTGTCATCCTGCGGGGGCAGATTGCCCCCGACTCACTGCTTAGCGTCGGTAGAGTGAATTCGCCGGAAAGATTGCGCCAATCACGCTTTTTTCCCGTGCGCCCGTCACCGCAGGCAGATTGCCCGGCAGGCCGGAGAGCGTGCGGAAAGCCAGCCAGGCAAACGCCAGCGCCTCCATATCGTCACCACTGACACCCGCCGCATCGGTAGTCGTTACTTCCGTTCCCGGAAGATGCGCTGCCAGTCGTGCCATCAGCAGCGGATTGCGGCTGCCGCCGCCACACACCAGCAGACGGTCGCAGCCATCATTGAGTAACACCTGCTGCGTGATGGTGATGGCGGTCAGCTCGACCAGCGTAGCCTGCACGTCCTGCGCAGCCAGACCCGGGAAATAGCGCAGATGCTGCTCCAGCCAGCTGAGGTTGAAATGTTCGCGCCCGGTGCTTTTCGGCGGCGGCAACGCAAACCAGGGCTCACGTAGCAGCGCCTCCAGCAGTGCCGGAATCACCGACCCGCTGCGCGCCCACTGCGCATCTTTGTCATACGGCTGAGCCTGATTACGCCAGATCCAGGCGTCCAGCAGCATATTGCCGGGGCCGGTATCGAAGCCGCGCACCGGCTGACCCGGGATCAGCAGCGAGAGATTGGCGATGCCGCCAATATTCAGCACCATGCGGCGTTCAGTGGCATCCATCAGCAGCGCCTGATGAAAGGCAGGCACCAGCGGCGCGCCCTGCCCGCCCAGCGCCATATCACGGCGGCGGAAATCCCCTACCACGGTGACGCCGGTGGCCGCCACGATCTGATTATGATCGCCAATCTGCAGCGTATTGGGTGCGTCACTCTGCGGCTCATGCCAGACGGTCTGACCATGACAGCCAATCGCCGTGATATCGCTGGCTTCAAGCGATTCGCGCTTCATTAATGTCACTACCGCTTCAGCAAACAGCTGGCCGAGGTGGGTATCAAGCTGGCCGAGCTGCGACAGCGTCAGGGACTGTCCCTGACATATCGCCAGAATCGCCTGACGCAGTTCTGGTGGCATCGGATGGCAGTAGCTGGCCTGCTGCGCCACCATATTTTCATCAATGGCAGCCAGCACCACATCCACTCCATCCAGGCTGGTGCCTGACATTACCCCAATATAGCGTCCTGATTTCATAGCCATTCCTTACTTCCGGCGGGAAGTGCGATTCATCTGCGGTTAGCCTGACAAATAATGATCGCTAATTCTATGATTAAATTCTTTTTATCCAATCGTGCTGACTGATAACGTAATGGGACTATTTTTAGTCCACGATTGAATTATTGTTGATCCTGCATAGTCTATGCTTCGTCCAGCCGTGTTTTATTCGGACAGGGATTAATTTGCCAGGTTTGTGTCTTATACTGTGAGCAGGATACAGCGGTAAACGTGGCACCTTCTCGACTAAAGGAGTTTCAAATGATTAAGCGTGTAATTGTGGTCGCTCTGGCCGGTGTGATGCTGGCAGGTTGTAGCAATACCAGTACGCTGTCGGGTGATACCTACAGTGCCAGTGAAGCTAAGCAGGTGCAGAGCGTTTCGTACGGTACCTTAGTCTCAGTACGTCCGGTGAAAATCCAGGGCGGCGATGAGAGCAATGTCATCGGTGCTATCGGTGGTGCGGTGCTGGGCGGCTTCCTGGGTAACACCATTGGCGGCGGCAGCGGACGTAGCCTGGCGACAGCCGGTGGTGCGGTTCTGGGTGGCGTAGCAGGCCAGGGCGTACAGGGCGCAGTCAATAAAACCGATGGCGTTGAGCTGGAAATCCGTAAGGATGATGGCAACACCATCATGGTGGTTCAGAAACAGGCCGCCACGCGTTACTCTGTTGGCCAGCGTGTTGTGATGGCATCCAACGGCAGCCAGGTGACGGTTTCACCTCGCTAATGAAGCTAAACAAAAAACCGACGCCTGGGCGTCGGTTTTTTTATTTCTCTTTATGCTGAAGTTCGAGAATGTTTTTCTCAAGCCGGGCGATCAGCGTCACCATCTGACTGATCTCTTCCCGACTGATGCCGGACAAAATGTCATCCCGCGTCTCATCAATCACACTCTCAACCTGTTCGATAATCGGCTCGGCCTGCTGCGTCAGCTTAATGCGCTTGGCACGACGATCGTTGGCGCAGGTCGAACGGGTGATTAATCCTTTCTCTTCCAGCTGATCCAGCGTGCGCACCAGCGAAGGCTGTTCAATACCAATCGCCTTGGCTAACTGAATCTGGGACTGTTCGGGCGGCAGTTGATGAATATTGTGCAACGTCACCCAGTGAGTCTGAGTCAGCTCAAGCGGCTTCAGCCGCTGATCAATCAACGCGCGCCAGATGCGCACCAGGCGAGATAAATCCGTTCCGAGGGGCGTATCCATTTCATCTCCTTATAATTAGCTTGCTAGCTATCAAGCCAGATTTTACACTATTCTGCGAGTTTACAGGACAAATTACAAATCCCGGACCAGGCCACGATAACGTGGCAGCGCTTTCACTCTGCTGTTTGGGTTAACGAAGGATGTTATCACGTGCTCACTCCTGCTTTTTCAGGTGCGAATCCGCTGACCGATCTGGTGGTGGGCGCCTCACTGTTTTTCCCGCCGATATTCAAAGCGGTGATCCTCGGCTTCTTTTTCTGGCTGCTGATCCACCCTCTGGTGCGTGGCTGGATCTACTCCGGCGATGTCTGGCATCCCACCCTGTTTGATCTCTCCCTGTTTGTGCTGTGCGTTACCGCCGCACTCTGGCTCATCGGTCACGGATAATCGATATGAAATTTAACGCGGTAAAATACTTCTCCACGCTGATTGTGTTTGCCCTGGCGCTGCTGGCCGGTGGCTGGCTCTGGCACTACTACATGCAGTCGCCCTGGACCCGTGACGGGAAAGTACGGGCAGAGCTGGTGGATATCACGCCTCAGGTGTCGGGACGAATTACGCAACTGAAGGTCAAAGACAATCAGTTTGTGCATCAGGGCCAGCAGCTGTTAACGCTGGACCCGGTGCCGTGGCAGATCGCGCTCGACAATGCCGCCGCCCAGCTCAGCAAAGCGCAGGCGGATCTCGCGAAAGCGCAGCATGAATTTAATCGTCGCAGCAGCCTGCCGCGCAACATCATCTCCGCAGAGGACCTTGATGCCGCGCGATTAAGCGCCGGCGCGGCGGCCGCCAGCACCAAAGCGGCACAGGCGGAGTGGGAACGGGCGCGCTGGAATCTGCAGCAGACGACGCTGACCGCACCGGCGGATGGCTGGATCACCAATCTGACGCTGCGTCCCGGCAACTATGCCACCGCGGGTTCGCCTCTGTTTGCCCTGGTCGACAGTCACTCTTACTACGTAATGGGCTACTTCGAAGAGACCAAACTGCGCCATATTCACCCAGGCGCAGCGGCCCAGGTGGTGCTCTACAGCAATGGCATGCGGCTGCAGGGTCAGGTGGATAGCATTGGCCGCGCCATCTATGACCAGAGCATTGAGACCGACAGCGGCCTGGTGCCCGATATCAAACCCAACGTGCCCTGGGTGCGGCTGGCGCAGCGAGTGCCGGTGCGTATTCGTCTCGACCCGCTCCCTGCCGATGCAGACCTGGTGGCGGGAACCAGCTGCACCATCACCATCCAGCCATGAATTTTCAGTGGCTGGCCTGGGATCAACTTCCCTGGATTAAGGCGAACGCCGGCCAGTGGCGTTATGCGTTGCGTAACGCTATTGCGATGTGCCTGGCGCTGAGCATCGCCTACGGACTGGATCTGGATGAGCCCTACTGGGCAATGACCTCTGCCGCCGTGATTAGCTTTCCCACCGTCGGCGGCGCGATCAGTAAAAGTCTGGGGCGAATTGTTGGCAGTCTGATGGGGGCCAGCGCCGCGCTGCTGATCGCCGGACATACGCTTAATGAGCCGTGGCTGTTTACCTTTGCCATTGCCGGCTGGCTGGCGCTCTGTACCGGCATAGCGAATCACTACCAGAATAACGTTGCCTACGCCTTTTCGCTGGCGGGCTACACCGCCGCCATCATCGCCTTTAGCAGCGTTAACATCACCGATATCACCTCGCTATGGACCATCGCTCAGGCACGGGTCTGCGAGGTGATCTCCGGCATTCTCTGCGCCGGATTGATGATGATGGTACTGCCGAGTACCTCCGATGGTGAGACGCTGATTACCTCACTGAAACAGATGCATGCCCGGTTGCTGGAACATGCGGTGTTACTGCTGCAGCCCTCAGCCAGCGAGACCATCCGGACCGCGCATGAAAATGTCATCAGCCAGATTCTGACCATGAATCTGCTGCGGATTCAGGCGTTCTGGAGCCACTACCGCTTTCGCCGACAGAACAACGTGCTGAACTATGTGCTGCACCAGCAGCTGCGACTCACCAGCGTGCTCTCCAGCCTGCGACGCATGCTGCTAAACTGGCCCGACGCGCCTGAGGCGCTGTTTGAGGCGCTGCAACAACTGATGGCGGAGCTGGCGAAACCGGCGTGTGATAAATATCGTCTGGCACAAATCCTGCGCAGCGTGACCCCGGCAGCGGATGGCGACTACCGGCAGCGCGCTTTTTGTCAGCGGCTGCGCTACTTCTGCTGGATGTACCTCAACGTGCTGCGCTGGATCCGCCTGCTGGATCGCGCCGATGCCGACACCCGTTTTCAGCCACCGCCGGTTCCGGCGCTGGCGCGCGACAGTGACAGCGCCGAGGCGGGCTGGAGCGCCCTGCGTACCTTCAGCGTTATCGTGCTGGGCTGCGCCTTCTGGATCAATACGCAATGGTCTTCCGGTGCAGCCGCGCTCACCTTAACCGCCATAGCCTGTGTGCTCTACGCTTCATCGCCCTCACCTGGCGGCAGCGTCACGCTGCTGCTGAAGACCCTGCTGTGGCTGTTTGCGTTTAGTTTTGTGATGAAGTTTGGGCTGATGGTGCAGATCAGTCAGCTGTGGCAGTTTTTGCTGTTTCTGTTCCCGCTGCTGGTGACGCTGCAACTCTTTAAGCTGCAGCAGAAGCAGCGCGCCGGGATGTGGGGACAGTTCATCGTCTTTATGGGTTCGTTTATCGCGGTGACTAATCCGCCCACATTTGATTATCAGGACTTCTTTAACGATAACATCGCCAAAGTCTGCGGGGTGCTGCTCGCCTGGCTGGCGTTCCAGATTCTGCGACCCAGCTCCGATGCGCGGCGCAGCCGACGGCATATCCGGGCGCTGCGGCTGGCGTTTCTCGATCAGCTGCGGCAGCGGCCCCGGCTCAGTGAGAGCCGCTTCGAATCGCAGATTTACCACCGTATCAGCCAGCTCAGTCACAGCCGGGATGAGCAGGCTCGCGTCTGGCTACTGCGCTGGGGCGTGGTGCTGCTCAACTGCTCGCATATCGTCTGGCAGCTGCGTGAATGGCGCGCCGGTTCAGCCGCACTGATGGGGTTTCGCGATCACTGCCTGCAAGACTTACAGCAGATTATCAGCAGCCGCGGCGTGCGCCACAGCTCGCTGGATCGGATGCTGACGGAACTGGAGGAGACCATCACCGCGTTACTGGCACTGGAAAGCAATGAGGCCAGCGAGCTGGCGGGGATTATCTGGCGGTTACGCTGTTCACTGGCACAGCTGAAGCAGGCGGTGCCGGAGTGATCACTGGCAATATTGCTGCTGTTGCCGGTTAAAATCATCCTGCAGCTGTTGCAGCGTTTTATGGCCTTCGAAGCGGGTTTTATCCATTTCGGTCATCGGTTCAATCACCAGCACTTTCTCATCGGGTGAGAAGATAAACCGGCGTGTCAGTTCGGTACCGGTAAAACTCTGACCATGAATGCCACCGCACACCATAGTCATGGTGCGGCGATAAATAGTGCTATCCGTGAAATTGGTTTCGGTGGCGCTGCGAAAGACCTGATCGCAACCCTGCGCTTCCAGCTTACGCACCATGTTGCGGCTCAGCCATTCACGACCCTTCGCGATCTTTTCACAGGTGATACGCATTGGGTTGGTATCGATGGTGCGCTGCAGTTCGCGTCCGGTTTCGGTGACCAGTTGCGTATCATTGGGTTTATCGCATCCCACCAGCAGCAGACACAGCAGTAATGCGCCCTTGAATTTCATTTTCCTGCTCCTTTCCCGATCACGCTTTCTTACCTGAATCAATATCATAGGGGGGAAATGTCAGGGATGGTACAACAATTCATAAACAGGCAGGAGAAAAGCGGGCGGCCATCGCCTGCCGCCCGGAAACTCAGATTACACCGCAGGCGTAGCGTGCACCGCCACCGCCCAGCGGTTTAGGATGGTCGGCATGATTGTCACCGCCGACGTGCACCATCAGCGCTTTGCCTTTGATCTCTTTTAACGATTTCAGACGCGGCGCCAGCACCGGATAAGTGGCGCTGCCTTTGTCATCGACATAGACCGCGGGCAGGTCGCCCATGTGCCCCTCTGCATAAGGCCCCAGATGTTTGCCGCTGTTGGCCGGATCAAGGTGACCACCCGCCGCACCGGCGGCGACCACTTTGCCTTCAGACTCGCCCGGCTCACAGCTGCCTTTAGCATGAACATGGAAACCATGAATGCCTGGCTGAAGGCCCTGCAGATCCGGCGTGAACTGCAGACCATACTGTGTCTCGTCAATCTTAACGGTGCCCAGCGATTTCCCAATCCCTTCAGCGGTAACCTGATGGATCGTAACCTGCTCGCTGGCAGCCTGTGCTGAACCGCAGGCGATCAGTGCGAATAAGGCAACTGCTTTCATTTTCATGGTGACTCCATTTGCATACCAGGGTTTGAGATAAGTCTGGTCGCTATTGCACTATTTTGCCGGAGATTGACGCAGTTTTACGCTTCAGGGCACATCAAATCCCAGCGCCGCCTTGCGAATACGGAACCACTGCTGACGCGACAGGGATAAGTTCAGTGCTCCGGCGGCTTCGCTGACCCGCGCCGTTTTACCTGAGCCGATGATTGGCAGCGGGCGCGATGGCAGCATCAGTATCCATGCATAGACCACCTGATCCAGGCTGGTGGCACCGGTTTCCTGCCGCACGGCTTCCAGTTCGTCACGCAGCGGCTGGAAATGGGGATCGTTAAACAGGCGACCGCCACCCAGACAGGACCAGGCCATCGGACGAATACGCAGCTGCTGACACTGATCCAGCGAGCCATCCAGCAGCACACTTTGCTGCACGGGTGAGATCTCCAGCTGATTTGTCACCAGCGAGAACGGCAGACGGGATTGCAGCAGGGAAAACTGTGATGGTGTGAAGTTAGAGACGCCAAAATGCAGAACCTTGCCGCTGTGATGCAGCGCCATAAAGGCTTCGGCCACCTCGTCAGCCTCCATCAGTGGATCGGGACGATGGATCAGCAGCAGGTCGAGACGATCGGTGTGGATATGGCGCAGTGAGTTTTCAGCACTCTGCAGGATATGACGTTTGTCGGTAATGTAGTGGCCTATCTGATGCTCAGGCTGGGCGCGGGTGGCGATGCCGCACTTGGTGACAATCTGTAGCTGGTCGCGCAAACCGGGTGCCAGTTTCAGTGCCTCGCCAAACGCCGCCTCACACTGGTAGTCACCGTAGATGTCCGCATGGTCAACGGTAGTGATGCCGAGCCTCACGTGGTGCTCAATAAAGGCGACCCGCTCCTGTGGCGACATCCCCCACTCCATCAGACGCCAGTACCCCATGACCAGCGGTGAAAAATCGGGCCCCTGTGAGGCGATGGCTTGCGGTTCTAACATGACGTTCTCCCTGTTGCGCGTTGGCTGAAATTAGCGTGTCAGAGAGTATAACGGAAAGCGCAAAGTCGTCAGAATAACTCCGGCTGTTGTGGCGCGTGTGGCTCCTCACCTTTCTGTTGCCGTTGCAGACGCTGACGCCGCTGCTGACAAAGACGAATGACCTCACGCTTTTGCGCATCGCTGAAGCGCAGCCAGTTGAACCGCTCATCGCGGCTGCGTAAACATCCCAGGCAGTAGCCGCGCGCATCAGTCTGGCAGATGCCGCGACAGGGGCTGGGAACCGGGAAAAACTCAAGCTGCTCGGCCACCACGCCTCCGGATTCACAGAATAAACAGTCCAGTAAAAAGCGTAGCCTGGTTGCGCAGGAAGTAAGCCACACCCGGTCAGAATTATCCTGTTCTTTGACTCAGGAGTGAACACTCTGTGCCAAATAGAGAGGGTTGCGTTGCATTAGACCGACTGGTCTACTAATCTTACTGCCATGAATAAGACGCTACAACGCAACGAAACCCGCGAACACCTGCTCCAGACAGGTGAGCAACTCTGTCTGCAACGCGGCTTTACCGGAATGGGCCTCAGCGAACTGCTGACGCAGGCGGCGGTGCCGAAAGGCTCCTTCTACTACTACTTCCGTTCTAAAGAGGCGTTTGGCGTGGCGTTACTGGAACGCTATTTTGCGCGTTTCCTGCAGGATGTGGCGTTGCAGCTTAACCAGACCGAAGGCACGCCGCGTGAGCGTCTGCTTAACCATTTTCGTGCTGCCGTTGATCTGTTTGTTCAGCAGGGCCACATCGTAGGCTGTCTGGGCGTCAAAGTCTCCGCGGAGGTGTGCGATCTCTCAGAGCCGATGCGTGATGCACTGCAGCAGGGTGCCGGAAAGATCACGGCACTCTACGCCCGGACCCTGATTGCCGCAGAGCAGCAGGAGTCGCTGAGTTTGCCGCAGCCCCCCGCGCAGATGGCGGAATTGCTGTCGCTGCTGTGGCTGGGTGCCAGTCTGCAGAGCAAAATTTCCCGCGAGGCGCAGCCACTGCGTCTGGCATTGAGTACCATCGAACAGTGGCTTGAACGCCGCTGATTTTTAAAAAACATGTTTGTAGACGACTGGTCTACTAATCAGGAGCTATTATGGCGAGTACCCAGCTGTTTCGTCCGCTAAAAGTCGGTGCAATTACCGTCCCAAACCGCGTATTTATGGCACCGCTGACCCGTCTGCGCAGCATTGAGCCAGGCGACATTCCTACCCCGATGATGGCTGAATATTATCGCCAGCGCGCCAGCGCCGGTTTGATCATCACCGAAGCGACCCAGATCTCTTTCCAGGCGAAAGGCTATGCCGGTGCGCCAGGCTTACATACTCAGCCACAGATTGCAGCGTGGAAAGCGATTAACGAAGGCGTGCATCAGGCTGGCGGTCACACCGCAGTACAGTTATGGCACACCGGTCGTATCTCACATAACAGCGTGCAGCCGGAAGGCAAAGCACCGGTTGCGCCATCGGCGATTGCCGCTGGCACCCGTACCTCACTGCGTGCTGAAGATGGCAGCGTCTATCGCGAAGATACCTCAACGCCGCGTGAGCTGACAGTGCCAGAGATTAAGCAGATTGTGGCAGATTTTGGCCAGGCTGCGGCCAACGCGCGTGAAGCGGACTTTGACCTGCTTGAGCTGCACTCGGCGCACGGTTACCTGATGCACCAGTTCCTGGCTCCTGGCTCAAACCAGCGTACTGATGAATATGGCGGCAGCATCGAAAAACGCGGTCGCTTTGCGCTGGAAGTGGTTGATGCGGTGATCACTAACTGGTCAGCCGATCGCATTGGTATTCGCGTCTCACCTATCGGCAGCTTCCAGAATCTGGACAACGGCCCGGATGAAGAGGAAGCGGCGCTGTGGTATATCGGCGAGCTGGCAAAACGCAACATCGCCTATCTGCACCTCTCTGAGCCAGACTGGGCCGGCGGTCAGCCTTATACCGACGCTTTCCGTCAGAAAGTGCGTGATCTCTTCCCGGGTGCCATCATTGGTGCCGGTGCCTATACCGTTGAGAAAGCGGATGACCTGATTGGTCGCGGTCTGATCGATGCGGTTGCGTTTGGTCGCGATTACATTGCTAACCCGGATCTGGTTGAGCGTCTGCAGCAGGATGCCCCACTCAATCCACAGCGTCCGGAAAGCTTCTACGGCGGCGGCGCGGAAGGTTATATCGACTACCCGACGCTGTAACCGGTTCGGGCTGCCGTCCGGGATGATGACGGCAGCCATTATTCAATAGCAATTTTCATCGCTATACTTAGCGCCTGAGTCATCGGGCGATGGCGTTTTATTTAAAAGAGGATGTTATGCGTTTACTTCATACCATGCTGCGCGTTGGCGATCTGCAACGTTCAATCGATTTCTACACCCGTGTGCTGGGCATGCGCGTGTTGCGTCAGAGCGAAAACACCGAATACAAATATACCCTGGCATTTGTGGGCTACACCGACGAGAGCGAAGGTGCGGTGATCGAACTGACCTACAACTGGGGCGTCGATAAGTATGACCTCGGTGATGCCTATGGTCATATTGCGCTGGGCGTTGATGACGCAGCAGCGGCCTGCGAACGTATCCGCAAAGATGGCGGCAATGTGACGCGTGAAGCTGGCCCGGTTAAAGGCGGCTCCACCATTATTGCCTTTGTTGAAGATCCCGATGGTTACAAAATCGAGCTGATCGAAAACAAAGATGCCGGTAACGGCCTCGGCAACTAAACCTGCCTGTCAGCCTGCCCGGTCGGGTGGGCTGAATCCCCTTCTCTGCGCTTCATCTGCTGCACCCGGCCCCGTTTTTTGCCATAATACGCGCTGCCCTTTTTCTGCAACGAGATCCTGATGTCTGAATCGAATTCCCCTAATGCACTCAATCAACGTTTCCGTGGCTTCTATCCGGTGGTGATCGACGTTGAAACCGCGGGTTTCAATGCGCAAACCGATGCGTTACTGGAGATTGCCGCTATCACGCTGAAGATGGATGAAGAGGGATGGATTCAGATTGACCAGACGCTGCATTTCAACGTCGAACCTTTTGTGGGATCGCTGCTGCATCCCGAAGCCCTGGCCTTTACCGGCATCGATCCCAGCAATCCGCTGCGCGGCGCGGTCAGTGAATATGAGGCGCTGCACGCCATTTTCAAAATGGTGCGCAAGGGCATTAAAGACAGCGGCTGCAATCGCGCCATTATGGTGGCGCACAATGCCACTTTCGACCTGAACTTTATGTCAGCGGCGGCGGAACGAGCCAGCCTGAAGCGCAACCCGTTTCACCCGTTTGCCACCTTTGACACCGCGGCCCTGAGCGGGCTGGTTTTGGGTCAGACGGTGCTGGCGAAGGCCTGTATTGCGGCGGGCATGGAGTTTGACAGCACGCAGGCGCATTCGGCGCTTTATGATACTCAGCAGACGGCAACGCTGTTCTGCGAGCTGGTGAACCGCTGGAAACGGTTAGGCGGCTGGCCACTGCCCTTCGCGGAAGGCGATGCAGAAGCCACGACATCCGCATAAGGGATGCCGCAATGAAAAAGGCCGACGTGATGTCGGCCTTTTTTTATTCTGCTTCTTTAAATTTTTCTGCGGTCTCTTTGATCAGCGTCTGCAGTTCACCACGCTGTAACATCTCAACGATGATGTCGCATCCACCGACCAGCTCGCCATCGACCCACAGCTGCGGGAAAGTTGGCCAGTTAGCGAATTTCGGCATCTCGGCACGAATGTCCGGGTTCTGCAGAATATCCACGTAAGCAAAACGCTCACCGCAGGCTGACAGCGCCTGCACCGCCTGTGCAGAGAAACCGCAGCTTGGCAGTTTCGGGGAACCTTTCATGTACAGCAGGATCGGGTTTTCTGCGATCTGGCGCTGAATTTTTTCTACAGTACTCATAATTGCCTTCCTTAATTCGTCACATCGTGTTTGTTTATTGTAGCGACTTCGCAGCGTGACTGAAAACGAGATTTTGATCGCTGCCCGATTAAATCGCCATCATTGTTAAGTCCTGCTCCGGGACACCTGAATTCCTGATTATTAACAGCAGGTAACAGATTAATAATTCGTAATAATTTCGTTGATATAAGACGCTGAAAATGTTCATTTTCAGCACAATTGCGTGGGTTGCAAAGATTAATATTAAAAGGCATTACAGTTTTTAAAAGAACTGGACTAGAATGGCCTGGGCGCTGATCCTGGATCAGATTAATCTCAACTTTGTCGCGGTGCGTAGTGGCCCTGACAACTTAACTAATCAACGGACTATGCGTTTAATCATTACGTTTTTCATGCTGGCCTTTGCGCAACTGTTTTTCAACATCGCCGCTGCGTCGCCTCACGCGCCGGTGAACGTCAGTACGCATAAAGCAGAGAAAAAGAGTGCGCGCGACGATGAGCGTCGCAAGCGTCGCCCGGTCAAAACGGTGACGAAAAAGACTCGCCTCAGCCCGGTTCAAAAACTAAAAACAAAAAAACTGAAAAAAGTCGAACTCACCGCAAAACAGACGCCTGCTAAAAAGACCTCGCTAAAAACCGCCCGTCTCAGTAAGAACAAAGAGAAGAAACGCTATGGTCATCAGCGCCTGCTGAAAACCGCTGAGGTCACAACCAGCGAGACCGGCACGATTAAGATGAGCAAATCTCACCGTCAGCGCTACCAGAAGGCCCGCGAAACCGCGATGACCAAGCTGATGGGTCAGTTGGGTAAACCCTATCAGTGGGGCGGCACCTCTCCCCATACCGGTTTCGATTGCAGCGGCCTGGTCTGGTACGCCTATAAAGATCTGGTGAAGTTTAAGATCCCACGTACCGCTAACGAGATGTACCACCTGCGTGATGCCGCACCGATCAAGCGTGAGTCGCTGGAGAAAGGCGATCTGGTCTTCTTCCGTATCAATGGACGCGGTACTGCGGACCATGTCGGCGTTTACCTGGGTGATGGCAAGTTTATCCAGTCGCCACGCACCGGCAAAGATATTCAGATCAGCGCGTTAGGAGAAGATTACTGGCAGCGCCACTATATTGGTGCACGTCGGGTGATGACGCCAAAAACCATACGCTGAGCAGCAGAACAACCAGAAGAGAGCCGGGATAATCCCGGCTTTTTTTTAGTGCAGAATAGCGGTAAAACTAAAGGCCACAATCATCAGCAGACAGCCCGCGGTGGTCATTAAAGCCAGTTTAAGATCGGTACTCATTGCTTGCTCCTTAGTCACACAATTAGTAGGGGTATCGCATTTTCCCACAGGGCCCGGTAAAAATCTCGTTTTATCCGTTCAGCCTTGTTAGAATCCCGCCTTTGTTGCGCAACGCGCGCAACCCTGATTCCGTTTGCGCACGTTTTCAGGCGCTTTTACGCCGCCAGCGGCCTGTTTCCTGGCCATGAAAGCTGCATCTTTGCGGAAAAAACCCTGAGCAGACGCAAACGTTTAACACTACGCTTATCATAGAGTTAGATAAGCACCGGAGTCCGATTTCCATGGCAACAATTAAAGATGTGGCGAAACGCGCTGGCGTCTCAACGACCACCGTTTCGCACGTCATCAATAAAACCCGCTTTGTGGCTGAAGAGACGCGCAACGCGGTCTGGCAGGCGATTAAAGAACTGCACTACTCGCCGAGCGCCGTGGCGCGCAGCCTGAAAGTGAACCACACCAAAACGCTGGGCCTGCTTGCCACCTCCAGCGAAGCGCCCTATTTCGCTGAAATTATCGAAGCGGTTGAAAATCACTGCTTTGACAAAGGCTATACGCTGATTCTGGGTAATGCGCATAACGATCTGCAAAAACAGCGCGCCTATCTCAGCATGATGGCGCAGAAACGCGTCGATGGGCTGCTGGTGATGTGCTCTGAATATCCGGACGATCTGCTGCAGATGCTGGAAGAGAACCGCAATATCCCGATGGTGGTGATGGACTGGGGTGAATCGCGCGCCGACTTCACCGACACGGTACTGGATAATGCTTTTCAGGGCGGCTATCTGGCGGGACGCTATCTGATTGAACGCGGACACCGGGATATTGGTGCAATCCCCGGCCAGATGGAGCGTAACACCGGTGGCGGACGTCATGCCGGTTTCCTGAAGGCGATGGAAGAAGCGGGTATTCAGCCACGCGCCGAGTGGATTGTGCAGGGTGACTTTGAGCCGGAGTCGGGCTATCAGGCGATGCAGCAGATCCTGTCGCAGAAGCAGCGTCCCACGGCGGTGTTCTGTGGCGGTGACATCATGGCGATGGGCGCGATTTGCGCCGCCGACGAGATGGGTTTACGCGTCCCCCAGGATATTTCGGTGATCGGCTATGACAATGTGCGCAACGCCCGTTATTTTGCACCGGCCCTGACCACAGTGCATCAGCCTAAAGCCCAGCTGGGTGAGAAAGCGCTGGAAATGCTGCTGGACCGCATTACCAGTAAACGCGAAGTGTCACAAACGATTGAGGTCCATCCCACGCTGATTGAGCGCCGTTCCGTGGCCGATGGCCCGTTCCGCGACTATCGCCGTTAATGCTCGCTTAACCACTCCTGATTAAGCGTTTGCGCATCACCCAGATAGCTGAGCAACCAGCCTGTCGCCGGTGATGCGCGATCCTCTGCCCAGCTGACGCAGCATGGGCTGTCCGGAAACGCCACCGGCAGCGTCAGTTCAACCAGCTCGCCGCTGTCGAGCAGTGGCCTGGCCAGATGACCCGGCACCATCGCCACACACAATCCCGCCTGCACGCAATCCAGCCCGGTTTGCCACTCCGGCACCACCAGCCGGCGCTGGTTATCCAGCGTCCATGTCATACGACGCGGCAGTGCCCGTGAAGTATCTTCCAGCACCAGGGAGGGCCAGCTCCGCAGCGTGTCATCATCTATCTGGCTCGCCTGTGTCAGAGGATGGTCGGGCGCAACCACGCAGCGCCAGTTAAGCGTGCCCATATCCCGAAAAGCAAAACGTCCGCCCACCGGTATCGCCTGAGTGGCACCAATCGCCACTTCCACCCGGCCATCGGCCAGCGCATCCCAGACGCCGTTAAAGACTTCATAGCTGATGATCAGCTCCATATCGGGAAAGTGGCGATAGAAATCTTTGACCAGTTGTCGGGTGCGCTGAGGTTTTGCGATACGGTCAACGGCAATGCTTAGCTGGCCGCGCCAGCCGTTAGCCAGCTGCTGACACTGTCGCCGGGTGGCAAGCATTTTTTTGATGACGCTGCGCCCTTCCCGGACAAAATGCTCACCCGCCGGGGTCAGAACCACTTCGCGATGCTGCCGTTCAAATAGCGGTACCGCCAGCCAGTTTTCCAGCTGACGCACCGTATAGCTAATGGCAGAGGGCACCCGATGTAACTCCTGCGCGGCGGCGCTGAAACTCCCCCCACGGGCGACAGCGTCAACCACTTCTAATGCATATTCTGACCACATAATCTGCCTTCAAAAATTTTAACAGCAATCGGCAAATATTACCGTTTCACAGCAGCAAACGCACCTTTTACACTCTGCCGCGTTTATCCTGCAAAAATGAGAATCAGATGCTGTCGAATAAAGGGTTTATGCCCTACCTTGCCCTGCTGAGCATGCTGGGCTTTTTAGCCACTGATATGTACCTGCCCGCCTTTGGTGCGATGCAGCAAACCTTTAACACTTCACCCGGTCTGATCAGCGCCAGTATGAGTCTCTTCCTGGGCGGCTTCGCCGTGGGTCAGCTCTTCTGGGGACCGCTTTCCGATCGCATCGGTCGTAAACCGGTGCTGCTGTCCGGACTGGCCATGTTTGGCGCTGGCTGCGCAGGCATGCTGTGGGTGAATGATATCTATCTGATGCTGGCGCTGCGTTTTGTCCAGGCGATTGGCGTCTGTGCCGCTGCCGTAAGCTGGCAGGCGCTGGTGGTGGATCGCTACCCTGCAGCGCGCGCTAACAAAGTCTTTGCCACCATTATGCCGCTGGTTGCGCTCTCTCCGGCGCTGGCTCCGCTACTGGGTGCCTGGCTGATCGGCCACTTCCACTGGCGTTCGATTTTCCTGGTGCTGACCCTGATTGCGGTGGCGTTGATTCTGACCACGCTGCGTCTGCCCACCGTGCGCAAGGCCGCAGGAGAAAAAGGTGCGCAGCCCGGCTTTTTCACGCTGCTTAAATCACGGGTCTACAGCGGCAACGTGCTGATCTACTCCGCCTGCTCAGCCAGCTTCTTTGCCTGGCTGACCGGATCGCCCTTTATTCTGGCGGATCTGGGTCTGTCGCCCGCCGATATCGGTCTGAGTTATGTGCCCCAGACGCTCGCCTTTTTAATTGGTGGCTTCGGCTGTCGCACCCTGCTCAACCGCTTTAACGGCGCACAGTTGCTGCCCTGGCTGCTGGCCGTCTACAGCCTGAGCATTCTGGCGCTGTTTGCTGTTGCGCTTGCTGGCAGCAGCACGCTGGTGAGTCTGATGGTACCGTTCTGCGGTATGGCGCTGGCTAACGGCGCGATCTATCCGATTGTGGTGTCCAGTGCGCTGATGCCCTTCCCGACCGCTACCGGTAAAGCCGCCGCGTTGCAGAATACACTGCAGTTAGGACTCTGTTTCGCTGCCAGCCTGGCGGTGTCCGCCGGCTTAACTCAGCCGCTATTTACCACCACACTGATGATGACGGTGACAATTGTGCTGGCGCTGATGGGTTACGCCATGCAGCGAGCCGCAAGCGCACAAACTGTTGTTGCCTCTGCGCAAACTGCCTGCCAGGATAATCAGTGACACACTGACTTTTTAGTTAGCGCCCTAACAATAAGTTATTGAATATTGACCCGCGTGAGCATATACTCATCCGGGTCAACAAATCTGTAATAAATCAACAATATAATAACGTAATAATCTGATTGGCACCCTGCTGCCGGGACGGTATTCGCGCGCGTTATTCTCACCTTACCCGACCTGCTGCAGGCTGTTCCAGTCCTCTGTATCACACAGATAACCGGTTTGCGGAGCCATCCGCATCGTTTCTCATTGCCTGAATAAATTGGCTACTCTTTGTTCAGGTTCAGATTGGACAGGTGGTGGAAAATCTATGAGTTCATCTTATGCAGAAGAAGTGAGCCTCGAAGAAAACCATTGGTATCGCATCGTTCATGAACTGCTGGAAAAAGCGGATATCGAAATTAATGGTTCACGTCCCTGGGATATTCATATTAATCATCCTGGTTTTTTTAAACGTGTTCTGCAGGAGGGCTCTCTTGGGCTCGGTGAGAGCTTTATGGATGGATGGTGGGAGTGTGACCGGCTGGATATTTTCTTCCATCAGGTACTTAAACATAAACTCGATCAGCAGCTGCCTCATCACTTCAAAGATACGCTGCGCATTGCCGCCGCACGCTTAACCAATCTGCAGTCAAAAAAACGGGCGTGGATTGTCGGTAAAGAGCATTACGACCTGGGCAACGACCTCTTTTCACTGATGCTCGATCCCTATATGCAATACTCCTGTGGCTACTGGAAAGAGGCGACGACACTGGCGACGGCGCAGGAAGCCAAGCTGGATATGATCTGCCGTAAATTAGCGCTGGAACCGGGAATGTCACTGCTGGATATCGGCTGTGGCTGGGGCGGACTCGCGGAATTTGCCGCACGTCATTATGGCGTTAAAGTGCATGGCGTGACGATTTCCGCCGAACAACAGAAACTGGCGCAGCAGCGCTGCAGCGGATTAGACGTCACGATTCTGTTGCAGGATTATCGCGACCTGAATGAACAGTTTGATCGTATTGTGTCGGTGGGTATGTTTGAACATGTCGGGCCGAAAAATTATGCGACCTATTTTGACGTGGTCGATCGTAATTTAAAGCCTGACGGTATTTTCCTGCTTCACACCATCGGCGCAATCAAAACTGATATGAGTGTCGATCCCTGGATCGATAAATATATATTCCCCAACGGCTGCCTGCCTTCGGTGCGCCATGTGGCAGATGCCAGCGAGCCCCATTTTATTCTGGAAGACTGGCACAATTTCGGCGCAGACTACGACAAAACACTGATGGCCTGGCATGAACGCTTTTTGCAGGCCTGGCCAGAGCTGGCCGATAAATATGGCGAACGCTTTAAACGGATGTTCTCCTATTATCTGAATGCCTGTGCCGGTGCCTTTCGGGCGCGTGATATTCAGCTGTGGCAGATCGTGTTCAGTCGCGGCGTTGAGGGGGGATTACGGGTGGCGCGGTAGAGGTTAAAAAGCGGGCAATTAAGAAGGTGCTGCCCCGGCTGAACACTTGAAAAGAAGGGCCTCCTTTGCTTTAACAGGGAGCGTTGCGCCAGGAACAGGGTCAGATCGGAAAGTCGCAAACCCGTCATCCCTGACACGCCCGGCCCACGCGATTACGCACCTCATCCTGAGGTGCGCCCGTTGCCGGGTCAACGCTTTGCGTTGTTCAAAAAAGCTCCCGGCGTTTTTGTCCATGGCGTGTGACGCTTTCCTCTTCTGACCCGGCGCCCTGCGCTTTTATAATGCTGACAGAGTAAAACCGATTGGGCTGTCTGCGGTGCTTACGCGCCTTTTATCAACTCTCTGTCGTTGACTGGCCGGTCAGCATGCTCATCGCCGCCGCGGCATCGCGCTGTGCTAACACCCGCTCAACGGTCTCCACGATTGCCTGCGTGTGCGGATCGATTTCAATATTCACCCGGTCGCCAAAGGTCTTCGCCCCCAGCGTGGTACGCTCCAGCGTTTCCGGGATCAGATAGACGCAGAACTTAGTCTTAGTCACATCGCCTACCGTCAGGCTGATACCGTCGATGCCGACAAACCCTTTATGCAGAATATATTTCATCTGCGCCGCATCCTGGATTTTAAACCAGACTTCGCGGTTATGTTCTGACTGGATAATCTTGCAGATTTCAGCGGTGGTCATAATATGACCAGACATCAGGTGTCCGCCTATTTCATCGCTGAATTTCGCTGCACGCTCAATATTGACCACATCGCCCTGACGTAAATCGCCAAGGTTAGTCACCCGCAATGTCTCTTTAATTAAATCAAAACTGACGCGGTTGCCTTCAATTGCCGTTACGGTTAAACAGCAACCGTTATGGGCTACGGATGCGCCCAGCGCCAGACCCGGTAAGAGCTCTTCCGGCAGGCGGACAGTATGGGTACGAAACAGTTCTTTCTCTTCAATGGACACGATTTCTGCGGTGCCCTGCACAATACCGGTAAACATAGTCTTTGCCTCTGCGAAGTTTACGCTAGTTTATCACAGCTCAGGTCGGCTGTTAGATTTCAGCCCGCACCGCCGCTTTATAGCGGAGCAAACCGCATTGTGTGACAAAGATTGGCGAATTCTGTTACGCCAGTTACACTAGCTCGCGAAATTCCCCGGGCTTCCTGCCCCTTTTAATTCATTCAATAAGTCAGGTGTTAACGTGCAGAAGTATTTAACAGAAGCGCGTCAATTGCTGGCCCTTGCGATTCCGGTCATCCTTGCTCAGGTGGCTCAAACCGCAATGGGATTTGTGGATACCATTATGGCCGGCGCAGTCAGCGCCACGGATATGGCCGCCGTTGCTGTCGGCACCTCTGTCTGGCTACCGGCCATCCTGTTTGGTCATGGTCTTCTGCTTGCATTGACGCCCACCGTTGCGCAACTCAATGGTTCTGGCCGCCGCGAACGCATCGGTGAACAGATCCGCCAGGGATACTGGCTCGCCTTTTTCGTCTCCCTGCTGATTATGGTGCTGTTGTGGCATGCCGGTTATCTTATCCGGGCGATGCATGACATTGATCCAGTGCTGGCGCTGAAGGCAGAAGGCTATCTGCATGCCCTGCTGTTCGGCGCGCCAGGCTACCTCTTCTTCCAGGTGCTGCGCAATCAGTGCGAGGGGCTGTCGAAAACCAAACCCGGCATGGTGCTGGGCTTTTTAGGCCTGATGTTCAACATCCCGCTCAACTATGTCTTTATCTATGGCCACTTCGGCATGCCTGCTCTGGGCGGTGTCGGCTGCGGCGTGGCGACCGCCTCGGTCTACTGGGTGATGTTTATCTGCATGCGCTTCTGGGTGCGCCGGATGGGTAGCATGCGCGATATCCGTATGGAGAGCCGCTGGTCACCCCCTTCCCGTCCGATTCTGAGCCGCCTGATGACGCTGGGATTGCCGGTGGCGCTGGCACTCTTCTTTGAGGTCACGCTGTTCGCCGTGGTCGCCCTGCTGGTTTCGCCACTGGGCATCGTTAACGTGGCCGGCCACCAGATTGCGCTGAATTTCAGTTCACTGATGTTTGTATTGCCGCTGTCGCTGGGTGTCGCGACCACCATCCGCGTCGGTTATCGTCTGGGCCAGGGCTCCATCGAGCAGGCACGGGTCGCGGCCTGGACCGCACAGGGTGTAGGCATCAGCATGGCGGCGCTAACCGCCATTTTTACCGTGACGTTCCGTCATCAGATTGCCCTGCTCTATAACGACAACCCTGAAGTGGTGACGCTGGCGGCACAGCTGATGCTGCTGGCGGCAATTTATCAGTTCTCAGACTCGATACAGGTGATTGGCAGCGGGATCCTGCGCGGCTATAAAGATACGCGGTCGATTTTCTTTATTACCTTTATCGCTTACTGGCTGCTGGGGCTGCCCGCCGGTTATCTGCTGGCGCTGACCGACTGGGTGGTGCCGCGCATGGGACCTGCGGGCTTCTGGTGCGGCTTTATTATCGGCCTGACCTCGGCTGCGGTGATGATGATCTGGCGCATCAGACGGTTACAGCAATCACCGGCGGAGATTATCCTGACGCGTGCAGCGCGATAACGTTCGAGGCGGGTCATTCATGGCTCGCAATGACGAAAAAAACGACGGTTAGCACAGTTGCTGTGCAGTCATGGCGAAAAAACTATTTTCCCCTTGCCAGCCTCACACGCTGCCGTTAATATTCGTCCCCGCTGTCGCCCTGACAGCATGTTGCGCTCTTAGCTCAGTTGGTTAGAGCACCACCTTGACATGGTGGGGGTCGATGGTTCGAGTCCATTAGAGCGCACCAAGTGCGTCCGTAGCTCAGTTGGTTAGAGCACCACCTTGACATGGTGGGGGTCGGTGGTTCGAGTCCACTCGGACGCACCAATATTCAGTATGCGCTCTTAGCTCAGTTGGTTAGAGCACCACCTTGACATGGTGGGGGTCGATGGTTCGAGTCCATTAGAGCGCACCACTTTCAGAATTCCTTCAGCTTGCGCAACTCCACTTTTATTGATCTGCATCGCTTCCCCCTTCTGCTTTTTGATTGGTTTTCGCATACTTAGCGTCTATACTGTCCCGCGTTGCTTACTTGAAAGGTTTCAGCGATCACGTGCTTACTGCGATAACTCAAATGATTTGCGCAACAACAGCGTGGTGGTTACCAACCGTAACCGCACAACTTCCCTGCACGCCTGGCCTTCGTCACCTATTCTTACTCAGTACTGCCCATTTCAGTCTCAATCAGAAATTTCACTTCGATGCGCTGCCATCGGATTCCGCCCTTATTCATCCATCACAACTTACAGAAAATCCGTCATGAAAAAGACTAAAATCGTTTGTACAATCGGCCCGAAAACCGAATCCGAAGAGATGCTGACTCAGCTGCTTGAAGCTGGCATGAATGTTATGCGTCTTAACTTCTCTCACGGCGACTACGCTGAGCATGGCCAACGCATCACCAACATGCGTGCCGTTATGCAAAAAACCGGCCGTCAGGCCGCTATCCTGCTGGATACCAAAGGCCCTGAAATCCGCACCATGAAACTGGAAGGCGGCAACGATGCGGCTCTGAAAGCGGGTCAGACCTTTACCTTTACTACAGACCAGAGCGTGATTGGCAACAGCGAGCGCGTTGCGGTGACCTACCCGGGTTTCACTGCTGACCTGAAAATCGGCAACACGGTGCTGGTCGATGATGGCCTGATTGGTATGGAAGTGACCGAAGTCACTGAAAATACCGTGGTGTGTAAAGTCCTGAACAATGGCGATCTGGGCGAAAACAAAGGCGTTAACCTGCCAGGCGTCTCTATCCAGCTGCCAGCACTGGCCGAAAAAGATAAACGCGACCTGATTTTTGGTTGTGAGCAGGGCGTAGACTTCGTCGCCGCCTCTTTCATCCGTAAACGTTCAGACGTGCTGGAAATTCGCGAGCACCTGAAACAGAACGGCGGCGAGCATATCCAGATCATCTCCAAAATCGAAAACCAGGAAGGCCTGAACAACTTCGACGAAATCCTCGAAGCCTCAGACGGCATCATGGTTGCGCGTGGCGACCTGGGCGTTGAGATCCCGGTTGAAGAAGTGATCTTCGCACAGAAGATGATGATCAAAAAATGTAATAAAGCACGCAAAGTGGTCATCACGGCTACCCAGATGCTCGATTCCATGATCAAGAACCCGCGCCCTACCCGCGCAGAAGCCGGTGACGTGGCAAACGCCATTCTTGACGGTACCGATGCTGTCATGCTGTCAGGTGAGAGTGCCAAAGGCCGTTATCCGCTGGAGTCAGTCACCATCATGGCGACCATCTGTGAGCGTACCGATCGCGTGATGAAGTCCCGCATCGACAGCCAGAGTGATAACCGCAAAATGCGTATCACAGAAGCCGTCTGCCGTGGTGCGGTAGAGACCGCTGAGAAGCTGGAAGCGCCACTGATTGTGGTTGCTACCGAAGGGGGTAAGTCTGCTAAAGCCGTGCGTAAATACTTCCCGAACGCGACCATCCTGGCGCTGACCACCAATCCGATGACTGCCCGTCAGCTGATCCTGAGCAAAGGGATTGAGACACGTCTGGTGACTGAGATCGCTTCAACCGACGATTTCTATCGTCTGGGTAAAGAAGCGGCGCTGGAAAGTGGCTACGGCCAGAAAGGCGATGTCGTGGTGCTGGTGTCAGGTGCATTAGTACCAAGCGGAACTACCAACACTGCTTCTGTACACGTTCTGTAAAACGCTCTCTGACCATTATTTTGAAGCGCCTTTATCGGGCGCTTTTTTTTATTTCTACTTAAACCAAATGTCAGAAAATTCCAATCGAAAATAACTATTCAAATACTCTTAATATTAAGGTTAATCCGATTAAATCTCTCTGTTTTCGCTAAATTTTTTTATCATATTCTGTGATTCGCTGCTTCTTTGAGCGAACGATCAAATTTAAGCATCTTCTCATCAAAAATTTATTCTCAACTTAAAAAGCTTTGTGTAATACTTGTAACGCTACATGGAGATTAACTCAATCTAGAGGGTATAAATAATGAATCGTACTAAACTGGTACTGGGCGCGGTAGTTCTGGCTTCAACTATGCTGGCTGGTTGCTCAAGCAACGCTAAAATCGACCAGCTGTCTTCAGACGTTCAGACTCTGAACGCTAAAGTTGACCAGCTGAGCAACGACGTGAACGCAGTGCGTTCAGACGTTCAGGCTGCTAAAGATGACGCAGCACGCGCTAACCAGCGTCTGGACAACCAGGCTCACTCTTACCGTAAGTAAGAGTTCTGGTTTAAAAATGGCGCCTTTATGGCGCCATTTTTTTTGCTCCGAATTCAGTGCCCTTCACAGGCACTTATCCGTTCAGGGCTGAACCGCGTTGCCCTCAGCCTGTGTCACCGGGCTATCAGCCCCCACAGATGCGCTCTCCAGCCCCGCAGGCGGCACGGTATCACTCTGCACCGGCTCCCCACTGCTGACCAGCACAGGCATGCCTGAGCGTCGCGCTAAGCTGGCTTTAATCAGCGCACTATCACTCTTCTCACTTTTCATAAACTGCTTCACTCCGGCAGTGAGTGCAATCGGCATGGTCTGTGGATCGTCCTTGTCGTTGCGTGACAGCGGCTGATGCACTTCCACGTAGCGTTTCCCATCCGGTTCTACAGCGTACTTCACCGGCTGATTGATGATCTGTACCCGCGTCCCTTTCGGGGCTGAGTTAAACAGCGCTTCGATATCTTCTGAACGCAGACGGATGCAGCCTGAACTGACGCGCATGCCGATGCCGAATTTCGCATTAGTGCCATGGATAAGATACTGGCCGGTGCCGCGCGCCAGACGCATGGCAAACTGCCCCATCGGGTTATCCGGTCCGGCGGGGACTACGCCAGGCAGCGTAATGCCCTCTTTGGCGTAGCGTTTGCGGATGTTCGCCGTGGGCGTCCAGGTGGGATTAGGGATCTTCTGGCTGATCTGCGTCACCATCACTGGCGTGGCCGCACCCAGCTGGCCAATGCCGATGGGATAGACAATGACCTTATCCTCCCCTTTGGGATAGTAGTAGAGACGCAGCTCGGCCAGATTCACCACAATCCCTTCGCGCGGCGTATCAGGCAGGATCATCTGTAGCGGCACCGTCAGCTGGGTGCCCGCTTTGGGCAGCCAGGGATCGGTACCGGGATTTGCCTCCAGCATGCTCAGCAGGCCGACCTGATAGCGCGCCGCAATCGCTTCCAGAGGTTGTTTATTGTCAGGAACCTGAGTCAGGACGTTTTCGCCAATCAGGCGACTGTCAGGTGGTGGCAGCGGATATTCGGTGGCGAACGCGGGTGCAGAGAGCCCAAAGCAGGTCAGCAGCAATGCACCGGCTAAACGTAAAGCAGGTTTCATGCAATTTTCTCGTCAGATAAAAAAACAGACGCCGGATGGCGTCTGTGGAGTGTAACTTAGCTGAGGTTCTGAGCGGTATGGCGAATAGACCGAATCATCGCCTCCAGCCCCTGCGACCGGGTGGGCGTCAGGTGCTGCATCAGTGCCAGTTCGCCAAACCAGTGGCGCACATCCAGCGCCAGGATATCGGCGGGCGGCAGGTTCTGATAGAGGCTAAATACGATAGCAATCAAACCCTTAACGATAGCGGCATCGCTGTCGCCTTCAAACGCAATGGAACCATCCGCCTGCGGGATCATTCTGATCCACACCTGACTCTGACAACCCGAAATCACGTTCTCCGGCTGGTGTAAGGTTTCAGAAGATTCCGGAAGCTTTGAACCCAGCTCAATAATGTAGAGGTACTTCTCTTCCCAGTTAGCGCAACGGTTGAAGTTGCGAACCAGTTTCTCTTTTTCAGGCAAATTCGCCATCAGTGACTCCGTTAAAACTGTTCAGCCGCCCAGCAGACGATGAATGCGCGTTAAACCGGCAGCCAGACGATCTACTTCCTCTTCACTGTTGTAGAACGTGAAGGAGGCACGGCACATCGCCGGTACATTGTAATGCTGCATCAGCGGCATCGCGCAGTGATGTCCGGTGCGGATGGCAATGCCATATTGATCCAGGAAGCTGCCGACATCGTAGGCGTGGTGTTTACCGAGATTGAAGGCGATAACGCCAGCTCGTGACTGCGGACCGTAGATCTGGATATCCGGAACGGTGCCCAGTTTATCGAGCGCATAGTTCATCAGTGCCGTCTCGCGCTGATGAATCGTATCCAGTCCCAGCGCCTGCACATAGGCCATCGCCGCACCAAAGCCGATAATACCGCCGGTATTCGGCGTACCCGCTTCAAAGCGCCACGGCGCACTGTTCCAGGTGGTGCCGGTAGGCAGCATGACGCGCTCAATCATTGAACCGCCCCCTTCCCATGGTGGCATCTCATCCAGCAGCGCTTTGCGGCCGTAGAGAATACCCACGCCGTTCGGTCCATAGAGTTTATGGCTGGAGAAGGCGTAGAAGTCGCAGCCGATATCCTGCACATCAACCTTGTCATGCATCACCGCCTGGGCACCATCCACCAGCGTGATGACGCCAGCCGCTTTTGCCTGAGCAACGATCGCTTTAACCGGGTTAACCGTGCCGAGCACATTTGAAACATGCGTCACCGCCAGCAACCGCGTACGGCTGTCGATCAGCCCCACCAGTTGCTCCAGCGCCAGCTCACCGTTGTCATTTAATGGCAGGACGCGCACTTCTGCGCCGGTGCGCTGGGCCAGCATCTGCCATGGAACGATATTGGCGTGATGCTCCATCTCAGTAATGATCAGGTTATCGCCAGGCTGGAGGTTACTGCTGCCCCAGGTGTTCGCCACCAGATTGATGCCTTCGGTGGTGCCTTTGACGAAGACAATCTCTTCCTGTGACTGCGCATTGATAAAACGGGCAGCCTGATCGCGCACGTTCTCCATGTCGCTGGTCGCCTGCTGGCTCAGCGTATGGATACCACGATGCACGGCCGCATAGCCGTGCTGATAGAAATGACTCTCGGCGTTAATTACCGAGAGTGGACGCTGTGCGCTGGCCGCACTGTCAAGATAGGCCAGCGGATGACCGTTGACCTCACGCTTCAGGATAGGAAAATCAGCCCTGACGCGTTCGAGATCGAAGTTCATCATATGTCGCCTCCGGGAAAACGTTGCGCGATACGCTGCAGCACGGCCTGACGCATCACCTCATTTTCCAGTGTTTCGGTCAGTTCTGCGGCAAACGCATGAATAATCATGGTCTGTGCAGCATCCTGCTCAATACCGCGCGAACGCAGGTAGAACATCTGCTCATCATCAATACGACCGATGGTGGCACCGTGGCTGCACTTGACGTCATCCGCATAAATTTCCAGCTGCGGTTTGGTATCGACTTCTGAGAGCTTGCCCAGCAACAGGTTGTTGTTGGTCATCTGCCCGTCGGTCTTCAGCGCATGCTGTGCCACTTTAATGTGGCCGTTAAACACCGCACGGCCTTTGTCGCGCACGATGGTTTTATGCATCTGGCGGCTGACGCAGTGGCCCTTGTTGTGCTCCAGGTAAGTACGGGTATCCGCCACTTCCTGTTTCACCGGCAGCACCAGGCTGTTGATCGCCAGCGTGGTGTTTTCGCCGTTCAGCTGGGTACTGGTGTTGTGACGCGACAGTCCGGCACCCAGCAGGAAGCTGGTGCTGCTGACCTGGCCATCATTGCCAATGACCAGATCGTTATGCGCAAAGTGATAGCTGGCGCTGCTTTCAAAGGCCAGCTTCGTGTGCGTCAGTTTGGCATTGTCGCCTACCGCAAAGGTAAAGCGCGTGCCGGTGAAATGGGCGCGCTCATCCAGTGAAACATAGTGCTCAATCACTTCCGCTTCGGCACTCTCTTCCAGCTGCAGGTGATGACGATAGTGAACCGTGTTCATACCCGTCTGCTGACCGCTGGTGATGTGCAGCAGATAGACCGGACGCGCTGCGGATTTACCGCGTGCCAGACGCAGGGTCGTCACCTCTTCTGCCAGACTTTCTGTCAGATGCAGGAAGACTTCAGGCTGAACCGCAGCAGGCAGCGGACGGCGCTCGGCGGCCACACTGTGCTGAACCTCAAACAGTTCGCAGTCGCGACTGCTGAAGGCTGGCTGGAACTGACCGTCAACATAGACCAGACGGATCGCATCCAGCGGCAGCGCCAGTGCATCAACCTGTTCAGCGCTCAGGGTCTGCGGCGCGTCAGGCAGTACAAACTGCTGTGACAGTAAGGTGTCCAGCGGCGTATACTTCCAGTTTTCGTGCTTGCGGGTTGGCAGGCCAACGCGCATCAGTTGCTGCCAGTGCTGCTGTGCCTGCAGAGAACGCACGTCGCCACGCGACTCAAACAGGTGATGCCACTGTTGCAGCGCAGAATCACTCTTCGTCGGTAAGCCAGCCATAACCTTGCTCCTCCAGCTGTTTCACCAGCGAGAAGTCGCCAGATTTCACGATTTTGCCCTGATACAGAACATGAACGAAGTCTGGCTTGATGTAATCCAGAATACGCTGGTAGTGGGTCACGATGATAAAGGCACGCTTCTCGTCGCGCAGGCTGTTTACGCCATTCGCCACGATTTTCAGCGCATCGATATCCAGGCCTGAGTCGGTCTCATCCAGGATGCAGAGTTCTGGCTCCAGTGCCGCCATCTGCAGGATGTCGTTACGCTTCTTCTCACCGCCGGAGAAGCCAACGTTGACTGAGCGGGTCAGCAGATCTGCCGGCATCTTCAGCAGCTCAATTTTCTCTTCAATGAAGTCCTGGAAATCGAAGCGATCCAGCTCTTCCTGCTGACGATATTTGCGTACCGCATTGACCGAGGTCTGCAAAAAGAACTGGTTGCTGACGCCCGGAATTTCTACCGGATACTGGAATGCCATAAAGATGCCTTCACCGGCGCGCTCTTCAGGGGCCAGTTCCAGCAGATCTTTACCTTTGAAGCTGACCGAACCGCCGGTTACTTCATAATCTTCACGGCCTGCCAGCGTCGCTGACAGGGTGCTTTTACCTGAGCCGTTCGGGCCCATGATGGCATGCACTTCGCCGGGTTTAATTTCGAGATTCAGGCCACGCAGAATGGCTTTATCTTCAACACTGACCTGCAAATCTTTAATGCTTAACATACTTATTCCTTCACATTGCTTCCGGCAACGCGTGTGACGGCATCAGCCCACACTGTGCTCAAGGCTGATGGCTAACAATTTCTGGGCTTCCACAGCAAATTCCAGTGGCAACTCCGAGAATACGTCTTTACAGAAGCCGTTCACGATCATCGAGATGGCGTCTTCTTCACTGATACCGCGTTGCAGACAGTAGAACATCTGATCTTCGCCGATACGTGATGTCGTGGCTTCATGCTCAAGCTGAGCGGTATTGTTGCGGGTCTCCACATACGGGAAAGTATGTGCGCCGCAATCAGGACCGATCAGCATCGAGTCACACTGCGTAAAGTTACGGGCATTGGTCGCGGTTGGCATGATTTTCACCAGCCCGCGATAGGTGTTCTGACTTTTACCGGCCGAAATCCCTTTGGAGATGATGGTCGATTTGGTGTTTTTACCAATGTGGATCATCTTGGTGCCGGTATCGGCCTGCTGACGACCGCTGGTCAGTGCCACTGAGTAGAATTCACCCACTGAATAGTCCCCGCGCAGAATGCAGCTTGGGTATTTCCAGGTGATAGCAGAGCCGGTTTCAGACTGTGTCCAGGACATCTTGCTGTGGTCACCTTCACACAGCGCGCGCTTGGTCACGAAGTTCAGGATACCCCCCTCACCTTCGCCGCCTGGGAACCAGTTCTGAACCGTCGAATATTTCACTTCGGCATTTTTGTGGATGATGACTTCCACCACGGCCGCGTGCAGCTGATAGGTGTCACGCACTGGCGCTGAACAGCCTTCGATGTAGCTGACGTAGCTGTCTTCATCGGCAATCAGGATGGTGCGTTCGAACTGACCGGTTTTCGCTGCGTTGATGCGGAAATAGGTCGACAACTCCATCGGGCAACGCACCCCTTTCGGGATATAAACGAAGGTGCCGTCAGAGGCGACTGCCGAGTTCAGCGCTGCAAAGAAGTTATCGTTCGCCGGAACAACCGTGCCGAGATACTGCTTCACCAGCTCCGGGTGCTCCTGGATCGCTTCGCCAAAGGAACAGAAGATAATCCCCTGCTCCGCCAGCTTGCCGCGATAGGTGGTCGCCACCGAAACGGAGTCAAAAATGGCGTCAACCGCCACTTCACGGCCTTCACGCACCGGGACACCCAGCTGATTAAAGGCGTTTTCAACTTCCTGTGTCAGATAATCGCTGGCTGGCGCGCTGCCTGAAGCCTGCAGTGCACCGGGTTCTGATGCGCAGCTGTCATCACAGTTGCCGCAGGAAGGCGCGGAGTAGTAGCTGTAATCCTGGTAATCGAGTTTTTCGTAGTGCGCTTTCAGCCAGTGTGGCTCTTCCATTTCAAGCCAGGCACGAAACGCTTTAAGACGAAACTCCAGCATCCACTCTGGCTCGTTACGCTTGGCCGAGATCGCCCGCACCACATCTTCATTGATGCCGTTGGCAAATTCTTCGGTTTGCAGTTGGGTAAAGAAGCCCTCTTTGTAGTTGAGCTTGCCTTCCCAGATTTGTACATCGTCAGATGTTTCGCTGTGTCGTGACATATTTCACTTACTCGACGCCAAAGCTCTCACCGCACCCGCAGGCGTGCTGAGCTTTAGGGTTATTGAATTTAAAAATCTGATTCAGGCCTTCACGAACGTAGTCCAGTTCGGTGCCATCAACGAATGGCATCGCCTGTAGCGGCACAAACAGCGTTGCGCCATGGAATGAGAACTGCAAATCATCCTCGACTGGCTCTTTCACCAGATCCATGACGTAACCAAACCCGGCGCAGCCGGATTGTTTTACGCCGAGCCGCAGACCCTTGACATCGGGGTCCTGAGCCGCCAGATTGAGAATTTGTTGCGCTGCGGTTTCAGTCAGCGTCAGCCCTTTCCAGACAAAATCGTCGGGTGAGAAAGAGTCTGTATTAACGGATGCCATGTTGATACCTCTTGAGTCCGGACCTTTTCAGGCTATCCCCCTATGGTAGTGATCTGACCAATCACTTCAACCTCTTGTTTTGCAGGGATAATCATCTTGTGCGGTTTTATTTGCTTAATTATTAAGCATAGCCTCTTCAGCTCACCTTGTGGTGAGCGCGTCAGCATAAATAAGCCAGTGTTAACCTATTAATAAATCACTCTTTTTTAAATAACCATTTTTGATAAAAATGCTTATTGATAGGTTACGCCTTTCTGCGATGTAAACAGATTGTTATTTCCGATTATACCGACAGGCAGGATAAATCGATAAATTTTTCTGCCCGCCAATTGCAATCACAGCTCAATTGAATATGATAATTATTATCATTCACATTCAGGGTGGCGTTATGACGCTTTCTGTCTCAGCCTGGCTGCAGCACAAAATCGACGAATATCAGTTTGCGGTGCGTGATATCACCGTCGACTTTTATATGGCGCAGGCAAAGCTCGACCGGGCCGACTGCACGATTCATCAGCTACGTCAGTTTAACGATGCCTGTCAGGATATGGCAGAAATCTGCCAGTTGAACGGTGACGACCAGAGTTACCTGCATGCCATGGGTAAACTGCATCACCGACTGGTGCAGGAGATGGGAAACAGCGATCGCGATCGCCTGTTTCGCCTTCAGGCTTATCAACTGGCGCGATTGTCCCTGACCCGCCTCTGCCATCAACTGGCAATGGTCGGGGAGTGGAACCAGGCCACTGCGCTGCAAAGTGACTTCATGCGTCACGCAGGCTGGATATTCTAATCCAGCCAGGGCGTGACGTCGCGCACAATTTTTTTACATTAGCTCTAACAATGCCTGAAGCGGATGACGCATTCCGTTGCCCTCTACACGCTTGACCTGACTGCGGCACGAATAGCCAGTGGCCAGGCAGCGCTGGCGTGGCAGTCGCTGAAGCTGGGGATGCCAGGAGAGCGCGTAGATCCCCAGCGAGTTTTCAAGGTTCTTACTTTCGTGACCGTAGGTGCCAGCCATACCGCAGCAGCCAACATTGATGTTCTCCAGCTTCGCGCCAAAACGGGAGAAGATCGCCTGCCACTGATTCGGTGTGGAGGGCAGCGCGGTCACCTCGGTGCAGTGTGCAAACAGATACCAGGATTCTCCGCCCGTGGCCTGCACGTCACGCTCTGCCAGTGCACGCTCTAACCACTCATGTACCAGCAGGACGTTAAAGTCGCCGCGTGATTCGCCCAGCGTCTGACGATACTCATCGCGATAGCAGAGCACCGTGGCCGGATCGACGCCGACCATGGGCAACCCCAGTTTTGCCACCCGATTCAGGAAATCGGCGGTGCGGGATGCCGTGCGGGCGAAACGGTGCAGGAAACCTTTCACATGTTGCGCTTTGCCATTTGGCGAGAATGGCAGGAGCACGGGCCGGTAGCCCAGTTTCTCAATCAGCCTGACAAAATCGTTAACCAGCTGCGCCTCATAGAAGCTGGTAAAAGGATCCTGCACCACCAGCACACAGTTTGCGCGTTCAGCGGCTGACAGCCCTTCCAGCTGCTCCAGCGTCATGTTCATGGCGGGATGACCACTGAGCTGCTGTTTCAGATTTGGGGCCGAAAGCAGCGGCAGATCGACCATACCGATATGGGTTTTACTTATCTCTTTCAGCCACGGCTGGCGCAGAAAGAAGTTAAACACTTTCGGTGCTTTTGCCATCAGCGGCGCGTAGCCCTCCACTGCAGCCACCAGGTGATCGCTGACCGGACGCAGATAACGGGTGTGGTAGAGCTGTAAGAAGCGCGAGCGGAAAGCGGGCACGTCAATTTTAATCGGACACTGGGTAGAGCAGGCTTTGCAGGCCAGACAGCCCGACATCGCCTCTTTCACCTCGTGCGAGAAGTCATACTCCCCTTTGCTGGCGTGCCAGCTATTGCGGGTACGGGCAATCAGGGTGCGAAGCGACAGCCGATTTTCAGGCAGCTGCTTTTCCAGGGTGAGCGGATCGACGCCCTGCCCGGCCAGCAGCCGCAGCCACTCCCGCGTCAGCGTTGCCCGCCCTTTGGGCGAGTGAATGCGGTTGCGGGTGATCTTCATGGAGGGACACATCGGGCTGCGGGCATCAAAGTTAAAACACAAACCGTTGCCGTTACACTCCATCGCGCCTCGCCATTCATCCCGGACCGTTAACGGGATCTGACGATCATAGGTTCCGCGCTTCACCGCATCGACCTGCATCATTTCATCATTACTGTTGTATGGCGTACAGATCTTGCCCGGGTTCAGGCGATTGAGCGGATCAAAGGCCGCTTTGATGCGGCGCAATTCGTTAAACAGCGTCTCACCGAAGAATGCCGGACTGTACTGGGCTCGAAACCCTTTGCCATGTTCACCCCACAGCAGACCGCCGTAGCGCGCTGTCAGCGCTACGACTTCGTCGGAGATCTGCTTCATCATCATCTCCTGCTGCGGATCGCACATATCCAGCGCCGGACGCACATGCAGTACACCTGCATCAACGTGACCAAACATGCCGTAGCTCAGCCCGTGGCTGTCGAGCAGCGCGCGAAACTCGACGATGTAGTCCGCCAGTTTTTCCGGTGGAACCGCGGTATCTTCCACAAAGGGAATCGGTTTAGCCCGGCCTTTGGCATTTCCCAACAGACCCACCGCTTTTTTACGCATGTTATAGATGCGTTCAATGCCATCCAGGTCGTTACAGAACTGATAGCCAATCACGCCGCCCTGCTGCTGCGCCATCAGTGCGTCAAGGCGGCCACAAAGCTGTTCAATCTGCTGATCGATCAGCGCGGCGTTGTCACCGGCAAACTCAACAATATTCAGACCCAGCATCTCTTTGTCGGGTACATCGGCGATCAATTCGCGCACCGAGTGCCAGACAATGTCTTCGCGCGCCAGGTTCAGCACCTTAGAGTCAACGGTCTCTACGGAGAGCGCCTGCGCTTCCACCATCAAAGGCGCATTGCGCAGGGCGGAGTCAAAGGAGTCATATTTGATATTCACCAGTCGGCGCGCTTTAGGCAGCGGCGTGATATCAAGCCGCGCTTCCGTGACAAAGGCCAGCGTGCCCTCTGCGCCGCACAGCAGGCGCGTCAGGTCAAAGGTTTGCATATCGTCGCTGAAGACATGGCGCAGGTCATATCCGGTCAGGAACCGATTCAGCTTTGGAAACTTTTCCAGAATCAGCGCACGATGCTCGCGGCAGCGCGTCAGCACCTGCTGATAGAGCCGGCCTTCGGGCGTCGCCGTCTGCGCCAGGGTTTCAGCCAGCGCGGTGGCCATTGGACGCGTATCAAGGATATCGCCGCCCAGCAGCACGGCGCGCAGGCCCAGCACATGGTCCGAGGTTTTGCCATAGACCAGTGAGCCCTGGCCGGACGCATCGGTATTAATCATGCCGCCCAGCGTGGCACGGTTACTGGTGGATAACTCCGGCGAGAAGAAAAAGCCGAATGGCTTCAGCCAGGCGTTAAGCTGATCTTTGATCACCCCCGCTTCAACCCGCACCCAGCCCTCATCCGTATTGATCTCCAGGATACGGTTCATGTAGCGCGACATATCCACCACAATCCCCTGATTCAGCGACTGACCGTTGGTACCGGTACCGCCGCCGCGCGGGGTAAATACCAGACTGGCAAAGCGCGCTTCTCCGGCCACGCGGGCGAGCAGCGCAACATCCGCAGTCGAGCGCGGAAAGAGCGCCGCGTCGGGCAGCAATTGATAGATGCTGTTATCGGTGGAGAGTGAGAGACGATCGGCATAGCTGGTTGCCATGTCACCGGTAAAACCCTGCTCTTTCAACGACTCAAGGAACGTCAGCACCAGTTGAACGAGGCCCGGTGCCTGCGAAATCTGTGGGATCATGATTGTCTGACCGAAGGTGTTGTAAACGTTTGCGTTTATAGATTAGCGATTTCTCGTTTTATCATATTTTTCCTGCGCCTGCCCTTTTTTCAGAAAAGGCAAAAACCTTTCTCCGCGACTCTGTTTAAACCTCAGCAAATAGATCATGATAAAAACGGGCATCCGAATGCCTGAAAATGAAGGATTAAGACGAGGTTATGAGTCAATGATGAAAAGCCAGTACCGGGATATGGATTTACCGCAAATACTCTTCACCCTGATGTTCATTCTGCTGCTGATTGTCGCCTGTTTATGGGTCGTGCAGCCGTTTATTCTGGGCTTTGCCTGGGCCAGCATGGTGGTGATTGCCACCTGGCCATTGATGCTGAAATTCCAGCGACTGTTATGGGGACGCCGTTCTCTGGCGGTGATCGTGATGACACTGCTTCTGCTGCTGCTGTTTATTATCCCTATCGCCCTGCTGGTCAGCAGCCTGATTGATAACAGCGCGCCGGTGATTGCCTGGGTCACCCAGGGGCATATGATGCCGCGACTGTTATGGCTCAACGATGTACCGATGGTCGGCAAAAAGCTTTATGTCAGTTATGACACGCTGGTAGCAAGCGGCGGTGCCGGCGTCATGGCAAAAATACAGCCCTATATCGGCCGTACCACCGGCTTTTTTGTCGCGCAGGCCGGTCATTTCGGACGCTTTATGATCCATCTGGGCGTGATGTTACTGTTCAGCGTGCTGCTTTACTGGCGTGGCGAACAGGCTGCCCAGGGCATTCGTCACTTTGCTTTCCGCATGGCGGGACGGCGCGGTGATGCCGCCGTACTGCTGGCGGCGCAGTCCATTCGTGCCGTGGCGCTTGGCGTAGTGGTGACGGCGCTGGTGCAGGGCGTGCTGGGCGGTATCGGTCTGGCGATCTCCGGCATTCCTTACGCCACGCTGTTGACGGTACTGATGATCCTCTGCTGTCTGGTACAGCTCGGCCCGCTACTGGTGCTGGTTCCCGCCATTATCTACCTCTACTGGAGCGGAGATACGACATGGGGAACGGTGCTGCTGGTCTGGAGCTGTGTGGTCGGCACGATGGATAACGTGCTGCGCCCGATGCTGATCCGTATGGGTGCCGATCTGCCAATGATCCTGATTCTTTCTGGTGTTATTGGTGGACTGTTTGCGTTCGGGATGATTGGTCTGTTTATCGGGCCGGTGGTTCTGGCGGTCTCCTACCGTCTGGTTTCCGTCTGGGTTCATGAAGCGCCTGCCCCGGATAGTGACCAACTGGCCGTGGCTGATGCCCTGGCGGATCACGATGATACCCCGCCTGCTGTATGATGAGATGCAATAACCCGCTGCGCCGCTAGCCCCCATAAGCATTGATTAGTGCGGTTAATGATGATTAACCGCACCCCTTCTCTCAGATCAGATAAATTCTGTTTTCCATTAGCGATTTTTAAGAAAAAAGCCAC
Organism: Pantoea sp. EKM10T; assembly: GCF_011800685.1. Taxonomy (NCBI): domain Bacteria; kingdom Pseudomonadati; phylum Pseudomonadota; class Gammaproteobacteria; order Enterobacterales; family Erwiniaceae; genus Pantoea; species Pantoea sp. EKM10T. The sequence goes on from NZ_JAALEU010000001.1 coordinate 464,170, forward strand.
CTTTGGCCTAAAAGTGACCTTTTCGGGCCAAAAAAGATTACTTTCTGCACTGTTTCTTAAGCCAAATGGCGAAGTAAAGGTCACAAAAGATTATTGGCTTTAAACTAATAAGAGGATTCTTAAAGACGACAGCCAGCCGTATGAATAACATGTTTCCTATGTTCGAAATCAACCTGATGATTTTCAGACAATATCATTCCCCTGAGTAGAGTAAAGAATTGCTGTGTGTAGTCTTTGCCCATCCCCTGTGATGGGCTTTTTTTTTGCCTGAATCTGACCAGATATAAACAGAAAAGGCCCGCATAGCGGGCCCTGAAGAGTGCTAACAACCCGTATCAGGCTGTTTTATTTAACTGTGCCAGACTCACCCAGGTCTCCACCACCGTGTCCGGGTTCAGTGACAGACTGTCGATGCCCTCTTCCATCAGCCATGCGGCGAAATCCTGATGGTCTGACGGTCCCTGCCCGCAGATTCCGACATATTTCCCCTTCTGCTTCGCCGCCCTTATCGCCATTGAAAGCAGCATCTTCACGGCTTCGTTACGCTCGTCAAACAGCGCGGAGACGACGCCAGAGTCGCGGTCCAGCCCCAGCGTCAGCTGAGTCATGTCGTTTGAGCCAATAGAGAAGCCATCGAAATGCTCCAGGAACTGATCCGCCAGCAGGGCATTGGACGGGATCTCGCACATCATAATGATCTTCAGCCCGTTCTCGCCGCGCTTCAGTCCCTGACGCCCCAGCTCTTCCACCACAGCCTTCGCCTGCTCAACGGTGCGCACAAACGGAACCATAATCTCGACGTTTGTCAGGCCCATCTCGTTGCGAACACGTTTCACCGCTTCGCACTCCAGTGCAAAGCAGTCCCGGAAGCTGTCAGCGACATAGCGACCCGCACCCCGGAATCCCAGCATCGGGTTTTCCTCTTCCGGCTCGTAGCGTTCTCCACCCACCAGGTTGGCATATTCATTGGTTTTAAAGTCAGAAAGTCGGACAATTACGCGTTTCGGCGCAAAAGCGGCGCCAAGCGTGGCAATTCCTTCAGTCAGGCGAGCGATGTAAAACTCCACCGGATCATCAAATCCTTTCATCATTTTACGGATCTGCTGCTGCAGCTCCGGCGTCTGTTGGTCAAACTCCAGCAGCGCTTTAGGGTGGACGCCGATCATACGGTTAATGATAAATTCCAGCCGCGCCAGACCCACGCCTTCGTTAGGCAGACAGGCGAAATCAAAGGCGCGATCGGGGTTGCCCACGTTCATCATGATCTTCAGCGGCAGTTCAGGCAGTGAATCGACCTGCGAACTGGTGACGTCGAAGTCGAGCAGTTGATCATAAACGTAGCCGGTATCACCTTCGGCACATGAGACCGTGACGTTATGCCCCTCTTTCAGCCGGTCAGTGGCATCGCCACAGCCCACCACTGCCGGAATGCCCAGCTCACGCGCGATGATCGCAGCATGACAGGTCCGTCCGCCGCGGTTAGTTACAATCGCTGACGCCTTTTTCATGATCGGTTCCCAGTCCGGGTCGGTCATGTCGGTCACCAGCACATCGCCTTTTTCTATGCGGTTCATTTCGCTGATATCGTGGATGACCTTCACAACGCCAGCGCCAATACGATGACCGATAGCACGACCTTCCACGACAACGCTGCCCTGCCCCTGCAGCGTATAACGCTCCATTACCTGACCATTTGAACGTACGGTTTCAGGGCGCGCCTGAACAATAAACAGTTTGCCGGTGTGCCCATCTTTGGCCCACTCAATATCCATCGGGCGCTGATAGTGCTGTTCAATCAGCACCGCCTGCTTCGCCAGCGCCTGCACTTCCTCATCGCTCAGGCAGAAACGGTCGCGTTCGGCCTCAGGCACATCTTCGATCCGCACCTGCTCGCCATGCGCCTGGGAATCGGCATAGACCATGCGAACCTTTTTCGAGCCCATATTGCGGCGCACAATCGACGGACGATCGGCTGCCAGGGTTGGCTTGTGCACATAGAACTCATCCGGGTTAACGGCACCCTGCACCACCATTTCCCCCAGCCCCAGTGCGGCGGTGATAAAGACCACCTGATCAAAGCCGGACTCGGTATCAATGGTGAACATCACACCCGAGGCGGCCAGGTCTGAACGCACCATGCGCTGTATTCCCGCAGAGAGCGCAACGCCACGATGGTCATAGCCCTGATGCACGCGGTAGGAGATAGCGCGGTCATTAAACAGCGAGGCGAAGACATGCTTTACCGCCACCATGACGGCGTCGATGCCCTGTACATTCAGGAAGGTTTCCTGCTGGCCGGCAAAAGAGGCATCAGGCATATCTTCTGCGGTTGCAGAGGAGCGTACGGCAAACGACGCGGCATCATCATCAGCAGAAAGCTGCTTATAGGCGTCCAGAATGGCGGACTCCAGCTCGGGCAGGAACGGTGTCTCCACGACCCACTGACGAATCTGCTTACCCGCTTTTGCCAGCGCATCAACGTCATCAATATCGGTCTCATCCAGCAGCGCATAAATGCGCTGATTCAGCCCGCTTTGATCGAGGAACAGGTTAAAGGCGTAGGATGTGGTCGCGAAACCGTTGGGCACGGAAACGCCCAGCGACGACAGATTAGTAATCATTTCACCCAGAGAGGCATTTTTGCCCCCCACCCGGTCAACATCATGCATGCCAAGCTGGTTATACCAGAGCACGAGTGGCTGTTCGCCTTTACTGGACATTGAGCTTATCCTTTATCAATTATCAATGAATGGACACAGGGAGTAATCTGTCTTCAGCCTGGCATATCACCCTCTCAATAACGATCTGTTGAATCGTTAAAGCAGAATTTCAGCCACAGTTTCGGAATTGTGAGCGCATTATTTTGCTGTTGCGCAAAGTCGCCTTTTTTCTCTAAATGATTGATGCCACAGGAAATGGCAGGTTTTCAGCCACTTAAGCATTCTGTTTTGTTGCGCAACAACTGCGTGGCTATTTGCGGCTTAACGACGGATTAAAAAGAATGCTGGCTCAACGAGCCACCCTTTCATTTTTAGTATCATGATGAAACGACAGACAAATAATCCGGACAGACATTCCAGAAATTAAAATCAGAGATGATTTATTTAATCGCATGGCCCATGCTGAATGCTCACTCTTGTCTGAGGCTGATTTCGTTATGACAACTGACAGAAGCGTTTTTTATATCTCCGATGGTACGGCCATTACGGCTGAAGTGCTGGGTCATGCGGTGCTGTCGCAGTTTCCGGTCAATATCACCAGCCTGACGCTGCCGTTTGTGGAAAATGTTCAGCGGGCGCTGGCGGTTAAAGCCCAGATTAACGCGCTCTATCAGCAGAGCGGTGTCCGGCCGCTGGTCTTTTTCTCCATCGTGACGCCGGAAGTGCGCGACATCATCGTACAGAGTGACGGCTTTTGTCAGGATATCGTCCAGGCGCTGGTCGCCCCGCTTCAGCAGGAGCTGGGTTTATCGCCCGCGCCGGTGGCACACCGTACCCATGGACTGGATGCCAGTAACCTGGGTAAATATGACGCACGTATCGCGGCCATCGATTACACCCTGGCGCATGATGACGGCATCTCGCTGCGCGGGCTGGAAGATGCGCAGGTGATTCTGTTAGGCGTCTCGCGCTGTGGCAAAACACCCACCAGCCTCTATCTGGCAATGCAGTTTGGTATTCGCGCCGCCAACTATCCATTCATTGCCGACGATATGGATAACCTTAAACTCCCGCCCGCGCTGCGCGCGCATCAGAATAAACTGTTCGGGCTGACCATCGACCCGGAACGGCTGGCTGCGATACGTCAGGAGCGGGCGGAAAATACCCGTTACGCCTCGATGCGTCAGTGCCGGCTGGAGGTGGGCGAAGTGGAAGCGCTGTTTCGCACTCATCAGATCCGCTATCTCAACAGCACCAACTACTCCGTGGAGGAGATTGCGACCAAAATTCTCGACATTATGGGCCTGACTCGCCGCATGTACTGATGGGTAACCGGCGCTGAACTGTAAAGCGGCGCTGCCGTCGCTTTTGATTTCATTATTAAATTCCGGGTTGAATTCGCAGACTAATGGTTTATTGTGACCACCATCACTTCCCGGTATTTCACCGCTGCGAAGAACCGTTTTCGAGAAACCCATGAACAAAACCGACGAACTGCGTACCGCACGCATTGGTAGTCTGATTACCCCCGCCAGCCTGGCGGCCGAGCATCCTGTCTCTCCGGCAATTGCCGACAATGTCACCGCTGCCCGTAAACGTATTGCCCGTATTCTGACGGGTGAAGATCCCCGCCTGCTGGTGGTGATTGGCCCCTGCTCGCTGCACGACCCGAAAGCGGCACTGGAATATGCTGAGCGTCTGAACGCGTTACGCCGCCGCTATGAAGATCGGCTGGAGATTGTGATGCGTGCCTACTTTGAAAAGCCGCGCACCGTAGTGGGCTGGAAAGGCTTAATCTCCGATCCGGATCTGGATGGGAGCTACGATGTGAACCGCGGCATAGGCATCGCCCGCCAGCTGCTGATTGATATCAACGCGCTGGGCCTGCCTACCGCCACGGAATTCCTGGATATGGTGATCGGCCAGTTTATTGCCGATCTGATTAGCTGGGGCGCGATTGGCGCACGCACCACCGAAAGCCAGATCCACCGCGAAATGGCATCGGCCCTCTCCTGCCCGGTCGGCTTTAAAAACGGCACCGATGGTAACGTACAGATTGCCGTGGATGCGATTCGCGCCGCGCGCGCCAGCCACATGTTCCTTTCGCCCGATAAGCTGGGCCAGATGACTATCTATCAGACCAGCGGCAACCCGCATGGTCATGTGATCCTGCGTGGCGGCAAACAGCCTAACTATCATGCCAGCGATGTCGCCGCCGCAGCCGAAAGTCTGTCGGCATTTAATCTGCCACAGCAACTGGTGATCGACTTCAGTCACGGTAACTGCCTGAAGCAGCATCGTCGTCAGATGGATGTCGCGGCAGAGGTGGCAGAACAGATTAAAGCGGGATCGCAGGCCGTTGCTGGTGTGATGATTGAAAGCTTCCTGGAAGAGGGCAATCAGAAAGTCGTCAGCGGCGAACCGCTGGTCTATGGCAAGTCGATTACCGATCCCTGCCTCGGCTGGCAGGAGAGCGAAAAGGTGCTCGCCCTGCTGGCCGAGGCGGTTTCTCACCGCCTCTGAGTCTGCATCAGCTGGAGCAGCTCACTTCCAGGGTTTTGCCCCAGTCTGGCGGCCGCTGACGATATTCAGCGGCTGTCTGATCGCTAAAGGGTTGCTGTAACGCCTGATGCAGACGTGCCAGCGCCCCCTGCTCTCCCCGCTCCGCCTCTTCAATCGCCTGCTGAGCCAGATAGTTGCGCAGAATCACCGCCGGATTGGCCGCCTTCATCACGGCCTGACGTTCTGCATCGCTGACCTGCTCATCCATCAGACGGCTGCGGTAGCGCTGATACCAGCTATCAAACGCCTCACGATCGATAAACTCATCCCGCAGCGGTGAACGGCTGTCAGCCTGTTGCGTCTCACTAAGCAGGCGGAACGTCAGGGTGTAATCGCTATGCTCCTGCGTCATCAGTGCCAGCAAATCGGTCAGAATCTCATTATCGCTGCTCTGCTGCGTCAGCAGACCGAGTTTCGCCCGCATCCGTTCGCCCCAGACCCGCATCAGTTCAGGTTCGTAGGCGCTCAGTGCCGTCCGCAACTGCTCGGTGGTCAGCAGACCCGACAGCGCATGTGCCAGCCGGTTAAGATTCCACATACCGATCATTGGCTGATTTTCAAAGCTGTAGCGCCCCTGATAGTCGCTGTGATTACAGATGAAGTCGGGCTGATAATCATCCAGAAAACCAAAGGGGCCATAGTCGATGGTCAGACCCAGAATCGACATGTTGTCCGTGTTCATCACTCCATGAGCAAAGCCCACGCTCTGCCACAGCGCAATCAGACGCGCAGTGCGTAACACAATATCGGTAAACCACTGTTGATAGCGGTCTGCTTCAGCGTCCAGATGCGGCCAGTGATGGCGAATGGCGTAGTCGGCCAGTTGCTGCACTTTCTCCTGCTGCTGGCTGTAAAAGAAATGCTCGAAATGACCGAAACGCAGATGACTCGGTGAAATGCGCATCAGCATCGCGCCACGCTCTGTTGTTTCGCGGTAGACCGGCTCATCACCTATCGACAGGGTCAGCGCACGCGTAGTGGGAATGCCCAGATGATGCAGCGCTTCCGAGGCGAGAAACTCACGCACGCTGGAACGGATCACGGCACGACCATCCCCCATGCGGGAATAAGGCGTCAGGCCTGCGCCCTTGAGATGCCAGTCCAGCTTGCTGCCATCCTCCAGACGCTGCTCACCCAGCAGAATGCCGCGCCCGTCGCCAAGCTGGCCCGCCCAGACGCCAAACTGATGGCCGCTGTAGACCTGCGCCAGCGGCTGCATGCCGGGCAGCAGTGCGGCACCGTGCCAGACGGCATGACCCTTATCGGCAAAGAGCGCGCTATCCAGCCCCATTGAGGCTGCAAGCGGTGCGTTATGATACAGCAGGCGTCCGCCTGCCAGTGGCGTGGGGTTCAGCGCGGTGTAACACCCGGTAAGTTCACGGAACCAGGTGTTGTCAAAAGAGGCCTTGCCTGAGGACATTGTTTCTCCCATGCGATGCTCAGCGTTACTTAAGGTTAGTCCTCTAGTGTAACGCTGATAGCGGGGATTAACAGGAAGTATCAGCCGGGATGCTGCGCGGATGGCACACGATCGTCGGCGCAGATCAGCGAATGCAGCGCGTCAGATTTTACCACCGGGAAGAGCGCACCCTGAAACTCAGCACCGCTCAGCTGGCTGACTTTATCCAGCAGCACGTCGTCATCAATGCCACAAATAATGAGCCGGTCACAATGGGCGCGGAAATTATCGATAATGCTCTGAATAAATGGCACGAATGAAGCGCGCTTTGCCAGCGAATGAATAAACTCTTTGTCCAGGCAGATGCAGCTGAATAAATTATCGTAGACCGCATTAGAGGGGGTCTTACCCGCGCCGAAATGAGAAATCGCTAAATTAAACTCAGCATGCAGGCTTGCCAGCAGGGGATTATTTTTTCCCAGTTTTAGTTGCGGAAACGTTTCAGTGATATTCAACAGAATGAATGGCAACTGCTTTATTTTGCGCATCACTAATTCGCTGGCCAGCAGCGTCCGGGCCATGCCTTCATCAATACGTATAAATGCTGACACGGAATGCGCTTCAAAAAAGCCGCGATTCTGCTCCAGCAATCCAATCTGACTTTGCAGCAGGCGCAGCTGCTGCGACTCATCGAGCTGCGGCAGCAACAGATCCTGCGGCAGGGTGATGGGGGCACTTTCATGCACAAACTGCGTGACCAGCTCGACAGCGGTCAGTCGCCCATTAACATCACAGACAGGATAAAACCAGATTTCCGACTGATAGTCGGCCGAAAGATGAATTTTCATTTTAATGCCAGAATATGCGGCGATGGGGATATCGTATAGTAATGGTCAGGCGCAGGCAATAGTGCCAAATCATTGAAGAGACGAACTTCTTTACTCTTCCATTGCCGTTTGGCAGCAGGCGATCACCCTTAAGCCAAATAGTAGCGATAAAACAGCGGTTATTAGTGGAATTAAATAAGCGTTTATTATGTTTATTAAAACTCACGCTCAATAACTGTCATTTAAAATAAACCTTTTACTCTCTGTTTTAACTCTATTTAAAATTGGACTTAAGTCTGATTCCCCGGACCTGCGTTTAAATACGACGCGCCTGCCAGAACACTTTTCGCCAGTAGACATTGTCGAGCGAGGAGCGGATGACGCCCTGGCTGGTTGAGGCATGAATAAAAGCATTATCGGTGTCATAAATGCCCACATGCAGGCCATTCTCCCCGCGACCGGTTTTGAAGAAGACCAGATCGCCTGGCAGCAGTTCATCTTTGCTGATTCGGGTGCCGATATCGCTTTGAGCTGAGGTGGTGCGCGGCAGTTGCAGCGCAAATTTATCGCGGAAAGTCAGATAGACAAAGCCGGAGCAGTCAACCCCGTTACGACTCATGCCGCCATAGCGATAAGGCGTACCACGCCAGTTACCGAGCTGATCGTTCAGTTCCGCAATCACGGTGATCGAATCGGAAAGACGGCCATTAATCGGCGGAGCGTGATGACTGCATCCCGTCAGCAGCAGAACTAAAATCAGCAAACTCAGGCGCATCGCCAAATGTCCTTATCAGAAGTTGCAACCGGCTTAATGTAGCGGTAAAGCCCGCCGGGTAGCAAGTGTCAGGGCAATACGGTCAGCAGCGTGCGTCCTTCAAGTTCAAGCTGCCGGAAAGCAATCTGGTAGATCGGTGTCAGGCCCTGCGGCGTCAGAACCTCAGCCGGTTCACCCTGCGCAATCAACGCTCCCTTATCCATCAGCCAGACCCGATCCGCCTGTTGCAGGCTGTGGTTGAGGTCGTGACTGCTGGCGATAACGCTGATGCCCGCCGCGCACAGGTCGGCAATCAGATCGTCCACCGCTTTTTGCTGGGCGATATCCAGCGCGGTCATGGGTTCATCAAGGATCAGCAGCCGCCCGTGTGGATTGATGTTGGGATCAACCTGCACACAGACCGCCGCCAGCCTGACGCGCTGCCATTCACCACCGGAGAGCCGGGTCAGTGAACGCGATAACTTATCCTGCAGCTGAAGCCGTTTCAGCAGCGTGCTGAGGCGATCGTCTGTCTGCCCCGCCGCCTGTTTCAGATGCAGACGCAAATAGTGCCAGACCGGCATCTGGCTTAGCGGTGCCTGCTGCTGAGGCAGCCAGCCGCGAACCCGGGCCATCGCTGCGCCATTCCAGTCACTCAGCGGCTGTTCGTCCAGCAGCACCGTGCCGGAGGCGGGTTGCAGTCCCGCAATCACACTGAGTAAGGTGCTTTTGCCTGCACCGTTCGGGCCTGCCACGTGCAGCAGTTGACCGGCGGCAAGCTCACCGGTCAGTGGCAGCAGCCGTCCGGGGACGGCGGCCTGTTGCAGGCGCAACAGCATCTATTTTGCCAGCGCCTGCTTAATGGTTTCCAGAATGATCGGATCTTCCGGCGTCATGTCAGGTGCAAAACGCTGGATCACGCTGCCGTCACGGCCAATAAGGAATTTTTCGAAGTTCCACAGAATGTCGCCCTGCTCTTTCGGCGCGCGTCCTTTGCTCTCCATGCGCTCGTAAAAGCCGCTGCCTTCCGGGCGCACCGCGTCAGGTCGGGCCGCAATCAGCTGAGCATAGAGCGGATGACGGCCTGCGCCATTCACCTCGGTTTTGGCAAACATCGGGAACGTGACGCCATACGTGGTGCTGCAGAAGGTTTTAATCTCCTCACTGCTGCCCGGCTCCTGCTCCAGAAACTGGTTGCAGGGAAAACCGAGTACGCTGAAGCCCTGATCCTGCCAGGCTTTCTGCAGGTTCTCCAGCTCTTCATATTGCGGCGTCAGACCACATTTCGAGGCAACATTGACCACCAGCAGTACCTTGCCCTGCCATTGTGACAGCGTGGTTTTTTCCCCATCGAGCGTAACCAGTTCAGTTTGATAAATGTTCATGCTGTTTCCTGTTGTGGATGCTGTTGTGGATGCAGAGTCGCCAGCCGAAGCTAGCGTGAAGATTTCACCAGTAAAATAATAAACAGCGGCGCGCCCAGTGTCGCCGTCACGACGCCTATCGGTAATTCCGCCGACGTCAGCGCCAGACGAGCCACAATATCGGCTGCCAGTAATACACCGGCGCCAGCCAGCGCCGATGCCGGCAGCAGATAGCGGTGATCGCTGATGCCGCTCATACGCAGCAGATGCGGGATCACCAGTCCGATAAAGCCAATAGCACCGGCCATCGCAACGCTGATGCCGACCAGCCAGCCCATGGCGAGCACCAGCAGGTTACGCCAGTAGAAGAGAGACAGTCCGAGCTGGCGGGCAGATGTCTCGCCCAGCGCCAGCAGATTAAGAATCTGCCCGGTCGCCCCCAGGGCCAGCATCACCGGCAGCAGCGCCAGCATCATCCAGCCATAGCGCCAGTCAATCCCGCTGAATCCGCCCATCATCCAGTACATCAACTGACGCAGATCGAGGCTGGTGCTGAAGTAGACCGCCCAGGTCATGATGGCACTACAGATAATCCCCAGCGCCACGCCGGTAAGCAACAGCCGGGTGACCGAGAGCTGACGATGGGCAAAATGCAGCAGGATGAGCGTAATAATCAGCGCACCGGCCATCGCCGCCAGCCCAAGGCTCCACAGCGAGCCGCTGCCCAGCAGCACGCCGAGCACCAGGCCAATACCGGCACCGTTTGAGACGCCGAGCAGGCCGGGCTCCGCCAGCGGATTTGTAAACAGCGCCTGCATCACCACACCGCATACCGCCAGCGATGCCCCGACCAGCACCACCGCCAGACTGCGGGGCAGCCGCAACTGCCAGACAAAGAGCCTGCCGCTTTCCGTGAACCAGTCTGAGGGCGCGATCCAGCTGTCACCGGCACACAGGCTGAGACAGAGCAGTGCAGAGAGCATAAGTGCTAACACAATAAGCCATTTCTGGCCGCGCTGGTCGGCCTGGCGCGCGAGCTGGTCGAGCAGAGACATAAGCGGGATTAGCTGAGAAAACAGAGATTTGATTGTAGAGGGATTGCAGAAAAAAGAAAGGCAGATGAGGCGGTTTGCTCTTTGCCGTCAGGGAGATTAACGGGCGCGGGAAGCGGGATTGCTGCGTACTGAAACCATGAAAAAAGGCCGCTTGCGCGGCCTTTTTGAAACGCTGAAATTCAGTCAGTCTCTTTGGGTGTAGCGTTCTCTACGCGGCTTTTCAGCTTCTGTCCTGGGCGGAACGTTACTACGCGACGCGCAGTAATCGGAATATCTTCACCCGTTTTCGGGTTTCTGCCAGGACGCTGGTTTTTGTCACGCAGGTCAAAATTACCAAACCCAGACAGTTTTACCTGTTCTCCATTCTCCAAAGCGCGACGTACCTCTTCGAAAAACAGCTCTACTAACTCTTTGGCATCGCGTTTGCTCAGCCCGAGTTTCTCAAACAGGTACTCTGACATCTCAGCTTTTGTAAGCGCCATAGGTTCAATCCCTCAAGGTTGCCTGGAATCGCTCTTTTAATGCCGCAACGCATTTGCCAACGGTCGCGGCAATCTCCTCTTCTTCGAGTGTCCGGCTGGTATCCTGCAAAATCAGGCTGATTGCGAGGCTCTTGTAGCCCTCAGAAACGCCCTTACCGCGGTACACGTCAAACAAGTTTACGCCAACTACCTGATTTACGCCAACTTTCTTACACTCCGCGATGATATCTGCTGCGGGGACGTTTTCAGCCACCACAACGGCAATATCACGACGGTTCGCCGGGAAGCGAGAAATCTCGCGCGCGTCAGGCAGGACGCGGTCTGCGACCTTATTCCAAAGCAGTTCAAAGACTAAGGTGCGGCCATTAAGATCAAGCTTACGTTCCAGCTCAGGATGAACCACGCCGATAAATCCGATATGTTCATCATGCAAATAAATCGCCGCGCTCTGTCCTGGATGCAACGCCGGATTCGCTTCAGCACGGAAGCTGATGTCATCCAGTTTGCCGGTTAAATCGAGCAGCGATTCTAAATCGCCTTTCAAATCATAGAAGTCAACTGTCTGACGCGCCAGATCCCAGTGCTCTTCAACGCGGTTACCGCTGATGACGCCAGCCAGCATAAGATCCTGACGGATGCCCAAATCTGCCTGGGTATCCGGCACAAAGCGTAAGCCGCTCTCAAACAGGCGCACGCGGCTCTGCTGACGGTTCTGGTTGTAGACTACCGCGCTGAGCAGGCCGGTCCAGAGTGAGAGACGCATGGTCGACATATCGCTGGAGATTGGGCTCGGCAGCAACAGCGCCTCTTCACCCGGGTGCAGCAGCTGCTGAATTTTCGGATCGACGAAACTATAGGTAATCGCTTCCTGATAGCCCTTGTCCACCAGCAGGTTTTTCGCGCGCTTCAGCGACAGATTCGCTTCGCGATGCTGAGTCATCACCAGACCCGCCTGTACCGGCACATCCGGAATGTTGTTGTAGCCGTAAATACGAGCCACTTCTTCAACCAGATCTTCTTCAATCGCCATATCGAAGCGCCAGCTCGGGGCGACGGCCTGCCACTGCCCTTCTCCCACGGTCACTTCACAGCCGAGACGCGTCAGAATGTCAGTCACCTGCTCATCCGCGATCACGTGGCCAATCAGACGGTCCAGCTTTTCACGACGCAGCGTGATCGTCGCTGGCACAGGCAGGGCTGCCTGATGGGTCTGATCGATGATCGGGCCCGCTTCACCGCCGCAGATTGACAGCAGCAGCTGGGTAGCACGCTCCAGCGCGATATGTTGCAGCGCCGGATCAACACCACGCTCGTAGCGATGTGACGCGTCGGTATGCAGACCATGACGACGGGCGCGGCCGGTAATAGAGAGCGGATCAAAGTAAGCGCACTCGAACAGGATGTTCTGCGTTTCGCCGTTCACGCCCGAATGTTCGCCACCAAAGATACCGGCCATCGCCAGCGCTTTCTGATGATCGGCGATCACTAAGGTATCACTCTGCAGGCTGGCTTCAGTGCCATCCAGCAGCGTCAGCTTTTCGCCCTCTTTCGCCATACGCACCACGATACCGCCGTCGATGCGGTCGAGATCGAAGGCGTGCATCGGCTGACCCAGCTCCAGCAGAACGTAGTTAGTGATATCCACCACCGGATCGATAGAACGAATACCACAACGACGCAGCTTCTCTTTCATCCACAATGGCGTGGCAGCAGCAACGTTTATGCCTTTTACTACACGGCCCAGATAGCGTGGACAGGCTTCTGTCGCATCAACCTGAATCGGGAAAGTGTCGTTCAGCGTCGCAGCGACCGGCTGCATCTCCGGCACGTTCAGTGGCAAACCGTTGAGGACGGCGACATCACGGGCGATACCGATCAGACCCAGACAGTCAGCGCGGTTAGGCGTGACGCTGATTTCAATGGTGTTGTCATCAAGCTGCAGGTAGGTGCGGATGTCGGTGCCAATCGGCGCATCGGCTGGCAGTTCGATGATGCCGTTGTGGTCGTCGGAAATCCCCAGCTCGGAGAAAGAGCAGAGCATGCCTTCAGACGGCTCGCCACGCAGTTTAGCCGCTTTGATTTTGAAATCACCTGGCAGCACGGCGCCGACGGTGGCGACCGCGACTTTCAGTCCCTGACGGCAGTTCGGCGCGCCACAGACGATATCCAGCAGGCGATCGCCGCCCACATTGATTTTGGTCACACGCAGCTTGTCTGCATTCGGGTGCTGGCCGCACTCCACCACTTCCCCGACCACGACGCCGTGGAACGCACCGGCAACCGGATCAACGCCGTCAACTTCCAGACCGGCCATAGTGATTTGTTCAGACAGCGCAGCGCTGTCCAGGGCTGGATTTACCCATTCGCGTAACCAGAGTTCACTGAATTTCATTGGATATCCTGCCCTTACTTAAATTGTTTGAGGAAACGTAAATCATTTTCAAAGAAGGCACGCAGATCGGTCACGCCGTAGCGCAACATGGTCAGACGCTCCATGCCCATACCAAAGGCGAAACCGGAGTAGACTTCCGGATCGATGCCGACATTACGCAGCACGTTAGGGTGAACCATGCCGCAACCCAGCACTTCCAGCCACTTGCCGTTTTTACCCATGACGTCTACTTCTGCTGATGGCTCAGTAAACGGGAAATAGGAAGGACGGAAACGAATCTGCAGATCTTCTTCGAAGAAGTTGTTCAGGAAATCGTGCAGCGTGCCTTTCAGGTTGGTAAAGCTGATATTTTTATCCACAATCAGCCCTTCCATCTGATGGAACATCGGGGTATGGGTCTGATCGTAATCGTTACGGTAGACGCGGCCTGGCGCAATAATGCGAATCGGCGGCTGCTGAGCCTTCATGGTACGGATCTGCACGCCGGACGTCTGGGTACGCAGCAGGCGCGTGGCGTCAAACCAGAAGGTGTCGTGATCGGCACGGGCCGGGTGATGGGCAGGAATATTCAGCGCATCGAAGTTATGGTAATCATCTTCAATTTCTGGACCGGTTACGACGCCAAAGCCTAACTCACCAAAGAAGGTCTCAATGCGATCCATGGTGCGGGTTACCGGATGCAGGCCGCCATTCTCAATGCGACGACCAGGCAGAGAGACATCAATGGTCTCTTCAGCCAGACGGGCATTCAGCACCGCAGCTTCCAGGGCATCTTTGCGCGCATTCAGACGCTCGGTGACCTGCTGCTTCGCTTCATTGATTACCGCACCCGCTGCCGGGCGCTCTTCGGCTGGCAGCTCGCGTAACGTAGTCATCTGCAGTGTCAGATGTCCTTTCTTACCCAGGTATTCGACGCGCACCGCGTCAAGGGCGGCGATATCCGTCGCCCCGTCGATGGCCGCCGTGGCGCTGGCCACCAGTTCTGCGAGTTGGGACATAGTTTCCTCTTTTTCCAGTCAGGCTGGTCAGTTCTCGTTGGGACCTGCCGGTCCAATATGCTAGCGCCAGAAACAAAAAAGCCTCCACGAGGGAGGCTTTTAGCGCGATTTTTCGTTTCTTTTCTTATGCGCAAAAGCCCCTGGATGTCAGGCGCTAAAGTAAAAAAAGAAACGGAAAATAGCAGCGTTCATGCTTGCGGTTACCTTGTCATGCGATACAGGGGGTCTATTGAAATGCTCAGCGCCGGAAATGTCAATCTTTTGCGTAAGTTACAGGCAATAAAAAAGGGAGCAAGCTCCCTTTTCCATCTGACTTACGCCAGGGCTGATTTCGCTTTTTCGACCAGTGCAGAGAATGCCACTTTATCGAATACCGCGATGTCGGCCAGGATCTTACGGTCAATCTCAATGGCTGCTTTTTTCAGACCATTGATGAAACGGCTGTAAGACATGCCGTTCTGACGAGCCGCTGCATTGATACGCGCGATCCACAGCTGACGGAACTGACGCTTACGTTGACGACGGTCACGGTAAGCATACTGACCAGCTTTGATAACAGCCTGGAAGGCAACGCGGTAAACACGTGAACGTGCACCGTAATAGCCTTTAGCTTGTTTTAAGATTTTTTTGTGACGTGCGCGAGCAACTACACCACGTTTTACACGAGCCATTTAGCTCTCCTGTTTAATATTCTGATTTAATGAAAAAATTACTTATGCGTACGGCAGGCAGGCAATTACCAGACCCAGATCGCCTTTTGACACCATGCCTTTAGGGCGCAGGTGACGTTTACGCTTAGTAGATTTTTTGGTCAGAATATGACGCAGGTTTGCGTGTTTACGCTTGAAGCCGCCAGAAGCGGTCTTGCGGAAGCGCTTAGCCGCACCACGTACAGTTTTAATCTTTGGCATTTTAAAAATATCCACTTCGCATTGTTAATAACATGACCCAGACAGGCGAACAGTTAACCGCACAGCGCGAACGCTGCGCGGTTAGTGTTACTTGAAAGCCTACTGTTTCTTCTTAGGAGCGAGCACCATGATCATCTGGCGGCCTTCGATCTTCGAAGGGAAGGATTCGACAATGGCCAAATCCAGATCTTCACACAGGTCTTTACGGACGCGGTTAAGCACTTCCATACCGATCTGCTGGTGCGCCATCTCACGACCGCGGAAACGCAGCGTGATTTTGGCTTTATCGCCTTCTTCCAGAAAGCGAATCAGGTTGCGTAGTTTGACCTGATAGTCGCCATCATCGGTTCCAGGACGGAATTTGATTTCCTTAACCTGAATAACTTTTTGCTTCTTCTTCTGTTCCTTAGAAGATTTGCTTTTTTCATAGAGGAACTTGCCGTAATCCATGATGCGGCAGACCGGCGGTTCGGCATTCGGGCTGATTTCGACTAAGTCGCCGCCCGCTTCCTCGGCTTTTTCCAAAGCTTCGCGTAATGTGACAATGCCAATCGGCTCGCCATCCATGCCTGTTAAGCGCACTTCAGTTGCGCGGATTTCACTGTTGATTTTGTTCGGACGCGTCGGTAGTACTCGTTTTCCGCCTTTAATACTTTATTCCTCCAATTGTTGAAGATTTCGGCTGCGAATCTCTTGTTGAAGTTTCTCAACAAACACATCGACATCCATCGACCCAAGGTCTTTACCACGGCGGGTGCGAACGGCAACTTTGCCAGATTCCACCTCTTTATCACCGCAGACCAACATATAAGGGACGCGACGTAATGTGTGCTCGCGGATTTTAAAGCCTATCTTCTCATTTCTCAAGTCTGCCTTCACACGAATGCCAGCATTCTGCAGCTTACGCGTCAAAGACTCAACATATTCTGCTTGTCCGTCGGTAATATTCATTACCACGACTTGCAGCGGTGCCAGCCAGGTTGGGAAGAAACCGGCGAATTCTTCGGTAAGAATACCGATGAAACGCTCCATTGATCCCAGAATCGCACGGTGAATCATCACTGGCGTCTGACGATCATTGTTTTCACCCACGTAGGTTGCTTCAAGGCGTTTTGGCAGGGAGAAGTCTAGCTGAACTGTTCCGCACTGCCAGGCGCGATCAAGACAATCGTACAAAGTAAACTCAATTTTAGGACCGTAGAACGCGCCTTCGCCTGGCTGGAACTCAAACTCAATATTGTTTTCGTTCAGCGCCGCAGCCAGATCTTCCTCGGCACGATCCCACATCTCATCCGTACCAATGCGCTTCTCAGGACGGGTGGATAACTTCACCACAATCTTTTCAAAGCCGAAGGTGCTGTACATGTCATAAACCATGCGGATACAGCTGTTCACTTCGTCACGCACCTGCTCTTCAGTACAGAAGACGTGTGCATCATCCTGGGTAAAGCCACGAACACGCATCAGGCCGTGCAGTGCGCCTGAGGGTTCATTACGGTGACAGCTGCCGAACTCTGCCATACGCAGCGGCAGGTCACGGTAGGATTTCAGACCCTGATTAAAGATCTGAACATGCCCAGGACAGTTCATCGGTTTGATGCAATATTCACGGTTCTCAGATGAGGTGGTGAACATCGCTTCTTTATAGTTTTCCCAGTGCCCGGTTTTTTCCCACAGGACGCGATCCATCATGAATGGACCTTTAACTTCCTGGTACTGGTACTCTTTTAACTTGCTGCGGACAAACACTTCCAGCTCGCGGAAGATGGTCCAGCCGTCATTATGCCAGAAGACCATGCCTGGTGCTTCTTCCTGCATGTGGTAGAGATCCAGCTGCTTACCAATCTTACGATGGTCACGCTTCGCCGCCTCTTCCAGACGCTGCAGATAGGCTGCCAACTGCTTTTTGTCTGCCCATGCGGTGCCATAAATACGCTGCAGCATTTTGTTGTTGCTGTCGCCGCGCCAGTAGGCACCGGAGATCTTCTGCAGTTTAAAATGATGGCAGAACCGCATGTTCGGCACGTGCGGACCGCGGCACATGTCGACATATTCTTCGTGATGATACAGGCCAGGCTTATCGTCATGGCTGATGTTTTCATCAAGAATGGTGGTCTTGTAAATTTCGCCGCGCGCCGCAAAGACGTCGCGAGCTTCCTGCCAGCTGACCTTCTTCTTCACCACATCGTAGTTGGTTTCAGCCAACTGATGCATGCGTTTTTCCAGCAGGTCGATATCTTCCTGGGTCAGGGTACGATCGATGTCGACATCATAATAGAAGCCGTTATCAATGACCGGGCCAATCGCCATTTTGGTATCCGGCCACAGCTGTTTAATCGCATGCCCTAACAGGTGCGCACAGGAGTGACGGATGATTTCCAGACCCGCTTCATCTTTAGCGGTAATGATCGCTACGGCGGCATCTTCAGTGATGGGATCAACAGCATCAACCAGTTCACCGTTAACACGGCCAGCGATACAGGCTTTCGCCAGACCAGGACCGATGTCCAGCGCAATATCCATCACACTGACAGGGCGGTCAAACACGCGCTGGCTGCCATCAGGAAGCGTAATTACAGGCATTTCATATCCTTATTTGCAGTGGTAAGCCACACGAAAGCCTACATGCAACGTAATGTAAAATTAGTGACCTGGCGTGATATCAGACCCACATTGTCGGAATGTCGCCAGGATTTCAGTGCGGGGCTGATGATAGCAGTTTTCCCCGGCGAGAAAAACCCATGCCTTTTTCGCTAAGCCCTGGAGAAATCAAAAAAAAGCGGCCTGACACACTGTCAGGCCGCTGTGAATGCTGCTGCAAAAATGCGCTTACATTGCGTAAGAGAGCATGATTGAGGTTTTGGTATCGGTACGATCAGGTGCCGATTCCGGCGGATTGTTGTTCCAGCTGACGTTGTAAGCCAGCTTCAGCGCGAAGTGGCTGTTGATCGCCACCTGCAGGCCAGTTTCAGAGTTCACCGTGGTGTCTTCTCCAAAGCTGCTCAGCACTGACACGCCCTGAATAAATTTAGTGGTGTCGGTCAGCTGCCACTGATAGCTGACTGCGCCATAGCCCAGCGCTTTGGTCTGATGACCACCCGCGTGATAATCGTCATAACGTACACCCGGACCCAATTCCGCACGCAGCGAGTGCACCGGTCCATTCAGAATCTGACGACCGTAACCGGCTGTCAGCACGTCGCGTGAATCGTAACCATTGAAACGATCGCTTAACCAGCTCGCCTGTCCAAACAGGTAGTCATACGAGTTGAGGTTGTAACGTGAACGACCACCGATGTTGTAAGTTTCAGAAGAGCGCTCGTCGTTTGACGAGGTGTTGGCTGCGTTACCCCACAAGCTGTAAGCCATAGATGACTGATACCAGGTCATATTGGTCTGAGCCGTCATTGATGAACTGGTGGTGTTACCGGTTTGCGCCAGATATCCCGCAGCAGCAGAACCTTCAAACGGCTTTTTAGCTGTTGAAGGGTCATCCATTGACGTAAATACGGCGTTATCGGCCATTGCCTGGTGACAAAAAGCTCCGGCGGAGAGCAAAAGAACAGCAGACAGCTTGTTATAGGCTTTCATTAAATGTGATCCGTGCGACTGTTTAAAAAACGGAGAGTCTGAAGCGTTTTGCCGGGCATTCAATGCAATTTACGGTAAGTTTTGTAAAAAATTATTAACTTACACAAAATGCCTGGAATCACCCTGACAACCCCTGTTAATTGGGACTCATCTTATTAACGTCGCGCATTATAGTGCTGCCCAAACGAAAAGCCAGACGCAACGGCAGAAGATTTTTACGTTATGCTGCTGGCTCCTGACACGAATTTACGCTATGCATCACGTCACACACACGGCATCTCCTTCATAATTCGCCTGATTTTTCACCATGGTCTACGCTCAGTTCAGTTTCCCTTCCCCGGAGGTGCCTCATGAGCAACACCTTAACCCGCTATATCGTGACCTTTCACTATCAGGAGTCGGGTTTAAGTGACATCCTGGAGCTGACCAGCGCAATGACCGCCGCAGGTTTCACGACCACGATGACAGATGACGACGGCCATTCGCATGAACTCGGTACGAACAGCTATGGCATCGTCAGCACGCTGGAGGCTGAGGATCTGCGGCAACAGGTCACTACGGCCGGTGAAAGCGCGCTGGGTCAGGAACCCGAGGTGACCGTCACGACCTTCGAAGAGTATCTGCGCGATGCTGCCGATCATCGCCCTGCCACCTCAGCGCCAGAATAAAGGGTGCAATTGCGCGGTTTTTGGTGAATATTTACGCAATACAATCGAACTTACGCAGCGAATAACGAGGATAGCCCAATGTGGTCAGCCATTAGTCGTCTGTTAAGCGAGCAGTTAGGCAACGCCGAAATCACTCAACGTCACGCCCTCGCGGGGGGTGATATCCATCCCACCTGGCAGATCCGCTACGGTGATCACGACGTCTTCGTCAAAAGTAACAGCCGCGATATGCTGTCGCTCTTTACCTGGGAAGCAGACCAGTTGGATTTGCTGGCGCGCACCGGCACGGTTCGGGTGCCTAAAGTCTATGGAGTGGGTCATCATCGCGAGGAGAGCTTTCTGCTGCTGGAATATATCAGGCCACAGCCGCTTGATGAGCAGAGTGCATATCAGCTCGGTCAGCAACTGGCGCATCTGCATCAGTGGAGCGAGCAGACGCAGTTCGGCCTCGATTTCGACAATAACATCACCACGACGCCCCAACCCAATAGCTGGCTGCGCCGCTGGTCGGTTTTTTTTGCTGAACAGCGCATTGGCTGGCAGCTGCAACTGGCAGCGGAAAAGGGAATTCAGTACGGGGATACAGAGCTGATCGTTGCCTGCGTGCAGCGGGTGCTCGCGTCACATCATCCGCAGCCGTCGCTGTTGCATGGCGACCTCTGGCCGGCTAACTGCGCCAGCAGTGAGAGTGGCCCCTGGCTGTTCGATCCTGCCTGTTACTGGGGCGACCGTGAGTGCGATTTAGCTATGCTGAGCTGGTACCCTGACCTGCCTCGCCAGATTTACGACGGTTATCAGGCGGTGTGGCCGTTACCGGATGGTTTTTCGCAGCGTCTGCCGGTCTACCAGCTCTACTATCTGCTCAACCGGGCTAACGTCTTTGGCGGGCACTGGCCAGGCGATGCACAGTTCGCCATTGGCCAGTTGCTGGATGAGGATGCGCTGGGCGCCAGTCAGGCCAGACCGGCCTGACAAAGCTCGCGGTCAGATAAAGCCCAGCAGCGACAGCGCAAAATAACCGGCTATCGCAATCACCACCGGCAGGACATAGAGCGGGAAGATCTGCAGGAAGATGGTGTGGCGAGGTACGCGCACCTTCTCTTCCAGTTGCTGACGGCTACGCCCTTCACTGCCTTTTGCCTGCTCCAGAATCATCTGATCCTCAATGCCTTCTTTGACGTGACGCGCCTGACGTCCCATCCGCGCGCCTGACGACTCCAGCGCCAGCCCGACAAAAATCAGAATGTAGATTAGCCAGAAACCCAGGTTCATCTGACCGTTAAATTCCGGTACCGGCGAGTTATGCCAGAAGACATTCAGGAATGGCGTGTTAAAGCGCAGCATGTCGACGATGACGTGGACGAAATCGAGCATGACGGCATCAATGCCTGGCTGCTTTTCGCTATGCTTAAACATAAAGCTCAATACAGAAATAATGGTCGACAGCAGCGCCACTAAAAAGAGCACCCAGCCTGCCACTCGCTTGAGGATGGCGATACGGCCAGCCTGTTGATAGGTCATAATATCTCCTGAACCCGGAATCCAATTTGCCGTCAGTTTACCTGCCAACGGTGAAATTTCCCAAATAAAGCGTGGCCTGTCGGGCAGAGCGTGCGCCAGCAAAGAATGATGTTAAGGTAAAGCTGACTTTAAAAGGAGACCCCCTGATGCCTTATCACCGCCCTGTCCTTGCTGCCCTGTTTGATATGGATGGCTTACTGATCGATTCTGAGCCTCTGTGGGATCAGGCTGAGCTGGATATCTTTTCAACGCTGGATGTTGACCTGTCACGTCGCAGTGAAATGCCCGATACCCTGGGTCTGCGCATCGATCAGACTGTACGGATGTGGTACGAAACGCTGCCCTGGCATGGCCCCTCTCAGCAGGAGGTCACTGAGCGGATTATTACGCGCGCCATGACGCTGGTGGATCAGACGCGGCCACTGCTGCCGGGCGTGGAAACGGCGCTGCAACTGTGCCGGGAACAGGGGCTGAAAATCGGCCTTGCCTCCGCATCACCGCTAAAGATGCTGGAACAGGTGCTGGAGATCTTCAATCTGCGCCCTTATTTCGACGTACTGGCTTCAGCAGAAGCGCTGCCCTACAGCAAGCCCCATCCGCAGGTCTATCTCAACGCCGCCGCCAGCCTTGCGATCGATCCGCTCAACTGCGTCACGCTGGAAGATTCGTTTAACGGCATGATCGCCACCAAAGCAGCGCGAATGCGATCGATTGTGGTGCCCGCCGCTGAACACCGTGACGATCCCCGCTGGACGCTGGCGGATGTCCGGCTGGACAATCTGACCCAGCTTAGCCTGCAGCATCTGCAGGGATAATATCAGCCCGCTTATGGCGGGCTTTTTATTGCCTGTTGCACCTGTCACTTGATCTGACCCGCAAAAAATAAAACAACGTTTCATTTTTATTGAATTCCCATCCCGCTCTGCCTAAGATGCCAAAAGCGTCCCCGTTTGGGGCATGAATAACCTGACCTGCAGAGAGGCCTGAGATGGACGTTCGTCAAAGCATTCACAGCGATCACGCTAAGCAACTCGACACTGAAGCACTGCGCCGCGAGTTCCTGATTGAGAAGATATTTACTGCCGATGATTACACCCTGACCTACAGCCATATCGACCGCATCATTATTGGCGGCGTCATGCCGGTGAATAATCCGGTCACTATCGGTGATGAGATGGGAAAACAGTTGGGCGTCGCTTATTTTCTTGAACGCCGCGAGCTGGGCATGATCAATATTGGCGGCCCGGGTCTGGTAGAAGTTGACGGTAAAGCGTGGGAAATCGGTCACGAAGAGGCACTTTACATCGGCAAAGGTGCGCGCAACCTGCAGTTCCGCAGCCTGAACCCTGCGCAGCCGGCCAAATTCTATTACAACAGTGCGCCAGCACACAGCACCTTCCCGGACAAGAAAATCACGCTGCAGGAAGCCGCCACCGCGACGCTGGGTGATGCCGCGACATCCAATCGCCGCACCATTAACAAATTTATCGTGCCGGATGTGTTGCCCACCTGTCAGCTCACCATGGGCTTAACCAAACTGGATGAAGGCAGCCTGTGGAACACCATGCCCTGCCACACCCACGAACGCCGCATGGAAGTCTATTTCTACTTCGATATGAGCGAAGAGTGCGCCGTCTTCCACATGATGGGGCAACCGCAGCAAACCCGCCATCTGCTGGTACACAACGAGCAGGCGGTGATCTCACCCAGCTGGTCAATTCACGCCGGTGTCGGCACCCAGCGTTACACCTTTATCTGGGGCATGGTGGGTGAGAATCAGGTCTTTGATGACATGGACCACGTCAAAATCAGTGAACTGCGCTGAGCAGAGGAGAAATACCATGGTACTGAGTACGTTTAACCTGGAAGGTAAAGTCGCGCTGGTGACCGGCTGTAACACCGGTTTAGGGCAAGGTATGGCGCTGGGTCTGGCCCAGGCGGGTTGTGATATCGTCGGCGTTAACCGTGATGGCCCGGATGATACCCAAAGTAAAGTGGAGGCGCTGGGTCGCCGGTTCTGGCCGGTGCAGGCCGATCTGATGCAGACCAGCGTGGTGGCCTCAGTGGTTGAACAGGCGCTGGCCGCTGCCGGTAAAATTGACATTCTGGTCAACAATGCCGGCATTATCCGCCGTGAGGACGCACTGAATTTCAGCGAGCAGGACTGGGATGACGTGATGAATCTTAACAGCAAGAGCCTGTTTTTCCTGTCGCAGCAGGTTGCCCGTCAGTTTATCGCGCAGGGTAATGGCGGCAAGATCATCAATATCGCCTCCATGCTCTCCTTCCAGGGCGGTATCCGCGTGCCCTCTTATACGGCGTCGAAAAGTGCCGTGATGGGACTGACCCGTCTGATGGCGAACGAGTGGGCAAAACATGGCATTAACGTCAATGCCATCGCTCCCGGTTACATGGCCACCAACAATACGGAACAGCTTCGTAATGATGAGTCGCGCAGTGAAGAGATTCTGGGGCGTATTCCGGCAGGCCGCTGGGGCGTGCCGGATGACATGATGGGCCCGGTAGTCTTCCTGGCCTCTTCCGCGTCTGACTACGTGAATGGCTACACCCTGGCGGTGGATGGCGGCTGGCTGGCGCGTTAACCTTACTGGCGGACAGGGTTTCATCGCTGTCCGCCTTGTTAATAATATTCATGCTTCGTTACAGCGTCACATGTTCTCATTTACTGGATAAATCCCTATACTGGATGCATCGACAGTTTTCTTTGCAACCAGGTTCTATCATGACGGGCGAAGGCCACATCATTTTTGCCATTGCCAGCGCTATCTTTGCGAAGCGTGCTGAGCTGACACCAGTGCTGGCGCAGGCCGACTGGTGGCATCTTGTTCCCTCAGCGCTGCTGACATGTCTGTTGCCCGATATCGATCACCCTAAATCTCTGCTGGGACAGCGACTGCGCTGGCTCTCTCATCCTATTGCGCGCGCGTTCGGCCATCGCGGCTTTACCCACAGTTTGCTGGCGATAGCCGCCGGTTTATGGCTTTTTCAGATAAACCTGCCCCAGTCGTCGCCGATACCGCCTGATGTCCTGCAGGGTCTGACGCTGGGCTACCTTAGCCATATTGTGGCCGATATGCTGACGCCTGCCGGGGTTCCGCTGCTGTGGCCCTGCCGCTGGCGCTTCCGGCTGCCGATTCTGCGCAGCCAGAAAGGCAACCAGCTTGAGCGGGCATTGTGCCTGGGACTGGTGGGATATGCGCTCTGGTTTCCGGTGGGCATGCCATCTTTTGGTGCAAACGGCTGGCCGTCACAGCTGTTCGATACGCTACAAAATGGCGTCGGACGGTTGATTTCCAGTCATAGTGCGCAATAAATCAGCACAAAACGCTTTTAAGTTATAAACCATGCCATTTGGATATAAGGCACCCTCTTCGCCTGCTGTTACCATTCCTGCTGTCTTAATTCGTGATTAACATTATGCGGCCTTTCCAGAGCGAAAGGCCGCATTACTCTGGAGTTTCAGTATGGACCTTCCTCTTACGCTTAATATCGTAGCCTTTGTGGTGCTGCTGGTATTGCTTTCTCGCTTCAGCCGTCAGAACTGGAGCCTGTCGAAAAAAGTGCTGACCGGTCTGGTAATCGGCGTACTGTTCGGCCTGGTTTTGCAGTTGATCTACGGCGAAAACAGCGCAGTGGTCAAAGAGTCTATCAGCTGGTTTAATATCGTCGGTAATGGCTATGTCCAGTTGCTGCAGATGGTCGTAATGCCGCTGGTGTTCGTTTCCATTCTGAGTGCGGTCGCCCGTCTGCATAACGCCTCGTCGCTGGGAAAAATCAGCGTACTGACGATTGGCGTACTGCTGTTTACCACCGCGATCTCGGCGCTGGTCGGCGTCTTCGTGACCGGCCTGTTTGGCCTGAGCGCTGAAGGTCTGGTTCAGGGCGTGCAGGAGACTGCGCGTCTCAGTGCGATCCAGAGCAACTATGTCGGCAAAGTGGCTGACCTGACCGTGCCGCAACTGGTGCTCTCCTTTATCCCGAAAAACCCGTTTGCCGATCTGACCGGAGCCAGTCCGACCTCGATTATCAGCGTCGTCATCTTCGCCGCCTTCCTGGGCGTGGCTGCACTGCAGTTGCTGAAAGATGATGAAGTTAAAGGTCAGCGCGTGCTGGTCGCGATCGATACGCTGCAGTCCTGGGTCATGAAGCTGGTGCGTTTAGTGATGAAGCTGACGCCTTATGGTGTGCTGGCGCTGATGACCAAAGTGGTTGCCGGTTCTAACCTGCAGGACATCATCAAGCTGGGCAGCTTTGTGGTCGCCTCTTACCTCGGTCTGGCCATCATGTTTGGTGTCCACGCCCTGCTGCTGTCGGTAAATGGTATCAACCCGATGCGCTTCTTCCGTAAAGTGTGGCCGGTTATTACCTTCGCCTTTACCAGCCGCTCCAGCGCAGCCAGCATTCCGCTGAGCGTGGAAACCCAGACCCGTCGTCTTGGCGTGCCTGAGTCGATTGCCAGCTTCGCGGCCTCTTTTGGTGCCACTATCGGCCAGAACGGCTGTGCCGGTCTCTATCCAACCATGCTGGCAGTGATGGTTGCGCCAACCGTCGGGATCAACCCGTTTGACCCGCTGTGGATTGCGACGCTGGTCGGGATCGTGACGCTGAGCTCAGCAGGCGTTGCCGGTGTCGGCGGTGGTGCAACCTTCGCGGCGCTGATTGTCCTGCCTGCGATGGGCCTGCCGGTCACCCTGGTGGCGCTGCTGATCTCCATTGAGCCGCTGATCGATATGGGTCGTACAGCCCTGAACGTCAACGGTTCCATGACCGCCGGTTCTCTCACCAGTCGCTGGTTAGGTCTGACCGATAAGCGCGTCCTGGAAAGCGACGACAACGCCGAACTGGCGCACCGCTAATCTGCTTTGAACCTGGCGCGCACGCGCCAGGTTATTCCCGCCCTTCTTCTCCATAATCTCCCCCATTAATAGCAACGCCGTTAAGAAAGCGTTAAGCATGGTAAACAGGCGAAAAATCGCCGCTTTAGTGCTTGTCTTTGCCGGGTAAAAAGCGAATTCTGCATCCAGTCTTATGAGGAGAACACCTGATGAAAAAGATAATCGCCTCGCTTCTGACGCTGACGCTTTTGACACCCGCTCTGGCTTTCGCCCATCCTGGCGACTGGGGCCCGCCGGGTGGATGGGATCGCCACGGCGGCCACGGGCCACACTGGGGCGGACCCGGGCCGGTGCGCTTTTTGCCTGAAGCCGCAACCGCGGTGCTGATAGGCGGACTGACCTATTATCTGCTCAATGGCAATTATTATCAGCGTCACGGCGATGAGTATGTAGTGACAGAGCCGCCTGCAGAGTCGCGGGTCAGCAGTGAAATGCGGGTACTCGACTTTAACGGCAAACGCTTCTATGTGCAGGCTGGCCACTTCTACCAGCGGCAGATAGATGGCGATTATGTTGAGGTGCCGCGCCCGGCAGGATTGTAGTCAGCGCCACAACGAAAAACGGCCCGTCATAATGACGGGCCGTTTGCTATTCAGGGGTGCTATGAGTTACTGCTGAACCTGCGGATCGGTGTCATATTCCGCACAGCTCTGGAAGCCGTAGTTCATGACACGGCCGGTGTCGTTATAGCTCACGAAGTAAGTCTGAGCTTTACCGTCGCGTTGACCCAGCACATAAGTCTGGCAGGTGCCGCGCGCGTGAACCATGGTGATTTCAGTCGAAGGCGTACCGGCGATCTGACGAACCTGATCACGGGTCATACCCTTTTTAACATCCTTTACCACTGGCTTAGTCACGTAGCTTTCCGCACGATCGTAAGTCGTACAACCAGACAGTGCAGCCAGCGTCAGCGCCGCAGCGATACATCCCATCACTTTATTCATCTTGTTGTTCCTCATTTATTGTCCATGTGGAAACAAGCCTGGAACATAAATGCTGATTTATCAAGTTTATGACGAACAATTAGTGGCCTGCCAAATGTCAGGATTTCGTAAAGAAGGCTGTTTTGCTGTCAACGCAGCCGTATACTGCCCGGCAAAACAGGTACCGATAGCGCCCCGTTTTCAGAGACCACACCGTCATCCGCGCAGTCGCAGATTGGCGTAAATGTCACGTTACCGGCCGCTGTTTTTCACTGACTTACCCGCTTTCTGTTTACCCCATCGCTGACAATCCCGAGGATAAATGACCCCTGTACACTCCAATCGCCTGGTTTATGCCATTACGCTGGGCCTGCTGGCCGCGCTGGGCCCGCTCTGCATCGACCTCTATCTGCCTGCACTACCACAAATGGCCCAGGACCTGCACACCGAAACCGCTACCGCGCAGCTGAGTCTGACCGCTGGCCTGTTAGGTCTCGGCTTTGGCCAGCTGCTCTTTGGCCCGATGAGCGATAAGTTCGGCCGCCTGCGCCCGCTGACCCTGTCACTGGTGTTGCTGTTTATCGCCTCGATGGGCTGTGCGCTGGCGCAGGATATTAACCAGCTGCTGCTGGCGCGGCTGTTCGAAGGGTTAGCAGGTGCGGGCGGTGCGGTGCTGTCACGGGCAATTGCACGCGATATGTACAGCGGCCATGAGCTGACGCGATTCTTCGCTCTGCTGATGCTGGTCAACGGTCTGGCACCGATCGGCGCACCGGTATTAGGCGGCGTGCTGATGACGATTTTAAACTGGCGCGGCATCTTCATGGTGCTGGGCGGCATTGCCATTTTGCTGATCCTGCTGGCGCGCTGGAAGCTGCATGAAACCCTGCCTGAAGCACGCCGCAGTAAAGGATCAATATTCTCCGCCTACGCGGCATTGGGTCAGGTGATTACCCATCGCCCCTTCATGGGCTTCTGCCTGACCCAGGGATTTATGATGTCCGGCATGTTCGCCTACATCGGTGCCTCGCCGTTCGTGCTGCAGCAACTCTATGGTCTTTCGCCCCAGGCCTTTAGCTTCTGCTTTGCGGCCAACGGGTTTGGCCTGGTGATTGCTTCACAGACCAGCGCCCGCCTCTGTCCATTGTGGGGCGAATATCGGGTGCTGAAAGGCGGACTGACGCTGGCCTTTGTCGCCTCCAGCCTGCTGCTGCTGGCCGCGCTGCTGCATGCTCCCTTAGCGCTGCTGCTGGTGGCACTGTTCTTTACCATTGCCAGCAACGGCGTTATCGCTACCACCGCCTCGTCCCTGGCGATGCAGAGTCAGGGCCATCGCGCTGGTAGCGCCTCCGCGGTGATTGGCGTCACGATGTTTACGCTGGGTGCGATTACCGTGCCGATTACCGGCATCGGTGGTACCTCGGTGCTGAGCATGTGCGCCACCATTTTTGGCTGCTTTATGACGGCGATTCTGATGTTTAGCGTGCTGGCGAAAAAACCGCTGCCGCAGGTAAAAACTCACTGATTTCGCAACGTTTCATGGTAATGAGTTACCGCTTTGGCTTGTTGTTTTCGCAAAGGCACGTTAGCTTTAATAAAACGTTCGCATCGAGCCGACAGGCCACTGACCTGAGGAGAAGTTCATGTCACTGCAGCAGGAAATTATTGAAGCCCTGGGTGTGAAGCCCACTATCGACGCCGACCAGGAAGTGCGCGTCAGCATCGATTTTCTCAAAGCCTACCTGAAACGCCACAGCGGCCTGAAAACGCTGGTGCTGGGGATCAGCGGCGGTCAGGATTCAACCCTGGCGGGCGCGCTGGCGCAGCGGGCGATCACCGAACTGCGTCAGGAGAGCGGTGATAACGACTACACCTTCATTGCCGTGCGTCTGCCCTATGGTGTGCAGGCGGATGAGCAGGATTGTCAGGACGCGCTGGCCTTTATCAAACCCGACCGTTCGCTGGTGGTAAACATCAAAGAGTCGGTGCTGGCCAGTGAGCGCGCGCTGAAAGAGGCGGGTATTACGCTTTCCGATTTTGTCCGCGGCAATGAAAAAGCCCGTGAGCGGATGAAAGCGCAATACAGCATCGCCGGCATGACCAAAGGCGTGGTGGTCGGCACCGATCACGCGGCTGAAGCCGTGACCGGTTTCTTCACCAAGTATGGCGATGGCGGCACTGACATCAATCCCCTGTTCCGCCTGAACAAGCGTCAGGGCAAGCAGTTGCTGAAACACCTTGGCTGCCCGGAGCATCTCTATCTGAAGAAACCGACTGCCGATCTGGAAGATGATCGTCCAGGCCTGCAGGATGAAGTGGCGCTGGGCGTCACCTATGAGATGATTGATGACTACCTGGAAGGCAAAAGCATCAATCCTGACAGCGCCCGTATCATCGAAGGCTGGTATCAGAAAACCGAGCACAAACGTCGTCCGCCGATCACGGTATTCGACGATTTCTGGAAGTAATCCTGCCCCTCCCTTGCCGCGGCAAGGGAGGCTTCTCTCACTGACTTTGTTGATCGCTGCATGCCTGCCACCGTTTCGCGCGCGACCCTCGTCGGGCTTGTCGCCATTCTGCTCTGGAGTACGACCGTTGGCCTGCTGCGCAGCGTCAGTGAAGCCTTTGGCGCCACCGGTGGTGCGGCGCTGATCTACACCACCACGGCGTGTCTGCTCTGCCTGACCCGGGGCCTGCCCAGACCTGGCGCAATGCCCACCATCTACCTGTGGCTGGGGGGCGTACTCTTTGTCGGCTATGAAATCTGTCTGGCGCTGGCCATCGGGCTGGCCAGCGATCGCAGCCAGTCGCTGGAGCTGGGGATGATTAACTATCTCTGGCCCTGCCTGACCATCGTGCTGGCGATCCCATTTAATCAGCAGCGTTTCCGTGTCTGGCTGTGGCCAGGACTGCTGCTGTCGCTGCTGGGGATCGTCTGGGTAATGAAAGGCAGCGGCAGCGGATCGCCGGCGCTGTTGTGGCAGAATATGCTGCGCAACCCGGTCGCCTATGCACTGGCCTTTATCGCCGCCCTGACCTGGGCGCTCTACAACAATCTCACCCGCCGCTTTGCCCGTGGTTCTAATGGCGTCACGCTGTTTTTTATCCTGACTGCACTGGCGCTGTGGCTGAAATATGCCTTCAGCGATCACACTGCACCGATGACCTTTACGCCGGTGCCGCTGCTGGAGGTGCTGTTTGTCGGGCTCTCCACCGCCATCGCCTATTCCGCCTGGAATCACGGGATTCAACAGGGCAATCTGACGCTGCTGGCCACCGCCTCCTACTTTACGCCGGTGCTGTCGGCCCTGATGGGATCGCTGTGGCTCGGCCTGACGCCGCCGCTGGCCTTCTGGCAGGGCGTGGCGATGATCACGCTCGGCTCGCTGATCTGCTGGCGGGCAACACGGTCTCTGTAACCAGACGGCTGGCGATCATTTCACCTGCCTGTTATGCTGTATGGACAACCAGTAAATGGAGTCCATCTTGGTCAGACGTTCTGCCATACTTCGCCCCGAACCCGACGCGAATGCAATTTATCAATATCCCGAACACCTGCGTGAGTGGCTGGAAGGCCTGCCAAATCATCCTGGCGTCTATACCTTTCATGGCGAAAGTGAGTCGCTGCCGCTCTATATCGGTAAAAGTGTGAATCTGCGTTCGCGGGTGATGTCCCATTTCCGCACCCCGGATGAGGCGAAAATGCTGCGCCAGTCGCGTCGTGTAAGCTGGATCCCTACCGCGGGTGACCTCGGCGCGCTGCTGCTGGAAGCGCAGATGATCAAAACCCAGCAGCCGCTGTTCAATAAGCGACTGCGCAAAAACCGGCAGCTCTGTTCATTGCAGATTACCGACGGCAAACCGAATGTGGTCTACGCAAAAGACCTCGATTTCAGCCAGTCCCCCAACCTGTTTGGGCTCTATCGCAGTCGCTTCGCCGCGCTGGAACGGCTCAAGCAGCTCGCGGATGAGTATCAGCTCTGTCATGGCCTGCTGGGTCTGGAAGCGCTGAGTGCGGGGCGAGGCTGCTTCCGCTCGGCACTGCGCCGTTGCGCCGGGGCCTGCTGTGGAAAAGAGCCGGTCAGCGATCATCAGGATCGACTGCTGGAGGCGCTGGAAAACGTGCGGGTGTTCTGCTGGCCGTGGCAGGGTGCCGTGGGGCTGGTGGAGGAAGGCAAAGAGATGACGCAGATCCATGTTATCGACCACTGGTTCTATCTCGGTTCGGTCAGCAGCATGGATGAGGCCAGAAAACTGCAGCGGCCCAAAGGCGGTTTTGATCACGACGGCTACAAAATCCTCTGCCGCCCGATTCTGTCAGGTGCCTACCCTATTCTGCCGCTATAAAAAAACCGCCGACGCTGCCCACTCACCTTCAGTGGACAGCGCCGGCGGTCTCAGACCGTTCGCTTAACGAGTGTTATTCAGCCGGTTCTGCTGGCGGTGCCATTTTGCCCTCGTGCGGGCCTTTCTCAGTCAGACGCTTTTCAAAGTTAGCGTTGTACTGTTTTTTCTGCTCCGGCGTCAGCACGTTATAGAGCTTGTTCTGGGTTTCCAGCATCTTCAGCGCATGCTCTTTGGCATTGGCGGACATCTTCTCTGCCTGTGCTTCTGCTTTGCTCTGGTCGAAGCTGTCAGAGGCAATAATGCTGTGGGCCGCACGACGCTCGTCCAGTGACGGGCGTTTCATATCTTTGTGGCTCTCTTTCATGATGTCGCGCATCTGAGTTTTCTGCGCGTCGGTCAGGTTCAGACCTTTAAACATCATCTCCATGCCGTGGCGCATTGGCGGCTTGTGCATCGCTTTTTCGCTGCCTGCTGGCGGTGGAGTCAGGTTGTCAGCGGCTGCATGGACGGCGCTGGCTGCACCAAACGCCAGCGAGGAAGCCAGTAAAAGGGAAGTCAGTTTGCGCATAATAGTGTCCTTATAATTCATGATAATGACGACAGCACTCTGTCGCGTCTTCGGAAACAAGCATACGACGCTGAACGTCAACTACTCAGAGCCTGAGTAAAGCCGTGAAAGCATAAAAGATAAAAATCGGGCAATCATGAAGAGAATAAGAAGAAAGGCGTGAGGAATTGAAAATGTTTATGAATTTAAAGCGAATTTGGCAGAAATCATGGAGGAGTGTAAGGGTTACGACAGGAAAGCGGAAGCCGATCTTCCACTTTTCCTGTCGGTTTTTTAGCGCCGAGGGTCTGCGCTGTTAACAACCGCTATCAGACCGGCAGCGCCTGAGTCTGTTCGCTCTCTTCAATCAGCATCAGTCCGGCACGCAGCCCGGCGGCCACGTTAGGGTTAGGGAACAGCACATACTCCCGCGCCTGCTGCACGTAATAGCGGGTGCTACCATCTTCCGCCAGCAACGTCCCCTGTGGAAACGCGGTAAAGTTCAGCGTTTCCGGCGACATATGCAGCGTAAAGTGCTCACTCAGTCGGGTGATCTGCTGCGCGACCCGATAGTGACGCGGTCTAACCGCCGCCGCAGGCAGCGCTTCGCCATAGAGTAAAGACGCCAGCGCCTGCTGTGCCGCACTGAACTGACTGAGATCGTTTTCGCCAAACGGCAGCGCTTTGCCCAGCTCCAGGGTACAGCTGGCCGCACCGAAGTGCTCGCAGCTGAAGTGGGTAAAGGTGCCGCCCGGCGAGCGATGGAACACCAGCGCTTCCAGCCCGGCAGCGGCCAGCCAGTCAAGAAACGCGGGCGGCCAGGGGCGTTCATTGTGCGGCATCACGCCAAACTGAGGATGATAAGAGCCACGAATTGCGGTGTGCATGTCTAGGTGCCAGCGCGTTTCATCGCACTCGCCCAGCTGCCAGAAGGTCTCCAGCGCCTGCTCCAGCCGCAGCACGCGGCGGGCCTCATCACCATCATCAATCTGCTGCCAGCGTCCGCCAAACAGCCGGTTAATGTCATAACGCACATAGCGCTTACCGGCGCGTAGCGCTGAGGGATTACCCAGAATCACCAGCATGCGCTGCTGTAACGGCTTTTCGCCCCGCAGCAGCGGATTAACCAGCTGGTTCACCATTTCTACCGGGGCCGTTTCATTGCCGTGGATCCCGGCAGAGAGCACCAGCGCCTGTTTAACCGGCACCGTCGGCTCCATCAACAGTATGCCGTGATACAACCATTGCCAGCGAAGATGCGCCGTTTCACCACTACGCTTACGCGGCACCTCGCCGGAGAGCGTTTGCTGTAAAAAGTCCTGCATCGTTCCTCCTTTTCGCCCTGAGCAGGCGGCAGACTGTGCTGCCCCCTCCTTCACTGCTGAAATGCATATACATTTCCTAAGTCTAGCAGCTTCGTCAGTTCATCCAGCGCGTCGCGTCCCTCACGCAGCAATTGTGGGTCGACCAGATCGGCCTGGGTCAGGCGATCGCGGTAATGACGGTCAACCCAGTTATTCAGCGTGCTGAAGAGCCGATCATTCATCAGCACCGCCGGATTCACTGCCTGCTGCTCCTGTGGTGTCAGCACCACCCGCAAACGCAGGCAGGCTGGACCACCCCCGTTATACATGCTTTCGCGCAGATCAAATACCTTCAGGGCTTTGAGTGGCGTGTCAGCCTCAACCTGTTCACACAGGTAGCGCCAGACACCCGGATGCTGACGTGACTCCTCCGGCAGCACCAGCATCATGGTGCCGTCGGGACGGCTCAGCAACTGACTGTTAAACAGATAGGTCTCCACCGCATCTTTCACTGACACCCGATTTTCCGGCACTTCCAGTGCCACAAAACCGGGAACGCGCGACCGAAGCTGCGCCAGCAGTTCAGGCTGATTAACAAAGGCGTGCTGGTGACAGAAGAGCATCTGCTGGTTACTTACCGCAATCACATCGTTATGGAACACGCCCTGATCGATCACCGCAGGATTCTGCTGCGCATACAGCACGCTTTCCGGTGAGAGCTGATGCAGACGGGCGACCGCCTCGCTGGCTTCCCGGGTCTGACGTGCCGGATAGCGCTGCGGGGCTTTGCCCTCATGGCTGCTGTCGCGGCCATAGACAAACAGCTGCACGCCGCGCTCACCATAGGCGCCGCCCAGTCGGTTATGGTTCGCCGCCCCTTCATCGCCAAACATCGCCACCTGCGGCAAAGCATCATGCACCGCAAAATGGCGATCGTCGCGGAAGATGGAACGCAGCAGCCAGGCCGTTTCCGGCGCTTCTATCGCACGGTGGAATTTGTTGTTAAGGTTCGCCACCGTCAGGTGAACCCGGCCATCAAGGCTGTCCGCTGACGGCGAGACCGTGGCAGCATTGGCGACCCACATCGCCGAGGCTGAACTGACGGCGGAGAGTAATCCCGGCGCAGTTTTCCCGGCCGCAGCCAGCACCTGCTCATCGCTCCCACCAAAGCCGAGCTGGCGCAGCGCCGCAATATTGGGCCGCTCATGCGGCGGGATCACCCCCTGCACGTAGCCCATATCGGCCAGCGCTTTCATCTTGAGCAACCCCTGCTTTGCCGCCAGACGGGGATTCGACGGCTGCAGCTGATTGCGGGTCGAGGCTTCGTTGCCAAACGATAGCCCGGCGTAGTGGTGTGTTAACCCCACCAGCCCATCAAAGTTGGCCTCGGTTGCCTTCATGACGTCGTCTCCTGGGTGGAGAAATCGAGGCCCGGCGACAGCGTGGCGGGCAGCGTCAGGTCAGGCGTCTCCAGCGAGGCCATCGGCCAGGCGCAGTAGTCCGCCGCATACCAGGCGCTGGCGCGATGGTTGCCCGAGGCACCAATGCCGCCAAACGGTGCGGTACTGGCTGCGCCGGTCAGCGGTTTGTTCCAGTTGACGATACCGGCACGCGCTTCAAGCAGCAGCTGATCAAACTGCTGGCGTGAAGGCGAGATCAATCCGCACGACAGGCCATAACGGGTCTGGTTCGCCAGCGCTATCGCCTCTTCAAATGTCTCATAGCGGACTATGCCTAACAGCGGACCAAAGACCTCTTCATCCGGAATGCCCTGCACGCCGGTTAAATCGATAATACCTGGCGTCAGGATGGCACTGTGGCGATCCGGCCAGCGCATTGCCAGCAGCACCTCGCCGCCCGCCTCAACCCGCCGTTGCCACTCACCCATAATCTTCTCTGCTGCGCCGGTGGAGATCACGCTGCCCATAAACGGCTGCGGTTCAGTATTCCAGGCGGCGGGTTGCAGTCGCCCCGCCACCTCCACCAGCCTCTGCAGAAACGCATCCCCTGCATCGCCGCGTTTGACCAGCAGACGCCGCGCGCAGGTGCAGCGCTGACCGGCGGTTATAAAGGCTGACTGCAACGTGATGTTGACAGCCGCATCAGTGTCCGCCGGATCTTCAACAATCAGGGCATTGTTACCGCCCATCTCCAGCGCCAGCATCTTTTCAGGCTGACCGGCAAACTGGCGATGCAGCTGATAGCCGGTATGGGCGCTGCCGGTAAATAGCAGGCCATCAATCTGCTGACAGTTGGCCAGCGCCTGACCAGTCTCACGTCCGCCCTGTAACAGTGCCAGCACGCCGGCAGGCAGGCCCGCAGCCAGCCAGAGCTCAACGGTTTTTTCGGCGGTCAGCGGCGTCAGTTCGCTGGGTTTAAATACCACGCAGTTGCCCGCCAGCAGCGCCGGAACGATATGGCCGTTTGGCAGATGTCCCGGGAAGTTATAGGGACCAAACACCGCCAGTACCCCATGCGGGCGGTGGCGCAGCGAGCTTTCGCCTTCATGCTGTTCACCGGTGCGGCTATGGTATGCCTTCACCGAAAAGCCGATTTTGTTGATCATCGCGCCCACTTCGGTCAGCGCTTCCCAGCGCGGCTTGCCGGTTTCACGGGCGATGGTTTCCGCCAGCTCCGTTTTATGCGCCTCAAGCCCGGCGGCAAATTTCTCAACGATCGCCTGCCGTTCCGCCAGCGGGCGTCTGGCCCAGGCTGGAAATGCGTCGCGCGCCGCCTCACAGGCTGCGGTGACCTGAGCGGCTGATGCCGCGTGGCCCTGCCATAACGTCTCGCCGCTGACCGGATCCGCTTTCGTCAGAATCTCAGCTTCACCGTCCAGCCATTGTCCATTTATCAGATGTGTCATGCTGTTTTCTCCTCTTTGCAGAGCGTCACCACGCGCAGGCTGTCGCCCGGCTGGCAATGGAGCGCCCGCATCTGTTCATCCGTGAGTTGCACGCTGTCGCTGTCAGCCTTTGCCGGAATCAGCGCCACACGGAACTGGCGATAATCGCTATTGGCAACCAGACAGAGCGGTGCATCAGCCGGGTTTTCGCCCCGTTCTGCGCTGCGCAGACGGCTTTTACGCACTGCACGGATATGATCGATATCGCACTCCAGCGTCGGGCCGCCATCAAAAATGTCGACATAATTGAGGTAGCGGAAGCCCTCTGCTTCCAGTACAGCCCGCGCAGGCGCGGTTTGCGGATGGACCTGTCCAATCACCGCCTGCGCTTCCGGTGTCAGGTAGTCGATGTAGAGCGGATGTTTCGGCATCAGTTCAGCGATAAACGATTTCTGTCCGGTGCCACTAAGGAAATCCGCTTTGCTGAATTCCATAGAGAAGAAGCGGCTGCCGACGCTCTCCCAGAATGGCGAATGGCCCTGCTCATCGCTGACGCCACGCATCTCGGCCACCACCCGGTTGGTGAAACGTTCACGGAAACTGGCCATAAACAGGAAGCGTGACTTCGACAGCAGATAGCCGTTTTTGCCATCACGGTAATCGGGATCGAGAAACAGCGTGCAGAGCTCACTGCTGCCGGTATGGTCATTACTCAGCGACAGAGTGGGCAGCGCGGCATAAACATTCAACTCTTTTGAAGCGTGCACCTGGGTACCGACGCGAAAGTTGTACCAGGGATCCTGCAGACCCACCGCCACCTCAATGGCGCAGATACCGACGGCGCGGTTATCTTCGCTGTCGGCCAGCACAAAGACATAGCCCTGTTCGGCACGTGGCAGAGAATCCTCCCAGGTCTGCAGCGATCGATCGATACGCGCCTGAAGCGTCGCGCTATCAACCGGCAACGAGGTCAGCCCGCCACCGGTTTTGCCCGCCAGCGCCATCAGCTGGCTTAAGTCATCGCGTTCAACCGGACGGATTACCATCATGATGTTGACCCTCGCACCAGGCTTTCACACACTTCGGCAAAGCGGGCCATGCCCAGCTTCACTTCCTGCTCACTGATATTCAGCGCCGGGGCAAAACGCACCACATTGGCACCCGCAATCAGCACCATGACGCCCATTTCCGCGGCGGCAAGGTTGATCGCTTTGGCTTTACCGGCAAAATCGTCGCTGAGCACCGCGCCAATCAGCAGGCCAAGACCGCGCACTTCTTTGAACAGGTGCAGACGCTGGTTGATCTCATCCAGTGCCGCCACAATCCACTGGTGACGTTCTGTTACACCCGCCATCAGTTCAGGCTGATTGATCAGCTCCATGACTTTACCTGCCACTGCGCCCGCCAGCGGATTGCCGCCATAGGTGGTGCCGTGGGTGCCAACGCCCATCACCAGCGCCAGATCTTCGCGCGTCAGCATCGCACCAATCGGGAAGCCGCCGCCCAGCGCTTTGGCGCTGGTGAGCACATCCGGCGTGACGCCATAATGCATGTAGGCATAAAGCGAACCGGTACGGCCAACGCCGCTCTGCACTTCATCAAAAATCAGCAGAGCCTGATGCTTATCACAGAGCTCACGCAATCCACGCAGGAACGCCGGATCGGCAGGCAGCACGCCGCCTTCACCCTGAATGGGTTCAACAATGACTGCGCAGGTATGGTCATTAATCAGTTCAGCCGCCGCAGCCAGATCGTTAAACGGGGCATGCTGGATCTCTGGCGGCAGCGGCGCAAAATCTTTTGAGTAAGCGGGCTGACCACCGGCTGTTACCGTAAACAGGGTGCGGCCATGAAATGCATTCTTAAACGCCACGATGCCACTTTTATGCGGACCGACACGATCATGCGCCACCTTGCGCGCCAGTTTCAGCGCCGCTTCGTTCGCCTCCGCCCCGGAGTTACAGAAGAACACCCGGTCAGCGAAGGTGGCATCGATCAGCTGCTTCGCCAGTCGCAGGATCGGTTCGTTGGTATAGCCATTACCGGTGTGCCATAAACGTGCGGCCTGTTCCTGCAGCGCCTGTTGTAATGCCGGATGCGCATGCCCTAACGCATTGACGGCAATGCCACCGGCGAAGTCGATATAATCTTTGCCGTTTTGATCCCAGACGGTGGAGCCTTCCGCGCGAACCGGTATAAAAGTCGCAGGCGCATAAACCGGCATCATCCATTGATCGAAATCGTGACGTGAAACGTGCAGTGCCATAACCCACTCTCCTGCTTTACTTTACCGGCCGGGTAAAGCTTATGTTTTAAAATTGTTAAAAGATGTTGTAGTGCAGCCCTACTGTAGAGTGCAGTTAACGTGCCAGCCAGAGAATTAATGCATAAAATGGTCTTCACGACGTAATATCAATGAGTTAGATGCTGACAATAT
Organism: Pantoea sp. EKM10T; assembly: GCF_011800685.1. Classification (NCBI taxonomy): domain Bacteria; kingdom Pseudomonadati; phylum Pseudomonadota; class Gammaproteobacteria; order Enterobacterales; family Erwiniaceae; genus Pantoea; species Pantoea sp. EKM10T. The sequence continues at coordinate 502,673 of NZ_JAALEU010000001.1, forward strand.
TCACTTAATTTGCATATATAGTGAATAGTTGTCTGATTGCAGCGCCAGAACCGGGTTTTAAACAGCAGAATTATGCATTCACGGGATGAAATATCGCTTTTGTGATCGCTGATAAATTATCTCTCCAGAAAAGCCCCTCCACTGCCCTGTTTTAGCGCAGTTTGCCTCGCGATGGTGCAGCGATTACGCGGGGAACTCGCCCGGAAATGTCAGAACACCCTGGCTTTATTTAACAAAAGTTTTTCATTTCCCCCTGCAGACACATTAATCTGCGTATCTTTTCCAGGCTATTTTATAAACAGGATGATCAATATTTAATCAGCAACTCTGACTATTATTCCGGAGGTGATTATCGGGCCAGAAAGAATATTCTATAAAGATGAACAAATATTAATACGCAGACTAATAGTTAGGATAAAAGCCTTATAAGGCTATTCTTAGCGGATAATCACCCATAATTAAATCAGGGGTTATATTGATTTAAAAATGTACAAAAAATGCCCATTTAAGACCACTACATACAAACATAACCAATTGATAAATAAAGATATAAAATCAGATAACTCATAATTACTTATTAGAAGAAAATCTTATTACTTTACAATTTAATCTTCTGTTCCTCGCTGTTATCCATCAGCTGAATATAGACATCACATTTTGTTACTTTTATTGCACTTTGTAGTTTTACCTTTTTGTGTCATTTTCTTTTCACCCCATATCAGGGGAATAATAATTAATGAATACAGGGTAATAATTAAATGATGAAGCGCACTTTACTGGCGGCTGTCATGCCGTTACTGATCGGTCTCTCCTCCGCGCAGGCCGCAGAAGTTTATAACAAGGATGGCAATAAGCTGGATCTGGTCGGCAAGATTAACGTGTCACACCTCTTTTCTGACGATAACAACAACGATGGTGATACCTCCTCTTATGCCCGCTTTGGCTTTAAAGGCGAGACAAAGATTACTGACCAGCTTACCGGCTACGGTTTCTGGCAGTATCAGTACAGTCTGCATAACTCCGAGGGCAGTGATGCCCAGGCCACCAATCGTACCCGTCTGGGCTATGCTGGCCTGAAGTTTGGCGAGGCGGGTTCGCTGGATTACGGACGTAACTACGGCCTGGTCTATGACGTGCTGAGTTATACCGATATGCTGCCGTTCTTCGGCGGCGACTCCGGTTATACCGACGCCTTTCTCTCTGGCCGCTCAACCGGTGTGCTGACCTGGCGTAACAGCAATTTCTTTGGTCTGGTCGACGGCTTAAACCTTGCCGCGCAGTATCAGGGCAAAAACGATCGCAGCAGTAACATTGACGGCGTGCGTCGTTCCAACGGCGACGGCTTCGCCCTCTCCGCTTCCTATGACTTCGATTTCGGCCTGAGTTTTGCCGGCGCGTTTGCCAGCCTGGATCGCACCACGGCGCAGAATGCTGCCGCACGCGGAGAAGGCGAAAAAGCCCAGCACTGGGCGACCTCGGTGAAATATGATGCGAACCAGGTCTATCTGGCTGCCATGTACGGTGAAACTCTGAACGCCACGCCAATTACTGGCGGTTTCGCTAACAAAGCGCAGAACTTTGAAGCCGTGGCGCAGTATCAGTTCCTGAACGGCTTCCGTCCGTCCGTGGGTTACGTCTCGTCCAAAGGCAAGGAAATTGAGAATATCGGCGATGCCGACATCATTAAATACACCGCCGTGGGTGCCACTTACTACTTCAACAAGAACATGTCGGTCTATGGTGAATACCGCATCAACCTGTTGAAAGATAACAATCCTCTTCGCCTGGCGACCGACGACATCACAGCCCTGGGTCTGATTTACCAGTTCTGATGTGACAGCGGGCCCGGCTCTGACCGCCGGGCCCGTTTTTTGTTTTAAACACGACCACAGAGAGTGTTACGCGCTTTCAGCCCAGCGACCTGACTAAGCTAACGGCCATCGCCTCTTCCTGCATCAATTCCTCCACGTTAGCGGACGCCAGCAACGTGGTGGCCTGCCCGGCAGGAACCGGACGGCTGAAGAGATATCCCTGCCCGTAATCACAGCCGCGCTTTCTCAGCCACCTCAGCGTGGCGACATCCTCAATGCCCTCTGCAGTAATGATCACATTAAGCCCCTGACAGAGTGCCAGCAGCGTTTCCACCACTTTTCGCTGCTCAGATCCGGTCACGATTCCGGCGATAAACGTCTGGTCAATTTTGATTTTGGTAATACCCAGTCCCAGCAAAACCGACAGGTTGGAGTAACCGGTGCCAAAATCATCCAGCACCACTCCGATACCGGCCTCTTTCAGCAGACGGATCGCCTGGCGGGCATCGTCAGAAATGGCCATGACATTCTGTTCGGTGATTTCAAGTTCCAGCATTACCGGCCCGGCATGCTGCATAATGCTGGACAAACAGCTGGTCAGCGACGGTCTCAGCAACTGCTCCGGGGTAATGTTCAGCGACAGGCAGAGCCCGGCTGGCCATGCCCGGGTTGCACTGACAGCATCCTGCAGCAGCGCCACGGTCATGCTGTCCATCAACCCCAGCCGCTCCACCACTGGCAGAAACTCTGCAGGCGAAACCGTCTGACCGGACGCAGTGATCCAGCGCGCCAGTATCTCAAAGCCGGTAATGTTACCGGTGCGCAGTGAAACCAGCGGCTGCAGAAAGGGAACGATGGCGTGACCGCTTACAGCGGCAACAACCTCCTGCTCCAGCCTTTCCCGCTGGCGAAAGCGCAGCTCCATGTCCGGGGAGAATCGTGCCAGACAGGCGCACTTATCCTGCTTCGCCTCGTACAGCGCCAGATCCGCCGCACGCACGACATCGGCCTGACCCGTGCAGGATGAGCTGGCGATGCCTGCTGAAAGGCTCAGGAAGGTGTGCGGACCGGTCCGGATGGATGCCGCATGCTGGCAGAAGCTTTCGGCGGCGGCCAGTGCCTGCTCTGCCTGTGAAGCCTGGGCAACAATGGCAAATTCATCCCCGCCGATGCGAAACACCTGACTCCCGGTACCCGCCGAGGTGGTCAACAGATTGGCCAGCGCGACCAGCGTGGCGTCGCCCTGACGATGACCGTTCAGATCATTGATATTCTTAAAGTCATTGATGTCGAGCAGCGTCAGTGTGTAAGACGTCCCGTCGGCATCAAGCGCAGCAATGTGTGCAGTGAACGATCGGCGGTTCATGACCCCCGTCAGCGCATCAGTTCCGGCCAGCCTGAGGGCATTTTTTTCCGCACGCAGCGTGTTGCGGATCAGACCCGCGATAAGCAGCGCCGGAATAATCATTGCCAGTCCGGCAAACGAGGTGGAGGTCAGGATAAACCGCAGCCGCTCGCTGGTTTCAAAATCGGGATCATAGCTCAGGCCCAGCAGGCTGGAGATCCACGCCTCGAGCCCGAATTCCCACAGCGTGGAGAGTAAAATGATGGTCGCAATATTCAGCATTGCGAGCCAGAAAAGTTTCAGGCGCATGCGTTAGTTCCCGGTGATGGAAAGTGTCAGAGTTTTGTTTTAATTTTCAGTAAAAAACCGGGGCGTACTTCTCATTCAATGTCTGCTAAGCTGCCGACAATTATCACCCCTCCGCTATTTTTACTCATCGCATTCGCACGTTCTCACCCGCCTTACGGCAGTGAGGCAGACGTTCTGCGAAGCCCGATGCGTGTCGGTTACGTCATCAATGTCGAATAGTGTTCTATCGGCAGCAGCAGCCAGATTAACAGGCCCGCCCGGTTAAATTTATGCACTCCGGTGTTTTTGACGGGTTATGACGCTGGCGTATCGCGCGGCTGCACCGCGCGAAAAGGCGCACACTCGCAAGGCGATAAAAAGCGATTTATCAGGATATTGGCCGGAATTTCGTTATCACTCCCATTACGATTTTTGCGGCATAACGGGGTGGGTATACGTGCAATTTTTAATTTCGTTAAATTAAATAGCGAACAATTTAGTTAAACGTAACTCTCCAGAAGTTCTCTCGCCTGCCGATACCGGTTTACCCAATGAACTCTTTCGGAACGAGAGATGAAAATTTCAACGCGCCTTAGCGCAGGTTTTGGCTTGCTTATTCTGCTGTTTATTATCTGTACCGGCACCGCGATTCACGCGCTGGATAGCGCTCGCGATGGTATGGACGAGGTGGTTAATGTCCGTTTGAAAAAGTACCAGACGGTGCTGGATATGCGCGGTGGCGTGCGGGATATGGCAATCGCGGTGCGTAACCTTGCTCTGCTGACCGATCCCGTTGCCATGAAGCCAGAATGGGAACGTCTGCAAAAACAGCGCGCGCTCTACATCAGCAACCGCGAAGCACTCTCAGGCATGATGCAGACCGACCCCGGACAGGCAGGACGGGAGGCGATGAGCAGAATCGAGTCCACTGAAGAAGCCGCTCTCTCCACGCTGATGACCGCCGGGAAACTGGGGATGGAAAATCGTCAGCAGGAGGTCACCGACTATCTGTTAAAGGTGGCGCGTCCGGCTCAGCAGAGCCTGCTGAAGGCGATAAACGATCTGACCGAGCTTGAGATGCGCAGCAGCCGGGATGCGGTAGTGGATAACGGCATCGCTATCGCCCGCACCACCTGGATACTGATCATCCTGGCGGTGCTCTCCGTGCTGGCTGCCGTCGTCACCTGCGCATTTATTGTGCGGATACTGATGCGCCAGCTGGGCGGCGAACCGGTGCAGGCTCAGACGCTGGCTGCTGCGATTGCCGCCGGTGATCTCACCTCGCCGGTCACGCTGCGCCGTGGCGACAGCACCAGCCTGCTTGCGTCGCTCAGCGGCATGCAGACCAACCTGCGCGAACTGGTTACGCAGATCAAAGGGGCATCCGCCTCGGTGGCGCTGGCGGCCGATGAGATTTCGCAGGGCAATACCGAGCTTTCATCCCGTACCGAGCAGCAGGCTGCTGCGCTGCAGGAAACGGCCGCCAGCATGGAGCAGCTCACCGCCACGGTAAAAAGCAACGCCGCGGGCGCGCAGCAGACTGCCGGTTCAGCGCGCGAGGCCGCCACCCTGGCCCAGGCGGGCGAAGCAGATGTCCAGCGCCTGTCAGAAACCATGCATGACATTTCGCTGAGTGCCGTTCGGGTACGCGATATTACGTCGGTGATTGAAGGCATCGCTTTCCAGACCAATATTCTGGCGCTCAACGCCGCCGTAGAAGCCGCGCGCGCTGGTGAAGAGGGCCGCGGATTTGCCGTGGTTGCGGGTGAAGTCCGCTCACTGGCCCAGCGCAGCGCCACCGCAGCACGCGACATTAAGCAGCTGATTGAGCAGGCCGTGACGCAGGTCGAGGATGGCGTGACCGTAGCGGCCGGAACGGGTGAGCGCATCCTGAAGATTGTCAGCCGCGTCGGTGAACTGGCCGATGCTATGGACAACCTCTCCCTCTCCTCCGGTGAACAGATGCAGGGCATCTCCCAGGTCAGTATTGCGGTGAGTCAGATGGATGGCGTCACGCAGAATAACGCCGCGCTGGTGGAAGAGTCCTCTTCTGCATCGCAGTCACTGCTGGCCCAGGCGCGCGACCTGCGCGGTATGGTAGAGACCTTCACCGTATAAGCCGTATCGGCGGGCGGCTTCAGCCTGGGTTAAATGCTGAAATTGTCCTGCCGATCTTAGCTGCGTTGCACCCGGCGCACGTTGTGCGCAAGGGTTGCGACCGGTTATGTTGACTTCAATTTAATTTGACTCAATACTGTGCCGACTTTCAATCGGCGGCGCAGCTAAAGGCTTTTTCTCCCGCTGCGATAGCGCTTAAAAGTCTGGTGTCTTACACCAGAAAGAGATGCTGCCGAAATCAACATCTCCCCGAGATACTATTCGCGAGACTTCACGGCTGACCAACAGCCTGGGGTCTGGCTGTCCCACCCCGGACTCAGAATGAGTAAAGATATGAATGACGAACCCGCGGGGATCTCCGATACGCCTCCCGCCAGTGCAGCGCCTGAAACCATCGACCAGTTTCTCTGCTTTGCGCTCTATTCCGCCTCACTTGCCATGACAAAGCTCTATCAGTCGCGGTTAAAACCGCTGGGTCTGACCTATCCGCAATATCTGGTGCTGCTGGTGCTGTGGGAGAAAGATCGCCTGACCGTCTCTGATATTGGTGCACGCGTCCGGCTTGATTCCGGCACGCTCAGCCAGCTTCTGAAGCGGCTTGAAAGCGCGGGCATTATCTGCCGCCAGCGTGACACAGGCAATGATGAGCGCCGGGTGCTGATCTCTCTGACAGAACAGGGCCACCAGCTTAAAGTCGCGGCGGCTGACGTCCCGGCTGATATGATCTCGGTGATGGATACCGCCTGTAGTGAACTTGGTGAGCTGACAACCCAGGTGGCAACGCTGCGTGAAAAGCTGCTTAAGGCCCTGCCATGATGCTGGCTTATAAAAAACCTGTGACCAGGCTGATAAAGCTGAATCGCCTGAGTGTTACCTCTTCAGGTGCTATTCAACAGAACGGTTGCGCTGGAGTTTCAATTGAGTACCGATAAACCGGCAGATATGGCTGACGTCCATGCCGTTGTAGGGCAGGCCGTGTCGAGCCTGCTGAAGTCAGGCAAGACGGCAGGCTTACAGGACATAATTGCATTCCTGCAGCATCAGCAGGCACGGTCGGTAAACGGTCAGCGAGAGGTCTACGCCAGAGCGGTGCGTATTGTGATGAGCATGGTTAACTGATAACCGGGCCGCTGTGCTAAATGGCGGCGCTGCCCGCGCCTTCTTAATATCAATACCCTGCCCGCAGCGCAGCGTCGTTCCTGCTTTCCCCCGGCGATTCCCGCTGTTATTTCAGGATTAATCGGGATGTCACTCTGCCGCGCCTTCGTCATCCCGACAACTTATCTCTGCCAGTAACCGCTGTCGGGCCTGCAGACGTTAACAACGCCGTCTGCACACCACCGCCGCTATTAACTCCCCCCTATCCTTTCTGTGCAGTAAAGCATCCCAACTAAAGTGTGGTGCCACCGGGTGCCATCAAATCATAACGATCGTTCTGCGGGGCCTCGTCCATGGTCATCGGTGGCTGAATTTTAAGGGTGATCCAGTTAGAGGTCACACGCTGCTGCTTGCTATCCTCCAGTGTTACCGACAGGCGATATTCGTTGCTGGCGTCTGGCGACGGATCCCACTGCGGTAAGATCACACTCCAGCCCTGCGGATCGGCGTTATTGGCCGGAGGTGTCAGGCTCAGCGCCTGCGTATCGCCCTGCCAGCTTACCGCCTTGATAGCATTGCTGGCGCGCACCTGCAGCTTCAGCGGCAGACTCTCGCCACTGCTTAACTGCCAGGGCGGGGTTGCCAGAAACACGGACAGCGTTTTGCGCTGACGGAAGGCGAGCACCGGCGTATCACTGCGGGTGACGGTATCGTAACGGCTGCCGCGCAGGGAGTGCGCCTCCGCGACGTTTCCGGCATCGAGCTGACGTCGCAGCGCCACGCCAAAGCGATAGTTGAGTTTCAGCCCCAGCTGATCCTGACTCTCACCGGCGCTGCTGGTTTTATGGGTAGCGGACAGCGTCACCAGCGGCACGGGAGTGTAAGAGAGGCCAAACGACATGGCGGAGGGATTGTGATAGCGGTTGCCGCTGTTAAACAGATCGACATTCTCACCCAGATATTGCTGATAGCTCACCGAAACGCCCAGCTGACGATAAAAGGGCAGATAGCTCTGGCTGGTAATATCGTAGCCGCGCGCCATGCGCTGCTGCTGCGAATCGCCCAGATTTTTCCAGCCGGAAAGCGGCTGATAGTAGTTGGCCGATAAGCGCATTGAATCGCTCCACGCTTCCGTGCCCACAGAGGCGCGCTGCAGGCCGCTGCTGAACACGCGGTCAACAAAGCCGTTGTAACCCAGCAGCCAGTCACCGGCATCCCAGCGTTGCCCCAGTCCCGCATTGCCAACCAGGCCATCGCCGGTATCGTGCAGACCAAGCTGGCTGAAGGTGAGCCGGCTGTTTTCATCGGCCAGTGCGCTGAAGAGATCGCCGCCGGTGCCGGTGAAGTTTCCGTTCATGTCGACTTTCAGATCCAGCTGCGCGGTGCCGTAAGGGGAAAGCAGTGACTGCCCTTCGCTCTCAACCCGATCGGCCACTTCATCGCGCAGATGATTGAACGCCCAGACGCCCGCCTGCTGACCAAACGTGACATTGCTGTCGCTGTTGTTACTCGCTTCACCGATACTTTTGGCCACGGCCGCCAGCTTTTTGCTCCACTCTTCATCCTGATCGCTGGCACCGCCGAGCGTCGGCAGCGACTGACTGTAGCGCGCAGGATTGTCGAATGGCGTCTCTGACACCGCTGTTTCAGTCTGGAAGGCGCGGGCGCTCTGCGTGGCAGTCAGCGACAGCGCAATCAAAGAGAGAACCCCTGTTTTCCGTATCATGTCACCCGGCACATTGATTAGTTCGTAGCTGCAATTAAAGAAAAATCATCAGCTATTACCTTAACATATTGTGACGGCGATGCAGGACAGCAGCGGCGAATTGTGCATATAACAGAAAAGTCCGGGTCAGAAAAAGGCCTGCGTTTACAGCAGGCCTGCGATCTCTCACCGCATCAGGAGAAGATCAACCCGCCATCCACATTGATGGTCTGCCCGGTGATGTAGCGCGCATCCTCTGATGCCAGAAACGCCACCAGTCCGGCGACATCTTCCGGCTGACCGGCACGCTTCAGCGGAATGTTTTTCACCCACTCCGCCATCAGCTCCCCTTTACCGTAGGTTTTCTCCTCGCTGCTGAGGATCTCGCCCCAGACGCGATCGTTGTAATCCCACATCTCACTCTCAATGATGCCAGGGCAAAAAGCGTTGACCGTAATGTTCCACGGCGCCAGCTCCAGCGCCAGACTCTGGGTAATGCCTATCACCCCCATTTTGCTGGCGGCGTAGTGCGGCGTGTAGATAAAGCCCTGTCGTCCCTGCCCCGATGAGGTGTTGATCAGGCTGCCGCTGCGCTGCTGCACCATATATTTCGCCGCTTCACGACAGCAAAGCCAGACGCCGGTGGTGTTAACCGCCAGAATCCGCTCAAAGTCGCTTTTCGGCATGGTGTCGAAGCGATCAATGGTGATCACGCCCGCATTCTGTATCGAGACGTCGATCTGACCAAAGCGTTCAAAGGCCTGCTGATAGAGCTGCTGCACCGCAGCTTCATCCGTGATATCGACCTGCAGCGCCAGAATCTCACTGCCATACTGCTGCTGAAGCTGGTCGGCTGTAGCGAACACCCGGTCAGCATTCGACACCATCACCAGCCTGGCCCCGTCGCGAGCGAAACGCGCCGCTATCCCGGCCCCGATGCCACGACAGGCACCGGTTATCACCACTGTTTTTCCACGTTGTTCGCGGCTCATAATCGCTCCTGTTAACTGTGACGAACATCAGTAAGGGGGGCTGCCTGCTGCTTTTTTTCATGGCGACGCAGCAGCACCACTTTGCTTTGCAGACGTTGCTGGAACTGGTCGATGACTACCGCAGTCACAATCACCAGACCTTTGATCACCATCTGCCAGAAATCGCTGACGCCCATCATCACCATGCCATCCGCCAGGAAGACGATAACGAAAGCGCCAATAATCGAGCCGGAAACCCGGCCACGTCCGCCCGCCAGCGCAGTGCCGCCCAGCACGGTGGCACCAATGGCATCCATCTCAAACATGTTGCCGGTCATCGGGTGCGCAGTCTGCAACTGAGAGGCCACCACCAGCCCGACAAGCCCCGCGCAGAGGCCGGAAAAGGCGTAGACAAAGACTTTCACCTTGATAATCGGTACGCCCGCCAGTCGCGCGGCGGACTCATTGCCGCCAATGGCGTAGATATAACGACCCAGCGGGGTTTTGCGCGTCAGGTAGAGGCCGAGCAGTAAAAAGCCGAGCATCAGCCAGATTGGCAGATAAACGCCCAGTACGGTGCCGGAGCCGAGCAGCGAAAAGCCGGTGTTGCCCAGCGCGGGCACTCCCACCAGGTTGGCGTAGGTGCCGCCGTCGTTGAACAGCAACGCCGCACCGCGCGCCACATACATCATGCCCAGGGTGCAGATAAAGGGTGCGACGCCCAGTCGGGTGATCACCGTGCCGTTAATCAGCCCCACCAGCACGCCAAAGATGGCCACCACCAGAATCACTTCAGGCACGTTAAGAAACAGCGTATTGCCGCCCCACAACGGGATGCCATTGGTGAGCAGCGCGCCCGCCACCATGCCGCAGATCCCGGCGACCGCACCCACCGAGAGATCGATACCGCCGGTCAGGATCACCAGCGTCATACCAATGGCCAGCAGGCCGGTAATCGCCACGTGCTGCGTCATGATCAGCAGGTTAGAGGGGGTGAGAAAGTTCGGCACCATCACGCTGAAAAAGCCGACCACAATCAGCAACGCAATAAAGGTACGGGCCTTGAGCAGGTACATATAGAGCAGATATTTTTGGTTCATGAAATTCTCCGGCCAGCTTAGAGCCTGGCCCGCCAGGCGTAATGGTTTCAGGCAGTCTGGACACGGACAGCGCGGAACAACCGGCACGTACACGCAGTACGTCAGGATTACTCGCTGTGCTCGCCCCTTCAGGGCCGCCCTGACGGGCGTTCAGGTTGCTAAAGCAGCCTGTGTGACCACTGCCCAGGTTCAGACGGACAAATAAAATAGCCTGATGGGTCAGGCTCTTAATCCTGCGGGGTTGATGCCGCAATCAGATGTTCTCGCGTCGCCGCTGCGCGCGGCAGATCGGCAGTAATCCGGCCATCGGCCATCACTAAAATGCGGTCCGCCAGCGCCATCACCTCATCCAGTTCAGACGAGGAGAACATCACTGCCAGCCCCTGCTGTGCCAGACTGCCAATCAGGTGATAGACGTCGGTTTTGGCACCCACGTCAATACCGCGCGTTGGCTCATCCAGCAGCACCACCTGCGGCCCGGTCATCAGCGCTTTACCCAGCACCACCTTCTGCTGATTACCGCCGCTCAGCGCCGTAACCGGCAGATCGGGATCGCTGACTTTAATCGCCAGATGGCCGATCATCTCACTGACCCGCTGCTGCTCCCTGGCAGGATTCAACAGCCCCAGCGCACGACGAAAACCGCGCAGGCTGAAGTCAGAGAGGGTCATGTTGGCGGTGACCGACATCAGTTCAATTACCCCTTCGCCTTTGCGATCTTCGGGCACCAGCGCTATGCCACTTTTCAGCCGCTGCTGGAAGCTGCGTTTCGCCAGATCCCTGCCCGCCAGCCGAACCCGGCCTGACTGACAGGGCATCAGGCCAATCAGCCCCTTAAACAGCTCGGTGCGTCCGGCCCCCAGCAGGCCATAAATGCCGATCACCTCGCCTTTGCGCAGCGTAAAACTGACCTCATTCAGCTTGTAACCACCGTTCTGATGCAGCGCAGTCAGGCCCTCTACCTCCAGCACCGTTTCCCCCTGTGGCGCAGGCTGATAGTCGAACTGCTTTTTCTTGTCACCCACCATCTGGGCGATAATCCACGGCACGCTGGCGTCCCGTACCTCGCGCTCACTGATAAAACGGCCATCGCGGAAAATGGTGATGTGATCGCCAATCTCCATCAGCTCTTCCAGCCGGTGAGAAATGTAGATAATGGTGACCCCACGCCGCTTAAGCTGATCGATGACGTTAAACAGCACTTTCACTTCAGACTGGCTCAGGGCGCTGGTCGGTTCATCCATGATCAGCACCCGGGTATCCTTCGACAGCGCCCGGGCGATCTCCACCAGCTGCTGATGACCAATACCCAACTCACCCAGCGGCGCGTAAGGATCGACATCCAGCTGCAGCCGCTCCAGCAGCGACTTTGCCAGCGCGTACTGATACTTTTCATTGATCACCCCACGCTGGAAATACTCATTGGCGATAAAGATGTTGTCCATCACGTTCATGTTGGGAAACAGATTCAGCTCCTGAAAAATGATACTGATCCCCTGCTTCTCCGCCTGATGCGTGGAGTTCAGAGACACCACCTTGCCATCCAGCAGAATCTCGCCCGACGACGGCGTCTCTACACCCGCCAGCATCTTCATCATGGTGGACTTACCGGCGCCGTTCTCACCGATCAGCACGTTAACTTTATTGCGGTAGACCCGATAACTGACCTGATCGAGCGCGGTCACGCCGGGATAAAGACGCGACACGTTGCGCGTTTCGATAATCACGTCGCCGGACTGTTGCGGTTGAGGATTTTGCATCTGCCGCTCCTTATTGCCGGTTGATCGCAGCCGGAGTGATATCCGGCAGCTGCTGCGGAATGTCCCAGCTGCTGAACACGCCGGAAACCCTCACTTTATCGCCCACCTTCGGCGCAAACTGCTGCATCAGAGTGGAGGCGTGCTGGTTAATCGCCTTGCCGTAATCACCAAACAGCACCTGGTCATTGAAGTCCTGATAGCTCACGCCTTTGTAGACATCCCGCAAAGCGGTGCCACGAATGATTGGCCCTACCTGAATTGTGACACTGTCACCTGATTCATCTTTCACGGTCATCTTTCCACTGCGTGACGTGGTATTTACGGCGGTCACCTCGCCGCTAACCGAGACGCTGAAGACACAGGGATTCTCAGCCTGACTGCGATAGCCATAGCTCTGACAGGCACTGTCGAAGTCTTTAGCAGACTGCAGCGACTTCATCAGCGTCGCCAGCGGTTTAGCCTCTGCCTGAACCTGTGGCACCAGTTTCTGCTGCCAGAGCTGGTCGATGTTCGCCATTTTCGGATTGGGGGGATTTTTCAGGGCAGCCAGCTCCTGCTGCGACACAATTTTGCAGCCGCTTAACAGCAAGACCACCAGCGTCAGCCAGACTCTTCGGGACATCATCTTCTCCCTGGCGCCCGCTTTCGCAGGCGCGACAGCGTTTAATTACGACTTGTAGTTAAAGTCCTGTACACCTTTAGCGTTTTCCGGGGTAATCAGAATGCCGCGGAACATCACCCGCTGTTTTTCCGGCTTCACGCCCTTCTGAATGAAGTTATCGAGATCGGTCACCCCTTCAGCGGCAATCGCCTGCGCCTGCAACATGACAGTGGCTTTCAGCGTGCCCGCTTTCACTGCATCGCGTTCGTCGTTGCTGCCATCAATCCCCACCACGATGACATCGTTGCGACCGGCCGCCTTCAGCGCGGCAATGGCGCCCAGCGCCACCGGGCCGTTACCGCAGATCACCCCTTTCACATCCGGATGCGCCTGCAGGATGCTGTCCATAATGCGCTTGCCGTCGATCAGCGTGCCTTTGGCATCCTGACGTGCCACGCTCTGCATATCAGGATACTGATCCAGCACCTGATGGAACGATTTCGAGCGTGTCACGCAGTTGTTATCCGCCAGGTTACAGGCGAGCTCGGCGTATTTGCCCTTTTCGCCCATCTTTTCAACAAAGACGTTGGCAACGTCTGAACCCGCCTGGAAGTTGTTGTGGGTGATCTGCGCCAGCGCCACGTCATCCACCGGGATTTCGCGGTTGATCAGCACCACCGGGATCCCGGCATCTTTGGCTTTTTTAATCGCCGCCACGCTGGCGGTGGAGTCGGCGTTATCCAGCACGATACCCTGTACTTTTTTACCGATAGCGGCGTCGATCAGTTCGCTCTGCTTTTTCACATCTTCGCCGTGCGACAGCACCGTTGTTTTGTAACCCAGCTCCTGCGCTTTGAGATTGGCGCCTTTGGCTTCGGAGGCGTAGTAGGGATTATCGAGTGAGTTAACCAGAATCATAATGGTGCCCTTTTCGGCGGCAAACGCCGCCTGCGAAATTAGACAGGCAGCCACGGCAGTGCACAGCAAGGTACGGTTTTTCATGATGTTCTCTCTTATCGTTATGGCAGGGTATGAATTCCCGGGTGCTGGATTGGCCTTACCAGATGGTAAAGCCCCCATCGATCATCAAATCGGCGCCGGTGATCATGTCGCTGCCGTTGCTGGCGAAAAACAGCACCGCAGCGGCGATCTCATCGGTATAAGCAAAGCGTCCGAGCGGAATCAGCTTCTTCATCTGCTCGCCCTTCTCGCCGCGCCAGGCCTTTTCGCCCATCGGCGTCAGCACTACGGTGGGCGACAGGGTGTTAACGTTAATGCGATGCGGGGCAAACTCTTTGGCCATCACTTTGGTCATGCCCAGCAGGCCCGCTTTGGCTGAGGTGTAGGCGACATGGTTGTCGATAGCGATGGATGCCGCCTGGGAGGCGATATTAATAATTTTGCCGCCCGCACCGGCACGGATCATCAGCCGTGCGGCGGCCTGTGAGCAGAGAAAAGGCCCGGTGAGATTCACCGCAATCTGCTTCTGCCACTCGGCAAAATCGGTCTCGATCACCGGCTGCAGCATCACGTAGCCTGCGCAGTTCACCAGGATATCGATCCGGCCATAGTGGGAAACCACATCGTCAAAAGCCTGTTCAACCGACGCGGGATCGGTAACGTCACAGCAGACAAACTGCACCCGCTCGACGGGGAAATCTGCCCTCAGGCTGGCCACCTTCTCTGCTTCAAACGGCGGATAGAGTAGTGCCAGACTCGCGCCCTTCTCCAGCAACATGCCATTGGTCGCCATCGCGATACCGCCCAGCCCGCCGGTCACGACGGCCACTTTGCCGGCCAGATTCATTGCGGTATCCACGCCGTAGCGCAGGTTTACGTCATATTCACCACTCATCCCACTCTTCCCCTCAGATTTTTGCCGATGCCGTTGACTCACTCATTTTCGAACAAAAATATAAGCTATCGAAAAGAAATGTTGTGTGGAGCAGATCAAATTTCGACCATCTGCCCTGCAAAGCGGCTTATCTGATTGAAAAGACGTGATCTGGCTTCCAGTCCCGAAATAAAGGCAGCTGGTTGCAATCCGGAAAGCGTGAGAGATTCAATAACCTGCACATTTTATATTTTCGTTCGAAAACCAAAGGCAGATCAGGCTATCTCGCATTCATAAAAATGGCGCGTTAAACTCAGCCACAAAGACCTTGTTCGCCCGACTTCTCAGGTTATTGGAAAAGGGAGCATTTCGATTGAAAAGCAAAAGTGAGCAGTTCGCTGACATGCAGCAACGCCGCGAGAAAATTCTGGAGATGATCCGTGAGGATGGCACGGTCACGGTTAAAGCTTTGACGGAGACCTTTGGACTGACCGAAGCCACCTTACGCAGCGACCTTCGCATGCTGCAAAAACAGGGCTTTGTACAGCGCTATCATGGTGGCGCGACGCTGATGACGGGCAAACAGAATACCGGGGCGATGTTGCTGGAGCGGCAGACGCATCTGGAAGAGAAAGAGGCGATTGGCCGGCTGGCGGCGCAGCATATCGAAAATGGCGACACGGTGATTTTCGATTCCGGCACCACGACCACCGCGATCACCGATGCCATCAGCCACATCCGCCGCCTGTCGGTCGTGACGACCGCGGTGAATATCGCCCTGAAACTGGGCGGCGAGCCGGGGATCAACATCCTGCTGACCGGCGGCACCTTTAAATTTCCGACGCTCTCTACCTCCGGTGAAAAGGCGGCCAGCTTCTTCGAAAACGTGCTGGCCGGTAAACTCTTCCTGGCGACCGCCTGCATCTCACCGCGTCTGGGTCTGAGCTTCCCCAGTGAAACCGACATCAAGGTAAAGCTGGCGATGATCAAATCCGCCAGCACGGTTTACGTGGTCGCTGACTCCAGCAAAATCGACAAGGTTTCGATGTTCGCGCTGCCCTGTGACTGGAGCAATATCCACTACCTGATCACCGACAGCGGCATCAGCACTGCGCAGGTCAAAGCGTTTGAAGCGCTAGGCGTGAAAGTGCTGGTGGCCCCGCTGCCGCTGAAGCGGGCGATGTAATGCTTGTTGAAACAACATCGATTCAGCCACTCGCTGTCATCAGACAGCCACAGGATTAAGTTACGCTCCAGAGCGAATGCTAAGCAGGGATGTAACGGATGATAAAACGATGAAAAACGAGATTTTCGAGCGCAGGAAAGCGCGGGCTTTAGCCCTGATGGCAGCGAAGAAAATATGGCCGAGTAACTCTGCTCCGCCATTACATCGTTTGTTATGGAAAATGAATATCCATCTTCCACCCCCGAGTTTCACTCCTTTCTGGCTCAATCTTGTGGTGTTTGCCAGCATGTACACGCTTATGATGCCACTGCTGCTCTTATTGCCTTCTCTTCCGGGCGTGTCTGACGACAACTATTCGCTGATACCCAATCTGATCGCAGGTCTGTTCTTCGGTACGACAATGGCACTGTTTCACGCATATCGAAAAAAGGTTCACAACCTGCCTGTGTGGGAGGAGCTTTAAAGCCAGCTAAAGCTCCATCGTCTTTTATACAGTGCACCTGCACGATGGTGCCTCCACTGTAAGCACGCACTATCGCTAATCGTGCAGGTAAGGCCTGCCTGAAGAGCAAAGTGTGCGAGCCAGGGATGGCGAGCCCAGTCCGCAGGGATGCGGGATCCCTTTGCGATCAGGCAGGCCTTTCCTGCACGACGCACCGTCTTACCAACCCTCACCTGCCTTCCCACACTGGACTGCTCTTTTCGTCCTGCTCGGGCACTTCCACTCTCATCAACCGCACTCAATCCAGATCTGATCCCAAAAAAAACCGCACCGCCGCCAGCCGGGCAGGAAGGGCCTGCCTGAAGAGCAAAGTGTGCGAGCCAGGGATGGCGAGCCCAGTCTGCAGGGATGCGTGATCCCTTTGCGATCAGGCAGGCCTTTCCTGCACGCCGCACCGTCTTGCCGCACCGTTCCGGCCTTACCACCAAGACATACGCCCACTCAATCCAGACCTGATCCCGCAAAACCCCGCACCAATGCCAACAGTGCAGGTAAGCCCTGCCTGAAGAGCAAAGTGTGCGAGCCAGGGATGGCGAGCTCAGTCCGCAGGGATGCGGGATCCCTTTGCGATCAGGCAGGTCTTTCCTGCACGACGCACCGGCTCACCGTCTCCCCACCCCGCACCTGCAAATCCGCCCGATAAAACCGCACCACTTCACCCACCATCAGCAACGACGGAGACACCGGCTTATCCCGCGCCACCGTCTCCGCTAATCCCCCCAGCGTGGTAATCAACACCCGCTGATCGGGCCGGGTCCCATTCTCAATAATCGCCACCGGCGTCTCCGCATCACGTCCCTGCGCCTGCAACTGCGCACTGATCGACGCACTCCAGCTCAACCCCATATAAAACACCAGCGTCTGATTCACCGCCGTCAGCGCAGCCGCCTCCAGCTGCGGCTCGCCGTTCCGCCCATGCCCGGTAATCAACCGCAAAGACTGCGCGCAATCCCGATGCGTCAACGGAATTCCGCTGGCTGCCGCACAGCCCACAGCCGCCGTAATCCCTGGCACGACCTCACAGCGAATCCCGGCATGCTGCACGCTCACCATCTCCTCGCCTCCGCGACCAAAAACAAACGGATCGCCCCCCTTCAGCCGGATTACATTGCGTCCACTGCGCGCCAGTTCCACCAGCAACTGATTAATCTGCGCCTGCTTCAGACCATGCTGCCCCGGCTGCTTACCCACATCAATACACAACGCCTGCTCCGGCACCTCCGCCATCACCGCGTCACTCACCAGCCGGTCATATACCACCACCTCAGCACGCTGCAGCAACCGCAACGCCTTAACGGTCAGCAGTTCCACATCGCCAGGGCCCGCACCCACCAGCCACACCGCGCCCTGTTGCGACACGGCATCCACCGGGGCCAGTAACTTATCCAGAGAATCAATTGCTCGTGTCATCATTCCTCCGACATCACTTCGGACAGCAACAACTGCTTCAGCTCCGGAATACAGGAGCCGCACTGCGTGCCGCACTTTAGCTTTTCGCCCAACGCCTGAGTTGTACGACACCCCTGCGCCACCGCCTGTAAAATCGTCTGCTCACCCACCGCCATACAACTGCAAATAATCCGTCCCGTGGCCGCGCCCTGCGCGGGCTGTCCTGCCAGTACACTGTGCCGCCCTGCCGCATCCTGCGGCGCATGACTAAAGGCCTCGGCGACCCACGCACTATCAATCGACGGCAACACGGAGCCGGCATAAAACGCCAGCTGCAACTCGCCGTCACGCCATGCCAGCAACCGGTAATCATTGCCGCTGCCGGTCGCAACCTGCCTGTGACAGCCTGAAAGAACAACCTGCCCGTCCAGCCAGACCTGCGGCGAGCCCTCGCCCGCCACCGCATAACGCTGCACCGCCGGATAGGGGGTACGCGCCCAGTAACGCAACCCTGTGGGCTGCGCTATCTCGCGCTGCCATAGCCAGCCCTGCCAGCTCACCCTCAACGGCAGAATCCGCACCGACGTCTGCTTCAGCGCGGGCTGCCCCGAAAACGGACAGGCGCGGGCGGCCACCAGTAAATCGACGTGACTCTGCTGACTGAACTGCCGGTTCCAGTGCATCGGCACAAACAGCTCGCCGCGCCGCATCCCGGCATCGACACGCACCCGCACGCTAATCCAGCCCTGAACAGACTGCACCCGCGCCAGTCCGCCCGCCGTCACGCCATACGTTGCCGCATCCGCCGGATGCAGCGCGACAAACGGTTCATCGCAATGCTGCATCAGACGCGGCACCAGCCCGGTACGCGTCATGGTGTGCCACTGATCGCGCACCCGTCCGGTATTCATCAACAACGGATACGCCGGTTCGCGCGGGGCGACAACCGGCGTGGCCGGCACCCGCAACCGGGCCTTACCATCCGGATGAAAAAACCGACGATTGCCAAACAGCCGGGCGCAGCCCTGCGGACAGGCCGCGTTAACCGGCCACTGCACCGGACGCAGCGCATCCCAGTCAGCATTACTCAATTGCGCCAGGCCGCTGATATCAAACGCCCTGGCGCCCCGGTTCTCGAAACCTGACAACGCCGCATGCTCACGGAAAATCTCTGCCGGATGCTGCCAGTTAAAGCCTTCATCAAACCCTAAACGCCTGGCCACCTGCGACAGCAACCACCAGTCAGGCCGGGCGTCACCGGGTGCGGCGGCAAAAGCGCGCTGACGTGAAATACGCCGCTCGGAATTGGTCACCGTGCCGTTCTTCTCGCCCCACCCCTGGGCGGGCAGCAGAATATTGGCAAAGGCGCTGGTATCGGTCTGCGCCATCACATCTGATACAATCACCAGCGGACAGGCCGCCAGCGCCTGCGCGACGCGGTTGCCCTCAGGCATCGACACCGCCGGATTGGTGCCCATAATCCACACTGCTTTCACCGTGCCATCCGCCAGTGCCCGGAAAAGATCCAGTGCAGTCAGTCCCGGTTCCCGGGCAATGGCCGGACTGCGCCAGAAACGCTGCACCCGTTCGCAATCCGCTTCAGTAAAATTCATATGCGCCGCCAGCTGATTCGCCAGGCCACCCACCTCCCGTCCTCCCATGGCATTTGGCTGTCCGGTCAGCGAAAAAGGACCACAGCCCGCGCGGCCTATTTTGCCCGTCAGCAGATGCAGATTAAGAATCGCCTGGTTATTGTCGCTGCCGGTGGCGGACTGATTAATCCCCATGCACCATAGCGTCAGCACCCGATCGTGCTGGCTGAAAAGCTGGAAAAAGTGCGCGACCTGCTGCACGGTTAAGTCACATGCCTCTGCCACTCGCGCCACACCCCACTGCGCTGCGGCGGTCAGCGTCTCGTCCACACCATTCAGGTGCGGCAACATGCTGGCATCAATGCCATCCTGCTGCGCCAGCCAGTGCAGCAGACCGGAAAACAACGCCGTATCGCTGCCGGGCCGCAACGGCAGGTGGAGATCGGCCTGATCGCAACTCGCCGTACGCCGCGGATCGATAACGACAATACACATCGCCGGACGTTGCAGCTTCGCCTGCATCAGCCGCTGCCACACCACCGGATGCGCCCAGGCAGCATTAGACCCCACCAGCAGCACCAGGTCGGCCTGCTCCAGATCCTCATAGCAGCAGGGCACCGCATCGGCCCCCAGCGCCCGCTTATAACCGACCACCGCCGACGCCATGCAGAGCCGCGAATTCGTATCGATGTTGGCTGCACCGATGTAGCCCTTCATCAGCTTATTGGCGACGTAGTAATCCTCGGTCAACAGCTGGCCGGAGCCGTAAAACGCCACCGCCTGCGGGCCATACTGATCGATAACCGCCCGCAATCCCGCCGCCGCCGCATCCAGCGCAGCGTCCAGGCTGACGCGCTGCCCGTTAACCTCGGCGTTCAGCAAACGCCCTTGCGGCGTCAGGGTCTGGCCCAGCGCTGCGCCTTTTACGCACAACCGACCTGCATTCGCGGGATGGTGCGGATCGCCGATCACGGTTGCCTGATGCGCCCCCTGCGGGGTGACGCAGACGCCACAGCCGACGCCGCAATAGGGACAGGTACTGTTCATGATGCCTGCGCCAGCTGATCCAGCGGACGATTTGCCAGCCAGATCTGACCCGCTTCCAACTTCACCGGCCAGCAGCGCAGCTGATGCTGCGGGTTATCCAGGCTCTGTCCGTCACGCAACCGTATCCGCTGCTTATAGAGCGGGGAGATCACCACCGGCTCGCCGCCCACATCGCCAAGGATCCCACGTGAGAGCACGCTGGCGTCGCTGCCGGGTTCGCGGTCTTCCAGCGCAAAAAGCGCATCGCCAAAGCGGAACAGCGCAACACGTTCGCTACCCAGTCGCGCCCCGATCCCCGCCTGCTGAGGAATCGCCTCCAGTGTACACACCGCGCTCCACGGCTCGGCTGGCGGCGGTAACAGCGGACGATCGGTAACGGCCTCCGGCTGACGCTGACCGCGCACCCGGCTGTAGTGCAGCGTCTCATCCGGGCGATCGCTGTTGACCGTAGGGGTAAACAGCGCAAGTCGTGAAGGATCCGCCAGCGTGGTCTGCCACTCGCACTGATACGCGTCCACCACCCGCTGCATCTCCTGCTCCAGCGTCTCGCCCAGACCGAGGCTATCCTCAATCACCACCTGACGCAGATAGTCCAGGCCGCCTTCCAGATTGTCCATCCAGACGCTGGTGCGCTGCAGCCTGTCTGCGGTGCGGATATAGAACATCAGCAGGCGGTCGACATAACGCAGCAGCGTGGCATCATCGAGATCGCTGGCGAACAGGTCGGCGTGGCGCGGCTTCATGCCGCCATTGCCACACACATAGAGATTCCAGCCCTTTTCCGTGGCGATCACCCCGATATCTTTGCTCTGCGCTTCCGCACATTCGCGGGTACAGCCCGATACCGCCATCTTGATCTTGTGTGGGGCGCGCAGCCCCTTGTAGCGGTTCTCCAGCGCAATGGCGAAAGCGGTTGAATCCTGCACGCCGTAGCGGCACCAGGTCGACCCCACACAGGACTTCACAGTGCGCAGCGACTTGCCGTAGGCGTGACCGGTTTCAAAACCCGCCGCCAGTAGCGTCTGCCAGATATCAGGCAGTTGATCGAGCCGCGCGCCAAACAGGTCGATACGCTGACCGCCGGTGATTTTGGTGTAAAGATCGTAACGCGCCGCCACCTCGCCAATCGCGATCAACCCCTGCGGCGTGATTTCGCCCGCCGGGACGCGCGGCACCACCGAATAGGTGCCATCTTTCTGGATATTGGCGAAATAGCGGTCGTTGGTGTCCTGCAACGGCAGATGCGCCGGTTTTAGCAGATAGTCGTTCCAGCATGAGGCGAGCAGTGACGCCACCAGCGGTTTGCACACTTCACAACCCTGCCCCCGACCATGTGACGTCAGCAGCGCATCAAAGGTTCTGAACTCACCGGCCCGCACCAGGTGATAAAGTTCCTGGCGCGAATAGCTGAAATGTTCACAGATATCTTTTTTTACCTCGACACCGAGGTTTTCCAGCTCAAACTCCATCACCTGTTTTACCAGTGCCGCACAGCCGCCGCAGCCCGTAGCCGCTTTGGTGCAGCTTTTGATGCTGCTCATCTCACCGCATCCGCCTTTCACCGCCGCGCAGATTTCGCCCTTGCTGACGTTGTGACAGGAGCAGACCTGGGCGCTGTCAGGCAACGCCGCGACGCCTGGCGCTTTCGGCGCCCCCGACAGCGCAGGCAGGATAAGGCTTTCTGGCGCGGCAGGCAGCGGTAACTCATTGAGCATCATCTGCAGCAGCGTGGCGTAGTCGCTGCTGTCACCGACCAGCACGCCGCCCAGCAGCCGGGTGCTGTCGGCAGAAACCACGATTTTCTTGTAGATGCCTTTTGGCCCGTCGGTCCAGTGATAGTGCTGACTGCCCGGCGTGCGGCCATGCGCGTCACCAAACGACGCCACCTCCACCCCCAGCAGTTTCAGTCTGGTACTCATGTCCGCGCCGCTGAAGGCGGTGGATTCAGCCGCCAGATGCCCGGCCAGCACGCGTGCCATCTGATAGCCTGGCGCGACCAGACCGAAGATCTGACCGTTCCACAATGCGCATTCACCAATGGCAAACACCTCTTCATCGCTGGTCTGGCAGCGATCGTTAATCTCAATGCCGCCGCGCGGTCCCAGCGTCAGGCCCGCTTCACGTGCCAGCTCATCGCGCGGCCGGATACCGGCGGAGAACAGCACCAGATCGCCGGGTAAACTGCTGCCGTCAGCAAAGCGCAGCACCACGCTACCGTCGGTCTGACGCTCAATCAGTTCGGTCTGTTTTGAGGTGTGAACCGTGACGCCCAGCGCATCGATCTTCTGGCGCAGCATCAGCGCCCCGCCCTCATCGAGCTGCACTGCCATCAGGCGTGGCGCAAACTCCACCACATGCGTTTCCAGCCCGAGCTGCTGCAGCGCATTCGCCGCCTCCAGACCCAGCAGGCCGCCGCCAATCACGATGCCGCGCTGGCTATTGCGGGCGCAGGCAGCAATGGCATCAAGGTCATCCAGCGTGCGGTAGACAAAGCAGCGTTCGTCGTCGTGGCCCGGTACCGGCGGTACAAAAGCACGCGAGCCGGTAGCCAGCACCAGCTTATCCCACGCCAGCTCATTGCCCGCGCTGTCACGCAGACTGCGCTGCTGACGATCGATCGCTACGACTGCGCAGCCGCTGCGCAGTTCGATGCCGTGCAGGGTAAAAAAGTCCGCGCTGACCAGCGACAGATCGTCGGCCGTTTTGCCGTTGAAATAGTCCGACAGATGCACCCGATCGTAAGCCTGCTGACGCTCCTCGCCGTAAACCACGATGTGGTAGTGCTGATGCAGTTCGCGGGCAACCAGCTGTTCAAGAAAGTGGTGACTGACCATGCCGTGACCCACCACGGCTAATACCGGTTTACTCATCTCAGGACTCTCTGCAGCCTGCGGCTGCGGTTCAGGTTGACGGGAATCGAACAGGGCTTCGAGCGTGACAGCTTCGGTGTGCAGCAGACGCGCCAGCAGCGCGGGACCCTGCCGGGTGTCGCCAGAGAGCAATACGCCACAGAGGCGGCCCTGACGAAGAAACAGACGGCGGTAGTCGCCGGAGATCGGATCAAAACTGCTGATGGAGGGTGCCTCACTGACATCCCCGGCGCTGAACAGCGAAATGCCACTGACTTTGAGCCGCGTCGCCTGCGGCTGGCTGACAAAATCCGCCAGTGGCGACCCCGCCAGCTGTGCGGCCAGAATCTGCGCCTGCGTCAGGCAGGGTGCGACCAGGCCAAAGGTTTCGCCGGCAATTTCGCAGCACTCGCCTACGGCGTACACCGACGGGACCGCTGTGCGTAACTGCCCATCGACCAGAATGCCGCGCTGACACGGCAGACCCGCTGCCTGCGCCAGCGTTATCTCCGGCTGAACGCCGATGGCAATCACCACCTGCGTGGCGGCGCAGTGACGACCGCTGGTCAGCGTCACACCCGCCTCGTCAATCGCCGTGAGTCCGCTGTTCAGCACGCAGCGGATACCGCGCTGCTGGAGTGCCGTCAGCAACAGCTCGCCCGCCTTTGCATCCAGCTGGCGATCCAGCAGCCAGGGTTTGTGATGAACCAGCGTAACCTCACGCCCACGGGCACAGAGTGCCGCCGCCGCTTCAATGCCGAGAAAACCACCGCCCAACACCACCACCGGTCCCTGGCACGCCAGGAGTTGCCGGACGTCGGCGATACTGCGAAAACCCAGTACGCAATCCGCGTTGATGCCGGGAATGGCGGGCAAACGGGGCTGTGAACCGGTGGCAAACACCAGCCGATCCCAGCCCAGCTGGCGATAATCGGTCTGCACTGTACGTGCCGCCAGATCGACCTGCAGCACGGTTTCGCCGGATAGCAGCGTGACGCCGTGCCGCTCATACCAGTCGCGATCGTGGATCAGCGTTTCACTGAACGGCGTTTCACCTGCCAGCACCGGCGACAGCAGCACACGGTTATAGTTGCCGTGCGGCTCGCGGCCAATGACCGTGATGGCGTAGCGCTGCGGCGCACGTTGCAGCAGGCTCTCCACCATCTGCATTCCCGCCATGCCATTACCTATCACCAGCAACCGTTGCTTCATGGTCTGTTCCTTACGCCGCAGTGGTCTGTTTTTCATAGAGGAAATGCAGCACTTTCTGTCGCAACTGGTGGTAGCGCGGCTCATCCGCCAGCGCCACCCGTGAACGCGGACGTGGCAGATCGACAGTGAGGATCTCGCCAACCTGCGCCGCCGGGCCGTTAGTCATCATCAGCACCCGGTCTGACAGCAGCACGGCTTCATCCACGTCATGGGTAATCAGCACGATGGTGGTGTTCAGCTCCTGCTGAATGCGCATCACGCTGTCCTGCAGATGAGCGCGGGTTAAGGCGTCCAGCGCGCCAAACGGCTCATCCAGCAGCAGCACGCGTGGCTTCATCGCCAGCGCCCGCGCAATACCGACGCGTTGCTTCATACCGCCGGATATTTCGCCGGGCCGCTTGTGCATGGCATGGCTCATCTGCACCCGGTTAAGGTTGTGCTCGATCCAGTCACGCATCTCCGCTTTGCTGAAGCGCCCTTTAAACACCTGTTGCACCGCCAGCTCGACATTCTGAAATGCCGTCAGCCACGGCAGCAGCGAATGGTTCTGAAACACCACCGCGCGCTCCGGACCGGGGCCAGTGATTTCGCGGTTATCACACAGCAGCACGCCGCTGCTGGGCCGGGTTAAACCGGCAATCAGGTTCAGCAGCGTCGATTTGCCGCAGCCGGAGTGGCCGATCAGACTCAGGGTTTCCCCTTCGTGAATATCAAAACTGACATTGTCCAGCGCCAGAAACTCGCCGCTGGCGGTGGCAAAACGCTGGCTGACCTGCTGGACGCGAATGATCTGTTGCATCGTGCTCTCCTTATTTATCCCAGCTAAAACGACGGACCAGCAGCATCAGCCCCTGTTCCAGCAGCAGCCCGATTACGCCGATGACCAGAATGGCGACCAGAATATTTTCCACGTTGAGGTTGTTCCACTCATTCCAGATCCAGAAGCCGATGCCCAGTCCGCCGGTCAGCATTTCGGCGGCGACGATCACCAGCCAGGCGATGCCGATAGAGAGACGGACCCCGGTCAGCACCGCGGGCAGCACGGCGGGCAGCAGGATCCGGCGCATCACCGTCCACTCAGAAAGCTGTAACACCCGCGCCACGTTGAGGTAATCCTGCGGAATACGCTGTACCCCTTCGGCGGTGTTAATGATCATTGGCCAGATCGAACAGATAAAAATGGTCCAGCTGGCGGCAGGCTCGGCGCGCTGAAACAGCAGCAGGCCAATCGGCAGCCAGGCCAGCGGACTCACCGGCCGCAGCAGGGCGATGACGGGATTGAACATCTGTGCCATAAAGCTAAAGCGACCGATTAAAAAGCCCGCCGGAATGCCGACCAGCGCGGCCAGGCCGAATCCAATGCCGACGCGTTGCAGCGACGCCAGCACGTTCCAGCCGATGCCCTGATCGTTGGGGCCGTTGCTGTAGAACGGGTCAGCGAACAGGACCTGAGCGGCCTGCCAGGTGGCGTAAGGCGAAGGGAAACCCGGTTGCGACAGCGCCGCGATCTGCCACACCAGCAGCATTAATAACAGGCCACCGGTGGCGGGAATGGCGCGCTGCAACAGCGGACGCAGACGCGCCGGACGGGCTGCGGCTTTCGGGGTGACCTGTAACGGAATAACGGTGGCACTGTTGTGACTCTGCACCGGCTGCGCCAGGGCGCGCGCGTCAGTTTTCATAGCAACCTCTCTTAACGTTTGATAGCGAAACTGGCGGCATAGGCGGCAGGATCACTGCCATCCCAGACCTTGCCGTCGATGAAGGTACTGCTGCGCATTTCACTGGCGGGCAGTGCAACCTGTCCGACTGCGCTGGCGGCCTGTTTGTAGATGTCGATGCGGTTGATCTGGCGCGCCACCGCGAGGTAGTCGGGATCGCTGGCAAGCAGGCCCCAGCGTTTCATCTGGGTCAGGAACCACATGCCGTCTGAGAGCCAGGGAAAACTGACGTTGCCGTTGTCAAAGAAGCGCATCGGGTGAGCGTCCTGCCACGACTGCCCCAGGCCGTTCTGATACTGACCGAGCATCCGACCCTGTAACGTCTCCACTTTGGTATTGATCCAAGCGCGGCCGGCTAACACCTGCGCGGTTTCGCGGCGGTTGTCGTCCGAGGCATCAATCCAGCGCGCGGCCTCCAGCACAGCGGCGGTGAGTGCACGGGCCGTGTTGGGGTTCTCTTTCACCCACTCTGCGCGGGTGCCGAGCACTTTTTCCGGATGCTCCGGCCAGATCTGCTGGCTGGTGGCGGCGGTAAAACCGATGTTGTCGCTGATGGCGCGCTGGTTCCACGGCTCACCAACGCAGAAGCCGCTCATGTTGCCAATTTTCATGTTCATCACCATCTGCGGCGGCGGCACGACCACGGTGCGCACGTCATCAAACGGGTGGATGCCCGCATTGGCGAGCCAGTAATAGAGCCACATGGCATGGGTGCTGGTCGGAAAGGTATGGGCGAAGGTAAAGCTGCCTTTGGCGCTGCCATCAATGGCCTTTTTCAGGCTGGCCGCATCGGTGACCCCACTGGCTTTCAGCTGGTTCGACAGGGTGATCGCCTGGCCGTTATGGTTGAGCGTCATCAGGTTCGCCATGTCGTGCTGCGGACCCGCTACGCCCAGTTGCAGGGCGTAGATCATGCCGTAGAGCACATGCGCCGCATCCAGCTCACCGGAGGTCAGTTTGTCGCGCACCGCCGCCCAGCTCGCCTCTTTGCTGACCTGCAATGTGAGACCATACTTTTTGTCGAAGCCTTTCACAGAGGCCATCACCACCGGCGCGCAGTCAGTGAGCGGGATAAAGCCGACCCGCACCTGCGCTTTTTCTGGCGCATCTGATCCCGCTGCCCAGACCGCATTTCGTAATCCCGGAACGATCCAGGCCGCACCCAGCGCGGCGCCGGAGATCAGCGCCTGACGTCGTGTCAGTGAAAATGGCGTTTTGCTCATCTTGTTGCCCCTGAACAGAAATAAAAAAAGGCGTCCTCCGACAAGCCGAAGCCTGCGGATGGACGCCTTTATCCAAAGCACTGACCCCACCGCCATTGGCGGGAGCAATGCGTACTCTCTATAGGGATTAAGCAAAGGATGTGCCAGATCGCCGAAACAGCCTTAATGCCGATCTGCGGTGACGCACTGTTGAAAAATTAACCGTTTTTGCACGTTTCTGACGCAGATCACGCACAAAGGTTGTGCAGCTACCTCATCCGGGTTAGTTGCTCAGGGTCTTCGCTACCGCCAGTACCGCCTGCGCGATCTCCAGTACCCGCTTATTCTGATTCATCGCACTTTTGCGTAATGCCTGCCAGGCGGCCTCTTCTGTGAAACCCTGCTGCTGCATCAGCCAGTGTTTGGCCTGATCGATCACCCGCCGCTCGTCCAGTGAGGCGCGCATCGCCGCCAGTTCATCCGCCTGCTGCTGCAAACGCTGCGACTGTTCGCCAATCAGCGATAGCACCGAGCGCCCCAGCTGCGGGGCCAGACCGTCGCTGTCGAGCGCCGCCGCGCCAGGCAGCCAGTCCGCCCCGGAGACGTAAAGCGAAAAATTGCTGTCGCCCTGCACCACTGTTCCTGCCGCCTGCTGTTGTGCCTGATCAATGGCAGCCCGGCAGCGCTGCATCAATGTCGCCGTCAGGGCATCCTCCAGCATTTTCATCTGATCCAGCCGCTCAGAGAGCAGGGAAAACCAGTGCAGCGCGCCGGTCTCATCACAACGGCCGCCGGTGCAGGCGATGCGACGAAGGCGTTCGATGTCGCGGCTGGCCTGAGCCAGCGGCTGCCAGGATTCACACGCGGCGCTGTCAGCAAACTCCCGGAAGGTGATAAAGCTCTGCTCCTGTGCCGCAATCAGGGCGACCATCTGGCTGCGCTGGTCGGGGGTGAACTGACGCGCCGCAAAGCCGGCTGAGCCGATGGCCCGCTCCTGCCCGGCCAGTTCTTTGCCCTGCATAAAACTGAACAGGGCGATCAGTGCACGGGAGATGCCGGGATAGCTGGCGGTGTCGGCCGCCTCAAACACCAGATTGAGTAAAGTACGGATAACCTGGTTAAAGGCGGCCATCGCCGCGGCCTGATCAAGCTCACGCTGGCTGATTTGCTGGCGCAGCGCAGGCAGTCCGGCCAGCGCCTGCAGGGCAGCGGCAATCAGGTTGCAGAAGCGGCTGTAGCCGGGCTGCGCTATGGCGGCCGGCAGCGCCTGATAAAAATGCTCCAGGCCGGCGCTGACCTCCTGCTGGCGGGCATGACGTTCGGCGCTGAACAGCGCTCCGTCAGAGCAGATCCAGAGATTGTTTGCGCCACGTTCCCGCTGCAACCGATGGACCAGTTCACTGACGGCAGCCATCAGCTCGCCGGTTTCCAGAAGACGTTGCAGGCTGGCGATATCGCTCGCGCGTGATGCCTGCAGCCAGGTCAGGGCGTCCCTCATTGCTCACCTCAGTGCGGTTAAAACCTTTCAGAAGCAAAAGGCGTGCCGCTTTCCTGAAAAAAGAGGGTCTGAGCAGGGGCGTAAAATCTGATTTTGATAAGTTTCTTAACGCAAACTGATAAATTTTTTCGGCAACAAGTTATTAGTAAATCTTAATAGTTTCCAATCGGATTCATTGCATGTCAGAATGCGCGGCACTGTTCTCAACCAGTTTGTCTCTGCGATAATTCAGTTCGCTTTAACTATCACATTACCTGGCGCTTTTCTTATACCGAAACCCGCCCGTAAAGCGCCTGCTATCACGCATCAGCAGCGGGTGCAATGGTTTGAATTCTCAAAAGTCTTAGGTAAACTGAATGCGTTACTATCCCGATGTAATCTGACCCTTTTTTTAAAAACAGAATTTCGGCACGATGCGGCGCGATAAAGATCGCCCCATGGCATCGGGCCTGGCAATATGCAGATACTTTGATGAGATCACGAGGAACATGGTGAAAAAGAGTCTTGCGTTAACGCTGCTGGCGGTTCTTACCCTGGCAGGCTGTAAGGCCCCGCCGCCGCCCGTCACTGACGATACGCTGGTTACCAGCGAAATTAACGGCGTCAAACTGGTCCATCGACACGCTGTCGCGGCACCGACTGAATTTGAGCCGGT
Source organism: Pantoea sp. EKM10T (assembly GCF_011800685.1). Lineage (NCBI taxonomy): Bacteria > Pseudomonadati > Pseudomonadota > Gammaproteobacteria > Enterobacterales > Erwiniaceae > Pantoea > Pantoea sp. EKM10T. The sequence continues at coordinate 532,157 of NZ_JAALEU010000001.1, forward strand.
CAATCAGACCTGGCGGGCGCTTTATGGCGCATCCGTCATGACCTCGCCTGATTACGGCGGCAAAGTGGTTCGCTATCTCGAAACGGGTAAACCGTTCGAAGTATTAGGTAATGTGGAACACAGCTGGCTGGCGATTGCTGACCAGGCTGACGGCCCGCTGATCGGTTATGTGCCGTTAAAAGCGGGTGTAGAAAGCAGCCGTTATGATGCCACCGTGCAGAGCGATCGTCCCCGTCCCCGCAAAACGAAACAGGTCTGTGTGGCCGTCGGCGGCGCCAGCAAAGCCTGCCGGACTAACGATACCGCGACCTGGATCTTAGACTGAATATGAAATCCGGCGCATATTGCCCGCAGAACCGTCCCGGGCTGCGGGTACAGGGATTTGCCATTGGCTGGAAGATCACGAATTAATGACTGTGGAATCCCCTGCGCGTGAGGCGACCCCCTCAGGCAATGAGAATCTCTTACTTCAGGCTGCGGCGCCACTGCTGAACGCGGTGGTGCAAATTCGTCAGGCAGCCACCCACGATGACCCTGCGGGTCTGCGCCAGTCTCTGATCGATGAAATCCGCCAGTTTGAACAACGCTGTAAACAGGCAGGGCTGCCGTTTGAGATGATTATCGGCGCGCGTTACTGCATCTGCAGCGCGCTCGATGAAGCGGCAGCGCAAACCCCCTGGGGCACGCGCGGCGTCTGGTCTGGCAATGGCATGCTGGTGACCTTCCATAATGAAAGCTGGGGCGGCGAGAAATTCTTTCAACTGCTGTCGCGCATTTCACAAAGCCCGCAACAACACCTCTGGCTGCTGGAAGTGGTGCAATACTGTCTGCTGCTAGGCTATGAAGGCCGCTATCGCGGCAGTGAAAATGGTCGCGCCCAGTGCGATGGTATCCGTAAACGCCTGAAAACCCTGATTGACGAAACGCGTGCCCAGCGCCAGACAGCGCAACCGCCACTGGTTGAAGTGCATCCGCTGGTTAGCACCCTCGCCCGCCCGATGGTGCCGCTCTGGGCCTGTGCCATGCTGGTCGCGCTGATCGGCTGCCTGATCTACAGCGGCCTGAACTGGCGTCTCGGTAATGCCGCCGAACCGCTGCTGCGTACCATCTATCAGACGCCGCTGCCGCAGATTACCGCGGGCCGTCGTCCCTCTTCCCCGCAGGCGCTGCTCGATCTGCGTCAGCGCCTGAATGATGTGATTGCAGCCGGGCAGCTTGAGGTCAGCGATGGTGCCTTTGGCAGCAAAGTGATCATCCCCGCGGACAAACTGTTCGCCGAACAGGGCACGGTGATCAATCCGGTCGGGCGCGCCCTGCTGGCCCGCGTCTCAACCGCGATGAAAGATGTCAAAGGGACCATTCTGGTGTCGGTGTTTACCGATGATCATCCGGTGGATAACAGCCGCTTTGCCTCCAGCTATGAGTTCTCATTTGCCCGCGCCCGCGCCATCACCCAGTTGTTACAACTGCAACTGGCTGACGGCCATACGGTTCGCTCCGAAGGCCGCGGCGACAGCGACCCCTTGCTGCCCAACGACAGCAGCGAAAACCGGACCCGCAACCGCCGCGTTGAAATCACCCTGTTTGCCGCGCCTGAAACGCTCAGTAATCATCAAGGAGCACAATAATGCGCGCCTCCCTTCGCCTGCTGCTAACGCATCGCCTGCTGTGGAGCTTTATTGGCGTCACGGCGCTGAGCTGTCTGGTCTGGATGCTGGGACCGTTCTGGTCATGGGGCGAATCGCGCCCACTGGAACCCGTACTGCCTCGCCAGCTCACCGTAAGCGCCCTCTATTTTCTCTGGATCCTGTTCCAGCTGATCCCGTCGCTCTATCGTGCCTGGTTCAACAGCCGCTTACTGACCCAGCTTCAGCTGTCGGGCAACGACGACCCGGCGGAACGTCAGATGACCGAAGAGCGGCTCAACCAGCGCTTCAGCGAAGCTGCGATGCAGCTGAAACGCACTCAGTTTGGCCGTCGTCACAGCGGGAACCTGCTCTCACGCTTTAACGCTAATTATCTCTATCAGCTGCCCTGGTACCTGGTCATGGGTGCGCCCGGCGCTGGTAAAACCACCGCACTGTTTAATGCCGGCCTCGATTTCCCGCTGACCGATACGCTGGGCAAAAATGCGGTCCGCGGCGTCGGGGGCACCCGCAACTGTGACTGGTGGTTTACTGACAGCGCGGTGCTGATTGATACCGCCGGTCGTTATGCGTTGCAGGAGAGCCAGCGCGTGCGAGATGCCGCGGAATGGCACAGCTTTATCAACCTGCTGAAACGCTATCGCACCCGCCAGCCGATTAACGGTGTGATCATGACCATCAGCGTCGCCGATCTGCTGAGTGACTCAGCCGAGGCGCGTTTCGCCCAGGCCAGCGCGCTGCGTGAGCGCATGGCAGAACTGCATCAGCAGACCGGTATTCACTTCCCGGTTTATGTGATGGTCACCAAAACCGATCTGCTGAAAGGCTTTATGAGCTACTTCGGCTCGATTGATAAAGCGCGGCGTGACGCTATCTGGGGCTTCACGTTTAACTGGGAGCTGGGCAAGCCGCACAAAGATGACTGGCATCGCCATTTTGGCCAGCAGTTTCAGCGGCTGGAACAGCAGCTCCAGCAACAACTGGCGGAGCAGATGACCCATGAGCGCGACCTGAACGAGCGCGCTGAGTGCTTCCTCTTCCCGCAGGAGTTCGCCTCGCTGCGTCCACTGCTGAACGAATATCTGGATATCGTTTTTTCTGACCATCAGGATGCGGTCGCCTGGAGCCCGCGCGGCCTCTTCTTCACCAGCGGAACGCAGGAAGGCCTGCCGTTTGATCGGGTGATGGGTGAACTGAGCCGCAAACTGCAATTGCGTCAGGCGGGCGATCACTCGATTGCGGCCTGGGACAGCGTTAATCGCAACAGTCCAATTCCCGGCAACAAAGGCCAGAGCTTTTTTATTCGTGACCTGCTCAGCGATCTGATATTCAAAGAGAGCGGCCTGGCCGGCAGTAATCGCCGCTGGGAGTACCGTAATCAGCTGTTCCACTGGATTGGCTACGGCGTGCTGGCAGGCGCCCTGCTGATCGCCTCCAGCCTGTGGGGCATCAGTTACTACCAGAATCAACAGTATCTGCAGCAGGTAGCCGCACGGGTACCGCTTATCCGTGAGCAAAGTCAGCAGGTGATTCATCAGCCTGCTGATAATATTTTTGATCTGCTACCCTTTCTGAATAACCTGGTGAAGTTGCCGCTCTCGGCGCGCTTTTCTCTCGATAATCCGCCGCTTACTATGCGGGCGGGCTTATATCGGGGTAATCAGATCAGCGATGCCGCCTGGGTGCTTTATCAAAATGCGCTTAAGTCTTTGTTGCTGCCGCGTGTGGCGCAGCAGATCACGAATATTCTGCGCAACGATCCGGGTGATGATAACGCCTACAGCCGCAATGCGCTGCGCGCCTATCAGATGCTCTATCAACCGCGTAATTATGATGGCGAGTTTTTACGGGCATGGCTGCTGCAAAATTTACAGCGCTCACTGCCCGATACGGTAAGCGCCCGCGACCTGCAGCAGCTTGACTGGCACCTGAGCCAGCTGCTGGATCAGCAGATTCAGTCGTCGCCTTATGCACGTGATAATGCACTGATGATGCGCAAGCTTGCAGAGAATCTGAAAATTGCGGACCAGGCGGGCGGCGTGCTGGCGGTAGCGCCGCGGCACCCGGCCCCGCAATCAAACTCGCATAGCGAGTAATGGTGAGGTGAACATGGCTGCTTACACGGCCCCCGGCTGGTATGGCAAGCTGCCGTCGACCGGTGACTTTTTGCACCATCGACTGAGCGAGCAACAGATTAGCCCGTGGAATCACTGGTTCCAGCAGGGATTAATGCACTGGCATCAGCAGGCGTATTCCTACAGCGCGGACTTTCTCCATGCGCCGGTGTGGAACTTTGTGCTGCCGGTTACCGCGACCCGGCCGCAGATACAGATGGGCTGTCTGCTGCCCTCCTGTGACCGCGTCGGACGCGCCTGGCCGCTGCTGGCCCTGCACAGCTTCACGCTGGCTCAGTGGCATCCTGCTCAGCTGACCATTTCCGGCGACTGGTTTCAGGATCTGGGCGCGACACTGTTACGGGCGGTTCAGACACCGCTGAACGGCGAGCAGTTAGAGCAGCAGATACAGGCTTTACCACCGCTGCTGGTGCCGGCCAGGAAGCCCTCTGAAATCATGGATGTGATCGGTTTTCAGGATCTGCCCTGCACGCTGAGCTGGCGTGAAGTGGCTGAACGTTTCGACCCTCAGCAGCATATGAGCTACTGGTGGAGTAATCGCAGTGATGGTTTTGCCCACGCGACCCACAAGCACAGCGGCAACCTCACCGCGCAACTGTTTTCGTTACTGTTTAACCCGGCGGCAGGTTCACAGCCGGGACGTAATGGCCTCTATCCTCCGATGTTCGAGTGAGGCCGGAAGCGTTTGCCGTTCAATCTGGGATAACTCATGCAATTTACCATTGTGCAATGCACTACGGATGTTCCGGTCAGAAGCGTCGCGTTTCAACCGCCTGGCGGCACCATTGGCCGCAGTCAGGACAACGATCTGGTGCTGCCAGATGAGACTCGGGCCATTTCGCGTCTGCAGGCGCTGGTTCACCTGTCGCATGACGGAGAGTGCCGTCTGACGAACCAGGGCAGCGTGACCCCGGTGGAGCATAACGGCATTACCCTGGGTCGCGGCATGCAGGTCGTGCTGAAGCATGGCGATGCGTTGCGCATCGGTGACTATGCGCTGGAAGTACGAGACCCCGCCTGCCACGACACGCAGAGCGATCCGCTGGCGCTGTTTGCTGGCGACAGCGCTCAGCCCGCAAATCCGCTGGGCATCCACGAACATCATGAGGTTGAGGACCGGCTGCTGGTCAGTGAGGCAACGCCCTCACGCCACGAGCGCCACAACGATGCGCGACTGGCTATCGATCCCCAGGCCAGCGAGCCGCGTCGGGCGCTGACGGCGCAGCCGGTGGATCAGGATCGGCTGATCGCCGCACTGCTGGAGGGGATGGGGCTGAGCAACGGTCACGCCACGCCGGTGGATGAAGAGCAGATGCGCATTACTGGCCGGATGCTGAGCCTCTTTTCCCAGGGCACCGTCGCGCTGCTCTCTTCGCGATCCATTCTCAAGCGTGGTGTCAAAGCGGACATGACGATGATCCTGAATGAGGCCAACAACCCGTTCAAGATCCTGCCCTCCGGCAAAACCGTGCTGATGCAGATGTACCAGAGCCAGATGCCCGGGTTTATGCCGCCGGAACAGGCGGTACGCGATGCCCTGGTCGATTTGCAGGCCCACCAGCTGGGGATGATTGCCGGTATCCGCGCCATTATTGCGGCGATGCTGCAATCCTTTAATCCGCAGCGGCTGGAGGAGCAGGCGCGTGCCGATGGCGTGGTGTCAAAAATGCCCTTTTCCGCCATGAAGAAGGCGGCGCTGTGGGACTACTTCACCCGTAATTATCAGCGTACGGCCGGAGAGATCGAAGATGATTTCCATACGCTGTTTGGCGAGGCCTTTCTCCATGCCTATGACATGGAGGTGAATCAGTATAAGGACTCTCAGACGCGGGTAGATGAACCATGAAAATCGTTTTTGCCAGCCGCTGCCAGCAGGGGCTACGCGATGAGAATCAGGATCGCACCGGCGCAGAGCTGGATGAGCGTAAAGCCTGCTTTGTGGTCTGCGATGGCGTGGCCGGTCTGCCCGGCGGCGAGATGGCGGCACAGCTGGTGCGTGACACACTGCTGAGCCAGTTACAGGCGCACGCCGACCTGACGCCGGAGATAACCCATCAGGCGATTGAACAGTGCCGCTTAGCGCTGCATGAGGCACAGGGTAAAAATCCGAAATATTCACGCATGAGCACCACGCTGGCGGCCCTGTTTATCGACCGCGAAAAACAGCGCGCATGGTGGGCGCATGCCGGTGACAGCCGGGTTTACCACTTCCGCCGCGGCGTGCTTCATGAGGTCACTCGCGATCACAGTCTGGCCCAGCAGCTGAAAGAAGCGGGCTATGAAAATACCGGCATTAACAGTAATTTACTCTATAATGCGCTCGGCGCTGAACCGCCTCGCTTAGTGAGCTTTTCGCAGGAGATTGCGCTGGAGGATGGTGACGCGTTTCTGGTCTGCACCGATGGCTTCTGGCTGAATCTGGCCAGTCATGAAATGGAACAGGCGCTGCGCATGGTGAATGCCTGCGAAGAGTGGCTGGCTCTGATGGAACAGGCGGTGAGCCGCAACGTTAAGAAAGATAATCTCAGCGCACTGGCGGTCTGGATTGGTGAGCCGGAGGAGGCAACGCTGCTCTATTCACTGGCTGATTCGGCGCGCTTTCTGCCGCCTCGTTTTTGATTCCAAGGATCCTTATGAAACTGTGGTTGCCCGGCATCATCACCCTGCTGATTGCCTTTCACGCCCAGGCTGAAAATTATCGGGTTGTCTACTCCCCCAGCCTGGCGCTGGAGGTCTATATCGATAATGTGGTGAGTAAAGCGCCTGACGACTGGTGCAAAGAGACGCTGCCACTGCGCATCGTCTCCGGCAAAAGTAAGGATTCGGCGGTGCTGACCACCTTTTTACCGCGCGTCGGCACCCTGCTCGCTAATCAGTGCGGATTACTGGACGAGCTGCCCTGGCAGATGACCAGTAAAGAGGGTGGCGTACTGGCCAGCGGCAGCGCCAGTAAGCTGCAGAACTGGCGTCCTATCGTGATGGCAGATGCCACCGCCAGCGCCAGTGAGAGTAATGCTGCACCGCTTGACCTGTCTCGGCCCGCCAACAGCACGCCGCTGCAACATTTTGATCTCCCCAGCGGCTGCCATTTTCGCACCGCCTGGGATGAAAATGCCCAGACCCTGTTTATCCCGGATGTCAGCAAGCAGCAGTGCTCACCGGATGGCTGGGCAGAAGGCAAAAGTGAGCTGATGCTGGCGACCCCAGACCACCCAACGCCGGTGGCAGTCACCTTTTATCAGGGCTATCCCATCGCCAATCTGACGATCCCGGACAGCAAGCTGGAGGTTATCGCCGCGAACAATCAGCGCATGATTGTGACACGCCCGGATGCGAATGATAGCTGGCTGGTGCTGCCCTTTGATGCCAAACAACATGTCTGGCGCTTCAATGGTGCCCTGTTGATAAAGATGGATAAGAATGCTGCGCAGCAGGATGCTGACGCTGTGAAATCGCGAGTTGATACGTTGCGCAGCCACTGGGCGCCCTATTTCATGCCACAGCAAAAAGTGAATGTGTTACTCATCGACACCCTGCACGCGGATCTGGTTGATCCTGCCATTGGTGCCTGGCGTAACATCAATTAATTACCGCGCAGCCTGGCGAGCAGGCCGTGTACAGAGAGTTCACTATGTCGGCAAATGATAATCCGAAAACCGTTCCGAATGCCCTGCCTGACGGATACCGTTTCAATGAGTTTGAGATCAAGGAAGTGATCGGAGGCGGCGGCTTCGGCATCGTCTATCGCGCGTGGGATCACCAGCTTGAACGCACTATTGCAATCAAAGAGTACATGCCGGTGTCGCTGGCAGTCCGTGCCGCCGATTTAACGCTGGAGCTGCGCGGTGAGCGTTTCCAGAAGCTGTTTAATGCCGGGCTCACCAGCTTTATTCAGGAAGCGCGTCTGCTGGCCCGCTTTAATCATCCGGGACTGCTGCACGTGCTGCGCTTCTGGGAGCAGAACGGCACAGCCTATATGGGCACGCTCTACTACAGCGGTATGACGCTGAAAGAGTGGCAGGTAACCAGCCCGGCGTCGATCACTGAAGCCTGGATCCGCCGCCTGCTGCCGCCGCTGTTGGGTGCCATCAGCACCATCCATCAGGCCGGCTATCTGCATCGCGATATCTCGCTCGACAATATTCAGATTCAGGAGAACCAGCTGCCGGTTCTGCTCGATTTTGGCTCAGCGCGTAAAGAGATTGGCAACCTCTCTGACGAAACGGAAATCATGCTTAAACCTGGCTTTGCGCCGATTGAGCAGTACAGCGAAGAGGGTGAAGTTGAACAGGGGCCGTGGACCGATATCTACGCCCTGGGCGCGGTGCTGCATAACCTGATTACCGGTAATCCGCCGCCGGTCAGCGTGGTGCGCTGCATTGAAGATAATTATCAGCCGCTGGTGGAACGCCAGCCAGAAGGCTACTCACTGCCGCTGCTGCATGCCATTGACTGCGCGCTGGCAATGAAGCCAGGCGATCGCCCACAAACGATTGATGCCTTTGCCGCGCTGATTGATCTGCCGGTCAGTGATGTGGAAGCGGTGGTAAACAGCTTCCCGGTGCCGGGCGAGTCGCCTGCTCTGCCGGTCGAGGAGCCGGTTGAGGCTGCTGCGCCGGTGGTAATGGCGATGAATCATGCCGCCGCGTCCGCCGAGCCGGTGACGCCGCGCACGGTGCGTAAACTGTCGCCTGGATTGCTGGGTCTGGCTGCCGTGGCCATTCTGGCCGTGGTTGTCGCCATCTGGCTGGCGAATCGCCACAGTGCCACACCGGAAGTGGTTAACAACAGTTCAGCCATGACGCAGGCGCCAGCATCGATTCCGTCAGCCGCTGCCGTTCCGGCCGCGCTGGCAACCGTCTATCTTAAGCTGGAGAGCGGTGAAAGCGTGGTGCTTAACGGACAGCCGGTCGAGGTAAAACCGGGCAGCAGCGGATTTGCCGCGCTGAATCTGGCGGCGGGACAGTACAAAATTGACGTTAAGAATGGCAGTGAGACGCACACACAATCCCTGACCATCGATAAACCCGGTACCTGGCTGATTAATCCGGGTAACTAAGCCCGGTAACCCGCAGTCGGATCGTAAAAGGGCGCGACAGTGTCGCGCCCTTTTACTCTGGTTAAGCCCCGGTTCAGGCCTGCTTCAGGCAGGCTTGCTGCAATGTCCGCACCTGATGGGCCAGCCGGCTCAGACTTTCCTCCTCCATGCCGCGCCGGGTCAGCTCCTCTTCCAGAGCAAACAGATATTGCGCATTCGAGCCCAGCGGGCCACTGGCCGCAGCAATTAATGGCGCAATCGCCTCCGGGCAGGAGTCTGATTCATACAACGGATGACGCGGATCCATGATAAAGGTCAGCGCAGTGACGCTGCGACCATCCTCCAGCTGTAATTCACACCAGGTTGGAAGATAGCAGCCAGTGATCATCTCACGCTTCCACAGCAGCGCCAGCTCTTCATGCAGCCGCTCTTCCGGCAGACGAAACGCCAGACCCGTGGTTCTGCCACCCTGCTTCAGCGCCAGCATACGGCCGGGATGCGTGGCGGTGCCACGTCCGGCAATCAGCCGCAGGCAGAAAGCACGATGCCAGCCCTCCAGCGAACCGGACGCCACTTCATCCGCCTCAAAAATCGGGTTCCACATCAGCGAGCCGTAACCAAAGATCCATACCGGGCTGTGATCGGGACGACAGGCCAGCGTGGCTGCCAGCGAGGCCGCGCGCTGCTCGCAACTCCAGAGCAACGCCTCTTCGATATCCCCGAACGACGTTTTACAATCCGCTTTTAATAGAAATTCCCGGGTAAGCAATGCGACCTCCTCAACATCAACGGCGTCCTGCAGAATGGCTCCTGTAACATGATCTCCAAAACGGCGCTGCGTTTCGTTCATCAAATTGACATTAATCTATTTCCGCGCGGGGTTACAAGCGTGATTCCGGTCGCAGGTTAAAAAAAACCAGATAAACCTTATAGCGAAGATGAAAAAAAGGGCCGGATAATCCTGGCCCTTTGGCGTGAACAGGCTAGCGACGGCATTAACGTTTAGGATGCCACTTATCGTCATCACCTTTCTCATACTCTTTCTTTACGGCTGCCCAGGCGACTTTGTGCGCCACCTCTTCCCGCGAATCATCGCCCCGTCGATCCTTAGCCTCTTTATATTCTTCCCACGCGCTGTTAAATGCCTGCTGATAGATATCCTGCGCATGCGCGGGAAGCACGTGTTTTACGTTGTCAGGTAAGTCGGTTCGTTTAGAGTAAGGCATAACGGCTCCTCAGTTTATGGATTCCTGTTAAGCCTGGCGCAACAGAACAAAAATACAAACAGCCACTTATCTCCCCTTCAAATTAAAAACCAGAAACAGGCCACACAAGTTACAATGATAAACAGATTTTACGGCATTTGGCGGTCAGATAGATGGTTAAAGAGAAATTGTTGTGGCCTGATTAATATTGCAATATTTGAGATAACTTCAGGTTAATACCGCTTCGACCATTTATTGCATTTAAGTAAAAAGCAGTAAATTTTTCCCGTTCGGACCGGTGAAAAGATAAACTGCGCCCTGCCCTAAAACTGATTATATTTCTAACAGCAGCACTCGCTGTGTCCGGATAATCATTAACCAGAGAGGATGGTGAATGCCTTCACATGAAAAAACACGTCACAAGGAATTCTCGCTGATACTTCCCCTTATCACGCTGGGTATACTCTATTTTTTTGGTGCAACCACATCATTTCCGATTGTAGTCGGTATCAACTTAGTGGCGCTGGTTGCCATTCTGAGCAGCGCCTTTAGCGTTGTACGACATGCCGACGTGCTGGCGCACCGGCTGGGCGAGCCCTATGGCTCTCTGATCCTGAGTCTGTCCGTGGTGATTCTGGAAGTGAGCCTGATCTCGGCGCTGATGGCGACCGGCGATGCCGCACCCGGGCTGATGCGCGATACGCTCTATTCGATCGTGATGATTGTAACCGGTGGACTGGTTGGCTTTGCGCTGCTGCTGGGCGGTAATAAGTTTGCGACGCAATACGTGAATCTGGCGGGCGTGAAGCAATATCTGATCGCTATCTTTCCCCTGGCGATTCTGGTGCTGGTGTTTCCCAACGCACTGCCGGGCGGTAATTTCTCTGTCACTCAGGCACTGCTGATCGCGGCGATTTCAGCGGCGATGTATGGCGTGTTCCTGCTGATTCAGACCAAAACCCACCAGAGCCTGTTTGTCTATGAGCATGAAGATGAGAGCGATGATGGCGACCCGCATCATGGCAAACCGTCTGCCCACAGCAGCTTCTGGCATACCAGCTGGCTGATCGTGCATCTGATTGCGGTCATTGCCGTGACCAAGATGAATGCTAATACGCTGGAAAGCCTGCTGACGGATCTGAATGCACCGGCACAGTTTACCGGTTTCCTGGTGGCCCTGCTGATCCTCTCACCGGAAGGCCTGGGGGCGATCAGGGCCGTGCTGATGAATCAGGTGCAGCGCGCCATGAACCTCTTCTTTGGTTCGGTGCTGGCGACCATCTCACTCACGGTACCGGCGGTAACCATTATCGCCACCCTGACCGGACAGGAGCTGATATTTGGTCTGGAGCCGCCGCAGATGGTGATTATGATGGCGTCGCTGATTCTCTGTCAGCTCTCCTTCTCGACCGGACGCACAAATGTACTGAATGGAGCCGCGCATCTGGCGTTGTTTATCGGTTATCTGATGACCATCATGCTGTAACGTCACCCGTCTTCAGGCGAAAAAAAAGAGCGAATCATCGCTCTTTTTTTTGCAGCAAACTTATTTGCTGGTATCGAGTTCCGGGAAGCTTTTCACCAGATCGTCAATCGCTTTCATCTGCACCAGGAATGGCTCCAGCTTATCCAGCGGCAACGCGGATGGGCCGTCACACAGGGCGTGTTCAGGATCCGGGTGCGCTTCGATAAACAGACCTGCAATGCCGACCGCCATACCGGCACGCGCCAGCTCAGCCACCTGAGCACGACGACCGCCTGATGCTGCGCCAAACGGATCGCGCGTCTGCAGCGCATGGGTCACATCGAAAATCACCGGGCTGTTTTTGGTGACTTTCTTCATCACGTTAAAGCCGAGCATGTCGACAACCAGATTGTCGTAGCCGAAATTGCTGCCGCGATCGCACAGGATGACCTGCTCGTTGCCACCTTCAGCGAACTTATCAACGATGTTGCCCATCTGACCCGGGCTGACGAACTGGGGCTTCTTGACGTTGATCACCGCGCCGGTTTTCGCCATCGCTTCCACCAGGTCAGTCTGACGCGCCAGAAACGCGGGCAGCTGGATCACATCAACCACTTCAGAGACCGGCTGCGCCTGGGACGCTTCATGCACATCAGTGATAATTTTGACGCCGAAAGCCTGCTTCAGCTCCTGGAAAATCTTCATCCCCTCTTCCAGGCCTGGGCCACGATAGGAGTGAATAGAGGAGCGGTTCGCTTTATCAAATGACGCTTTGAATACGTAAGGAATACCAAGCTTACTGGTGACGGTAACGTAGTGTTCGCAGATGCGCATCGCCAGGTCGCGCGACTCCAGTACGTTCATCCCGCCAAACAGCACAAATGGCAGATCGTTTGCAACTTTGATATCGCCAATACTCACGACTTTCTGTGTCATGCCCTTTCCTTTTCAGTGGGTCCGCTTAGTGCAGCGTGACCTGTTTTTGTTCGATTGCGTGAATCTGAACTTTGATCATTTCGCTGACCGGGTCTTCAGGACACTGCTCAACGAAGTAGGTTAAATCATTCAGGGCGATATGTTCGCACTCCAGCTGCGCGTAGATCAAACCGCGATCGCGGATTTCGTAGGGATCGTCAGGATCGATACGCAACAGCACCTGACTGACATTCAGCGCCAGCTCCATCTTCTTCTCTTCCATCAACGCCGCTTTCAGCGTGTCGAGCATCTTGCGCATCACGGTGACGGTTTTGGCTTCGTCGAGATCATCGTCATACAGACGCGCTGTCGGGCTGATATTGCCTTTGAGCCACACTTCCAGCGTGTGCCGGTCAAGCGTTTCGCCATTAAACGGGTTAATCATCCACTTATCGCCATCAATCCAGTCGGCGCGCAGAATCAGCTGCGTCGGGAAGATCACCGGCATCAGCGGCAGTTCCAGCTCGGCGGCGATGTGCAGCAGGATAACGCCCAGTGACACCGCCGTGCCACGACGGGTCTTCAGCACATTGTCGATCCAGAGGGCATCAGAAAGATTGTAGACGCCACTGGCACCGCAAAATCCCCACTGGCGATAGAACAGTTCCAGCAGCTTTTCGAGCTGCATGTCAGCATCTTCAGTATGGCTGACATAGTCACGTGCTTCGGCGACTAACGCCGCAAGTTGTGCTTCCACCGACAACGCCGGGAAATCGGCGCGGATGGCAAGCGTGGCACCAATCACCGCTTCACACAGCGGTGTCTGGCTGAAATCTAATTGTTCGGTCGAGGTCATGCTATCCCCATAACGGCATTTTGGTCAGCGCCAGCTTAATGATGGTCACCAGGGCGATTAACGCTACCAGAAAAGCGATCCAGCGGGTGCGATCAGTGCGTGGACGGCGACTCAATGCCACAAATCCTAAGGCGATGTAGATGATAACCGCTAAAAGCTTCTCCGTCAGCCAGCTTCCTTGCGGTGTAAAGGGATAGAAGTGGGTAATCATCACCAGCGAGACGCCGGTCACCAGTAACAGGGTGTCGTTAGCGTGCGGCAGGATGCGCACCCAGCGTTTCGTCATCATTGCCGATCCACGGCGCAGCCAGTAAAACCGCAGCAGGAACAGCGTCACGGTAAGCACCACCGTTAAGATGTGCAGATTTTTAATTAAGGGATAAAAGGCGAACATCATGAATCCTTTTCAAAGCGCTTTTATGAAGGGAACTGGCCTAAGGTCACACGCGGATTGCCGCCGTAATCATCGACGGTTTCCACGGCGTGATAGCCTTTTTGCCGCATCAGCGTGGCCACCGCCTCGCCCTGCTGCCAGCCATGTTCCAGCAGCAGCCAGCCACCCGGCAGCAGCCATGTGGGTGCCTGCTCGATCAGCGTGCGCAGATCCGCCAGTCCCGCTTCATCCGCTACCAGCGCGCTGCGCGGTTCAAAGCGCACGTCACCCTGCTCCAGATGAACATCGCTGGCATCTATATAGGGTGGGTTGCTGACAATGAGGGTAAAGCGCTGTGGCGTCAGCGCCTGGAACCAATGACTGAGCAGAAAGGTGGTGTTGGTGAGGCTGAGCTGCTGCGCATTACTGTTCGCCAGCTCAACGGCGGCTTCAATGCGATCCACGCCGGTCACCTGACAATCGGGACGCTCGCTGGCCAGCGCCAGCGCAATCGCTCCGGTGCCGGTGCCCATGTCCAGAATGGTTGCCGGTGTCGCAGGCAGATGTGCCAGCGCCTGTTCAACCAGCAGTTCGGTATCCGGGCGCGGGATCAGCGTGGCGTCATTGACGCGCAATGGCAGCGACCAGAACTCGCGCTCGCCCACCAGATGCGCCACCGGCTCACCGCGGGCGCGACGCGCCAGCAGGCTATCCAGCTGCGTCAGCTGCTCATCGCTGAGTACCGTTTCATCAAAGGCGATTAACCAGCTGCGTGATTTGCCGGTCACAAAACCTAACAGGATCTCTGCGTCACGCTTCGGACTGTCACCACCGCACAGCGTGGCGACCGCCTGTTTCAGCCAGTGACGAATATCCATTAATCCTGACCAGCCAGCGCCGCCAGCTGATCGGCCTGGTACTCCTGAACAATCGGCTCAATCAGGCTGTCGAGTTTCCCTTCCATCACTTCATCCAGACGGTAGATGGTCAGGTTGATACGGTGATCGGTCACGCGGCCCTGCGGAAAGTTGTAGGTGCGGTTACGGTCAGAACGATCGCCGCTGCCCAGCAGGTTGCGTCGGGTACTGGCTTCGGCGGCGTGACGGCGGGCCATCTCTGCAGCATGAATACGCGAGCCCAGCACCGCCAGCGCTTTGGCTTTGTTTTTATGCTGTGAACGTTCGTCCTGACACTCCACCACGATACCGGTTGGCAGGTGGGTAATACGAATAGCGGAGTCGGTGGTGTTAACGTGCTGACCGCCTGCGCCGGATGAGCGGAAAGTATCGATCTTCAGATCGCCCGCATTGATTTCCGGCAGTTCCGCTTCCGGGATTTCCGGCATCACGGCAACGGTACAGGCTGAGGTGTGAATGCGGCCCTGGGATTCGGTCTCCGGCACGCGCTGCACGCGATGGCCGCCTGACTCAAACTTCAGGCGTCCATAGGCACCTTCGCCGGTGACGCGGGCGATCACTTCTTTGTAACCGCCATGCTCGCCTTCGTTGGCGCTGATGATCTCCACGCGCCAGCGACGCGCTTCGGCATAGCGGCTGTACATGCGAAACAGATCGCCGGCGAAAATCGCCGCTTCATCGCCGCCGGTTCCGGCGCGCACTTCGATAAAACAGGCGCGCTCATCGTCGGGATCTTTCGGCAGCAACAGAACCTGCAACTGCTGCTCCAGCACGTCACTCTTCTCACGCGCTTCCTGTAACTCTTCCTGCGCCATGTCACGCATTTCAGGATCGTCGAGCATCTGCTGCGCGGTTTCGATATCTTCCTGCACCTGCTGCCAGTCGCGGAAGCAACGGGTCACATCGGTCAGCTGAGCATATTCGCGTGACAGCGCACGGAAACGCTCCTGATCGGCGATCACGCCTGCATCGCCCAGCATCGCTTCCACTTCTTCGTGGCGCTCCTGCAGGGCTTCCAGTTTGGCAACTATAGAGGTTTTCATTTAAATGTGGGATTCCCGTAACAGGTGGCGACAGCGGTGTGCCTAATCGAGACCCAGGCTGTCGCGTAAAATCTGCAGGCGTTCATTATCGCCGTCGCGGGCGGCCTGCTGAAGTGATTTGGTTGGAGCGTGTATTAAACGGTTGGTCAGCTTGTGCGCCAGTTCCTGCATGACTTTCTGCGGATCGGCACCCTGCTGCAGCGCCTGCAGCGCACGGCCTTCCAGCTCAGCGCGGATCTCTTCCGCCTGAGAACGATATTCACGGATCGTATTCACCGCGCCCTGTGAGCGCAGCCATGCCATGAATTCGCTGCTTTCCTGTACCACGATGCTTTCGGCCTGAACCGCGGCCGCCTTGCGCTGCGCCAGGTTCTGCTCAATGATCGCCTGCAGGTCATCCACGCTGTAGAGATAGGCGTTAGGCAGGTCGCCCACTTCCGGCTCTACGTCGCGCGGAACCGCAATATCGACCAGCAGCATTGGCTTGTTACGTCGCGCTTTCAGCGCGCGCTCCATCATCCCCTTACCGATAATCGGTAGCGGACTGGAGGTTGACGAGATAATAATGTCGGCTTCTGCCAGACGGGCGTCGATCTCCGCCAGGGTGATCACCTCTGCACCCACTTCCGACGCCAGCGTTTCGGCGCGCTCGCGGGTACGGTTGGCGATGATCAGATTTTTGACCTGATGTTCACGCAGATGACGCGCCACCAGCTCAATGGTCTCACCTGCGCCAACCAGCAAGACATTGACGGAGGAGAGCGATTCGAAGATCTGACGGGCCAGCGTACAGGCGGCAAACGCCACCGACACCGCGTTGGCACCGATATCGGTTTCCGTACGCACGCGTTTGGCAACCGAGAAGGTTTTCTGGAACATGCGTTCCAGTTCACTGCTCAGCGCCTGACCGCGTGAGGAGTCGGCAAAGGCTTTTTTCACCTGACCGAGGATCTGCGGTTCGCCCAGCACCAGTGAGTCGAGTCCGCTGGCGACGCGCATCAGGTGGCTGACCGCCTCGTTATCCTGATGCCAGTAGAGGCTGTTTCGCACATCCTCTTCATCCAGCTGATGATAATTGCATAACCAGCTCACCAGACGCGCTTGTAAGTCGGCCTGCTGCTCTACACTCAGGTAGAGTTCAGTCCGGTTACAGGTGGACAACACCACGCCGCTCTGCACCATTGGCTGTGATAACAGGCTGTTTAACGCCTGCTCAAGCGTCTCCGGCCCGAACGAGACGCGTTCGCGCAGAGCAATGGGGGCTGTCTTGTGATTGATTCCGAGAGCGAGCAGCGTCATAGCGGTTTTGGTTGGGATGTCCCAATAATGTCAGGGTTTTGTGAGGCGCATTCTACAAGATGCGGCAGATCAAGAAAAGCCATACAAAGGCTATGACTGTAATAAGATTAACCCGATCGTGCTCAATTTGCTGCATAACAGCATTGACGGTTAAAACCGGGACGGTTAGCGTTATCCGTTACGAATAATAAATGTGTCCGAGGAGATGACCACTTGATGCTTAATTCACCACGCAATCTGTTGCGCCTTTTGCCCCTTGCCAGCGTGCTGCTGGCAGCCTGTAGCGTCAACAAACCGCAAGGCCCGGGCCCCAGCGTTACCGCGCCACAGTGGCAACAGCATCAGCAGGCGGTCTCAAAGGTCACGCACTATCAGACCCGCGGCGCCTTTGCCTATCTTTCTGACAAGCAGAAAGTCTATGCCCGCTTTAACTGGCAGCAGACCGCGCCCGATCGCTATCGCCTGCTGCTGACCAATCCGCTGGGCAGCACCGAACTGCAGCTGGATGCGCAGGGCTCGGTGGTACAGATCGTCGATAACAAAGGAAAGCGTTACGTCAGCAACGATGCGCAGAAAATGATTTCGCAGCTGACCGGCATGAACATTCCGCTGGCGAATCTGCGCCAGTGGATGATGGGTCTGCCAGGCGATGCCACCGACTATCAGCTCAACGAGAGCTATCAGCTAAGCAGCCTGAACTACAGCCGCGACGGTCAGAACTGGCAGGTCTCTATTGCGGGCTACGACAGCAAAGTTACCCCGCCGCTGCCTTCGAGCCTGGAGCTGAAAGAGGGTGACCAGCGGATTAAACTGCGTATGGACGGCTGGACCGTTCAATGATCACCCACTGGCCTGCCCCGGCAAAACTGAATCTTTTTCTCTACATCACCGGCCGTCGTCCCGACGGCTATCACAACCTGCAGACGCTGTTTCAGTTTCTTGATTACGGTGACCAGCTGCAGATTACTGTCGATCAAAGCGGCTCGATCACTCTGTTAACGCCCGTGGCAGGCGTTGCGGATGCGGATAACCTGATTGTCCGCGCCGCAAACATGCTGAAACAGGCGGCGCAGGATAACAATCGCCTGTCCGCTCACGCGGGCGCGCAGATTGCCGTTGAGAAAAATCTGCCCATGGGTGGCGGTCTCGGTGGCGGCTCCTCTGATGCGGCAACCGTGCTGGTGGCGCTGAATCATCTGTGGCAAACCGGCTTCACGCCGGATGAGCTGGCGGCGATGGGCGTGAAGCTGGGCGCGGATGTGCCGGTGTTTGTCCAGGGCTTCGCGGCCTTCGCCCAGGGTGTGGGTGAACAACTTCATCCCGCAGAGCCGGAAGAAAAGTGGTATCTTGTCGCCCATCCCGGCGTGAATATCAGCACCCCAGTAGTATTCAACGACCCCGAACTGACGCGAGATACTCCATCGCGCAGTTTATCGACGCTTTTAGCATCACCCTTCACCAATGATTGTGAAGCAGTGGTAAGAAAACGTTTTCGTGAGGTTGATGAGCTTGTTTCCTGGCTGCTAGAATACGCGCCGTCACGCCTGACTGGCACGGGCGCTTGTGTGTTTGCTGAGTTCGACACCGAGTCTGCTGCCCGCCAGGTGCTGGAGCTTGCCCCGAATGGGGTACGCGCATTTGTAGCCCGGGGCGTAAATGTTTCGCCGCTACAGCGTACCCTGCGAGGCGATTAGCGAATGCGTGACAGTGTCACCACGTTCCGGACACTGCACGTTTCGCATCAACACACCCGTGTGAACGCACATGACCGTACGCGCCGGTTACAGTCATGCCGTTCATTCTCTGGACGCAAAGCCTGAGGTTCTTCTCGTGCCTGATATGAAGCTATTTGCTGGTAACGCCACCCCGGAACTAGCACAACGTATTGCCAACCGCCTTTACACCAGCCTGGGAGACGCCGCTGTAGGACGTTTCAGTGATGGTGAAGTGAGCGTACAGATCAACGAAAATGTACGCGGTGGTGATATTTTCATCATCCAGTCCACCTGTGCCCCCACCAACGATAATCTGATGGAACTGGTTGTGATGGTCGACGCGCTGCGTCGTGCTTCTGCTGGTCGTATTACCGCAGTCATCCCCTACTTTGGTTATGCCCGTCAGGATCGCCGCGTGCGTTCCGCGCGTGTACCTATCACCGCTAAAGTAGTGGCAGACTTCCTTTCCAGCGTCGGTGTTGACCGTGTTCTGACGGTTGACCTGCACGCCGAGCAGATCCAGGGCTTCTTCGACGTCCCGGTTGATAACGTATTTGGCAGTCCGATCCTGCTGGAAGATATGATGCAGATCGGTCTGGAAAACCCGATTGTTGTTTCTCCCGATATTGGTGGCGTAGTACGTGCCCGTGCTATCGCTAAACTGCTGAACGACACCGATATGGCCATCATCGATAAACGCCGCCCTCGCGCGAACGTTTCTCAGGTGATGCACATCATTGGTGACGTTGCTGGCCGCGACTGCGTGCTGGTCGACGACATGATCGACACCGGCGGCACGCTGTGCAAAGCGGCTGAAGCGCTGAAAGAGCGTGGTGCTAAACGCGTCTTTGCTTACGCGACCCACCCGATCTTCTCCGGCAATGCGGTTGAAAACCTGCGTAAATCTGTGCTCGACCAGGTAATCGTCTGCGATACCATTCCACTCTCTCAGGAGATTAAGTCACTGCCGAATGTGCGCACGCTGACCTTATCTGGCATGCTGGCCGAAGCCATTCGCCGCATCAGTAACGAAGAGTCAATCTCGGCAATGTTCGAGCATTAATCTTCGCGGAACCGGGCCCTGTGCCCGGTTTTTTTATGCCTGCCGGGCGCCCGATTAACGCGCTTCTTTTTCTGATATTTTCGCGATAAATTTCCCCAAAATCGCCTATTTTCAACGCCACCCACTCTTTTGATAAAACGCCGCGTTCCCCGCTTCTGCCCTGTGCCGTTAAGTGGTAATTTGCAGCGCACTTTTCATAAGAACCCTGACCGCCATGAGCCTCGATATCTATACGTTATTTGTCTGCGAGCTTTATGTGCTGGGGTTTCTGAGCATCATCATGTTTTTTGCCTGGATCGGATCGCAGTATGATCGCGTTCTCGGCTTCACCTGCCTGTCGCTGGTTTTTACCCTGATTGCGGTATTCTTAAGTAGCCTGCGCAGCAGTGGCCTGCATTTCCTGCCCGTTGCAGTGGGTAACGTTTTAGTGATGCTGGCTTACGGCGGATTGTTAAATGCGTTCCGGCGCTTCTGCGGCAAGCCCATCGGCACTCACTGGCTATTGGGCGCCCTGCTCTGGGCACTCCTCTGCTGTTTCCCGGCATTCTATTACAGCTTACCCAAACGGGTGCTGGTGCTCTGCATCGCCTGCATCGCCTATACCGCGGCACTGATCCAGCTGGTCTGGCTGGCGCGTGCCACGCTAAAGGTGACCTTCTGGCCTGCGCAGTTGCTGCTGTGGATCCATCTGCTGTTTCACCTGGCTCGCCTGTTTCTGGACAGCGCGATTCCCAGCACGCTGCCTGGCGCCATTGGCGGATCAAACTTCTCGATTTACGTCATCCTGGAATCGATTCTGTTTGTCATCGGTCTGACATTTACTATCCTGGCCATGGTGAATGAACGGATGCAGTCAGTCTTAAAACATGCCTCGATGCACGATCCTCTGACCAGCGTCTGGAATCGTCGGGCTTTATTTAATGAAGCAGAGAAGATTGTGGTGCGATGCCGTCGTCAGAACCGGCCGTTTAGCGCGATTCTGTTCGATCTGGATCATTTTAAGAGCATTAACGATCGGTATGGCCATCAACAGGGCGACCAGATATTGATTCACTTTTGCGACATTGTCAGAGGATTGATACCGGCTGAGGGGCGTTTTGCGCGACTGGGTGGAGAGGAGTTTGCGGCTATAATTCCGGCGGCGGCAACAGAGGCAGAGGCCTGGTGCGAGACGATTCGGCGGGAGGTCTGTGCGTCACAACCCAATTCAATTGCCTATTCGGTCAGCATTGGGTTTGCCACGGTCACACATCAGCAGCAGGGTTTTGACGATTTACTCGCACTGGCGGATAAAGCGCTCTATCACGCCAAGGCCAGCGGCCGGAACCGCATCGCGCAGCATCCGGTCACTGCTGGCATCAGTTAATGGTGAGAATTGTGCGACCGGCGACAACGTTTGTCATAGTGACGATGCCAGTAATAACGATCTTCAACCTTTTCACGACCACTCAAACCCGCCCCGACCAGCCACATCATTGCACCAACAAAGATGCCGAGGATTGCGCCCTGCGCCAGCGCATCTGGCAGATCAAGCGAGGGAAGCTGGTTCATAATTGAGAAACCCACGCCCAGCACCATTGTGACTAATCCCAGTACCATCAAGCTGTTACCCGCTACGCGGCAGTGTTGATGTTTCATGCTGCACCTCCATCCATATGAGTCAATAACCGCACACAATGTTAAGTGCCATAAGCTTAGGCAATGGGTGAAGATAACGTTGCGGAGTGGATCACACATCAGCCATAAATAATTAACTGGCCCTGATTGCAGCCTGTTGATTTCGATAGAAAATGATTAATCACCGTCATGAACCATTTCGATGCTTGTACTTTGTCATCTCGCCCGTGGCGAAGTAAACTAACGCCCTTTCGCGATAACAGCAGGATAATCATTGTGAGCAGCATTAAACTGATTGTGGGCCTAGCCAATCCAGGCGCTGAATATGCCGCCACGCGCCACAATGCGGGTGCCTGGTATCTGGATTTACTGGCTGAGCGCCACAATCAGTCACTGAAAGAGGAAGGCAAATTCTATGGCTATACCGCGCGCCTGGCGATAGCCGGAGAGGATGTACGCCTGCTGGTGCCGACCACCTTTATGAACCTGAGCGGGAAAGCCGTGGCGGCGATGGCGACCTTTTATCGCATCGCGCCAGAAGAGATCCTGGTAGCGCATGATGAACTCGATCTGCCACCCGGCGTGGCGAAGTTCAAGCAGGGTGGCGGGCATGGCGGCCATAACGGTCTGAAAGATATCATCAGCAAACTGGGCAACAACAACAATTTCCATCGGCTGCGCATCGGTATCGGGCATCCCGGCGATCGCAACAAGGTGACCGGATTTGTGCTGGGCAAGCCGCCCGCCAGTGAGCAGAAGCTGATTGATGATGCCATTGATGAGGCGGCGCGCTGCACCGAACTGTGGCTGAAAGAGGATCGTATCAAGGCGATGAACCGGCTGCACGCCTTCAAGCCTGCTTAAACGCCCGAATCGTCGTGATTCCGTGTATAATGCGCGAAATTTTTCAATTCGTCTCCGACAGTCCGCCTTCTGGCGCACTGTCCATCCAGTTATAAAGGGTATCAAACCATGGGATTCAAATGCGGTATCGTGGGCCTGCCGAACGTCGGTAAATCCACTCTGTTTAACGCGCTGACTAAAGCGGGCATCGAAGCGGCTAACTTCCCCTTCTGCACCATTGAGCCAAACACGGGCGTGGTGCCGATGCCTGACCTGCGTCTCGACCAGCTTTCTGAGATTGTTAAGCCGCAGCGCGTGGTGCCGACTACCATGGAATTCGTCGATATCGCCGGTCTGGTAAAAGGCGCGTCAAAAGGTGAAGGTCTGGGCAACCAGTTCCTGACCAACATCCGCGAAACCGAAGCGATTGGTCACGTAGTGCGCTGCTTTGAAAACGACAACATCATCCACGTGGCGGGCAAAGTTAACCCGGCTGAAGATATTGACGTGATCAACACTGAGCTGGCGCTGTCCGATCTTGAAACCTGTGAACGTGCGATTCAGCGTGTGCAGAAGAAAGCCAAAGGCGGCGACAAAGATGCCAAAGCCGAGCTGGCTGCGCTGGAGAAGTGCCTGCCGCATCTTTCTGAAGCGGGCATGCTGCGTTCACTGAATCTGGATGAGGACGACAAAGCGGCAATCCGCTATCTGAGCTTCCTGACCCTGAAACCCACCATGTACATTGCTAACGTCAATGAAGATGGTTTCGAGAACAACCCGTACCTGGATCAGGTGCGCGCTATCGCCGAAGCGGAAGGTTCAGTCGTGGTGCCAGTGTGCGCCGCCGTTGAGTCGGATATCGCCGAGCTGGAAGATGAAGACCGTGACGAATTCATGGCAGAGCTGGGACTGGAAGAGCCAGGCCTGAACCGCGTTATCCGCGCCGGTTACTCCCTGCTGAACCTGCAGACCTACTTCACCGCTGGCGTGAAAGAAGTGCGTGCATGGACTATCCCGGTTGGCGCGACAGCTCCGCAGGCCGCCGGTAAAATCCACACTGACTTCGAGAAAGGCTTTATCCGCGCCCAGACCATCGCGTTTGAAGATTTCATCGCTTATAAAGGCGAGCAAGGTGCTAAAGAAGCCGGCAAGATGCGTTCAGAAGGTAAAGAGTACATCGTGAAAGATGGCGATGTGATGAACTTCCTGTTCAACGTCTGATTAAATATTGTTGTCTCATGGGGTTCCATCAAAACCATGAAGTCTGACAGACTCCCTAAAATCCACGCCATGGCGTGGATTTTTCATTATGCGGTCGGGGGTAAAATTCAGGCGGACACGTCCTTCCCATTAGCCGTGCTGCAAAACACTTTCAGATCGACCCCGCCCGAGGCTTATCAGGCGGAGCCTCACGACATTATTGCACCAGGTTATGCTGCAGGGAATATTTCACAATATGGGCATTATTGGTAAATTTCATTCGCTTCATCATGCGTGATTTATAGGTGCTGACGGTTTTATTACTGATGGAGAGCGCATCGGCTATCGCATTAATCGACTCCCCGTGGGCCAGCATGATCATGATTTGCCGTTCGCGCATCGTCAGGCTCTCATGAGGCGCACGATTATTGCTCTGGTAGTCGGAGAAGATAATCTCCTGTGCCAGATCGTGATCGATATAGCGTGATCCCTGCGCCACGGTGCGAATCGCTTTGAGTAAAACATCCGGCGACTTGTCTTTGGTGATATAGCCCAGCGCACCATTATTTAACACCCGCCGGGTAATTTGCGGTTCGTTGTACATACTCAATACCAGAATGCGCAGCCGGGGATAGAGAGGCATCAGGCGGGTAATCAGATCTTCTCCGCTCATGCCAGGCATCGAAATATCGAGCAGCAGCAGATCGACTTCGTGCTGACGCAGGCGCTCCAGCACCTGGCCGCTATCCGATGCTTCGCATACCACGTCGATATTGTCATCAAGAGCAAAAATTTGCTTCAGGCCCTCGCGCATAATGGCATGATCGTCGGCAATCATCAGACGTATGCATTTACTCATCGGTTAATACTCCCGGTTTTCGGACAGGATGCGACTGATTTAGCGCTTACAGAGAGGGGGAATTTCAGTTTAACCCGGGTCCCTTTACCAGGTGTACTATCGATGGTCGCTTCTCCATTTAGCATGCGTCCTCGCTCCCTGATGCCGTGCAGCCCACACGTCCCTTTCTTCACTCGATTCAGATGAAACCCTTTACCGTTATCGACAACTTCGATGAGCAGCGCATCCGGCGTGAGTTTGACGAAGATATAAACATTGCTGGCTCTGGCATGGCGGACGACATTGGTGAGAGACTCCTGTACCACGCGAAACGCCGCCGTCAGCGTCGCTTCATCCAGCACCACGGTATGTTCATCAGGTGCCAGTAAAATGCAGCGGATTCCATTGTTTTTTATAAACTGATCGCGCAACCATTCCAGCGCCGGAATTAAACCAAGATTGAGAACGTTAGGCCGCAGGCGGGTCGAGACATCCCGTACCACCTGAATCGTGCTGTCCAGATGCACCATCAGCTGCTGAATTTTTGCCTGCTGCGCATCGACAGGCTGATCTTTACGCATCGCCAGCAGCGACAACCCTGTACGCAGAGCGGTTAAATGCTGGCCCAGCTCGTCATGAATATCACGCGCCAGCTGTTTTTTTTCCGCTTCCCGCGCCCGCTCGAGATTATGAGTTAACTGCCGCAACTCCTCTTCGGTCTTGCGGATTGCAGTGATATCGCGCCCAACCGCCAGCACGCTAACCAGCCCGCCCTGTAAATCATATTCCGGCACGCAGCGCACATGCAGGGTGCGTTTATCACCCTGATGCTTTACCACCAGCTCATCTTCGGCCACTTTCTCATCAACCATCGTGCGTGAGACCAGCTTAAACAGGCTCAGTCCAATCCCCCCGCGCTGCACGCTTTCAGTCAGCGGCACCCGACTGATATCGTTTTCGCTAAGAGTAAACCAGCTGCGGACCGCCAGGTTGGCATAGAGGCAGCGGGTCTGCAAATCAAACCGTAAAATGAGGTCGGGAGAATTTTCCACTACCTGATGCAGCTGTTTTTCCCGAAGTTGCTGCTGCTCTTTTTGCCGGCGAATTTCATGCATATCGCGCACAATGCATAAGATATGCAGCTCACCATCCTGGTGATATCCGCTACAACTCACTTCTACGGGAAAAACGTTATGCCGGCCGGTATGATGTGAAGTGAATTGTATCCCTTCAGGGCGGGTACTGAGTTTCCACCATAGGGCAAAAACATCATTGTCGCGCAGTTCTTTATCAATGATGTCAAAGCTGAGCTGCGAAAATGCCTCGCGGGAATATCCCGTCAACTGGCAGGCCTTTTCATTGACATATTTGATATGCAGCTGGCTATCTATCAAATATATCGCATCATGAATTTTGTTTAAGGCAATATTTGATAAACCGGTGATAGTAGTTTTGTCATTGTCATTCTGGTCAGATACACCCTGTAAAAGCATTATTCCCTCCACGGATTTATCAAGCCGCAGAGAATAACGTTCCGACGGCATGATAGTCATAACCCGCTAAATATTAACGAGCTGATAAGCTTAGCAGTTAAATTGCCATTTTTCGCAGGCCCATATTCAGGCGTAAATTCTCCCCTTTAATGTTTCCCGCGCGCGTGAGAGCCGAGAGCGCACGGTGCCTACCGGGATTTCTAGCTGCTGAGCGATATCCTGATAGCTGCCCTCCTCCTCCACAAGGATAGACAGCATCACCCTCACGTCTTTCGGTAAAATTTCGAGGGATGCCAGCGTATGACTCAGTAATTGCCTGTTTTCCGTCAGATCGCTGGGATCATTATCCAGCAGCAGATCGGCGATAACTTCATCATTAAGATTATCAAACAGATAGTGGATCTGTTTTGATTTGTAGTAGTTGCGAATCAAATTAACTGCGATGCCAAATACCCACGTTTCCGGACGGGATGCGCCGCGAAACTTATGGCGATTACACAACACTTCCAGACAGGTCATTTGCAGGATGTCATCAGCATCTTCATGGCTGGCAATACGTTTTCGAATGAAATTTAACAGCTTCTTATTATGCGTAACGAAGATCTCATCCCAGTTTACGTTAATTGCTAAGGGTGACTCTGCGACAGCGGATACGAGCGTTGAATTAATCATTTTCTTATCTCTCTCATTAGTAGCAATTGATTTCGTTACATAGCAAGAGATATGCCATCTGCTGCTCAACAAATAAGCTGCTGTTTATGAAAACAATTAATTCTCCATACAGAATTATCTGAGACAGTTTTTACCCTTCCTTATCGATGAATAATGCAAAAAATTGCACTGATTTCCGGATGAAATTATTTCCACTTTTTTTTACCGCTTTTTTCGGAACCGGTAAGCGTTATTTGACACAGAAAGAGAGTAATAACCATTGAGGATGGCTGGCGATGCTCAAAATACAACATGCGATACCGGCGCTGGCGCACTCGCTAAAAGCTCTGCATAAAAACACGCCACAGACAGCAGGTAAAAACGACGTGCCGGATAATGTCCGC
This sequence comes from Pantoea sp. EKM10T, assembly GCF_011800685.1. Taxonomy (NCBI): domain Bacteria; kingdom Pseudomonadati; phylum Pseudomonadota; class Gammaproteobacteria; order Enterobacterales; family Erwiniaceae; genus Pantoea; species Pantoea sp. EKM10T. The sequence continues at coordinate 558,873 of NZ_JAALEU010000001.1, forward strand.
GCGCGGGAAACGTCACTGAATGACGCGATGGAAGAAATGGGCGCCGCGTTCAGTGAAAAGATGGAACGCAGGCAAAAGGCGCAGGACCGCCGTAATGCGTCACGGAACCAGCAGCGTGGCAAGCATGCGCTCAGCAAAGTCGGAGAGCTGAATGCACTATTTTCCCTACTCGACGGCGGCGATGAACAACAAACGCTGGAGCAGATGGCGTGGCTGCGTGCCGCCCTGCGCCAGAATCCGCCGCCGGATAGCGACACACTTCTGGAAAAGACCGGCGGCGATCCGGCGCGCACCGCCCTGCTACTGCGTGTGATCGGCGAACAGGCACAGGATAAAGGCGACGGGGAACTGGCCGGGCTGGCCGGGGCCCAGCTGGATAAGCTACAGCAGACCCACGGCCAGACCATTCGTGCAGGCAACAACACGGCGTCAGCCATCGCCGGGTATACCCGCGATCCGCAGCGTAAACAGTCGTTGCGCAACCTCTATTACGACGGCATCGTCCACCAGCAGTCCGCAACCAGGATGCTGGATATGCTGCTGGAGCTGATCGGCTCGCGTAATCTGATCCCGACGCTGCGTACTCTGCAGCGCGCGCTGGCGGATGATATCGCCGCACTTGCCCCCTCAATCAGCGTTATTACCCTCGGACGTATCCACCGCGGACTGCGCGATGCTGCCGGGATAAGCCAGACGCTGAGCGACAGCACTGCCTTTTTGCAGCGTATGCGCAGCAAACTGCCCAGTGTTGCCATGAACAGCCTGACTCTGGCACGCCGGATGTTGCAAATCAGCCATAACGGCGCTTATCAGAGTGATTTTACCGGGCTGGCAGACGAGATTGTCGGCCAGAACAGGCAACATCTGCCGCTCTTTTTTAGTTCGCTTTTTCCGCTCCTGCACGGCGTGCCAGCCTCGCTGTGGCCCGCTCAGGAAAATCGTGACAACGCGTTAAAACTGCTGCGCGGCATGATTACGGACGTCACTAAAACTGAGCAGCAACAGCAACGCCGCAACCGGAACGCTGCGTCGTGAGGCAACAAAGATGAATACCCTGTTTCAGATATTGAATCGAATCGCGATCAGCGCCATGCAACGCTCCGAAGTGGTCGGTGCGGCTTTTGCCATGGCGCTGGTGTTTATGCTTATTATTCCCTTACCGCTGCCATTAATTGATGCGCTGATAGCGGTGAATATCTGCCTGTCATCTCTGCTGGTCGTGCTGGCCATGTATCTGCCTAAGCCGCTGGCGTTCTCAACCTTTCCCGCCGTGCTGCTGCTCACCACCATGTTCCGCCTGGCACTCTCTATCTCCACCACCCGCCAGATCTTAATTCAGCAGGATGCGGGCCATGTGGTGGCGGCTTTCGGTAACTTTGTGGTGGGCGGCAACCTTGCGGTAGGGATGGTGATGTTCCTGATCCTGACTGTGGTGAACTTCCTGGTCATTACCAAAGGTTCCGAAAGGGTAGCCGAAGTGGCTGCGCGTTTTACCCTTGATGCAATGCCAGGTAAGCAGATGTCCATCGACAGCGATCTGCGCGCCGGACTGATTGATGGGGTACAGGCCAGAAACCGGCGTAATGAACTGGCAAAAGAGAGTCAGTTATTCGGGGCGATGGATGGCGCGATGAAGTTTGTTAAAGGTGACGCTATCGCCGGGCTGGTGATTGTCGTGATTAACCTGATTGGCGGCATCAGTATTGGCGTGCTGCAGCTGGGCATGCCTGCTGGCGAAGCGATGCATATCTACTCGATTCTGACCATCGGTGACGGACTGATTGCACAGATCCCTGCGCTGCTGATCTCGCTGACCGCCGGGATGCTGATTACCCGCGTCTCGTCCGACAATGAGCAGACGGCTGACAATAATATCGGCCGCGAGATTGCCGAGCAGTTAACCAGCCAGCCGAAAGCCTGGCTGCTCTCCTCAATGGGGATGGTGGGCTTTGCCCTGCTGCCAGGTATGCCAACGGCAATTTTTTTGCTGCTGGCCGCGCTGACGATGATTAGCGGCGGTTTTCAGATCTGGCGTGTCAGAAAGACCCTGAGCCTTGCGCAGCCGCAAATGGAAAATGAGGTCATTCCCCCTGAGCTGAACGGCAAGGAGGATTTACGTCAGTTCAACCCAACACGACCTTATCTGATCAATTTCTCGTCCTCATGGCGCGGCCATCCGGAGATGCTGGAGCTGGTGCAGGATATTCGCCGCCTGCGTAACCGTATCGTTTACCACTTCGGCTTTACCCTGCCAGCGTTCGATATCGAGTTTCTCGACCAGCAGACGGAAGATGAGTTTCGCTTCTCGGTTTATGAAATCCCGAAAGTAAAAGGGACATTTAACGTGTCGCATCGGGCGGTGAAACGCCGCTGGCTGGACGAGATCGCGTCAACCGACAGGGAAAGCGTGGCAGAGGGCGACGAGCAGCGTCAGGAAGGCGATCTTATCTGGCTGGCGGCGGATCATCCGCTGCTGCAAAACGAAGAGGTCGAGCGCTGGACGGCGCGCGAAATCCTGGTAAAGCGCATGGAGAACGCTATTCACGCCAGCAGCCCGCATTTTATTGGTCTGCAGGAAACCCGCGCGCTGGTGAGCTGGCTGGAATCAGAGCAGCCGGAGCTGTCGCAGGAGTTACAGCGCGTGATGCCCCTCTCACGTTTCTCCAGCGTCCTGCAAAAACTGGTTTCAGAACGCATTCCGCTGCGATCGGTTCGGGCAATTGCCGAAGCGCTGATCGAGCATGGGCAGCATGAGCGCGACATCTGGCTGCTGACCGACCAGGTGCGCATCTCGTTAAAAAATCATCTCTGTTACCAGTATGCCCGTCCGGACGGCCTGCATGTCTGGCTGCTGACACCGGAACTGGAAGAACAGTTGCGTGACTCGCTTCGTCAGACGCAAAACGATCTGTTCTTTGCGCTAACCCATGAGCAGATCAGCGCCATTCTCCCGCTCATCGCCAACGCATTCCCGGTTGACACCCCGGAAAGCGCGGTGCTGCTGGTCGCCCAGGATTTGCGCAGCCCGATGCGCGGGCTTATTCAGGAAGAGTTCCACTATGTGCCGGTGCTCTCGTTTGCAGAGCTGCAACCCAATCTCGCAGTAAATGTGCTGGGCCGTATAGAGCTCGATCCGGCCGCTTACTCACTTACCACGTGGGAGAGTTAACCATGTTCGAACTGCGCGTGCTGTCTGGCCTGCATTTAGGCGCCGCGTTACCCCTCTTCGGTGATAAATGGCTGATTGGCCACGCCGATGAGGCCGATCTGATGCTTAGCGATGCTCGCGTTGCTGCCCGCCAGTGCGAGCTGCGCCGGGAAGAGACCCGGTGGCTGGCACAACCGCACGGCGGGGAAGCCTATGCCATTAATAGTGAAGAACCTTTTCAGGTCGCTGACGTCTGGCTCTGCGTCGCGCGTATCGACACGCCGTGGGCCGCCTGTATGCCGCCTGCCACCCCTTCTATGCCAGAAGAAACTGCTGAAGCACCGAATGAGGCCATACCCCCGGTCGCTGCACGTAAAGGGATATTCACCCGCAGCATCCGCACGCTGGTCTGGAGCCTGATGTTGCTGCTCACTCTGACAGTAATGAGCTGGGTTTTGCAGCCCACCGTAGCCCAGACTCAGGTCACCTCCTCCCGGCCACTGAGTACTCCCGCAGAATTGCAGGCTCCGTTACAGAAAATGTTGCGCGAACGCGATCTGGCGAGCCTCGTGAAAGTTGACATGCATAATCAGCGACTGCGTCTTACAGGCCGCCTCAGTAAGCCACAGATGCAAATCTATAAACGAATGCTGGAGCGCTTTAACGCAACGTACACCAGCGATATCCCGCTGGATAACCAGGTCAGGCTGCTGAAGGTCAGACTGCCGTTTCGCATTGTGCAAATCACCACCGGTAGCCGCGCCAATATTGTCACTGATGATGGGCAGCGTCTGTTTATCGGCGATGAAGTAGACAACCTGCGGCTGGTGGCGATTACCAGTACCCAGATCGAGTTTAACGGGCGCGATAACATTAAGGTGAGCTGGTAATGACGATGACACTGGAGCAGTGGTATCAGCAGCAGCGGCGGCGGCTGACCTGCTTTTCGCCGGTCGAAAGCTTTGGTCGCATTACCGGGATCAGCGGGATATTGCTTGAAAGTAGCCTGCCCGAGGCGCGGATTGGCGATCTCTGCCAGATCGCCCGGGATGACGGGCAAAGCGTGCTGGCAGAGGTGGTCGGCTTTAACCCGCAGCACACGCTGCTCTCCGCCCTTGGCCAGCTCGACGGCATAGCCCGGGGCGCGCGCGTGGTTCCGCTGCGCCTGCCACACAGTATTGTGGTGTCCGACGCCCTGCTCGGCAGCGTACTTGACGGCTTTGGCCGTCCACTGGATGCAGGCCAGCCTGGCGCGTTCGCCCTGCCCGGTACGGTGGATGATGCGGTAGGCGTACTGGGCGATGCCCCGGCACCCACCGATCGTCCGCGCATCGATACGCCGCTGCCGACCGGCATTCGCGCCATTGATGGCCCGCTGACCCTGGGCGTGGGACAGCGGGTGGGGATCTTCGCCGGCGCGGGCTGCGGGAAAACCACCCTGCTGGCGGAGATTGCCCGTAATACGCCCTGCGATGTCATTGTCTTTGGTTTGATTGGCGAGCGTGGGCGCGAATTGCGCGAGTTTCTTGACCACGAACTGGATGAGGCGCTGCGCAGCCGTACGGTGCTCGTCTGCGCCACCTCCGATCGCAGCAGTATGGAACGCGCCAGGGCCGCTTTTACTGCCACTGCCATCGCCGAAGCCTGGCGCGATAAGGGTAAGAACGTGCTGTTAATCCTCGACTCCCTGACCCGCTTTGCCCGTGCCCAGCGTGAAATCGGCCTCGCGCTGGGCGAGCCACCGGGTCGCGGCGGGCTGCCGCCTTCGGTTTATACCTTATTGCCCACCCTGCTGGAGCGCGCAGGACAGACCTCACGGGGGGCCATCACCGCCCTCTATTCCGTGCTGATTGAAGCCGATTCAATGAACGATCCGGTCGCGGACGAAGTGAGATCCCTGATTGATGGCCACATTGTGCTGACCCGTCGTCTGGCGGAGCGCGGTCACTACCCGGCAATTGATGTACTGGCAAGCCTGAGCCGAACCATGAGCAACGTTGCGACTCGCGAGCATAGCCGCGACGCCACGCAGCTGCGCCGCATGATGTCCGCCTGGCAGCAGGTAGAAATGTTAATCCGCCTGGGAGAATACCAGCCGGGACATGATGCCATGACCGATGCGGCAGTATCGGCTCAGGAGGCGATAAATGGCTATCTGCAACAGGCGATGCACGCGCCCTGCGGATATGACGACACACTGCATTACTTAGCGGAGGTAAGCCAGCATGCGCCGTCATCCGCTACCTGATCACGACATCACGACTGATGAGGGCAGCGCTGAATTGCAGCAGGCCTTCTCTCTGCTGCTGCCAATTCGCCGCCAGCGCTTACGCCGCTGCGAACGGTTGCAACGGCAAGCGGAGCAGGCGCTGTGCGAAACGCAACGTCAGTCAGCCGAGGCGGAACACCAGCTTGAAGCCGCACAACAGCATTATCAGCAACTGCGCGATAGCTTTGCCGGACACCACCAGTCGGGACTGCAAAAACAGGAGCGTCTGGTCGGAGGATTGGCCCGGGAGCGCCAGGCCAGCGACGCGGTGAGTGGGCAGCGTAATCAGTTGCAACAGTGCCGCGCACAGCAGGTTATGCAACAACAACAGGTGCAGCACACACAGCAGCAAACACAGGCGCGTCTGCACGATGTGGAAAAACTGGAATATCTGATGGCGCACAGCGAGGCATTACGATGACAGCCTTACCCCACCCCCCGCAAAATAATCCAGCGCCGCCTGCACGGCCGGAGGTGCAGCGCCGTTCGCCGCAGACCGGACCTTCAGACGTCGCGACATCCGAGCGTAAATCCCGCACCGAGCCGTTTCGCGAAGAGGGTTCGCTGTTCGACGCGCTGTTGCTCATCCCCAGCGAACTGCCGCAACCGCTTATCATACCCTGGGAAGGCTCCCCCTCTTTTGGGTCACAGTTATCCCATGAGCATGTGGCTCCCGCTTCTCCGGCCAGGGCCTGGCAACAACTACTGGAGCCCCCCCTGTGCGCCATGGCAGAAAAGCAGCCTGCTGGCCCGATATCGATGACGCTACTGCTGCCCCTTTTAGGCGAAGTGGATGCCCGCCTGAGTCCTTTTGCCGCGGGCTGGGATATCAGCCTGCGTTTTGCGCCACCTGCCATGACGATGATGGCCGCCCATCAGGAACGCTGCCGGGAGTCGCTGCGCCGCCGGATGGCCTGCGCTGTGCGCCTGCGTTTTGAGCAGCGCGGAGGCCGGGAATGAAACCCTTATCCCTGCGCACTCTGCCGCGCGAAGAAGCCAGCCTGCGCCAGCGTATCGGCCACGGCCTTGGCTATCCTTTTACCCTTGCAGGCGAAGCGGGTGAGCTTCAGCTGCGGCTCGCCCCCCCCGGCGAGCGGCCACCGACGCAGAGCTTCTCATGCAAGGCGGGAGGGTTATCTCTGGCGGAGAGCGAAGCGCTGCTGAGTCTGTTTTCCACTTGCCCGCTGCTGCCAGAACCCGGGGCGTGCGCTGACTGGTACTGGCCGCTCTTTAACCAGCATCTCAGCCCGGCATTGCGCGCGCTATTTGGCGACCTGACGCCGCAGGACGCGCTCTGCGCACCGGTTGAGGGGATGTGGCTTGCGATTAGCTTCACGATCGGTGAGGCGCAGGCGCAAAGTCAGTTATATCTTGCGCCCGCCACATTGGCGGCGTTGTTAAACCAGCCTGGCTGGGCTCCGCTCCCTGCACCGCTTTGCAGCGCCCTGCCGTTATCGCTGCCGATAGAACTGGGTGCGGTGTCGTTTGCTCCCTCGCAGTTACGCACACTTCGCCCCGGTGATGTGATTTTCCCTGCTACCTCGTATTTTTTCCCGACCGGTCGCGGCGAGCTTCGCCTTGCGCAATTGCACCTAAAGGGCGAATTGCTGTTCGGGGAGGGGCATCCTGCCCGTTTTCTTATTACCCGTCTGGAGAATAGTTACATGAATGTGACCCCCGAAGATAATCTGCCTGCCGATACACCTCAAGCGAATGAAGGCCTGACTGAAACAACGGCGCCTGTGGCATCACCTTTTGATGCGCTGCCGCTGGCCCTGACCGTGCGCTGCGGCCATCTCAGACTTACCCTGGGTGAGTTAAATCGTCTGGATGTCGGCTCGACGGTCACGGTAGAAAACGTCGTGCCCGGTGAAGCACTGCTATGTCACGGCGAGTTTCCGCTGGCGAAAGGCGAACTGGTCAATGTCGAAGGACGTCTGGGGTTGCAGATTACTCACATGCTGCCGGGCGTGGCGAGCGTCGGGGATGTGAACAGGTGATTCCGATGGAGATGGGGCCACTCAACCCGATTATGCTGGCGCTGTTTCTCGGCGCACTGGCACTGCTGCCGATGATGCTCATTATCTGTACCAGCTTTTTGAAAATTACGATGGTGCTGCAATTGACGCGCAACGCGATGGGCGTGCAGCAGGTGCCGCCAACGATGGCGCTCAACGGCATTGCGCTGGCGGCAACGCTATTTATTATGGCGCCGGTATTTAGCGATATGACCGACAGGCTGAAAGCGATCCCTGTCGATTTCAGCAGTATGGAGCGGCTCGAATATACCGCCGCTAATGGTATCGAACCGCTGAAAACGTTTATGCATAAAAATACCGATCCGGACATCGTCATCCATCTGCAGGAAAATGCCCAGCGTATGTGGCCAAAGAAAATGGCAGATTCGGTCACCCCCGAAAATATGCTGCTCATTATCCCGGCCTTCGTGCTATCGGAGCTGCAGAACGGTTTCAAAATCGGCTTTCTGATCTTTATTCCTTTTATTGTCGTTGACCTGATCGTCTCGAATATCCTGCTGGCGCTCGGGATGCAGATGGTGTCGCCGATGACCGTTTCGCTGCCACTGAAGATCCTGCTGTTTGTGCTCATCAGCGGCTGGACGCGGCTGCTCGACGGCCTGTTCTACAGCTATTTATGAGGTCATCATGGATATTCTGACGCTGTTTCGCCAGGGGTTATTGCTGGTGGTTATCCTCTCCGCGCCGCCGCTGCTGGTGGCAGTGATCTCCGGGGTAATTATTTCACTGGTACAGGCCGCGATGCAGTTGCAGGATCAGACCCTGCCGTTCTGCATCAAACTTATCGCGGTCGGCCTGACGCTGGCGCTTACCGGGCGCTGGGTCGGTGTTGAACTGATGGAGCTGGCGCAGGCGGCGTTTGCGATGATGTCAACGGTCAGTTCCTGATGCTGACAGGTTACCCACTCACCGATACGTTTCATGCAATCCTCGCGCTGGGACTTGGCATGGCGCGCATCTTTCCCTGCCTGTTACTGACACCAATATTCTCTTTTAGCGTCATAAAAGGGCTGCTGCGAACCGCCATTGCTGTGGCGCTGGCGCTGTTTATCGCCCCAGGCATCAAAGAACAAATTGATGTGCTTGAGCCGACAATGATGGCGCTGGCAGGGCTGGTACTCAAAGAGTTGATGATAGGCACCCTGCTCGGATTGTTGCTGGCGTTGCCTTTCTGGCTGTATGAGTCTGTCGGTGCGTTATTCGATAATCAGCGGGGTGCCTTAATGGGTGGGCAAATTAACCCCCAGCTGGGGCCGGATGTGACGCCTCTGGGTAAGTTAATGCAGCAGGTGCTGATATTGCTGCTGGTCACAGGGCTGGGATTATCGACCATCACCCAGGTGATCTGGGACAGCTATCATCTTTGGTCCGCCACCCAGTGGATACCTTTCCCCGCAGAGGCAGGTTTTCACGTCTGGCTTACGCTTTTGGGGAAAATCTTCAGCGATATGGTGCTTTATGCCGGGCCGCCGGTGGCGCTGATGCTGCTGCTCGATTTTGCCATCGGTGTGATGAGTCTCTATAGCCCACAGCTACAGGCGACTGCCCTGACAATTCCGTTGAAATGCCTGCTCGGCATGTTGTTTTTTATCCTCTATCTGCCACTGCTGGACCATCTGGGTAATGCGCGGTTGTATGAACTGCGCGATCTTATCCCTGTCCTGTCGCAGATATTTGCCCCTTCAGCCGGGAGCGCACCATGAGCGAAAAAACCGAAGACGCTACACCGCAAAAACTCAGAGAGTCGCGCAAAAAAGGCCAGGTCAGCCAGAGCCAGGATATCCCTAAGCTGCTTATCTCAATCGGTATCCTTGAGACCCTGTTTGCTATGGTGGATACCGGGATGCAGCGGTTGCAGGCGATGATGCTGCTGCCGTTAACGCGTCTGCGCGACCCATTCGATCACGCGATGGAGGAAGTAATAAGTGATAGCGTCATCGTAATGCTGGTGCTGGTGGGCATCGCGTGCGCCATTGCCATGCTGCTGCGGGTGATGGGCGGCTGGGTGCAGTTCGGCCCACTCTTCTCCACCGAAGCGCTGGCACCGAAACCGGATGCGCTTAACCCGTTTAATCACCTGAAGAATATGTTTTCTGCCCGCCAGTTTACCCAGCTTTTGACCAGCATCTTTAAAGCGGTGGTGATAGGCCTGGTGGTATGGCAGGCGATCATGCCGGACCTCGGTGGCCTTGCTCAGCTGGCGCTTGGCGATCTCAATGGTTTCTGGCAGGGGGTGATGGCGCTGTTTATGAAGGTGTCACGTCGGGTGCTGATGGTGATGCTAATAATCAGCCTGTTCGATTTTGGTATTCAGCGCTATTTCTTCCTCAAACAGCAGCGTATGAGTCATGAAGATATCAAAAACGAATTTAAGCAGAGCGAAGGCGATCCGCATATGAAAGGCCACCGCCGTCAGCTGGCTCAGGAGATCCTGAATGAAGAGCCGGTGCCTGCCCGTGAGATTAACGTGGAAGACGCGGATGTGTTGCTGGTTAATCCCACCCATTTTGCCGTCGGTCTCTATTATCGCCCGGATGAAACGCCGCTGCCGCGTCTGCTGTTCAAGGCTTGCGATGAAGAGGCGCGGGCATTAATTGAAGAGGCGCAGCGTAAAAAGAGACCGGTTATCCGCTTTATCTGGCTGACCCGCACTCTGTGGCGCACCACGCGGGAAGGCGCTTATGTTCCACGCGAAACGTTAAATGCCGTCGCGCACGTCTATCGTCTGCTGCGGGAGCTGGAGGATCACTATCTGGATGAGGTGATTGAGATTCGGGAAGAATAGTGCGGAGGGTAACGCCGGACTATCTTATCAGGCAGTCACATCTGCATCTCACGGGCCTGCTGAATAAAAGCCAGTATTAAAGCGCTAAAAGTCGCCGGGGTGAAACCGGCAAGCGGTTGCTGATAACAGAGCCGCCTGCGGTCTGCTGCAGGAAAACTGACGTAATGGAATAGCATTACCAGCACTGGCATGCGGGCAAAGAGTGCGCCGCACACAGGCTTCCCGGAAACGGAAGGTGAATAGCTATGGTCGATTCTCGTTAAAATATGGCCCCATCGATCAGCCGGGGCCTGGGACTGCCGAAACGTGATTAGTTATCTACCGTTATCCGCGTGTAGTCGTTCGGGCCATTACGCAGTTGTGGTTGCCACCAGATGGTCAGGTTATGCAGGTCTGAAGAGGGGCGACAGCCCACGTCATTACATCCGCCCTGCGGCCGCGCGCAGGCACTCAGCACCAGCGCGGCGGCGGTAAGCACAATTATTCTCACTAACATGCTTTTTCCTTATCAGCTCAGTAGAGGTTTTTGGCCGGTGCACCGCCTGCTGAAGAGAGCAGCGAAGCGCGAGAAGGACGTGACGGAGCATTGCTATCAAATGCGACGAATACCTCCGCCGATTCACCCGGACGCAGTTCTCCACGCGGCCAGACCGCTACCGCCAGCGTGCGGTCGCTGCGGCACAGACTCTCATCAAAACGCTGCGTCTGCTGGGTGTTGTTGGTGATCACCCCAACGGTTATTTGTACGCTGCTATTGCCGTACCACTGATGGCGACGGAAATCGCTCCCGAAAGCGCCCGAAATGCGGCACAGGGAGGAAAGCGTCTGGCCCGTGCCACCGCTGGTCATCCCCGCTGGCACGCGGTTCAGCGCCAGGTCGCGCATCGCGCCTTCCACCATCCCTTTGACGTCGGTGTACTTATGACGATTAGTCACCTCATCCATCGCGCTATTCAGCTGTTCGCGCGACTCGGCAGCGATATACCGGGTCGGATCGACCTGGTCACCAATTAAATGCGGCGTAATAATAAACAGCCGCTCACGCTGGGAGGTCTCATAGCGCGTTGAGGTAAAGAGCTTGCCGATCAGCGGAATACTGCCGAGGATCGGGATGCGTCGCTCACGGTCGCCCGTCTCTTTGGAATGGAACCCGCCCAGAACCAGCGAGCGTCGCGCCTCCACCAGCGCCTGGGTGCTGACCGCTGCGTTATGGGTTCCCTGCGCATCGCCCTCATCATCTTTATTGAGCTTGCCATCTTCCACATCAACAATGAGCTGGATAGCCGATTTTTGTGAAGTGGTGATTGCGCGTGGCGTCACCCGCAGGCTGGTGCCTGCGGTGACAGACTGAATATCCGCCACCCTCTCGCCAATGGCGCGTATAAAGGCAGTATCGCTGAAATCAATCACCGCGGGCTGATTCTCCAGCGTGAGGATAGTGGGGTTAGCGATAATGGATGCCGTCCCTTCCCCCTCCATCGCTTCGATACTGGCAAAAAATCGCTGGAAATCGGTCACAAACAGTGTACTGGCACCGGAGAGCATATTGGCGCCGCTGGCGACACTGCCAAACTGACCGGCCAGGTTGCTGGAGAAGCGTTTCAGCGCGCTGCGGTCGATATCGACAATCACTGCATCAATTTCGATCAGCTTTTGCGGAACATCAATGGCGTTAATTAATGCCTGATAAGCGTCCCGGGTTTTCGGATCGTCACGCACCAGCAGCAGGTTGTTACGCACATCCGCTGATACTTTACCCGCCAGACTGCTGACAGGCGCCTTTTTACGTCCGGAGGCCGGCATATTGCGATTAATCAGCTCGTTTAAAACACTTTGCGACTGTTCACGTGATACCTGTTCATCCTCTCCCTGGCCTGATGACATTCTTCCGGAAGAGGCGTTGCTGGACTGACCCAGCAGTTCATTCAGAATGGTGGCCACCCCCGGCACCAGCAGCTCCTGATCGCGATAGCGAATGGTGCGATCCGCCACGGCCGCATAACGCAGCGGGAATGCCATCATATCTTTATTGGCCCCGGCTTCAGGTTTGCTTTCCGATTTACGGGCAAATTCCGTTATCTGGCGCACATACTCCGGCGGACCGGTCACCAATACCACGCCTTCATCCGGCAGTTCGCCCCAGCCGAAGCGGGGTTCCAGCAGGCCGACACCGCGCAGCGCCTCTTTCAGATCCGGCGCGGCTTCCGGGGAAATCTCAATACGCTGGGAAGTTTGCGCTGCCTGCGGGCTGACGTAGAGCGTGTTGTTATAAACAAACCACTGAAAGCGATACTCAAGCGCCAGGCGATTAAGGAACGCTTCCGGGCTGTCTGCGCGCAGTTTACCGGTGACATTGCTGTCACCCAGCGTGCCAAGATTGACCTCAACACCAAAGCTGCTGGCAAAATCGTCAAGAATAATATTAAGCGGGGTATTATCTGCCGAATAGGCATACGCACCATTCTTCCACTCATCCGGCACACGAGCGTTTGTGATGCCCATACTCAGTAGCAGCAGGGTAATGGCCGCCAGCAGGCGGCCCGGAAAAGAAAACGTAAACACGCCTGACTCCTTGATGACAGGGGCTTAGTTAACAGCGTCGATGATCGCTTTACGGATACCAAACCTGAACTGGGTGTATTGCGAACTTGCCCAGCTGGCGTTGGACATATCCTGCAGGCGATTCTGGAAAGCATACATATCCGCAATGCTGAACGATTCGCCCGAAACATCGCGGGCAAACTGATAGGCTTCATGATGTTTGCGGTTTGAGTTGGAAGATAACTGACGCTGTAACAGATCGCTGGAACTCATGATGTTGACTCCTCTTGTTGGACACCCCTGTTAAGTGGCGCGACAAGCGAAACAGTTCCACTGTTTTTGCTTTTTTTATGCATTCTCTTCTGCCAGCGCTGGCGCGAGCTGCTGGTACAGCGTCCGCCAGTTAACCATCAGCTCGCCTGCGTCGGTAATAAGCCGCAAGCGATCTGGCTCAAGCGCCGGGTCGGCGCACAGCGTCCAGCGAAGCTGCGGCTGCGCGACCAGCCAGCCGTTAATCTCCTGCTCCTGCCCACTGGCGCAATACAGCGTCGCCTGCTGCTGACGCGGATAGTGACGCAACAACTGTCTGAGCAACGCGTGAAAACGGCGCTCATCATCCACCTCATCGAGCAGGTGTTCCAGTGCCTCGTTCAGAACCTTTCCAGCGAGCAACACCAGCTGCGTCTCTTCGGCTGCACGCTGTTCCTGCCAGTCCGCAAAGAGCGTCTGCGCCTGCTGCCAGAACCGGGCTTCCCCTTCGCGCTGGCTGGCCGCCCTTTCGGCTTGTGCCTCGGCGCGTGCCTGCTCGCGGATCGTTTGCGCCTGTTTATGGGCCAGCTCGATAATGGAAGCCGCTTCAAGCCTGAGCGCAATTTCCTCGCGGCGCAGCACATTACCCGGTGAGGCGCTGCCGCCCTGCAGATGCAGGCTTTTAAGTTTCCACATCGCGCGTCTCTCCCGAATGTTGTTGCACCTGCCAGAGCGCCGTTTCCCATAAAGGACGCAGACGATGGCCAGGCAGTGAAAGTGCCGGGTTTACCGGCGCGTCGCTTACAGGGAAGAGTAGCCGCAGGCGCGGCCAGATAGCCGGAAATAACGCCTGCAGCAGACAGAGGCTGTCGGCGCTGCCGCCAGTAGTGAAAAGCCCGGCGGGCAGCCAGCACTCAATGCGCATTCCTTTCGCCAGACGCCGCAACCAGATCTTTAGCTCTGCGGGTAGCGGCATGGCTCCGGCGCAAATTTCCGCGACTAAAATCAACAGTTGCGCGCGCTGTTCGCAGCTTAAGTCGCTGATGGCCAGCACCATCGGCTCCGGCGCGACCAGTTCGCCTGATACACCCAGCGTGTGGTGCCAGCACGAGGCATGCTGGCGGAGATAGTGCCTCTGCAAAGGCGCAGATAAACGGGCCAGTGGCTGGGTGCACCAGCTTTCATCAGCCTGTAACCAAAAGTCAGCGTGCCACCAGCGTAACCAGCGCAGGGTAATTTCCTCATCAGGCGCAGCGTTGAGCATAATCAATCACTTCGCCTGTGCAGCCAGGCGCTTACGACTCAGAGCCTGACGAATGAACGCATTTGCCACGAGTAACAGCAGCAGCACCCCAAAGCATGTTGTAACTATCTTGACCATCCCGTAACGTTCCGGGCTAAGCTGAAACGGCCCCAGCTGCACCATTTCAATTTTATCCTGCCAGGCTTTCGCCGGGACAAAGACAATCGCCAGATCGCGGTCATCGCGCCCGCCCAGCCCCGGAATGCTGGTTGCCACCAGCCGGCGAATGCGCGGTTCGATACTGTCCGGATCGAGGTTTTCATGATATTTGATAAATACCGAGGCGGAAGCGGGCTGAACCGGCTCGCCGGGGGCGATACGCTCGGGCAATACGACATGCACACGCGCCACCACGACGCCATCAATTTGTGACAGTGTCGCTTCTACCTCCTGTGACAGCGCATAGATATAGCGGGCGCGTTCCTCCAGCGGACTGGAGATAACACCACTTTTCTGAAAAACCGCGCCAAGGCTTGTTCGCGCCTGATGAGGTAGTCCGGCGGCATTGAGGATATTCACCGCCCGCTCAATGTCACTCCGCGCGACGCTAACGCTAACCCCCTCTTTAGAAACCTGTTTATCCGCCTCAATCTTAAAGCGGCTCAGTTCTGCCACCACATCGTTGGCATCGTTTTCTGACAGTCCGCTGTGCAACTGAGTCTGATCACCGCAGCCGGTAAGCAGCAGCGCCAGGCACAGAGCACAGAAGCATTTAATGACAGCGCCATTCATAAGATTCACTGCAGGTTGCTGAGTTTATCGACTGACTGAACGGTTTTGGCAATCACTTTGGCGTTCATCAGACTCTCGATATAGTAATCAGAGAGCTGCGCATTGGCGCGGGAGAAATCTTCCGCACTGGATGACCGCGAAGCGACTCTGAGATCGTTAAAGGCTTCTTTTTGCGCACGCTGGTTGCCGCTCAGCGATTGCAGAATATTGCCGACCACGCCAGGCTCTGAAGAGCTCATCTGGCTGCTGTCAGGCGCAGGGCCATTAAGCTTTGCATTAAACCATTGAATATCTTCCGCCGACGGTGCTTCCTGGTACATTTCGACTGACGGAACCGGTTCTGAAGTGAGCAAGGAAGATTGAGAGACTTTCATCAGTAAAACTCCTGTGGCATTAGAGAGCAGGGAGACAAAAAAACACCTCCCTGCCGGAGTCGATTAGTACTGAATTTTGACCTGGGCTGCGGCTGACGCGGCCTGCGCATTACTTTCGGCGATGCCGTTAATGCGCTGGAACTCTACATCGCGATCCATTTTATCGGCCTGGTTTTCCTGCATCTTGTCCATCGCCTGTTGCGAACGGACCATATATTTCGCACCGTTGTAAGCACCGGCAACCTGAGTGTAAGCAGAAGCTGCGTTGGTGATCCCGTTGGAAAGTAAGCTAGCACCTGACATAGTCATTCCTCGCGTTGATGATAGGTTGTAGTTGGGTGTTGCATTCATTAAGTAATCAATGAAGCTATCCGGTTCCATCGCAAAGAAAATATTTATGCAGATTAAGCCTGCTGGCCCACGGCAAGAGAGGTGGGCGATATGTCAGGCGGTAAGTTTTAACAGCTTCAGGCGGTGATAAAGGGTGCGCCTGGGAATTCCTAACTCAAGAATGACATCATCGATACGATTGTCGTGCCGGTTCAGGCAGTCGTGGATCAGGCTGCGCTCAATGCGCCGCATTCTGTCTTTTAATAACACGCGCCCTTCCTGCTTTATCTCACAGCACAGCGGCGGTAAGCCCAGCACAAAGCGTTCTGCCGCCGCTTTCAGCTCGCGGATATTTCCCGGCCAGCTATGCAGCAGCAGGGTCTCATCAAGCGCGAGCGATCCTGCCGGCAGAGGCTGATTCAGACGCAGCGCCGCCTCCTGCGTAAACTGGCGAAACATGGGCAAAATCAGCTCCGGTCGTGATCGCACGGTTGGCGTGGAAATTTTAATTGTGTCGAGGCGAAAGAAGAGATCCCGACGAAAACGGCCCTGAGCCACCAGCTGCGCCAGTGGAATTTGCGAGGCGACGACCACCCGCAGATCCAGTCCGATACTTTTGGTGCTGCCCAGTCTCTCTACCGCGCGATTTTCCAGTACACGCAGCAGCTTAGCCTGCATCGTGAGCGGCATACTGTCTATTTCATCCAGAAACAGCACGCCGTGATTAGCACTCTCAATATACCCGGCACGGGAACTGCTTGCGCCGGTGAACGCCCCGGCCATGACCCCAAACAGCTCGCTTTCGGCAAGTGTCTCCGGGATGGCCGCACAGTTGACCGGCACCATCGGGCCACGACAGCCGGAAAGTTGATACAGCCGCTGGGCCAGTGCATCTTTCCCTGTACCCGTTTCTCCCTCGATTAAGACATCTATGTTTAACGGTGCAATCGTATTTAAAATCTTATACAGATGAGTATGGATATCGGTTACGGGCTCCGGGTAACCCGCCGCCGCATCCGGGCGGGAATCAACCTGGCGTAAGACGTTATCCTCACTCTCCTCATCGACAGTCCCGTGGCCTGACTGTGTCCTGTAAAGACGAACCATACATTCTCCATTAGCTTCGCATAAGCGCGCCTTACATGAGGCGCGCTGCTCGTTCAGCACTTGTGGATGTTCTGGAAGCAGAGCCTGATGCAAAGAATTACAAATTTACCGCGGCCTCACTCTCACCCAATCAGGTCATCCCCGCTATCAGTCCAGGATTATTATCTTGTAGGGATAGACGCTCACCCGGTAAGGATTACCCTACAGGACTCACAGAAAAACCTTCAAAAACAGAATGATAATTTCTTAATGGCGGTGCCGCTGGATTTTTATAAATCTGAACCCGCATCACAAAGGGAACATTTTTAGTGGAACCATCCCGGGACAACCGCCACTCACAGTGCGAGGTAGCATCAGCCTGAACGGTAAAATTGTGCAATCGGCAGTAATCAGGATTGCAAAATGTTACCGCTGTTGCTGCCCAATCAATCGCTGACTTATTAACTCTGAGGAATAAATTCATGAAGATTCCAGGATTTGGTGGTGGGGCTACAAACGCGAACAAAATCGATATGCCTCCGGCAAATATGCCAGGCAAGACGGGGGGCAGTCCGTCAGGTAAACCTGACTTACCCGATCAGCCCGGAAAATCGTCGTTACCTTTTCTCAATAATGCGAAAACAGGCCCGCTCAATTTTGCCAGTAATGCCTTTGACGGCCTGAGCACACTGGCTTCGCTGACCGGTTCAGGCGGAAGTCAGAAAAACGGCCAGGCAAACGGTGCAAACTCGCCTGACGCCCCGTCGGGCGGTGGCTTACTGCAGCAGATTATGATGCTGACAGGCCTGCAACAGCTGTTGGGCGGCGGTAATAAGGCGCAGCAGCCGGAGCAACCGGGCACGCCTGCACCTTCACAGGGCACGAATCACAGCGGCAATCCGCTTGAGCAGCTGATGCAGATGCTTCAGCAACTGCTCCAGCAGATGATGGGGATAGATAAAGGTAAAGGGGCAGACAGCGGAGAATCTGGCGGTAATGCACCACAGGCACCGGCTCAGGGAGCAACTGACAATGGTGGGCAACAGGGCGGAATGATGCAAAACCTGCTGTCCCTGTTAGGGCTTTCTTCATTGTTGCAGGGGCTTTTGGGCGGCGGTGAGGGGCAATCTTCCCAGAAAAATCCGCAGAGCTAACTCAGGGGGCTTGTATGGTTATGCCAATACCTGGCGGGGGGGGAATAACCCCCGCTTTTTCACCCGGCAGGCCACTGCCGGGTAACCTGCCATTATCCACTCCCCTGCCCGGCTCCGCGTTCCCGGTCCCGGGCAGCGATCTCCCCATCAGCTACTCCGGTGGGAGCGGAACGCCGCTGGCGGGCCTGTCCGATCCGATCCGGGAGCTTGATCAGCTTTTAACGCAGGCTGGATTGGGGGCGCTTGTCGATCCGGCAGCCGCTGAAGAAGGGACGATGCCCACGGCGTTATTTGCCAGCGAAACATCCGGTGAAGATATTCCACAGGCACCGGGCGATGGCATGCGAACCAGTGAGAAGGACATCCGCGTCAGGCCGACGGAGGAGAATCTGAAGGGTCGTCCACCGGGTGATAACCGCAGCGCCGAACAGATCATTGATGAAAACCCGGTGCTGAAAAACCTTGGCAACCAGAAAGATATCAAGCAGGCAGAGCTAAAAGAGCGCTTCGGCGACTGGACGGATGCCAATAAAGATCCGAAGAGTCGTGCTGATGCGGCGTATAACATGGCCTGCGTGTTAAACAGCATAAAAGGCCTGAATGCGCGTGATGGCAGCGAGCGGAAGGAGATCTCAGCTAACGACAAAATAGAGGGCATCACCAAAGATGGTGACGCGCGCCACGGTACCGAGGCGGGTGTACTGAAGGATATCGCCGAACAGGGTCTGAAGATGCTGCCGGAGAATAAACAGTTGCCGGAGACGAATGATTCGCACGTTCGTATGGATGGTACCAATAAAGACAACTTCCAGTGGGGCATGGGTGAGTTCGGCAAAATATTGTCGAACATCCCGATTCTCAAATCTGTTGCCGCGCCTTTCTTTAACAATATTGGCGAAGCCCGCAATGTGGGCGAAGTCTTTACCGGTGGCCTGAAAGGACTGGCCGAGGGTGGAATGAGCGCGGCGCGTGGGCCGATTGGCTGGGGCATCACGGCAGCGACCGATACCGTACAGATTGCGGTGGAAAATAGCGGGGGGAAAGGCAAGAACGAACCGCCGCCGTTTGCCTGATTTTGAGGCTGCTCATGTTTGTCCCTGTACCCGGTACAGGGACTTTTTTTGCGCGTTATGCAGGTAACGTGCCTTTGCCGCTGGAGATAATGTCGGCAAAGTTGAGCACTTTTCCAACATAGGTCGGATCGCCGGTTCCGGTTTTCGAGATATCCGTCAGATCGTTGACATTCACATTCCCTGGCCCTGAGTTATAAGCTCGCAACCCGGCACCGGGATCGCCCCCAAAAGCCTCCCGCTGCTCTTTCAGATAGAGCGCGCCAGCCATGATGCTGTCTTCAGGGCTGGACGGGCTGGCATCTGGCCCCAGCAGATGCGGGTATCTGCTTTGCAGATCGGCGAAGGTGTTGGAATTAACCTGCATCAGGCCGCTGTCGGAAAGGCCATTACCGCCGTTCACGGTGGTCGCCTCTGTTTTTCCGCGCGACTCCTGCCAGATTTGCGCTGCCAGCACTTCAGGCGCCTGGCTAGTCTCTTTGGCGGCACGCATTATCGCCTGCTCATGATCCAGTAACGGGGCAGGTAAATGTAACCCCGACTCGCCTTTTATCAGCGGGACGCCGCCGGATGCTGGCGTCTGCCGGGCAGGCGTATTTAGTGCAGCATCAGAAGCCGTACCTGGCTGTGGCATTGTACTGGCCGTTAGCGGTTGCTGTGCAGAAGCGGATTCAGTCGGGTTAACAGGCTGCTGCATCGCGGCATTAAACGGTGCGGTGAGCGAAGCCCCCTCTTCTGCTGAGGTATCCGGCATATCGGCACCGCCGCCACGCCCGGCTCCGGCGCTGTTATTTTGCTGCTGACCAGCGAATAGCTGTTGCAGCATTAATAGCAGTTGCAGCAATGCCTCTATTTGCGGCCCCAGTTGCTGCATCAGCCCCTGCATCTGCATCGGATCCCGGTTGCTCACACTGTCGGGCGTGGCGGTGAGACTACTGAAATCCGTGCCGCTCATGGCATCATTGCCAAAGTTAATCGCCTGGCCACTGGCGCCAGAATCTGGCGGAGTAAACGAGGCTAAATTTTTTTCATCGAGCGCGCTAAAATCAGGCAGTTGCGGCTGTATCGGCCCGAAAGCCGAACCTGACGAGATATTCATTCTTCTCTCCTCTCAACAAAGCGTCATCGTTAGCGCCAGCCAGACTGGCGCCTTTCTCCCGCTATGACCGGGGTACGATTGAGTGGAAAGCGCGAGGCGGGAGTTCCGGGCAGCGCGTGAGACAGCGCAAATTCGGCGTAAAAAAAAAGCCGCATCGCTGCGGCTTTTAAGGTGTGGTATCAGGAGGCTTTTTTCGTTTCTTCAGGTTCTGGCGATCCTGCAGGCCCTGCAGCTTCTGATGACGCAGATGACCCGGATGTCACTGATGATGCTGATGATGTCGGTAAGGAGTCCGGCAGCGGTATCATCTCGGCAATGCGCTCGCTCATCTTCTCTGCTTCAGCTTCAAGGACGGCGATGATGGCCTCATAGTCAGCCTGGGTTAACTTCTCAGGCTGTGGGCTTTTGATATTCGCCAGGTCCGGGAACGAGTGCCACCATGCAGAGGTATCACCCGCAGCGCGCATTTCTGATGAACGCTCAGGCGGGGTATTACGTAATGGCCCGGAGTTATGCGAATGTACGCTATCGCTGTCCGATTCGCCTTCTTCTGACGGCCCTTTCGCCCGGGTACCGGTGCTGGGTGCTGGCGTACCGGCAGGCGTTCTCGCCTCGGTACCCACACTCGGTGCTGGCGTGCCTTCCGGGGTTCTCGCCTCGGTACCCACACTGGGTGCTGGCGTGCCTTCCGGGGTTCTCGCCTCAGTACCCACGCTGGGTGCTGGCGTGCCGGCCGGGGTTCTCGCCTCGGTACCCACGCTGGGTGCTGGCGCGCCTTCAGGTGTTCTCGCCCCTGAACTCACCGGGGCTTCCTCTTCTGTCGCGTCGGCGGGCTTCGGGTGCAGCTTGTTTGCCACTGCTCGCTCAGCCTCCTGATAAAGAAGACCGAACACCCCCTGTTGCAGGTAAGAATAGGCGTTTGGCACCAGGGCCGCCGCATTGCCAATGCTTTCGCGGGAAACGCGGAAGCCGGATTTGTTCGCCAGATCCAAAGCGGTCTCTGCCGCACTTGTCTTGCCGGAGGTGAAAAGCTTCTCTGCACCACCTTTGGTCACACGTGCCGCCCCCGCTCCGATGCCCAAACCGAGCGCTTCCATCGTCTCAGAGGCTACCGCACTTAATGCACTCAGCGTTGTAACGCCTTCAACCCAACGTTTTGGTGCTTTGGCGTGTTCCCACACCGCATCGAAGTGGCTCCCCTCGCCACTATTCGTGTGCCCGCTGGACAGCGACATATAACGATCCTTCCAGTCGTTACGGCCAAATAAAAACTCCGCGCCGTGCAGGTTGTCGTAGTAGTTTTCCACAACTCCACTCAATGCACCGGCAGCGGAAGTCAGGCCAAAACCTGCAATCTGGTTGATGGCATAACCCGGCTTGAGCGCACCCTGTATAATCCCCATCGGTTCTGGCCGCGGCTTATTTTCGGGTAATAGCTGGGTTGCACTGGAAATTCCACCCGTCACCGGGTTGCGGACGTTAAAGCCCGTCCCGCCCAGCGCCGTCATTTTTAATTTATGCCCAAATGTCTCGCGTTTTTCTGCCTCATCTTTCATAAGAGGCTCCAGTGCATCCATATCTGCCTGCATCCATCTCGAATCCTGGATGCTGCTACCGATAACCCGAGTGAGCACCGCTTTAAAAGCCACTGCAGTCATCCCCCCCGCTACGCCAGCGACAAAGTTGTGCATGGGCGTGCCCGGCTCCAGCTTCATTGCGCTAGCTATCCCCTTGCCGACCAGATCGCCAGGTACACCGGAAAGGGCATAGGTCATTCCAATCGCCCCCTTTGCCTTGGCCATAATCATCGTGTCGCAGCTGTGAGCCAGTTTGATGACATCTTTTACCTGATCGTCCGTCTGATGCAATTCATCGTGCAGGGTGACAGCGATTCCTGCCAGGTAATCACGCACGTTCTCTCCGCCTTTACACGCGTTATGCAGAGTAGCTGTAATACGGCTAATCTCCGCAGAACGAGCCCTCGCAGCAGGGGTTGTAGCAGTGACTTCAGTTGTTGATGGCCCACCGCGCGTGGGCATTTCAATCGTTTCGTGATGCACAGGGGAAGGTGTGCGTCTAATTCCATCCATAATTCTCACTCCGCCAGGTTGTACCGGTTATCACTAACCGGTCAGTTGATAACTTGCGAAATGAGCAACTCACCCCGCAGCGTCAGGGTTGAGTGATGCGCGAGCGAGCCTGGTTTCAAATCAGGAAGAAATTCTAAAAATTTTGTGATGCATCTCACAAAATAGCCGGATGGGTAGCGGTGAAGCACGGCACTTACTTCAGCCCCGAATAAACTGCGTTTCGCACTGCCGGGCGATCTCCCACAGTCTGTTACGGATGACCTGCTTAAGCTGCAGAGTGGACTGCGACTGTGGCTGGTCACGGCGGCTGATCAGCATCACTTCAAACGGCAGGGGCTGTGCTATGGGTAGCAGCTTTAGCTGTTCGGCATAGCGACAGGCGGTGAAGAGATCCACGACGCCCGTGCCGCCGCCTGCCAGCACCATATCCGCAATGACCGAATAGGTTTTAATCGACAACGACACGGCGGGATTCAGTTTTTTATCGCGCAGCGCTCGGTGAAGTACGCGTCCAAGCGGATCCTGAGCCTGCATCATCAGTAAATTATTGTTGCATAACCACGCAAGCGTAACGGGTTCATTACGGGGGTGATTGAGCGGTAACAGCGCGACCATCGAAGACTGAAACAGAGGTTCAGCCAGAAGATCCGCATCGACCTGCTGACCAAAAACCAGCGCGAAATCGAGCTGATTATCCAGAATCATCTGGCATAAGGTACTAAAGTGCTCGGTGACCAGTTCGACACTGACCGAGGCCATCTGTTGCCGCCAGGTGACCAATGCGGGTGCCAAAACCATCTGACCAAAAGCGTGAGCCGCGCCGACGCGAACTAACTGCCCTTCGCCACGCCGCAGCTGTTCGGTAAGCTGGGTGATTGATTGCAGGCGCTGCCAGAGATCGTCTATTTCAGGCAGGAGACGTCGCCCTTCTGCCGTCACACTCATTCCCTGTATACGTCGCTCAAACAGCGCAAATCCCAATTGCTGCTCAGCATGATTCAGCACACGGCTGATATTGGGCTGCGAGACATTAAGCAAGCGCGCCGCAGCGCTGATGCTGCCGGTCTGTACGATGGCCTGAAAGACCTCTATATGGCGGAGCCGCATGACTATTTACCCTGGATGGAATACCGAAAACGAAGGCCTCTCCGACAGGCTGTACGCTCAGGTCCAGGCGGAGGGTGAGAAAGCAATCATTATCCTGTTGCAAAAACTGTACCGCAAAACCGGTGCAGGCTCAGTTGCCTGTCTCGCCCCCATCCGCACCCGGCAGTCCCGTCTGAAGCCTTTGCAGGGAGCGGGTCTCGCGCTGCCGTGGTGCAGTTAAAGGAGCGCTGGTCAGCAGCGTGGGTTGAGCGGATTTAAGCCAGCAACGATTCTGACTCGTCAGAGGGAGGATGCGCATGCACAGCCCGCACTACAGGCGTGTGCCTGGCAGCGTGGTTTCAGGAGAACCGGAACGGCGGGCTTAACGGGCTGACGTTGCATGCAGCCCGGGATAATTTCGCTATGACTGTGTGCTCGCCAGATAGGAGAATGCACTGAGTAAGCTGATTAACGTTTCCATATTCTCCGCCTGATACGCCACGGTAACGGCATCCAGGCGCGTGACGCCGGGGATCAGGCTGAACAGATCGGCCAGCACCGGTTTAGTGGCCTGAAGGCGCATAGCGTAAGGTGCCGTCAGGCGGCTCGTGCTCACCTGAGGGAGATGTTGCAGTGCGGCGCTTGCTGCGGCAGCGATCGCACGCTGTGCCGCTTGTGGGCTGATTGATTCCGCGCAGGAATGCGAAATGGCGCGTTTTACACAGACGTAATTGACTGCTGAGTAGTGTTCCGCAATCCAGCTCTGTAACTGATCGTCGCCGGTGACCAGCAGCAATGGCGTGCCGTGCTCAGCAGCGGCGGCCGCATAAATATCGGTTTCTCCCATCACCAGACCATTGATATGGATACGCCAGAATGCCCGGCCGTTGATGGTATGCGCCAGTACGCCGGGTTCACCTGCTGCGCTGTGAAATCCCACCAGAAACAGCCCGTCGAACGTCTGCTGCTCTATCCCTTCCACCATCGACAGGACACGGGGTTTTCCCTGCACCAGCCGGGCGCGGGGATCGATATTTTCCGCACGCAAATTGGTCATCTGCGCATGGCTGTCTGCCACCACCACTTCCGTTGCCCCGCCTGCAAAAGCCCCCACAATCGCAGCATTCACTTCCTGCTCCATCAGACCACGGGCCAGCTGATGTTCCGGGTGGCCGGGTGTACATTGCTCCGGGCGCATGACCCCCGCGATGCCTTCAATGTCGGCCGAGATAAAAATTTTCATGTCGTTAATCTATCCAGAATCTGCGTCAGTGAGGGGCGATGATGACCGCGAAAGCCGGTAACAGCCTCAGCGCTCAGCAAAGCATCCAGTACAGCCTGTTCAGTTGCATCTGCCGCTGCAGCAAGCAGCGGCTCCAGCGTGTCGTCCTGTGGCGGTTGCGGTAGAGGTTGCGTTGAAAACGCCACCGCAATGTCGCCCGAGCCGTGGCCCCAGTAACTGCCCAGCCGTCCCAGGCCGGCGCCAGCTCGCTTCGCGATGCGCTTTAACTGACGTGCGTCCAGCGGTGCATCCGTCGCCATGATGATGATGACCGAACCGGCATCCAGCTGCGGCGTCTCCCCGGCCAGCAGCGGCGCAATCATCTCGCCAGCCCGAACGCCATCGAGCGTTAATGCCTCCAGTGCGCCGAAATTGGCCAGCACCAGCACGCCAAGCGTGGCGTTGAGCGAGGGAATAACCCGCGAGGCGGTTCCGATGCCCCCTTTCAGGCTGAAACAGCTCATCCCGCGCCCCGCGCCGACGCTGCCGCGCGCGAAGTCCGCTGAGGCCGTCTGCAGCGCCTCCTGCGCCATCGCTTCAGTGATGGCCAGCGCCTGGATATCATTCAGCCAGCCATCGTTGCACTCCAGCACCAGCGGATTGACCGTGGGCAGTGTTCGTCCCAGTTCCGGGTTACGACTGATGGCATCCCGCACCAGCGAGGTAAACAGCGTGCCGACCGCCAGCGTGTTACCGAGCAGAATCGGCGTCTGAAGCACGCCAAGCTCCTCTATCTGAATCAGTCCGATGGGTTTCGCAAAGCCGTTCAGGACCTCAACCCCACACGGCAGCGGCGTGAGAAACAGATTGTCGCCCGGCGGTACGATAGCGGTTACGCCAGTCTGCTTTCCGCCTTCATTCAGCGTGCAATGTCCGACACGCACGCCCGCAACATCGCTGATTCGATTGGTGGGTCCGCAGGCGCTTCGCGGCTGCCCAAGCTGACGCAGGTCACGCCAGCGGTTCAGCAGCAGTTCACGCTGCAATTGTTGGAAATCCATAGTCAGCCCTTGAGTTTTGGATCGAGCGTGTCGCGCAGCGCATCCCCAAGCAGATTGAAAGCCAGCACGGTAATAAAGATCGCCAGCCCCGGAAATACGCTCATGTGCCACGATCCGGCCATCATCATGCTTCGGCTCATCGCCAGAATATTGCCCCATTCAGGCACGTCAGGCTCCGGACCCAGTCCG
Source organism: Pantoea sp. EKM10T (assembly GCF_011800685.1). NCBI lineage: Bacteria > Pseudomonadati > Pseudomonadota > Gammaproteobacteria > Enterobacterales > Erwiniaceae > Pantoea > Pantoea sp. EKM10T. The sequence goes on from NZ_JAALEU010000001.1 coordinate 584,700, forward strand.
ATAAAACTCAGGCCCGCGGCTGTCAGAATACTGGTGCCAATGCGCATAGTGAAATAGACAATCACGCTGGAAAGCGTGCCGGGCAGAATATGCCGCAGGATAATGACGCTGTCTGGTGCACCGGCACAGCGCACGGCTTCAACATAGGCAGCCTGCTTCAGAGAGAGCGTCGAAGCCCGCACGATGCGGGCAAATACCGGCACGCTGAATACCGCGACGGCGATGATGACATTGTTCAGGCCCGTCCCCAGCAGCGCCACCACCGCAATGGCCAGCAACATGCCGGGAAACGCGAATAATACGTCGGCACCGCGCATGATCAGCATATCAACCCAACCGCCGTAATAGCCCGCCAGTAAGCCCAGCATGACCCCGACCAGCATGCCGATCGTCACCGACAGCACGCCGATATAGAGCGAGATACGCGCGCCATAGATAATGCGGCTGAGCAGGTCGCGCCCGAGTTCGTCGGTCCCCATCCAGTGTGCCGCCGTTGGCGGCGACGATAACGCCATCCAGTCCGGAGCCATGGGATCCCAGGGCGCCAGCCAGGGCGCAAAAATCGCCACCACAATCAACAGCAGCACAAACCCACCTGAGACCAGCGCCAGAGGGTTCCGCACAAGGGCATGCAGGAAATCGCGCCACGGCGAACGAATAATCTGAGGCGGATTTTCAGTCAGCGATTGAATACTCATTTTGGCTCCTGTCGCAGACGAATGGCCGGATTAACCACCGCGTAAAGCAGATCGACCAGCAGATTAATCACAATAAATTCAAACACGAACAGCATCACCAGCGCCTGAATGACCGGCTGATCCTGCGCTTTGATCGACTCAATCAATAACCAGCCTAACCCTGGCCAGTTGAAAACACTCTCCACCACGATGGATCCGCCCAGCAGAAAACCGAACTGTAAGCCCAGCATAGTAATCACCGGGATGAGCGCATTACGCATCACATGTTTCCACGTCACCAGGCGGTTACGCAGCCCTTTGGCTTTGGCGGTACGCACGTAATCTTCCTGCGCCACCTCAAGAAACGCCGAACGGGTAAAGCGCGCCATTACCGCCGCAACCGACGAACCCAGCGTGATGGCGGGCAGGACTATATCGCTGGCCCTGTTAAAGCCGCTGACCGAGAACAGCCCAAAAGGCATCGCGACGAACTGGATGAGCAACAGCCCCAGCCAGAAGGCTGGCATCGAAATGCCGCCGACCGCCACGCTCATCAGCGTCCAGTCCTGCCATCTTCCACGTTTCAGTGCAGCCATAACGCCGAATAACAAGCCGAGAATGACGGACCAGGTAAAACCCGCTAAGGCGAGCCACAGCGTCGGCATAAAGCCCTCTTTGATCACCTCCAGCACCGGTTGCTGTGTACGATACGTGGTGCCCAGGTCGCCCTGCAGCAGGCTGCCGATCCAGTGGAGATACTGCTGCGGCAGCGGATCGTTAAGCCCGAGGTGCTGACGCGCCGCTTCGATCGCCTCAACCGGCGCATCCGGTCCGGCATAAATACGCGCCGGGTCGCCCGGCATGAGCTTGATAAAACCGAAAACCAGCAACGAGACCACCAGCAAAACCGGGATCATCTCCAGCAATCGGCGAATGATGTATGCAAACATGCCATTCCCTGAAATGAGGTGCGACTGGCCTCCTCACGTCCCTCATCCGTTCCGGACAGGGGACGAGGAAGAAGAGACCGTCTTATTTAAAGGACGCCTGAGTGAACAGTAAATTGCCATCAGGCAACATCGAAACGCCGCTCAGCGTGTTGCGTTTGCCGACCAGATTGTCTGGCGTGCCAAGGAACGCCACTGGTGCTTCTTTCCACAACACCTTTTGCGCTTGTGCATAGGCGATGCCACGCTTTGCCGGATCGGCCGTCGCCAGCCCGGCAGCAATCGCTTTGTCTGCATCAGCGTTACTGAAGTAGGAGACGTTATACGAGGTCGGAGCCCAAGACTCGGTGGCAAACAGCGGACGCAGCGCCCAGTCGGCATCCCCTGTAGAGGTCGACCAGCCGCCATAATAGAGGTCAAACTCCGCCTTTTTCGGGTCCTGAACGCCCCACAACTTAGCGTTGCGCGTGCCAGAATCCATCGGTGTTACCGTGACACGAATGCCTGCCGTGGCCAGTTGCGCTTTCAGCACCTGAGCGGCACGGACGCTGGCCGTGGCGTTGGTCACCCAGAGCTTAAGATCCAGTCCCTCCGGATAACCCGCCGCTTTCAGCAAGGCTTTGGCCTTATCCGGCGCATAGCCGTAATCAGGATCGTCCTGTTTCTGATAAAACTGTACGCCCTCCGGGATCGCGGATGTGGCAGGTTTGCCCAGACCAGCAAAGGCCACTTTCAGCCACAGATTACGGTCAATCGCATAGTTGATTGCCTGACGCACCCGAACATCGGCCAGCGGCTTGTGCTGCGTGTTGATCGCCATGTAATAAAGATAAATGCTCGGATCGCGCTGAATGGAGAGGTGGCTGTCCTGCTGAACGGCTGCGATGAGGTCTGAAGGCAATGGCCAGATGGCATCTACCTGGCCCGATTTCAACGCTGCCACCCGTGTCGCATCTTCGGGACTTGGAGAGAAGATGACATGGTCGACTTTAGGCCATCCCTGCTGCCAGTAACCTGCATATCTGGCCAGCGTAACGGCTTTACCCGGTTTCCAGTCAACAAAGGTAAACGGACCGGTTCCCACCGGATGCAGTCGCAACTGCGCTTCGTCCGGATATTGCTTAAGAATTGACGGGCTCCACATCACTGCGGAAGGATGCGCCAGGGTGTTGATAAAGGCACCGAACGACTGATTCAGATCGATTTTTACCTGGTCGGGTGCCAGCACCGTGACCTTATCAATCATTTTGTAGAGGCTGTTACGCTTCAGCCCTTTTTTCTGATCTGCCAGACGATCAAGGTTCGCTTTGACGGCATCTGCATCAAAAGGGGTACCGTCCTGGAAGGTAACGCCTTTGCGCAGCGTCAGCGTAAATTCGGTGGCACTGTCATTAGAGGTATAACCGGTCGCCAGCCAGGGTTGCAGCTTCATCCGGGAATCAAACTGGAAAAGGCGCTCAAAGATGCCGCTCTGAACCGAGTAGCTGACATTATCCGAGGTGTCGTGCGGATCCAGCCCCGTGATATCAGCATACATTGAAATGCGCAGATCCTGTGCCTGCGCAGTCATGACCAGCGTCGTCGTCAATGCGAGGGCGAGCGAAGTACGGCGAAACAGCGTTTTCATAAATTCTCCTGGTCGTTAAGGATTATTGCAATGCAATGCCGTCAGCTACCCAGTGCTGGGGGGCAACCTGCCGATATCGGGTTTTAGTGACCGTTTCACCCACCTTACGCAACGGCGAGGGGATTTCGCTGTCATCGAAAATACGGGGCTGACGGTTTTCAGGATCCGCTACCGGCACGGAGGCCAGCAGACGTTGGGTATAGGGGTGTTGCGGCTGATTAAATACCGACTGGCGCGGTCCAAGCTCCACAATCTGGCCGAGGTACATCACCGCGACGCGATTCGCAATACGCTCGACGACCGCCATATCGTGAGAGATGAAAATCCATGCCACACCCGTTTTCTGCTGCAGGTCCATCATCAGATTGACCACCTGCGCCTGAATCGAGACATCAAGGGCCGATACCGCTTCATCAGCAATAATCACTTTCGGTTTCAGCGCCATGGCGCGGGCAATGGCAATACGCTGACGCTGACCGCCAGAAAATTCGTGCGGATAACGACGCGCGTGCTCTGGCAGGAGACCGACGCTCTTGAGCAGCGCATCTATCTGTGGGGAAGCCTGTTCAAGCGAAGAGACCATGCCATGTAACAGCAACGGCTCGGCAATGGTGAAACCCACCGTCAGGCGGGGATTCAGTGACGCATAGGGATCCTGAAACACCATCTGAATTTCACGGCGGAGCGGCTGGAATTCTGCCTCTTTCAGGTCAGAGATTTCCTTTCCTTCAAAGTGAATACTTTCAGCTTCACTGTTGATAAGGCGCATCAGCGCCCGTCCGGTTGTCGATTTGCCGCAGCCGCTTTCACCCACGATGGCCAGGGTCTCACCTGGCCACAGACTGAAATCAATCTGCTCAACCGCATGCACATGATGCGTCAGGCTCGATAAGATGCCGCTGCGAATCGGGTAATAGACTTTTAATCCGCGCACATCCAGCAGCGGCGCCACGTCATAGCGCGCGGTATGCTGTTCGCCTTGCACAGTCTCGCGGGCACCGGGCAGAGGAAAGCGTTGCGGCCATGTGTGTTCCCGCATATCACCGAGTTTTGGTACTGCCGCCAGTAACGCTTTGGTATACGCATGCTGCGGGGCGGCAAAAATCTCAGACACGGTTCCCTGCTCTACCACTTCGCCACGCAGCATGACCACCACGCGATCGGCGATTTCCGCTACCACACCCATATCATGAGTGATAAACAGCACCGCCATTTGTTTCTCGCGTTGCAGCTCACGCAGAATATGGAGAATGCGCGCCTGTACGGTGACATCCAGCGCTGTGGTAGGCTCGTCGGCAATCAGGAGTTGTGGGTCACAGGCAAGGGCCTGCGCAATCATCACACGCTGCCGCATGCCGCCTGACAGCGAGTGAGGATAGCTTTTCATGACGCGATCCACATCGGCGATACGCACCTGTCGCAGCAATTCACGCACCCGCGCATGGGCCTGCTTTCTGTCGCACTGCTGATGATCGCGTAATGCCTCGGTAAGTTGATCATCAATGCGCAGCACCGGATTCAGCGAGGTCATGGGCTCCTGAAAGATCATCGCCATTTCACGGCCACGCAACGTGCGGCGCTGAGCGTCATCCAGCGTTTCTAACGCATGCACTTTTCCGCTGCGGTCTCGGAACTGCATGCTGCCGCCATCGACACGTCCGTTGTTTGCCAGCAAGCCCATCACAGCCAGCGACGTGACAGATTTACCTGAGCCACTTTCACCCACGATGGCGACGATTTCACCTGGATGAATGGCAAAACTGATGCCTTTGAGTGCCTGATTCTCACCGCTGCGTCCATGAAACGAGACGCTGAGATCCTGAATCGCCAGCACGGGAGAGGCAGAGGCAGCGCGGGTTGCAGGGGAAGTACGTTGTGTGTCCGTCATCGTCGCCTCACAGAGTTATAGCCAGATACGGCCTTGGGAGTAGCTCAGGAAAGGAGAACTGTCGGCGGCAAGCCAGATGGGGCCATCCAGATCGACGAACTCAGCGTTAACCGCGACGGGCAATGCGGCCTCCATGGCCAGTGACGAGCCCAGCATGCAACCGACCATAATGCGCATATTGAGCGTCCGGGCTTCATCCACCATCGCCAGCGCTTCAGTCAGGCCACCGCACTTATCCAGCTTGATATTGATCATCTCGTAGCGATCGCGTAATCCGGCAATATCCGCCCGCGTATGGCAGCTCTCATCGGCACAGACCGGTATGGGATGTTTGAAACGTAACAGGTCATGGTCCTGTCCGGCGGGAAGGGGTTGCTCCACCATCGCGATGTTGAAGGCCTTCAGTGCCACCAGCAGGCTTTCCAGTTCCAGACCCGACCAGGCTTCATTGGCATCGATAATGAGCGTGGCATGCGGTGCCGCCGCGCGAATCGCCGCCACTTTTTCCAGAATTTCACTGCGGTCGAGCTTAATTTTGAGCAGGATGGCGCCTCGTGACACGGCATCCGCCGCTGCGAGAGCCATATTTTCCTGCGTATCCAGGCTAAGGGTTTCTGCCGTAATGACTGACTCAGGCTGAGAGCAGGTGCTCTTTTGCCAAAGCGTTTGATTAGCCCGTGCGCCATCAAGTCGCCATAGCGCACAGTCCAGCACGTTGCGCGCTGAACCGGCGGGTAAGCGGTGTTGCAGATCATGATGGCTGAGGCCCGACTCAATGTCAGTGCGTACCGCTTCGAGCATGGCCTGAACGCTATCCGGCGTCTCATCGTAGCGGGCCGTTGGTGTGCATTCGCCCTGCCCGATGAATCCCTCCTGCTCCAGGGTGACACGGATGACCGTCACGGCGGTACGGGTACCGCGTGCGATAGCAAAGGGTCGCGCCAGCGGCAGCTCCACCACATCAATCTGCAACTTTCTCATTTCAGCCACGCTCCTGAAGCAGTGCGGCGATCTCATCAATACCAAAACGCACCGGATCTGTGGCAGGTAAGCCAAACTCAGCGCTGATTTCGGCGCAATAAGCGAGCGCCTCTTCTTCGCTGTAATTGGAGGTATTGATAGCAAAGCCAGCCAGCTGAACCGACTCACTGGTCACCTGTGCGGCACGCAGATTGGCTTCAACGCACGCCTGCAGGCTGACCATGGGCTGGTGTGGTAAATGACGCATATGAGGACGTCCCATTTCATGGCACATGACCAGCCAGTGTGGTTGCGCACCGTGCATCAGCCCCATACTGACGCCCGCATAAGAGGGGTGGAACAGTGAGCCCTGGCCTTCAACGATGTCCCAGTGGTCCTCGTCATTCGCCGGTGAAAGCGCTTCTGCTGCACCGGCAATAAAATCAGCGATGACCGCATCCACAGCAATGCCCTCCCCTGCGACCAGAATGCCGGTCTGCCCCGTGGCACGAAAATCAGCTTTCAGGCCGCGCGCACGCATCGCCGCTTCCAGCGCCAGTGAGGTGTACATCTTGCCCACTGAGCAGTCTGTACCCACCGTCAGTATCCGCTTACCTGAACGCTTCTTACCGCTGCCCACACTGAGCGCTGGACGCATATGACGCAGGTCAAAAAGCTCAACGCCAGAAGCCTGTGCAAGCGTCACCAGTTCCGGCTCATCAACCAGCCGATGGTGCAGACCACTGGCCACATTCATGCCTGCTTTAATGGCACCTTTGATCGTTTCCAGCCAGTGCGCTGGCAGATAGCCCCCGGCATTGGCAGTGCCAAGCACCAGCGTTTTTGCGCCGCGCGCTTTGGCGCCGGGAATATCCAGTTCATCCAGACCCAGACTGACCGTGCAGCCCGGCAGTTTAATTTCGCCAACGCACTGCTCCGGCCGCCAAGTATGAATACCGCGCGCCGTTTTTGCCGCAAGGGGATCGGTAACATCGCCAAGAAAGAGTAAATAGGGTTGTGGGATTAGCATGTTGTCTCTCGTTTCAGCCAAAAGATCAGGTTCTGAAACCACTATTTCATGCGCTCTGAAAGGTGACGAATGCTTGTTTAGCAGGAGGGTATAACGGCAGGTTATAGCCAGAGGTAATAGTGATGATGGATGGGTTTTTCAGGGGGATTGGAGGGAGGTCAGATTAAAATATGGGGCGAGCCATAGGAAAAGGAGATGTTTATGCAGGCAGAAAGGATGGGCTATGGACCGGAGCAGGAGAAGGTAAAATGGCTTATAGAATATTTAACGCCGGGCCGCTGGCGAGACATTCATGACGAATGCCAGCGACCCGGCCGGCTTATATCAGCGCAACAGAAAATCCCAAAACGGAAATAATATTTTAAATATCAGAATTTTTATTCTTAATACCCAAAACTTCACGCCCCCAGCGTAGTTCTTCTTCAGTTTTCTTCCTTAACTCTAAAATGACATATCCTAATAACTCATGTAAATTTTGGCCAAGATACAATTTAAAAAAATACCCTTCATTCCTTATGTTAATAAGGAACACTGTATCCTCATGGTTTTTCTCCAGTTCGGTTATTAGCTTTTCTAAGCCTATCGCATTTAATCCTGAGCGTTTAGCATTCTCATAATGAACTTTCATCAAGCGCAATTCATTTTCTTTATTGCATTCAAAAGCAGCAATTTTATTATTGCCATTATTGTTCAATAAGCCCTTGTAAATCTCAGGAAAATGCTCATCTATAAGCTTGGATGCTTTTAAGTCAATCACGGCAGAAATACCTCCACATCACCAAACCGAACTCCTTTCATTAATATCTCTCGCTCCATCCATTCATCAAAGGAATATTCCCACGACCAGGCATCACCTGGTTTAGGTGCTCCCGTTTTAACTCTGAGCACAACACCCTCTGCACCAGCGAACCCTCGCGCAACAGCAGGATCATCAGTCCATGAAGTAAATGGACTATCTCCAGACACACCGCCGAAGTTATGCTCTTCAGGAGATATTTTAGAATTTACATTACCCGGTACAACCTTACCTTTCAAAGCATTATCCCATTCAGGATGACCTTTATGTATCCCTCTGTAATTATATTGCCCTTGCTCAGCCTCGGGTAACCGCTTTGTTGGTTTATCACCACATGCTGTCAGCCCCCAAGGATCCACCCAACCCAGCGCGTTCGGCGCATACTGGTAAAGGTTGATCCCGCCCGCCAGCCCTATCGGGTCCTGCTGGGTAAACCGTCCGCTGTCCGGGTCATAATAACGAAACAGATTGTAGTGCAGTCCGGTTTCCCGGTCCAGGTACTGGCCCTGCATACGCAGGTTCTGCTGAACGACCGGCATCCGCTGGCTGGATTCACGCAGCAGTTTGCCCCAAGGACTGTTGATCCCTTCCCAGGCTTTTTGCCCTTCACCGTCAGTCAGCAGCTCCGGCATTCCGTTGGCCGCATTATGGAACCAGTAAATCTCCGGGCTTTCCACACCATCAATACGCGCCAGCGGCTCATAGCTCTGGCTGTCGCTGTAAACATAGGTCAGCGGGATCCCGTCGTGGATTTCCTGCAGCAGGCGGTAGCCTTCCCATACAAAGCGCGTCGTGACGGCGTTGCCCGACGGCCTGCCCTGTAACAGCTGCTGGCTGGTTTTACTGATGCGGCGTCCCAGCGGATCGTAGCGGAAACTCACCTTAGTGCGCGGCTTATTGCGGTCCCGCGGCTCGCTGATCACATCCGTCAGGCGATGCTCACCATCATAGCGATAACGCCAGCGGGTGTGCCCGTCATCTTTCTCAGTGGTACGGCCATGAATATCGTACTGCCAGCGGATACCGTTCAGTTCGGTGACGCGGTTATGCATGACATGAGCGGCACTATGGCGATCCAGCGGGTTGCCTGCGCCATCCCAGCGCCACTGTTCATTACCCGGCTGCGCACCGTCCTGAGACAACAGCCGCCCGGCGTTATCGTAGTTCCATAATGTCTGGCTGAACGGATTATCGTCGCGCTCTTCACGGATCAGGTTGTTGCCATAATCGAAGTCGCGCCGGCGGGACCAGACGCGCGGTGCAGGTCGCTGTGCGTCCCCCTTAAACACGTCGCGGCGGCGCAGTCTGCCTAAGCGATCGTATTCACTGCGCATGGTCAGGCCGCCCTGCGTCCGGCTCAGTTCCCGATGCAGCGTGTCACGGGTAAACTCGGTGACCGGCAGGTTGTCCAGCGCGATGCTCAGTAAATGGCCGCTACCGTAATAAAGCTGCTTCAGGTTGCGGCCATCCGGCAGCGTCAGGGCAGTGCAGTTGCCCAGCGCGTCATACTCCCAGGCCAGTTCGCCCTGCTCCCCCTGCTCAGCAACGATGCGGCCCAGCGCATCGTACTTAAAGTTAATCTCCTGCTCGGCCTGCTGGCTCCACTCGGTGTCAGACAGCGGCAAATGCTGCGACACTTTGCCCAGTTGCCCCCCACCGCTGTAGTGATAGCGCGTCTGGCCTTCCGGCGTGGTCCGCTCCAGCAGTTGCCCCGCACGGCTCCAGTGATAGCGATGGGTAATGGACTGAGGATGTCCGGCGGCAAAGGTGCGTGATACCGTGCGGCCCGCCGCATCATAGTCATATCGTGTGGCAACACCATCCAGCCCGACCTGGGCCAGCAACAGAGAATCTGCGCCCCACTCGAACTGATACTGTTCTCCGTTCTCATTTTGCAGCGCCGTCAACCGGCCACGGCTGTCCCAGCTTCGCTGAACCGTCTCACCCTGCGCATTACGGTTGGCGATCAATCGCCCGACATTGTCGTAACGGAATTCACTGCGCTTGCCATCAGCCGATTCATAGGCCAGCGGCAGTCCGTTTTCACTCCAGTGCAACCGCTCTTCCCATCCTTCTGCACGTTCCAGCTGAAGAGGACGGCCTGCTGCATCATAGTGATAACGGGTTTCTTCACCATCCGGCGCGATGACACAGCTGAGCCAGCCCAGGGGATGATAACGGTAGCGCGTGGTCAGCCCTGAACAGTCGGTTTCACGGATAACCTGGCCGGCATCATTAAACTCACGGCGGTAGCTATTACCTGCTGCGTCAGTCTCTTCGACAACCAGTCCGAACTCATCCCGCTGATAGAGCGTGCTTTGCCCGAGCGCATCAACAACACGTTCAAGGCCGTGATGGGGATCGTAATAGTATTTCGTTGTGGAACCATCTGCTCCGGCAACAACCGTGGGCAACGAACGGTGTGACAGCCACTGCACCGCCTGCACACCACCGTCAGCATCCTTCTCTTCAACACGGTTGCCCAGATCGTCATAGGTGAAGCTCACCGCGTTGCCCAGCGGATCGATGCGACGCGTCAGGAGTTCGTTTTCATCCCACTCATAACGCCACTTCTCGCCGCGCTCGTCGATAAAACAGGTGATGAGTCCCGCGGCATTCCAGTGGTGTTCGCGCTGCTGACCGTCATAGGTCGACACGCGGGTGATGCCCGCCTCAAGATCGTAATGCATGTGGCAGCCATCACCGCTGTTGGTGCGGTTTTCTACAACGCGCCAGTGATCCAGCTTCTGCCAGCGATATTCACTCTCCAGCCCGCCCGGCAGTTGGTGCCAGACCATCAATCCATCGTCGTTGTAACGGAAGCGTCGTGAGACAACGCCTGCGGCATCAGTAACGCTGGCAAGCTGGCCCCGATCATTGTAGGTCCAGCGCATGAGAGGCCAGTGCTGATCGCCATCAAAATGGCTGGCTGATGTCGGACGCCGCGCGTGCTGTTTGTCGTCGTAGTGCAGCGTGACGTCAATCGCCAGCGGCGCGTCATGGATACGTACCAGGCGGGCCTGTTCATCCCAGCCCATCTCCAGCGCATTACCGTACTCGTCGCTCAGTGAAGCCAGCCGCAGCACCTGCGGATCAGCGGCCGTGCGCCTGTAAAGACGCCATACCGCACCGTCATCATCGGCAATGGCGATATCGCCAGACTCGTTGCGGCGCACCATCAGCCCTTCGCTGATGCTGTAAAGCACCTCTTTGTCACCGGGAACGTCAAAACTCAGTTCGCGCCCGTTGTCATCAAACCAGGTCGCCCGATTCCCTTCCAGCGTCAGGTAGCTGTCAAACACCGTGGCCCAACCCTGACCAAACAAGCCAGCGCGCTGAGTCAGACTGTTATAGCTGCGCTGAAAACTGAGCGGGAAACGTCCTGGAAGGGAAAAATCGCGCTCGGCATCATCATTAAGGACTTTGACGCCGGTCGCCGCATGAACCGGAAACAGCGACGAGAAGGCCGCATTGATAGCCATGTCCGCCGCCATACCGCCCACGGCACCGGCCAGCGCGCAGGGCATGTTTTTGATGATCTGACTGGGGCGACCACGGATGAGGGAAAGGCCGATCATCATCACGGCCAGACCTGGCACCTTGCCACTTTTGATCTCTCTGACCGTGACGGTTTCACCACCAATGATGACATTGGGGGAAACATCGTCGCTCACGGTGGCGTCACAGGTGGTTTTATCCTTTGCGCGCACTGCAGGCTGGCCATTGATAAAGACGCTTTTCGATCCCTGAGCCAGATATTGCGGTGCGCTGTGTTTTTCACAGGCCACTTTGTCCTGCTCCAGCGGAGAGGTGCCCGCATCGGCGGAGGCTACCGTGGGCTGCCACATTGCACTGCCAAACTGGCCGACCGCAGAGAGCAACATGCCGCCATAGTCGGCGAAGCTCTGCGGCGATTGTGGTTCCGGTGGCGGTGTCTCGCCGGGCGTGAGCATCCCGGCCGCGCGTGCGGCTAAAAGACCATTAACGTAGACATTCACTGATCCAGTGGCGATTACTCCGGCAGGTGACGGCGGGAATATCATGTTTCCCAGCCCATCGGCCGCTTTGCTGATCTCTTGTGACAGACCAACGGCATTGGCCAGTACACCACCCAGAATACCGCTGAGCAGGCAACTGTTACCCACGGCTGCTACACTCGCCGCTGCCGCCCCTGTGCCCAGCAGAGGCGCTGCCGAGACGATAGCAGCACCCACTGCGGCACCAATGACGGCATAGGCCGCACCTTCCGCAACAATGCTTGTGATATCAGCGAAAATGCTGGAGTGAATGATCTCGTCGCCCACGCGGGCAGCAGGGTTATCCATAGGTTATGCTTTCCGTGGATTGTTCAGACTCAGGCTTTGTTTAAATGCACTCCAGCGCTGTCCATCCTCTTCATTGAATGGACGCATGGCTGAGAGCGTAAAAATCATTAAGATGTTCGAATCAGGCACCTGTGTAGCCAGCTGTTTCTGCCACACTGCCTGCCCGTTACGGTCAAATACGGTTTCAACTTCTACCGCGTGTAATGTGTTATCCACACCTGCCATCAAACGTACAAATTCAGTCTGCTGGATATGGCCCATCTGACTCCGCAATGTGTCCCACTGACGCTGGAACTCTTTTTCAGCATCACTGCCCTCAGAAATAACGCCACGGCTCACAACCCATGCCAGCCCACTGGCTTCATCGCGGAGAATATTCATGGTGGTGTCCTGCCAGGCAGCAGGAAAAAGCGCAAAGGCGCCCTCATTGAATTGGTAATGCATATTGGGTATCCGTTTTATTAATTGTTTGTGGCGGGTGGAATAAGGCTATGATATTCGCCATCAACGTTATCGGCATTAGTGAGTATCTGTGTATTATCACGCGCAACTTTAATGTCGAAAAGTCGATGCGTAATATCAGGATCGCCACCGCAACTGGCGTCGTGATTATCTTCACGAACCGTAATAACAAAGAAACTTTCATCACTGCTGTCGTCAAGATCGTATCGCAGGCATTTCTCATCGAGGGTGGTCAGTTGCCAGGTATGAATTGCTTCGGTTGCAGCGCTGATAGCCTGGTCAGCGCTGATTTCGCTTTGCTCTGCCCCCATGTCTGTTTTCAACATGATGCAACTGACCTTTCCCTGGTCAATCTGAAACATCAACTGTTTCCCGCCAGACGGGTAGACAAGCCAGTGCTGATTATCACTGTTATCTTCTTTTCCGGGTCCATAGGCTTGCTGAACCTGTTCCAGGCTATCGCCTACCTTTATATTTCGGGACGTCGGCACATTGGCATTTTCCAGTAGGATCTCAGCCAGAACCGTGTGGCTGGCATCTCCCACCGCCGCCGCGCTGAACAACTCAAAGCCGTCATAGCTATGCTGGAAGTAGTTGTACTGCTGGTTATTGATAGCCACTTCTCCGGCCAGAACTGAACTCAGAGCCTTACCAGCCCGTACGAAGCTTTCATTGCTCCATGTGTCTCCGGGAGTGAAAGCATAGTCGTTTAGCAGAACGGAAAAATCGCCCTCGTTAAGGGCAGGAACAGACGATTCCGTGCTGGATTCGGCCCTGGCAATGCAGGATAAAACCATGAGAACAGACACAAATATAAGGCTGGTGAAAAAACGATTTACAATCATTGTGTTTTTATCGGAGTAAAGGCATAAGGGCCTCAAATATGAGGCAATGGATTCAACATCACGTTCTTTTACTCATCGGCAGTAATAATAATTTTATTCAGGCAATCAGGGTTTTTGGCAGAAAATGAAAACGTGATGACCTGTCCATTAATATCTGGGGATGATGTATAGCTGGTCACTTCGTTTTCAGACTGCCCCCGAGGATAATCGGTTAACTTAACACTCTGATAGTGCTTTTTGACATCATCGAGCGAGAGGCATTTCCCATGAGGAATAAAGCTAAGGAAAGGGGGCATGCCATCAGATGTTTTACTTAAACGCAATTCAATATCCGTAATCTCCGAAGCATCTTGTAGTTTTACAGGATTAGCCTGATAGAAATTAATGTACTCATTTTGACTTTTTAATGTAAACGCCAGTGGTACGTGATGAATACGTTCCACAGATAGATTCTTTATGGAGGTACTCATTTTTGTAACAAAACCCCATATATCTTCTTTTTGCATCTTCGCTTCCACTATTCCGCTTAACATGAAACCAGCCATTAATAAAATAAACACCTTACTTTGTCGGATAATTTTTATCATACCAGCCCCCATAGTAATCTTCGTAAAGTTGATTGGTAGTGGAGGTTTTTTCACCTTTACCGAATATACGACCAAACGGAAATGTCACCATGTTAAGGGCGGGTCCTGACGATTATTTACTGGATTCAGCCCTGGCAATGCAGGATAAAAACCTGAGGAAAGGAAAAAATATAATGCTGACAAAAATGGTTTACATGACAGCGCACAAAAATGACGCACTGTCATGCAGAGATTTAATTAGTTGGAATCACTCTTCCACTTTCCGTCTTCAGATAGTACGATTTTATTATTAACAACAACAGTAAGATTACTAATTACATTATTGATAATATAGGTTGCATCATGATTACGGAATTTATAACTCAACACCGGGCAGGATGCTTGACCACAATCACTTTTCATGGCTTTGCCTTTTAATCTGACAACTGCCCCATCTGATTTCCTTACACCCTCATAACTAACGTCATTACACTCCGAACCCACAGGGCAAAGCGACGTTATTCTGATTTTGAATTTTTCCGTCTCGAAAACTTTCTCGCTATTGCTTTGCATTTCTTTTTGGTTTTTAGCAGGAGTAACTGACTGTTCTTTATCAAAACGCTTTGCCCAACTCACAATATCTTCCTGCATTTTATTATTTGCAAGATCATTGCTTACATAATGTATTTTATTATCTTCAGGCAGCATCCATGCAGCATACACTTTACCGTCAGGCTGTATAACAAATGCTGAAGCCTGCTCAAGATAAAGATCTTTTAACCAGCCCTCGACAAATATACCCCCCTTAGCTGTTTTGTGAGGCTCGCCAAATACATCAAAATTCTGGCTAAAGTCACTGTACTCGCTGCCTAAAACAGATTTTAAACTGGAAACGACTTTCTGGTCATTAAAAATAGCTGAAACACTATTCAGGTTATTATACTGAGAATAAGCCGTCTGGGTATCCGATGCTGTTGCAACACCTATTGAACCACCTGTAAAAACGACCAGAAAAAATAACTTAATAAATAGATTCATTTCATTCACCTGAAAACTTCAAAAATTCAGCAGCTTCATTGGTATAGCGCTTAGTCAAACCGGTTGAATAATGATCCCACCAGTTATATGAAACACCATTTTTCACCGTAGTGGTTGAACCATATATAGCCTTGTCATAATTCAATCTGGCGCTGACAAGGTCATTTTGGAATTCAGAAGAACCCATTTTTTCAACATAGTCAATAGATTTTTCAGTGAGTTGTGAAGATTTGACGATATCATCACCACTCATAGAATTGAGTATAGCCTGAGCACCTCCCACTCCTCTCATGTGTGCTAATGACATAACGGCTGCTTGTTTTCCTGGATCACTAAAATTAAGCGCCCCGGCTTTTTGGGCTGTCTGGTTCATATATTTTGACACCACCTCAAATTCTTCATCACTCCCCTGACCATACTTCTTCCTGGCGGCTGCGATATCTTTATATGCAGGCCCAAATCCTTTTCTGAAACCGTACATTTCCGGAACACCGCCCTGTTCACCACCCGCTCCTTCTGACTTCATAATTGATCGAACAACACTGTCATCAAGTTTCTTAGCGTCATCCGAATTAGCGGTTTGTTTTAACGGCGCAGCCGCCCCTTTCGCCGGTGCCGCCGCAGCTTTTGGCGCAGCCGGAGCTGCCTGTCCTTTCTGCTTCGGCGGGAACAGATTCTCTACGGCCTGGCTGATATTCTGTTTATGACTGGAGCCCGGTGCGCTTGTGCCCGGCTTCGCGCCATCCGTGTTCAGGTTCAGTTTGCCGCCAGAGGTGGTGATGTGACCATCGCCCTGCACGAAAATATTGAACCCCTTGCCCACAATATTAATCTGACCGTTCGCATTAAGTTCGATAGCACTCTCTCCGCATTCAAGGCGAAGTTTGGTGCCCGAACCCACTACATAGGTATCGACCACCGCATCGAGTTTGCCCTTACCGGTCAGCCGCTCTTCGCCCCCTTTTACACCGTGGACACGGTTGGTTTCGACACGATAGAGCTCATTGCCGCCCGCGTAATGGCTGTGATTGTTGGCGACTGAATGGCTGGCGTCATTTTTAACATGCGTATCCATGTTCTTCTGCGCCTGAATCCACAGATGTTCCTCACCCGACTTATCCTCAAACCTTAACGCATTCGCGGTGTCCGCCGTGCCATCCTTCGACCGGCTCAGAAAGCCCATCTGCGTCGCCGCCGCCGGCAGCGCCCACGGCGGCATGCTTGCCTCGTTGTAAACCCGGCCGATGATCAGCGGACGGTCCGGATCGCCGTTGATGAAGTCCACCACCACTTCGTCGTTCACTCGCGGGATCTGCACCCCGCCAAATCCCTGGCCCGCCCAGGCGCTGGAGACGCGCACCCAGCAGGAGCTGGTGTCATCGCCCTTCGCCAGCCGGTCCCAGTGAAACTTCACCTTTACCCGGCCGTAGCGGTCGGTCCAGATCGACTCGCCTTTGGGTCCCACCACCTTCGCCGTCTGCGGGCCGTGCGTTTTCGGCCACGCCGTTTCGGGCGGCGTGCGGTAGGTCACTGACGACGGCAGCACCGTGAAGTGGATGTTGTGACGGCTGTCGCCGGTGTCGCCGCTGGCGTAACTGTTTTCGGCAAAGTCATAGGTCGCCGAGGTCACCAGATACTCGCCGTTGTCGCTGAAGTGCGGCGCGTTGATGATGGAGAAGGTAAAGCCCGGCGCGATGCCGGTGGCCGTGCCAGACCCGCTGACGCTGTGGTGCTCGGCCTGCCACACCTCCTGACGGATGCGCGCGTAGGACTCGCCGTGGCTGTGGTCGACAAAATGGCCCGGCCAGTCGTAAACGTCCACCGAGCCCGGCACCGGCGACGCCGGGTTCTGCCGCGCCTGCAGCATCCAGGCGTTCGGCTTGCGGAAGTCATAGTCGTCGGTGCTGTAGATGCCCGGCGTCACGCTCTCCGCCAGCGACCACTGGCTGATGCCCTCTTCAGTGACGACGCCGCCCGACGGGGTGACGTGATAGGCAATGGTCTCATAGCCCGGAAACGCCTGATGCTGGTCCGGCGCGTCGCACAGCACCAGCGTGTGTTTGTCCGACTCGTGGCGGAAGAAGTAGTAAATCCCCTCCAGCTCCATCAGGCGGCTGATAAAGTCCAGGCTGCTCTCCTGATACTGCACGCAGTACTCCCACACCCGGTAGCTGCCCGCCAGGCGCGTCTCCACATTGACCCCGTACTCCTTCAGCAGCGTCTGCACAATCTGCGGCACCGTCTGGCTCTGGAAGATGCGCAGGTTGCGGTCGCGCTTCATCGGCCACAGGTCCGGCTCAACCGTCAGCTCATAGACCGCGTAGCGGGTGCCGCTCAGCTCCTGGCTGCGCACCGCCACCCGGGTGATTTTGCCGTTGAGGTAGCGCGGGCTCAGCGCGTTCATCAGCCCGTCGGTCGGCAGCGTAAACGTCACCGGCTTCCCCAGCAGGGCGTGGCGGTCGATGCGCGCGTCGGTGGCCAGCAGTTCAGCGGTGAGCACAAACGGACGGGACAGCGTCTCGGTCCCCTTAAGCGTATGGAACAGCAGGCCGTCCGCCGGCAGCTGTGCAGTAATGCGTGAGAACATAAGTAATCCCTGACTATTAACTGTGTGGATCGAGCAACCAGACACCTTCTTCACTGATGTTCAGCGTTTGTTCGCGGGTGCCACTCTGGCCGCTGATGGCGAAGGTGTAGTTGCCCGGCGCCAGTTGCAGCGTGGCGAAGCCATTCACCGCCGGCACCAGCGCCTGCGGCTGACCGTTCACCTGAACGCGTTCACCCTGCTGCAGACGGATATAGACCTGGGCGACCGGCGCGGGTGGTGGTGCCGGTTGTGGATCGGGTTCACGTGCGGCGGTCTGCACCGGCTCAGCAGTCTGAGCCGGTGCGCTGGCAACGGTATCCGGCGGGGCCTCAGTCTGAGTCGGAGGCGCAGCAACCGGCTGGTTAACCGGCGCGACGGTGGCGGCAGGTGCGCTGTTTTGCGCGGTCTCAGCCGGCGGTGTCTGTTCGTTACCGCGTGACATCAGCAGACCGGCGCCCAGGCCGACCAGCACGCCAGCGGCAACCAGGCCCGGCAGTGCAAAGCGGTGTCCCAGCAGCGTTTTCAGTTTAGAGGCGGGTTTGATCACCTCCTCTTCTTCTTCAATCGGCACCAGCATGGTGCCCGGTCCGCTCATTTTTGCGCTGAGCAGCGGTTCCGGTTCGCGTTCCGGCAGCGCCATCAGCGCAGCAAAATCATCAATGCTCTGCGGACGATCTTCCGGTTTCAGCGCCAGCGCGCGATCGACGGCGCTGAGTAGTGCTGTCGAGTAGCCCGCCAGACGACGCTGTACCAGCGGCTGGTAGTTATCTTCGATGCTGCGCACCACGCTGACTGGCGGTGGCGCACCGGTGATCAGGGTATGCAGCACCGCGCCCAGCGCGTAAATATCGGTCCACGCGCCCTGCTCGCTCTCGTCGTTGTCGCTGTACTGCTCAATCGGCGCATAGCCGGGACGCAGCATGGTCTCGCTCTCATCCGACAGATTGCCGATAGTTTTACGCGCCGACCCGAAGTCCAGCAGGATCGGCTCGCCACTGCTCTGGATCTGGACGTTATCCAGCGAGATATCGCGATGCAGATAACCCGCTTCATGGATGGTTTTGATCGCGCCCAGCAGCGGTGGCAACATGCGACGGATCCAGGCCTCATTTACCGACTGCGGATTACGTTCGCTGAAGTTCGAGAGTGTGGTGCCGCTGTAGAACACCGTGCCCATGTAGGCGGTGTCGTTCTGCACCCAGAAACGCAGCACATGCAGCAGGTTCGGATGATTAAAGCGCGCCAGCAGACGCGCCTCCTGAATAAAGCTGTTTAGTCCGGCGTGAAAGGTTTTGCTGAACCGTTCGCTGCGCAGCACCAGATTCAGATCATCGCTGCGCACTGCCAGTGAGGCGGGCATAAACTCTTTGATCGCGATATCACGCTCAAGCTGGTGATCCCAGGCGCGATAGACGATGCCAAAGCCGCCACCGCCGATGACCTCTTTGATTTCAAACTCATTGAAGCGGTAACCCAGCGGCAAGGCGTTGGGGACATTCAGGGGTTGATCATGTTCCGACATATTCGATTACTCTCTGATAGCCAGGCTTTAAACCGCGAACTGGCAGACAAATTCACCCTGCTCACAACGCACATCGACGCGGCGATAGCGTTCATCACGGGCGTGGGCGCTCAGCAGGATCTGGCTCATCTGTGGCAACAGCGTGTTGGTAAGGATGGCATCCACCATGCGACCGCCCGACTCGACTTCGGTGCAGCGCTGCACGATCTGGCTCACCACCGACTCGTCGATCTGCGCTTCAATGCCGTGGTTATCATCCAGACGACGCACAATGCGCGCCAGCTGCAGCCGCACAATCTCCGCCAGCATCGCGTCGCTGAGCGGGTAGTAAGGCACCACCAGCAGGCGGCCCAACAGCGCAGGCGGGAACACCTCCAGCAGCGGCTTACGCAGCGCGGTGCTCAGAGCATCGGGATCGGGCATCAGTTCAGGATCGGCACACATCGCGCTGATTAACTGCGTGCCGACATTGGAGGTCAGAATGATGATGGTGTTGCGGAAATCGATGTGCCGGCCTTCGCCATCCTCCATCCAGCCTTTATCAAACACCTGGAAGAAGAGTTCATGCACATCCGGATGGGCTTTCTCAATCTCATCCAGCAGTACCACGCTGTAGGGGCGACGGCGAACGGCTTCGGTCAGCACGCCGCCCTCGCCGTAGCCGACGTAGCCCGGCGGTGCCCCTTTCAGCGTCGAGACGGTGTGCGCCTCCTGAAACTCACTCATGTTGATGGTGATGATGTTCTGCTCGCCGCCGTACAGCGACTCGGCCAGCGCCAGCGCGGTTTCGGTTTTGCCGACACCGGAAGGCCCGCACAGCATAAACACACCGACCGGCTTGTTGGGATTATCAAGGCGCGCGCGCGAGGTGCGTACCCGTCTGGCGATCAGATCCAGACCGTGACGCTGGCCGATGACCCGCTGGTTCAGGGTGTCGGCCAGATTCAGCACCGCGTCGATCTCATTCTTCACCATTCTGCCCAGCGGAATGCCGGTCCAGTCCGACACCACGGCAGCCACCACGCCC
This sequence comes from Pantoea sp. EKM10T, assembly GCF_011800685.1. Lineage (NCBI taxonomy): Bacteria > Pseudomonadati > Pseudomonadota > Gammaproteobacteria > Enterobacterales > Erwiniaceae > Pantoea > Pantoea sp. EKM10T. Next base: position 604,997 of record NZ_JAALEU010000001.1, read on the forward strand.
GCATCGACGGCGGCAAACAGCAGCGGCGTGTCGCCCTGCAGCGCAATAAGCTGCTGCTGCGTCGCATCACGCTGTTCACGCAGCGCCGCATCCTCTTCTGTCACACAGCGGGCGCGCAACGCAATCAGTGTCTCGACCAGTTCGCGCTCCTGCAGCCAGCGCTGTTGCAGCGCTTCCCGCTCGGCTTCCAGCGCAGTGCGCTGCGCTGCAATCGCCTGCTGGCGGGTGGCGTCGCCCAGGCCCACCCGGATTTCACGTTCGATGATCTCCGCTTCAATCTCCAGCGCCGCCAGACGGTGAAGACAATCTTCCAGCGCCGCGGGCTGCGCGCCCTGGCTAACTGCCACGCGGGCGCAGGCGGTATCCAGCAGCGCCACCGCTTTGTCAGGCAGCTGGCGCGCCGGAATGTAGCGATGCGACAGTTTCACCGCCGCACTGACCGCATCATCCAGCAACAGCACCCGATGATGTTTCTCAAGTGCGCTGACGGTGCTGCGCAGCATCAGAATCGCTTTGGCTTCATCCGGCTCCTGCACCTGCACGGTCTGGAAGCGACGGGTCAGCGCCGGATCTTTCTCAATGTACTTTTTGTATTCCGCCCAGGTGGTCGCGCCGATGGTGCGCAGCTGTCCACGTGCCAGCGCCGGTTTCAGCAGGTTGGCGGCATCACCGGTGCCCTGCTGACCGCCTGCCCCGACCAGGGTGTGGATCTCATCAACAAACAGCACAATCGGCGTCGGGCTGGACTGCACCTCATTGATCAGCGCCTGCAGTCGCGCTTCAAACTCCCCTTTCATGCCGGCACCCGCCTGCAGCATGCCGATGTCCAGCAGCCAGAGCTGCACATCGCGCAGCGGCGCAGGCACATCGCCCGCCGCGATACGCAGCGCAAGGCCTTCGACCACCGCGGTTTTGCCGACGCCCGCTTCGCCGGTCAGCAACGGGTTGTTCTGGCGGCGACGCATCAGGATATCGACAATCTGGCGGATTTCGTCGTCACGTCCGGTTACCGGATCAATGCGGCCTTCACGGGCACGCGCCGTCAGGTCCTGCGCATATTGTGCCAGCGTACTGCCACTGGCGGCGGGCGGTGCGCCGCCAGCATCCGCCGGTGCGCTCAGCACCTGCTGTGCTTCCTTGCTGTTGCTGAGCAGCGTGTCGAACTCCGCCAGCAGCGCATCGGCGTTGACGCGGCTGAACTGACCGGAGATGCCTTTCAGCACGCTGGCCAGGTTGAAGGTTTTCAGCATGCCGATAAGCAGATGGCCGCCGCGAATGCGGGTCGCGCCATATTTCAGCGAGGCGTAAACCCACGCCCGTTCAACGGCGCTGTCGATATGCTCGGAGAGGTCGGAGACCGCACTGGCACCGCGCGGCAGGCGATCCAGCGCGGCAACGATATCCTGAGTCAGGGCCTTTTCATCCAGTGAAAAATGTGTGATGACCTGCTGTAAGTCACCATCCTGCTGCTGCATCAGCTGATGCAGCCAGTGCACCAGCTCGACATAGGGATTGCCGCGCAGTTTGCAAAAGGCGGTGGCGCTTTCCAGCGAGGTAAATAACAGCGTATCCAGTTTGCCGAATAGCACGGCACGGCTGATTTCTGACATAGGGGGCTCTCTTCAATGAAAGACGCAGGCTGTGTAACAGGGAAAGCGGCTGGGCTAGCGCGAAGCAGCCTCAACCTCAAACATAAAATCTTCACGATCTTGCGGCTGCGGCGCGAGCCCCAGCCAGCTGGTATAGCCGAGTCGGGCAGTTCCACCCAGCGTCACACCCTGTACCTCGTCAGCGGCCAGGATCAGGCTGAGATCCCACTGCATTTCAATGCCCAGGTAGTGACGCACCCAGTCGCGTACTTCACGCGCGCCGGGGGCATCCGGCAGAAAACGGGCATACTGCGCGGCGCTGAGCGGTCCCAGGTGCAGGCGAAAACGGTGCTGCACATCGCGCACCGCCACGCCGAGAAATGCAGAAGCGCCCAGCCGGGGCATATGGCGTCCCGCGCCCAGTCGGGCCTGATCGCGGCTGTCCAGCGTCAGCCAGTGCGGCAGGTTCTGCGTCAGCCTGACCGGCACACCAAAGTAGTGGCGCAGAATGCGCACCAGCCCTTCGGCATCGTGGCCGTGGCGGCTGAGGTGGCCCACCAGCATCAGTCGGGCATGGAGGCTGAGCGAGCTGGCCTGCTGCTGGGCCGGTAAACCGATGCCCGCCAGGCAGGCGAGATAGTTCAGAAAGCGACTGTCGTCGGGGCGATCCAGCGACACGGTCGGCTGCGCATCGGCCCAGGCACGATAAAAAAGCAGCGTGGCGCGATGGTGAAACAGGTCAGCAAACGCCGAGAGGCTGTGATCCTGATGATGCACGATACGTTCATGCACATATTCGGTCAGATGGGTCGGCAGCGGGCCGTTGGGGCCAAACAGGCCGAAGCTGTAGATGGAGAGCTCATGACGTCCCGCCTCGTCACGCGGCGTGGCGCTGGCGACGGTGGCGGGCGCAAACGCCAGTGACGGTGTCTGACCGATGCGCACCGATTCGAACTTCGGCAGCGGCGCACGGCCCAGCGGATAGCGCTGACCGCCCTGCGCATCCAGCCGCCGCAGCAGCTGGAACAGATCGTAGCGCCACGGCGCGGCCATCACCCGCTGCCAGAAATCATCCGGCAGACGGGTGAGCCGGGGCAGCGAAATCACCTTTTCGCCACTCATATCAGCGCTTTCCGGCCCATGCGCGGCGGCCAGTAGCCCACTTCTCCACGCTGCTGGCTGTTCAGGGTGAACTCCGTGAAGCTGTTGAGCGCCACGAGGCGGCCACAGACCCGCTCCAGCACGCTGCCGAACAGCCACGGGCTGGCCCCCGAAAACGCCTGCTCATCCACTTCCAGCGTGATGCTGACGCCGCGCGCAAATACCACCGGGCCCGGCTCCGGCACGCGGCGGTTGACCGCGCTGAGCGTGCAGTGGCGGATGCCGTCAATCTGACGGGCGACCGGCGCTTCCGCCAGGTTGGCGTAGAGGCTCAGCAGCTGACGCAGCGCCGCCGCGCCTTCTCCGTCGCTGCTGTCCATCAGGCTGAGGTAGTTCATCTGCAGATGGCTGATCAGCCGCCACGCGGAAAGTCCCTCGGCCAGCGCCGGACGCGGAGGCGTCGGCCCTTTGCACAGCTTCAGCTCCGATACCGGAATGGAGTCCGGCATCACGAAGTTACCCTGATCCTGCTGCAGCATCAGCGGCAGATCGCGACTGGTGCACATCACGTCGGCGGAGAGATAGCGCACCTCGTCGTGCCACGGCGCGTGATGCTCATCCACCAGCGACAGAAAGACTTCTGAGCCGATGTAACCGGTGCGCGTGCCGTAGCGCTGCGCCTGCTCGGACAGCGTGCGCTGTTCGCGGCGCAGTGAAAAATAGGCACCGTAATCGCCCTGGTCACCGCTGAAGGTGCTCCAGAACGGACGGAAAACCTGCTCTTCGCGCTTGCCCTCTACCGTAGCGAACAGCCGCTGCACCGAGTGCACCTCATAATCCAGCGGACGGATGTTATCTACCACCAGATGATATTCATGCTGGCTGTCGCTGACCTTCAGGCGCTCGGCGGTTTTCGGAAACAGATTGATGACAGGCGTGCAGTGCAGCGCCAGATGGCTGTGATCAACCACGCTTTCCAGTGCGCTGTCCGCTTTGTCGAGCAGAATGATGATGTCGAACGCCATGGCATTGTCGCAGCGGCGCAGAAACGGGGCCAGCTGGCTCAGGCTGATAAACTGGAAGCGCGCCGGAAAGGCGAAATACTCCTGCAACAGACGATAGCCGTCAAAGTTGCGCAGATCGTCCGGCAGCAGCGCCTGCTCCGGCGCAAAGCCCTGCTGCTGTAACGCGTCATCTGTCAGCACCTGACGCTGCGGACGCTTCTCAACCGACTGCAGCACGATGCCCACCCGGTGCTGCATCAGCAACTCCAGCAGTTTCAGTGCCTGGATATCCGGGCCGCTGAGAAACAGCATCAGATCGTCCACGCTAAGCTGACTCAGCGAGGAGATCCCTTCGCAGCTGATGCGGATACGCAGCGCACTGACCGCGCCCAGACCGCCGAGTTTCAGCTCGCCAGAGGGCAGATCGCCGGGCACGCCGCCGAGACTGGCTTCACTGATGCGCAGCGGATGCAGTACCACATCGTGCGCGGTGGTGTAGCTGCAGGTCACGCCGGTTTTTTTCAGGTTCTGGCTCTCCATCATGGTGCCGCGCGGCACGCGAAAGCCCTGGGTGATGTCGCCTTTGCGGCTGTCCGGCGTCAGCTGAGCGATCGCCATTGACGGCGTTGGCGAGAGATAGGATGGCGCAATCATCTCCAGCAGACGCTGCGAGAAACGCGGAAACTCCGCATCCATCTTCAGCTGCACGCGCGACGTCAGGAAGGCAAAACCTTCCATCAGTCGCTCGACATAGGGGTCCGCCACGTCAATGCCGCGCATGCCAAGACGTCCTGCCACTTTAGGGTAGCGCGCAGCGAACTCGGCCCCCATCTCACGCAGGTAGGCCAGTTCACGGTTGTAATAGTCGAGCAGATTGCTGTCCATGATTACCCTGCATCCTGTAGTTCGAAATGGCCGCTCTCCAGATCAACCTGAGTGCGGAACAGAAACGCCAGCGGATAAGGCACGCACCAGAGCCGCCCTTTGATCTCAATCGACAGCACGTTGTGCAGGCTGAGCGAGCCGAGATCGCTGACGCAGCGCACCTGTAAACCCTGCGGCAGGATGCGCGGCTCGAAGTGCAGAATGGCGTTGGTCATTTTGCGCTGCATATCCTGCCATTCGATATCGGAGACGTTCTGCCCGGCCAGCGGTGCCACACCGAAGTTCCAGACAGAGCGCTGCACCTGGTCAAAGCCGCTGAGATCCTGCTGCGCTTCATTGTTGATGGTGTTGAACAGCCACTGCAGATCGCGCAGTACGTGGCGGCGCAGCGTGCTGTGAGTGATCAGCATGCTGTTGTCCGCTTCCTGCTGTTTATCCGGCGCGTTGTCGGTCAGGCGATCCAGCAGCGAGGATTGCAGCTTGTCGCGGGCGGTTAACGCATCGCGTTTTTTACGCGCGCGAAAGCCGCCATGCAGCTGGGCATAGCCGTCGTTTTGCGCGCCTGAATCATGGCTCATCGTCGGACTCAACGCTGTCAAACGCGACCTGCTGCAGGCTCAGCAGCGAAAATTCCGCGCTGTCGCTGAGCCACATTTTCTGCCCCTGACCGATGAACTGGTCCGGATCCTCACCCAGTGGCTGCCATTCGGTGACGCTGGCGCGCAGAAAACGTTCGTCAGATGCCGCCAGCAGCGGATAGCGCGCCGGGATCTGGCACACCTGCTCACTGCCATCAACCAGCTGCACACGCGTGTGACGCCACACCAGATCGGTGACGCTGGCGGGTGCCTGAAACTGCATCTCACGAATGGCGGCAAACGGGATCCAGTAATAGCGGCCCTGACTGATAACTTCACACACTGGCCCGAAACGGCTGTCGCCATCCATCAGCCAGCTGAATGCGGTGGGCTGATCCTGCTGCGTCGCGGTGCCGGGATTGGCCGCCGCGAGCTCAAGCGCTTCAGCCCGCAGCGTGCTGCCGCGCGCGACATCACCCGCCGTTTCGGCCTGTAAGGCGGCCAGCAGCGTGTTGCACCAGTGCCAGGCGCTGCCCGGCAGCACCGGGTCGGCCTGGCCACGCAGCACCGCGTCACGCTGCAGCTCACCGGCGATCGCCTGTTGCAGCAGATTAACTGTCGGTTGCGCCTGCGGGCTTAACGCCAGCCAGGATTGCAGCTGCGTCTGCGCGCGCGCCCAGTTGCCTGAAAGACAGAGCAACTGCACAAAGGCGGCCCGCAGGTCAGCATTCGCCGGATTTGCCTGAATCTGGCGGGTCACGTCAGCGAGCGTCTCGCCGAGGGTGGCGCTGGCCAGACGGTGTTGTAAGGATTCCATGCAAACTCCTTTTGCGTCAGTTAAGGGTGCGGTAAACCGCAGCGGCGGGATCTTTCAGTTCAGGATGCAGTTTTTCCACCAGCTGCACGCTCAGTGCGGCATCGCCACTGATCCACGGCGACCAGACTTTACGGACTTCCTGCAGACGCGCCTGCAGCGCACTCTGATCGGCGGCTTCGCTGACGGGCATCTGCACCACCACCTGACGCGTTGCCTGCCAGCCGTTAAAGCGGTTGCTGAACGGCAGAATCAGCCAGCTATCCGGGGATTTTTCATTGCTCAGCACCATGCGTTCACTGTTGACCGTGGTGATGTGTAGTTCGGCAGTGGGCGACTGATTGCTCAACCCCATCACCGGAAAACCCTGCAGGAAGGTCACGCCGACTGCCGCAGGTGCGCCGTTACCCTGTTGCGTCAGTCGGCTGTGTCCGCTGAGCCAGCCATCCGAACCGCAGATCAGCCCCTGATTTGCCGGAACAAACAGCGCGCTGCCCTGTGCCGGGTGCTGCCACCAGGTACGGAAATGGCATCCGTCCAGCAGACTGAATTGCAGCCACGGCGACGTGTCGGCCTGAGCGGCGTTGCGTAGTGCGTCTGCGGGGACCGCTGTAGCCGTCGGCTGGACCGGCTGCGTCGCGGGCGGCGTCACCACGGTTTTCCACTGCTGCGCACGGGCGGCGCTGCCAGTAGCAATTTCACTCCCCTGCGCATCGGTCAGTTGCCAGTGCAACTGTTGCAGCGGTTTACACTGCGACGCCATCAGTCCGGCAACGCGGGGCAGAAAATCTTTCAACACCGCGGCGTTTTTTTCACCCAGGGTGACGATGCGCAGGTTAATGGTGCTGTTACACCAGCTCGACAGCTGATTGTTTTTTACGTCATCAATCCAGACATCCAGTTTCTGTGCCGGGGACTGTACGATGCGATAGTTTTCAGCATAAGCCTGCGTGCTGAGCAGCAGCGCAGCCAGACCCAGTAATCCATATTTCATGTTGGCGTTCTCAATCTCGCAGAGGGAAGAACTGCGCCGCTTCAGAGAGCGAGTGCAGCAAGGTGGTGTCCTGAGGTGATCCAATCCAGACGGCCAGCGCGCTGAAATTATCCTGCTGCCCCTGATCCGGCTGATCGTTCCTGATGATTTGCTGCATCAGCGTCAGCCACTCTTCCGGCGTATTCACCATGTGCAGCGACTGCTGCATCTGTTCCAGCGTCACACCGTGCCAGAAACCATCGGTGCAGAGTAAAAAGGCGTCGCCATCTTCAATCCCGACCACCTCGCTGTAGCTGGCGTCGCGCTGCTCATCCCCCATCCCCAGCGCAAAATAGAGCAGATTGCTGTTGATGCCTTCGGTGCGATGTCCGGCATCTTTCATCTGCTGCACCAGGCTGTGGTCGGTGGTGACCAGATAGAGATAGCCGCGACGGAACAGATAGAGGCGGCTGTCGCCTGCATGGGCCCAGCAGGCCAGATGGTAGTCGCGGTCAATAAACAGGCTGACCAGCGTAGTGCCCATCCGGCTGTGTTCGCTGCTGGCTTTTTGCTGCTGGCGGATGGCGTGATTCGCCTGATTGACGTAGTTCCGAATCGACTGCGCATTGAGATGCGCATCGCCATCAAACGACTGCAGCAGGCTGCTGCGGGCAATCGATGCCGCGATGTCCCCGCCGGGAAATCCGGCCACACCGTCGCAGACCACAAAGCAGGCCGAGCGCTTACCGATGACATCACCGATCTGATCCTGATTACTGGCGCGATCGCCCTGATTCGACGTCGAGGCAATAGTGATATTCATGCGTCATCCGTGTGGGTTTGTGAGTCTTTGTACTGATTAACTTCCAGGTCATAGGCGTGCAGGAACGCTTCGCCGAACAGGGTGTGGAAATCGTCTTCGATCTCGCCTGCCGTCTCGCCGTAGCGCTCAACAAAATGCTCCCAGAGCGCCGCTTTACGGCTGCCCGGCAGGCCGATACGTGACACCGATCCCGCCTGACGCGCTTCCTCCTCCAGCTGCTCCGGATTAAAGGATTGCAGCATTGAGGCGATGATGGCGCGGATACCGGCGATCATGCCCAGCTGGTGCGCCTGCAGATCGATCAGCGCATCACGCACAGCCTGACGCGGCGGCATAAAGCCCGGCATCCGGCTGCCAAACATCTGCATTAAGACGGTTTTGCCCGAAGGCAGTAGCTTGAACGGGTTGTTGGCGTCGTCGAGGATCACCGTCATGTCTGCCTTCACCCCGCGCTTGAGGATCGAACGCGATGAGAGCAGCGCCACCGTACCCTGCGAAAACATGCTCAGCATCTGCCCGAATTGCAGCATCTGCTCACGGTCAAATTGCGGCGTCGGTTGCAGGTCGCGCAGACCCATTCCCTCCAGCAACGCATCCAGCAGTTCGCCTTTAAGGGCATCACCGCTGCTTTCGCTGGGTGTCGTCGGGTGCGCAGCGGCGGCATGGTGGCGACCGGAAGCAACGGGATCGATGCGCAACCGCCCTTTCGGCGTCGGGGATGGCGTACGCTGTACCGCCTGCGGCGTGGGCAGCGTAATTCCGCCGTAATCGATCTGCGGATTTACCGCGTCAGACTGGCCGGGCAGCGCCTCGTCAATCAGCGGCGACTGCTGCTGTGCCTCAGGGTGAGGCTGGCTGTGAGTCTCATGCTGTGATTCGTCGAAGCTGAACAACGGTGAGTGATCGGTGTCGTTCAGGCTGGCGGGATCCTGCTCCGATGGATGTGCGGCCATCGGCTTATTTTTTGCCACCGGTTGAGGTGGCACATGCAACGTGGCCGGTTTCGGCGTCGTCAGCTCCGGCTGCGCCAGCGGCACCGCGTTGCCCATCATCAGACCCAGCGGATCATCATGGTTGCGCGCATCCGTACTGCTCTCGCCGTCAAACAGGCTCAGCGGATCAAGTTCAGCGGCAGGCGTTTCAGCCTGCGGTGGCGCCGTGTTCTGCTGAGCAGACAGCGTGCTTGGCGTCCGGTCGTCAAAAATACTCTGCTGCCCGAACAGCGCATCGCCTTCATCAAACAGGCTGCTGTTTTTTGGCTGCTGCCCATAATCCAGCGGCGCGTCGTTAATCAGTTGAGCCAGCGGATCTTCCGGATTTCGGTCAGGACGAGCGGGCGCAGTCAGCGGATGGGCTTCGGGCATCTCAGGCGCAGCTTTACGTTTAGAGAGATCGTCCGAAATCGAAAACTCTTTCGCCAGGCTGTCCCAGATTTCGCTGGGAATGGCGGCGGTGGTGCTGGCTTTTTCCGCTGCCGGTTCGCGAGCGGGTGCTACGGGCTGCACCGGCTCAGGACGCGGAACGGCTCTTTCACTCTGCGGCTGCTGCGCACTGTTGAGATCGCTGACCAGCAATTGGTAATCATCGATGCCCAGTATGTCTCCATCCTGCAGCTCAACCTGACGTCCGCGTTCCAGCGGAATATCGTTGAGTAACACGCGCGTCACATTGCCACGGTTGGTCAGGCGACATTCGCCATTTGCCGTGATGTGCACAATCGCCTGCAGGCGGGAGAGTGTGCGATCGTCATCCGGTAGCACCAGATTATTATCCACACCACGACCAATGGTGCCGCCAGGCGGAAAGAAATCACAATGAGTCTGCGGCGGCTGTTGGCCGGGTTTAGTCGTTATTATCGTAAAGCGCATAACGGATTCCTGCGGTTAGCGGTTCGGCATCTATACCGCGCACCTCTCGGGGAAAGGCGCGGGGTATAGAAAGCGGGGGGATTTAATTTTGGGAGTTTTTTTAAATACTCTGCCACTGGATTAGCTCAGTTCTTTAAACAGAGAAAAAAATATATTTATTTAAGAAGATGAAGCTGCATTAACGGCTTATTTTTAATTAACATATAGGGTAAGCATTAAAATAGTTGCAAATATGATTGCATTACAATCACCAGAAACCACTCTGCTGAAATATCATTTATACAGAATTATTTACCGGCATTGAAAAAACGGGATTACAGCGTAATGCAGAGAGTGATATTCATAAAGAATGTCGTGCCCAGCCTGTAAACCCTGAGCACGACGACATAATCAGTAAGGCAATTGCTTCAGAATAGCAGTGCGTTCTTTGTCGATGCGGATAACACAGAGGTTGGTGGCAACCGCATTCGCATTGCTGCCTTCTTCAGCGGCAAAGGCTTCCAGCTTGCACTGACCATCACGATACTTCAGCCAGCTGCGCTGAGTATCCACCAGCGTGGCGACATAGTCATCAGCCAGTTTTTTCTGCGTGCCGTACATCTGTACAATGCGTTTTTTAGCCGTCTGGTACTCTTTGTTCAGCTCATCTTCCGCCAGCTTCTTCTGCTGAACAGTACACTGAAATAGCGCACCGTCTGAAGGCTGTTTTGCACAGGTATCTTCAGCGAGCGCTGAAGCGCTGATGCCAAGAGAGAAAACCGCTAAAGCCAATCCATGTACTAACTTCATACTCACTCCTGTTAACGATTTTTACGAAGATAATTTGCACGACGCCTGCCAGTCTCACCTGCACTGATAGCTGGCGTAGTTTCAATATAATGGATCAGTGTATCAAAATCGTTAGTCATGCCCGCCATCATCGGGCGGGGACCTTTCGTCCAGCCCTGATAAACAAAGTCCACCATGATGTCTCTGATAGCAGGATGGAGATTTTCCCAGGCCACTTTACCTGGCTGATTATCAGTATAATTGTCGTAGTTCTTCCGTGCACGCTCCACGTAGCCCGGATAAATCGCTTCAAATAAGTTAATTTGCTGCTGATGACTGATTGTACCGATAGCGGCCTGGTTATTACGAACGAACTGACGCGCCTGGTCACCTTTAAGACCGGCGCCTTTGGCGATCATAGCGGCCTGACTTGCCGGCAACCCTGCTGCCTGAAGTTGTGCAGAAATACTCGCCTCAGAACGCGATCCCAGATCGTAACCGCGACCCAGCGTCACACCTGACTCCATTTTTTCTGGCCAGTGAACATGGCGGCTAAAATAGCGGCTGGTCGGCGAGTCATCGCCTTCAGCGTCAAATGTTACCTGTCCGGCACTCACCACCAGCGGACCGGTTGACGGGTTATTGACGGGCGGCGCTGCTGGCCTAGGCGGCGCATTCCCCGGCACGTTCCCGCGCATCAGGCTGCTCCACGTCTTCCCATGGATATCGACAACGCCATCCGGGCGAGACATAAAACGGGATTGAAACTGTTTGATCGCTTCAATGGTTTTTGGTCCCATTCGGCCATCGGCACGAAGCTGAGGATATCCATTGCGCTGTAACAACTGCTGTACTGTCTTCACGTCACCGTATTGATTACGGCCACCTACACCAACCGAGCCAGTAATACTCATCTACTATCTCCGCACAATATTGTTGATTCAGAGAGTCCTTGTAAACCGGCTGGAGAATGCGCATGACGACGCTGACTTCTCTGGCCAGGAGAGATACGCCCCCTGTCCGGAGGCGTATCGCTTCTTACGCTTCTTTGTTGCCTTTGATATCCCAGCCAGCGCTGGTTTCTGCGCCTTTACCACCGGAAGAGCTCTGCTCCCAGTACTGCTGTTTCACTTTAGAAGCCTGGAAGGCATAGGTTACGCCCAGGGTGTCGTCGTGCTCAGAACCCACAAACTGAACGTTAGTGACCAGCACATCTTCCAGGGTGATTCGGGTATATTCAATTTGTGTGCCGCCCGCTTTGCAAACGGACACTTCAACTTTAGCGACGTGCTTACCGCTGGCACAGTTCTTGAGCAGCGCGGTGACAGCCTTATCGATTTTGGCGTTGATGTGCAGGTCGTTAAAATTAACTTTACCCGCACCGCCACCGCCACCCACACTCATGTTGCCTGGCTGGCTGGCACCCCAGGAAAAGGAGTCAATATCGATCCATCCCGTGTGGTTTGAATCTTTAGACTCACCGGTAATGCCGTCTACCTTCAGATACATATCAATAGCCATTATCTTTCACTCTTTATTGGTTGAGATTATTGCTTTCAAAAAAAGCAAGGATATGGCAAAAAGAAAAGCATGGGGCTGAATAAAACAGTCCATATTTTACCTTTGCCTTGCTTCTGAAATATCGTCATAAACCATATTTCAGATATTGCGTTGCCGGGCACCGGGCCGGGCAATTTATCTATAAAACTCTCATGACGAAAATCGGGATTTTGATCAGGGGTTAAGGAGACAGAGAAGAAGAGAAACACTCAATAAATTTCTCTTATTTTTTCAGCCGCCCAGTAAAAACCGAACGATGCAGTAACTGAAATAGTAATCACAAAGCCGTTAATTATTTTCCCCATCATCGTGACATTCCAGTCACAGAAGAAAAGGTAATAACCTGCACAGGTGATTAAAATAAGAGAAGAAATAAAAACCAGCGGATAATGCAGCAGGTGCAGAGCTGACTTTTTAACCATCCTGTCATCCTCCCTGACATTTATCTCAGCAACCTTTCTGTCAGTCATCAGGCGCAAAAACCTTTCGCGCCTGTTAACTCTGTGACTCAGCGGATACGTGATGCCAGGTCATCCCCGGCATCACGCCTCCCTTTCAGCCCTTACGCATTATCATTTTTCAGCGACGGCAGCTTAGAGACCAGACGCAGAGAAACCGTCAGACCTTCCAGCTGGTAGTGCGGACGCAGGAAGAATTTCGCGGAGTAGTAGCCAGGATTATCCTCCTGCTCTTCCACATTCACCTCGGCAGCCGCCAGCGGCTTGCGTGACTTGGTCTCCTGCGAGGAGTTAGCCGGATCGCCATCGACATAGTTCATCACCCAATCGTTCAGCCAGCGTTCCATTTCATCACGCTCCCGGAAAGAGCCGATCTTGTCGCGCACGATGCACTTCAGGTAGTGCGCAAAACGGCAGCAGGCGAACAGGTACGGAAGACGCGCAGCCAGACGGGCATTGGCGGTGGCATCGGCGTCGTGATACTCCATCGGCTTCTGCAGTGACTGCGCACCAATAAAGGCAGCGAAGTCAGAGTTTTTACGATGCACCAGCGGCATAAAGCCATTTTTCGCCAGTTCGGCTTCACGACGATCGCTGATGGCGATTTCGGTCGGGCACTTCATATCCACGCCGCCGTCATCGCTCGGGAAGGTGTGGCACGGCAGATTTTCCACTGCCCCGCCCGACTCCACGCCGCGGATTGCGGTGCACCAGCCATACTCTTTGAAGGAGCGGTTGATGTTGGCAGCCATCGCGTAAGCCGCATTGCTCCACGTATAGTTGCCATGATCGGAACCATCGGTCTGCTCTTCAAAGTCAAAGCTGTCGACCGGGTTGGTACGGATGCCGTAAGGCAGACGCGCCAGGAAGCGCGGCATCACCAGACCCAGATAGCGTGCATCTTCCGACTCACGCAAGCTGCGCCAGGCAGCATATTCGGTGTTCTGGAAGATTTTGGTGAGATCGCGTGGATTCGCCAGCTCCTGCCAGGACTCCATCTGCATCACTTCGGGCGCGGTGCCGGTGATAAACGGACAGTGCGCGGCTGAGCCGATACGCGCCATCTCACCCAGCAGCTCAACATCCTGCGGGCTGTGGTCGAAGTAGTAGTCGCCTACCAGGCAGCCAAACGGCTCGCCACCGAACTGACCATACTCCTGCTCATAAATTTTCTTGAACAGCGGGCTCTGATCCCAGCCGGCACCCTTGTAACGCTTCAGAGTACGACCCAGCTCCTGCTTGGAGATGCTCATAAAGCGGATTTTCAGCATCTCGTCAGTTTCAGTGTTGTTCACCAGATAGCTCAGGCCACGCCAGGCGCTTTCCAGCGACTGAAACTCCGGATGGTGAATAATCTGGTTCACCTGCTGCGACAGCTTTTCGTCGATCTCCGCGATCAGCGCCTGAATGGTGCGATAGGCATCGCTGGAGACGGTAACGGTGTTCTCCAGCGCCTGCTGTGCCAGGGTTTTCACCGCGCTTTCGACCGCGGCACGCGCCTGATCGCTTTTTGGCCGGAACTCTTTATTCAGCAGCGCGCTGAACTCATCCTGACTGAAACTGGCTGCGCCCTGCGACTGCGGTTGTTGTGAAGTCTGCGTCATGCCTGCGGCTCCTTACCTTCAGTGGCCTCATCCTGCTTTGGCAGATGGGTCAGCGCCTGCAACAGCGTAGGATCCTGCAGCACCTTACCAATCAGCTCTTCCGCACCGTTTTTGCCATCCATATAGGTCAGCAGGTTCGCCAGCTGGGTACGCGCTTCCAGCAGTTTGCTCAGCGGCTCCACGTTGCGGGCCACCGCGTCCGGCGAAAAGTCATCCATGCTGTCAAAGGTCAGATCGATGTTCAGCTTGCCTTCGCCATTCAGGGTATTGTCTACCTGGAACGCGGCGCGCGGCTTCAGTGCTTTCATGCGCTCATCGAAGTTGTCGATGTCGATTTCCATGAATTTACGGTCATCAATGCCTGGCTGTGGCTCCAGCGGTTTACCCACCAGATCCGCCAGCACGCCCATTACAAACGGGAGCTGGATTTTGCGTTCCGCGCCATAAATTTCCACGTCATATTCAATCTGAACGCGAGGCGCGCGATTGCGGGCAATGAACTTCTGCCCACTGGATTTGCTTGTTGCCATGGTTTTCTCCATACATGATGCGCGGATAAAGTGTCACAGCAGGCGCGCAGGTCCCGCTGAGTGTGTGTGCGTCACGCCTGCTTAATCGCGACGTCCGAAAATGGTTTCCAGCTGATGTACGCCGTCGGGTGCCAGTTCGCGGATGATCTCCAGAAAGTCGCGCTCGATTAAGCGCTGTACACGGTCGATCATCAGCGGGGCCGGATGACTCGGCTCATGCTGGGTGAAGTAGAGCTTCACTTTCTCCAGCATCAGCTGCGCGTCGGCGCGGGAACTGATCTGCACCGTGCGCCAGTCAGCGGCAGCGCGCGGGCTGGCCGGTGCAGGCGATGCCGCGGTTTCTGCGGGCTGTTCCACGGCGGCTGTGGGGATCAGCGCATTCAGATCGGTGGCCTGGCAACGTTCAGCGATCAGCGCAATCTGTCTGCGCAGCTGGGTGAGTTCCGGCACCGCGGCTTCCCCCAGCCGTTCGGTCACGGTTTCGCAGATGGTCTGCAGCCGCTCATGAATCTGCAGCACCGCCTCAATACCAGGCTGGTCGCCGCGCGCCAGTTCGTCGATCAGACGCGGCAGGCCGCCAGGATAGTCCGCGACTTCGGTTTTACTGCCGTCGCACAGGGCGGCCGCATCGCGCAGCGTGATGCCGTCAGAGGGATAGCGCAGCAGCCAGCACTGACGTACCGCACCGCTCAGATCAGTTTTGTCACCCAGCAGCGCCAGCGCATTAATGCGGTAGAAGGGATCCTGCTCGCCGAACTCCTCCAGCCGGGGCCACAGCGGCTCCCAGTAGAGCAACAACGCCTGTTCAATCAGCTTCAGGCCCTGGGCATAGCCCGGCAGCCCTTTCAGTTCGGTCCAGGCGTGGGTCAGCGCCAGCATTACCCGCAAATCTTTGCTGCGCGCCAGCAGCGCTATCGCCAGCTTCTCGACTCTGTTCCAGTCGGCCGGTTCTGCCGGAATGATGGTATTGCCAAACTGCTGCTCCGCTTTACCGGCGCTGGCCTGCTCCATCGCCTGAAAATCAGCGTGGTACTCCAGGTTATCGCCGCCGGGATTGTCCTCGCTGACCGGAGCCAGCAGAGCCTCTGTATTCATCGTCATGCGTGTCGCCTCAGGATTCAAACATCGGGGGATAAAGTCCGTTTCGTCCCGGCTTTGCCCCACCGGCCGGATCAAACAGCAATGAAAAGAGCTGGGCGGTAAAATTACCGCTGTGGACCTGGGTATAAAGCGGGAAACCGTCGCTTTGATTGGTCCACCAGAAACTGGTGTAGAACTGCGGGTCGAAGTTCTCGCCCGGCAGTGTCCAGTTCAGCGTCGAAGGGGTATCGCCATGCCCGATGACGTTGAGAATGTCTGACGTCTCGTCCGACTCCTGCGGCGGCTGCGGCTGAGGAATGCTGATCAGCGCCTGATCCAGCTGTTCCGGTGACCCGCCGCCCTGCACCACCCGCAGCAGCGTATTGCCCACCTGCTGATACCACTCGCCGGAGCGCGCCAGCAGGGCTGGCGACCACTCGGCGGGCGTGAAGTGGCGCAGTGCGCAGAGTGGGTAGTTACGGCCCACGCTGTCACGCGCGGCAATCAGGCAGCCCATCTGAATCAGCTGACTGCCCAGCATCGGCGGCACCACAAAATTCCAGACCGGCGCGTTAAGGAACGGGCGCGACGGGGCGTTATCACTCTCCTGACTGCTCTGCCAGTGATGCAGGCCCACCTGAAACCAGCTGGACCATTGGCGATAGAGCACGTCCGGGAAGCGGCGCTTCACAAAGTCACCCGCGCTGGGCACTTTGCCGTACCAGCAGGGTGCAGCGTAATGAGTCATTGTCGGGTCCTGTTTCAGGGGCAGCTAAAGCCGGGAAGCTGGAACGGGTTACGAATGCTGCCAGGGGTGAACGACAGCGTGACCTGATGACCGTCCACGCTGAAACTCGCTTCGCGGGTCAGGCCGCCTGCCGCTGTCAGCCGGGCGCGGTCAAAGAAGCGATTGAGCGCCCAGGGGCCGCTGGTGACCAGCGTGGAGGTAGTGCCGTTGGTCAGACCCAGCTGCATCCGCACCTGGCTGGTGCCGCCGGGGCCGGGCCAGCTGACCATCTGCACCGCCTGCGGTCCGTGGCTGTAGCGTAAAATCTGCCCATCCACATCCAGCGTCAGGTTAAGGATGTCGTTATCCATTTTTACCGTGCGCAGCGTGACGCGGAAGCCGGGCGTGGTCGCACCATTGGCAAAGAAGGCATCGCGGATTGACTGCGCCTGCTGGAAGGGCCGCAGCAGGGCTTCGCCTCCCGGCAGGGTTTTACCGTCAATGCCCGGCGTAAAGCGCCACGCCGCGTTGGTGGTGTCGACTTTGCTGGCCAGGTTGTCGCGGAAGAAGCTGTCCATCATGCCGCTGCCGGGTGCAAACATCCGCGCCAGATCGTCTGGTGTGACCTCACTGCGCGCAGAGCGAACCAGCGGATAGCGACCCGCGATCGCCTGGCGGCAGAAACTGCCCACTTCCATGGTGATGCGTTTGCGGACGTTATCCATATCGCGGCGCTGTGCGTCGCTGCTGGCACCCACCGCCATGCTGGAAACCATGTTCTGCAATGAACCCGGCAGACGGCCGGCACTGGCCTGCAGACGACTGATGGCATCGCTGGCCGGGGGCGGCATCCCGCTGTTCGCCGCATCCTGCACGGCGGTGAGGTAGCGATAGAGATCGTCAATCTGATGCAGGAAATCATCCACCGCCAGCACCTTACTGCCCTGCTGTAACGGCTGAGCCAGCTCAAGAACCGGCGCAAAATGCACGGCAACCGCCTGTTCCGGAGACGCCTGCGCTGCCGCCTGTCCACGCGCCGCAGCCGCTTCGGGTGAGGTAAACAGCGCTTCAAGGGTGCGGGTGGCGCTGTTATCCGACGGCTTTGCTGCCTGCGCGGTTTTCTCATCCGGTTGCGCCCGGTTCAGCGTCAGCAGACCACCGAGATTGATCACCAGCTGGCGCAGCGGCGAATGGTTGCCCGACAGCAAACGGGCGGTGTTGATGCGTTGAGAGAGATCGGCGCTGCTGTTGAGCTGAATGTCACTGAGAAACTGCTCCCACTGCCGGATATAGTCCTGCACGTAGAGCTGGCGCACCGCAAGATCCGTCTGCTCACTTTTCTGCTGCGGCGCCGCGCCGCCCAGCACCCAGAGATCGTCCTGATACAACGCCTGGGTCACCGGGGCAATCTGCTTATCCACGTGCTGCCAGTAGCCATCCGGCGTATAGAGACCCGCCACACCGTCATTGACCGATTTACCGCTTTTGCGGGAAAACACCAGCTCGCTCTGGGGACCACCCAGCGCCGCCAGCGTCACCGGCTGCAGGCTGTCATCGCGTTGCAGCAGGCGCTTCAGCCGTCCATAGACGCGCTGTGACAGCGGCATCTGATTAATCAGCGCCTGCTCGCGCTTTACCAGCGCTTCATCCTTCGCATACGGCGACGAGTGAATCTGCGTCTCCAGCAACTGTTGCAGGTGCCACGCCAGCTGTTTCACCTGCTGCTGGGTGACGTTCTGCGGCAGTTCGCGTGACAGGTTGAGCATCAGCCACGCCTGCAGGAATTTGCCATCGTAGTGCTTTGGCTGATAGAGCATCTGATACACCTTCAGCGCTTCATAGCTGTAGTCAGCATCACTGCCGTTGTCATTACGCAGCCAGCGGGTGATGTTCTGCGCCACCTGCGGCAACAGCAGCTGTTTCAGTGCCTTGTCGTAGAGTGCGCGGGTGGCATCGCTGACCTCGGTGCCGCGATAAAGCCCCATGCGGCGCGTCAGCGGCGGTGCTTCCAGTGAGAAGTCGGCGCTCTCCGGCAGGTGCAACAGAGTGTTGAGATAAGGCACCAGCGCAAAGAGGTCGCCATTGACCTGCTGCTGAAGCTGATCGCCCAGTTGTTCAACCTGCGGCGCTTTAGCGGCCATCTCCTGCAGATAGGCTTTGTTTTTACTGTAGCTGGTGAGCCACAGCGCCCCGGCCACCAGCAATACCATCAGCAGCGCCAGATAACCCGACCAGAGCCCGGCGCGGTTGCGCAGCTCCCACCAGCGGTTGCTGCCCGCCAGACCGGACTCCTGGAAAATCACATTTTCCAGCACCCCTTTCAGGAAGAAGCTCTGCCCTTTGTTCTGCGGGATGGGCGACTCTTTATCGACCTTATCCCAGCTTCCTGACTCGCCAGCCTGCTGCCCCGGCAGATTCAGTGCGCGGTTCAGCTCGCCCATCACCCTGTCAAACGGCAGTCCCTCCTGGGTGCCGCTGGCAAAGTAGATACCGCGCGGCGCGAACTGGGTTTCAAAATCGGAGCGGGCAAACAGCGTATCCAGCGCGTCTGCCAGCAACGGCCGCAGCGCCGCAAACTCCTGCGGGAAGAGATAGCTCTCTGCCCGCGCCTGCGCGTCGCTTTCCGTCAGCAGCCGATCGGCCAGTCCGGCATCCAGACGCTGTTGCAGCAGGGAATACTCCTGCTGGAACTGGTTATTAAGTTCGAAATCGGCGGCGGACGCCTTCGCCCAGGGAAAGGTGAATCCCCAGATTTGTTCACGCTGCGCTTTATCCAGCGAGGCAAAGTAGCTGCGGAACCCTTTGAGCAAGTCCGCTTTAGTGACCAGCACATAGACCGGGAAACGGATGCCGAGACGATCGTGCAGCTCCATTAACCGCTGACGCAGTGCCAGCGCCTGATTACGCAGCGCCTCGGGCGACTGCGACAGCAGGTCGGAAACGCTCAGCGTGACGATGACGCCGTTGATCGGCTGACGTCCGCGATATTTACGCAGCAGATCGAGAAAATGATGCCATTCGCTGGCATCACGCTCCTGCTGACTCTCCTGGGTACTGTAGCGCCCGGCGGTATCGAGCAGCACCGCGTCATTGGTGAACCACCAGTCGCAGTTGCGGGTGCCGCCAATGCCGCGCAGCGCCGACTTGCCGAATTTATCTGCCAGCGGAAACTGCAGGCCCGAGTTGACCAGCGCGGTAGTTTTACCGGCACCGGGCGCGCCGATGATCATGTACCACGGCAGCTGATAGAGATACTGACGGCCAAAGCGCTGTGCCCAGAACGGCGTGCCCTTGCTGCTGTGGCGCTGGAAGTGCGCCTTTTTCAGCATGTCAGTGGCTTCGGAGAAACGCCCTGCCAGCACCTGCTCTTCACTGGTCAGGCGCTGACGATCGGCTTCCGGCGCATCGCTTTTGCCGGTTTCAAGGCTCGACATCAGCTTGCGATTGAGCCAGATGTTATAGAGCCGCGGAATCGCCTGGCCTAAGCCCCATACCAGATAGAGCAGCGCGATACTGATAATGCGGTTCTGCTCCGGCTCAAGCGGGCGCGAATCGACGATTGAGAACACCGGGCCAATTACCCAGATGATAAAAGAGAGCGCGGTAATGCCGACAAAGCCCCACGCGAGGCGGCTGGTCAGCACCGCAAACAGAATATTCAGCATGGATCAGTTCCCTCTCGCCAGGCCGTTGAGTTCGGCATGCGTCGCATCCGGTGCCACCAGCAGGGTAATTTCAACACGACGGTTACGTGCGCGATTTTCTGCGCTGTTATTAGGCACCAGCGGATTGCTTTCACCGCGCCCTTCCGCTTTCACCCGTGACGGCTGCGCCAGCTGCTGTTGCAACAGGGTCTGTACTGACCGGGCACGCGCCAGCGAAAGCTCAAAGTTGGAGGCGAAGCGGGCACTGCGGATCGGCACGTTATCGCTGTAGCCAATCACCTGAATCTGGCCGCTGACATTGTTCATGGCAGCCGCGATGCGCTGGATTACGTCGGTGTAACGTCCACGTACTTCGGTGGCCGCCGAGGCAAACAGTCCGTCCCCTTTCAGCGTCACCACGCTGCGGTCCGCTTCGTCACGCACCGCTACCAGCCCGGCATCAATTTCCGGTTTCAGGAAAGCGCGCAGATTCAGCGTGGCGGGTGGTGGTGGCGCAGGGTTGCCGATCTTCACTTCCGGCAGCGCCGTCTGATAGATACGGGCCAGTACCGGCGAGGTGTAATCGCCGAGACGCCAGTTGAGCACGATATAGAACAGGCAGGCCGCCAGCCCCGCCACCGCCGCACAGGCCCACAGCGGGATCATTGGCCGCCACAATTTGCGCAGGACCGGCTGATCGGTGGGATGCGGAGACAGCGCTGCTGCATAATTGCCACGCACGCTTTTGATCATCTGCAGCAGGCGCTGTTTGATGGTCTCCAGCTGCGAGCGACCGTTGTCCAGCACCCGGTAGCGTCCTTCGAACCCCAGCAGCAGGCAGAAGTAGATCAACTCCAGCATCAGAATGTGGCGTCTTGGGTTCTGCGACAGCTTAGCCAGCAGCTGGAAAAACTTTTCGCCGCCCCAGGTTTCATTGTGAAAGGTGACCAGCAGACCATTGCTGGTCCAGACGCCGCGGCTGCCCCACGGCGTCAGCGCCGCCGCCTCATCCAGCGCGGTACAGAGACAGTATCGCGCGCCGATGATCACTTCATAGCCCAGGCCTGACTGCTGGCAGCTCAGCTCGAAGCGCCGAATCTGATCGATCAGCTGCTGACGCAGCTGCGCCGGGTCTTCATGTGATACCGAGTGACGGATCTGAGGAATGGCGTTAATCAGGGGGTTGGCCGCCGCGACCAGCACATTCTGATGGCTGGCCTCCGGCGCAAGATCGCTGTGTGATTTTTGTTGTTCCTGCATCATGCTGCGTGCTCAGTTTATGATTCTGACTGACTACGAATGGCCCAGAACTCCATGTTCAGACCTGGAAACTCACCGGCAAGATGCAGCGCAAAAGCGCCCGAGCGCTCCATCTCTTTCCATAGCTCGCTGTTCTTATCCAGTTCGAAATAGCTGTATCCGGCATGCCACGGGATCTGCGGCGGCGCGCCGGGCATCGCCCGAAGTGCCAGACCGGGCAACTGCAACTGCACCAGATCGCGAATTTTGCTGACCGGGGCGACTTTCATCTGCGCCGGGAAGTGGGTTTTGAGGGTGTCGGCTGGCACGCTGGCTTTCACCGCCAGCACAAAGCCAAACTCATGCACCATACTGCTCTCCGGCACGGTCGCGACGTTAAGACCGTGCGAGCGCTGAATCAGCGGCAGCTGAATCGCGCTCTCTTCCATCACCTGGGACAGCCCCTGACGCAGCAGCAGTGACAGGCGGCTAAAACAGCTGTGCAGATCGTCATGATCGTAGAGCGGCAGGCCATCGGGCGCGCGGGCTGGCGTCCAGGTACTGAGCTCCGCCGCCAGTTGCAGCCAGTGGCTGTAGAGCGTTTCAGGATGCAGCAGCGGCAGATGTTGCAGATGAGTGTGCAGGCCAAGCTGACGATTGAGCAGCGCCAGCAGCATAAAATCGACCATATCCGCGCTGTTGAAACGACCGGTGCCCGGCGCACGCTGACTCAGCTGCTGGCTGCGTTGCTGGATCAGCCCGTGCAGATCGTTGAACATGTTTTGCAGCGGACGGCTGCTGTTAAGCGTCAGCATCGGCGGGATGTAGTCGCTGTCGAGCCGGATATGGTTGTCGCTGCGTTTTTCAATCACCTGAGCCACGCCCATGGCGGTCCACTCGGCGGTAAGATCCTGTTCCAGCATCAGCCGCAGACGCAGTTTGCCGAACTGCACCGTGGCGCTGCCCACGGCCTGGGCATTGTCATCTTCCACTTCCGCTTCCCAGGCGAGGTAGCGCGCCAGAGAATCCTGCGACTCCTGAAAGGCCACCGCTTCGCGGCCATTGCGGCGTGCCGGAATGGCCAGCACCACTTTGCTGCGGTCAACGGAGGCAGGCAGATCAAGCGGGGCCGGACCGTGCTGTGGCTGGCTGAAGGCAAAAAACGTGCCGTCAGGCAGACAACCGCTGGCGGCGCTCAGCGCCAGTTTCCCCTGGCGCAGCAGCGCTTCATCGAACTCCAGATCGTAAAAACCCCAGGTATAGGCGCGCTGCGACTGGCCCCACTCACGCAGGGTGCTGAGAAGATAATTTTCTGACTGCTGGAAATGGTGAGGACGCAGAAACATCCCCTCGGTCCAGACCACCTTTTCGGCTCTGTTCATAGACATCACTGTTTTTCCACGCGAAGGCCGTTAATCCCCGCCACGATGCGCGCATTCAGCTCACCATCGTCACGCTTCCAGAATGCCCAGAATGAGGGTGATTCGCCTTCAGGAACCGGCAGCGACAGTCGCCAGACCTTGCCATCCAGCGCCTGATATTCCGCCATGATGCCGATGAAGCGCGCCTCGGGCAGACTCTTAATCCGCAGCGTTTTATGGGGCTGAGTGGAAGTCAGGAAGAACTGTTGCGTATTGAGTTGAGCATTACCCAGCGCGGTAGCGGACTGGTTTTGCAGGGAGTAGAAGTCAGCCGACATAAACTCCGCATCGGAGGTCAGTAATACCACCCGGACTTTCAGCGGCGCACCGCCGTTAACCTGGTTTTGCGCATGAACGTCCAGGTTGTACCAGGCAACGGGCTGTGGAGTACTGCTGCACGCGGTCATCAGCCACGTCAGCAGCACTATCAGCGCCCCACGCCATTGCGTTGTTGTCATCATCCCGCCCTCCCTGCTTAGTGCGATTAGTTAATAATCCAGGTTCCGTTAGTGCTGTTCTGGCAGGCGGTGCTGTCACCGTTTACCGCAACACAGGTTTTCTTCTTGCTGCTGCGCACCCGGCGCTTCGGCTGGTCAGCCTTAATCGTCTGATCGTAAAGCTCGCTTTTCACCACGGCGCGAAACGGCACATAGCCGGTCAGCTGAACGGTTGCCTGCGGCGCTGCGGAGGGTGCTGACTCTTTAACGGCACTGCTGGCTTTACCCGGCTCAGGTTCTGCTGACGCCTGAGCGGGTTCACCCAGCGCCAGCCAGTTGTTCTCTACCTGACCAATCACGGTGTAGCTTTCGCCGGTTTTCAGCGTCTCCACCACCTTGCCGCCAAAACTCGGATGGCTCATCACCGAAGCGGGATAGAGCGCACGGTAGGTTTCATTGACCGGGCTGAACTGCGCAGGCGGTTTAACCGCATAACGGTGACTGATCACCACGCCATCCACGGTGCTGGTGACCAGCGTGTCATCCGTCATTTTTGGCGGCGTTTTACAACCCGCGACAGAAAAAACAAACATCAGTCCTAACGCAATACGGAGCTTCACCATTTTTTTCATGTTGTGTTCCATTCATATCCTGGAGAGTGGCCAGAGGCCGGTTGTCAGTAATGAAAATCGGGGATGTGGTGCTGATAGAGCGCCACTTAGTGCCAGCCTAAAAGAAAAAACTTAAGCAAATAGCGTTAAAGTGCCATGGCGAGGCACGTTAAAAGATCAACTAACGTTAACTATTAAAAAGCAACTATGGCGACCGGGACGGGTGCAGTGAGAAATCTGAGCTGGCAAGAAATGATCAGAAACATGATCTATTTTTTTCCGTCAGATTGGATGAGGCAGGCAAAACCCAAGCTTTACTTATTCCATCCCTGGCCGAAAACTGACATATTGACTCAGATTTACACTTGAGACGCTATTCGCTGACAAAAGAAAAAAGCGCAGCGCATAGACTGATTTTCCTGTTTTTACGATCACATTCAGTAAGTTACAATATGTGTATAAGCTCATAGCTACCGCACGAGCCAGGTATATCCTGCCCGTAGGTATAAAATCACAATTCCTTTGTAAACATAAGCTGCGAGTTTACAGAAGATTGACAAAATTTCAACGGGCCACTTTCATAAGATTTTACTTAAGTAAAGTTTAAGTAATTTACTTAGTGCAAATATGTGTTACTTTTAATCACTCGCTTAGGATTATTCTTAACAAGATGAGCAACTATGAAGTATTCTTACACAGAAACCAGGCACCCCTGTAGTCAGCATTAAAAAAACTCATGTATAAAATGGCGCTGTTTAACCAGGCCGTAATGAAGGTTAACGGCGAGGTGACCGTAATACGTGGCAGTTTTTAGCGTAAAAAACAGTGAGATAATGGTTACAAATCAGCAAGTTGATTCAATATGGGACGGTTCAGAAAGGGCTGAGGATAAGGTGGTCGTGAAGCGAGATAAGCGAAGCGCAAAACGGCCCGGCGTCGCTTTAAGAAAGGACTGATTAATTGTTCTTTATCGGCATTGCAGCCATCGCCATGCTTCTGATGCTTCTCAGCGCGCCCGGCTACGTGGAGCAAAAAAAACCACGCCGTAGCGTGGTTCTGGGAGAAGAGCGCAGAGTTAACCTGGCAGGTTGCGGGCCAGAACTAGAAGAAGCCCAGCGGCTCGATACTGTAGCTGACCAGCAGGTTTTTAGTCTGCTGATAGTGATCCAGCATCATTTTGTGAGTCTCACGCCCGATACCCGACTTCTTATAACCGCCAAAGGCGGCGTGCGCCGGATAGAGGTGATAACAGTTGGTCCAGACGCGCCCGGCTTTAATCGCCCTGCCCACACGGTAAGCACGGTTGATATCGCGGGTCCAGACGCCAGCACCTAACCCATAGATGGAGTCGTTGGCGATACTGATTGCTTCTGCCTCATCTTTAAAGGTGGTGATGCCAATGACCGGGCCAAAGATCTCCTCCTGGAAAACGCGCATGCTGTTGTTGCCTTTCAGCAGTGTCGGCTGAATGTAGTAGCCGCTGTTAAGTGAGTCATCCAGCTTCTCTACGCCACCGCCCACCAGCACTTCCGCGCCCTCCTGTCGGGCAACCTCAAGATAAGAGAGAATTTTATCAAACTGCTGCTGCGACGCCTGCGCGCCCACCATGGTTTCGGTATCCAGCGGATCGCCACGTTTGATGGTTTTTACCCGCTTCATCACGGCCGCCATAAAGGGTTCGTAGATCGACTCCTGTACCAGCGCACGCGACGGACAGGTACAGACTTCGCCCTGATTCAGGAAACCCAGCACCACGCCTTCGGCGGCTTTCTCTATAAAGCTCTCCTCCGCCTGCATGATGTCTTCAAAGAAGATGTTAGGTGATTTACCGCCCAGCTCAACGGTCGAGGGGATCAGGCTTTTTGCTGCCAGCTCCAGAATATGACCGCCGGTTGCGGTAGAGCCGGTGAAGGCTACCTTGGCGATGCCGGAATGGGAGGCGAGCGCTTCACCCGCCTCTTTGCCGAACCCATGCACCACGTTCAGCACACCCGGCGGCAGCAGATCTTTAATCAGATCGACAAAAACGGTGATCGACAGCGGGGTCTGCTCAGCCGGTTTCAGCACCACACAGTTACCCGCGCCCAGTGCCGGAGCCAGTTTCCACGCCGCCATTAATAGCGGAAAGTTCCATGGAATGATCTGCGCTACCACGCCCAGCGGCTCATGGAAATGATAGGCGGCGGTGAACTCATCAATCTCGGCGGCACTGCCCTCCTGCGCCCGGACACAACCGGCAAAGTAACGGAAGTGATCGACGGCCAGCGGCATATCGGCCGCCAGGGTTTCGCGTACCGGTTTACCGTTATCCCAGGTTTCATAGACCGCCATCGTCTCCAGATGCTGTTCCAGCCGATCGGCGATTTTCAGTAACAGCAGTGAGCGTTGTTGCGGCGAGGTCTTGCCCCAGGCTTCCGCCGCCGCTGCCGCAGCAGCCACAGCGTTATCAACATCGGCAACGTCTGAGCGCGGAAACTCACCGGCCGCAGAGCCGTTCACCGGGGAGGTATTGGTGAAGTAGTTGCCGTTCACCGGCGCGACGAATTCACCATTAATGAAGTTGCCATAATTCTTTTGTAGGGTAATCAGAGAACCCTGTTCTCCGGGGGCGGCATAACGCATGATCATTCTCCTGACAGGTGACTGATGTAACAATGATGAAACTTATTATTAACATGAAGCATCATCAAGAGCCTGTCAGTTCTGTTAACCGGAAACTGTGACCGCCCCGAAGGAATGGGTGTTTACGCTTCGTCTTTAGATAATTCTGACTTTTACCCAAAAGGCTGGTCAGAGAGAAACTTGTGCGGCACAAAGGGGTCAACGTGAGGATGAATTCATTCTGGAGATGAGCATGCTGGCTTCAGCTTTTACCCTGATGCGCGCTAAAGCCAATTTCGTGCATCAGTTTATCCGCAACCCGCGCAAGATGGGCAGCATTACGCCCTCGTCAGAGGCGCTGTGCCGCACCATGATTGCGTCGGTGGAATGGCCTGAAAAGTTACGTATTGCCGAACTCGGCGCGGGCGACGGTGTACTGACGCGGCAGATACTGGCGCAGATGTCACCCGATGCCACGCTGGATGCCTTTGAGATCAGCAGCACGCTGGCCGATAAGCTTAATGCGCTGAACGATCCGCGCATGACGGTGCGCACCTGTTCAGCGGAATACCTGAGCGGAGAATATGACGTGATCTTCTCCGGCCTGCCGCTGCTCTCATTACCCACTGAATTGCGTGAGGCGATTCTGCGTGCGGTGTATAACGCGCTCGGGCCCAACGGCGTCTTTGTACAGTTCCAGTATACCTCGCTGACTCAGCCAGACCTGTCGCGCTACTTCACCTGGGAGCGCCAGCGGGTGATGAAAAACGTGCCACCCGCCTGGGTCTATCGCTGCACGCGTCACTACGCACCCTGAGCTTGCGCCATTGCAGGGCGCGTTTGTTGCCAGAACGCCACCAGCAACTCACGTGCCCAGTCTTTCCCCTCCATCTCGTTTGCCCCATCTTCTGTACAGCCTTTGGGCATACAAACGTTCATGATGTGCCGTGAAAATTCAGGATGAAACTGCACCGATAGCGCCTGCGGCGAATAACGGACAATCTGACAGCCATCGCGCGCAGAGGCGGCCAGCACCTGCGCCTGTTGTGGCGCGCTGATCACCGACTGGCGATGTGACAGCCAGACGCTGAAGTCCTGTGGCAATTTCTTTAGTAGCGGATCGCGCTGCGCCTCCGGCATACAGTTGATTGGTAACAGCCCGCGTTCCCAGCCGTTGGGGTTGTCAGCCACCTCGCCGCCCAGCGCATAGGCCATCAGCTGGTGACCGTAGCAGACCCCCAGCAGCGGCAAGCCCTTATCCATCGCTGCCCGAATCCATACGGCGCTGCGTTCGCTCCATTCAGCGTGATCGGTGACCATCGCCCAGGAACCGCTGAGGATCGCCCCGGAAATCTGGTCGAAAGCGGGTAGCGCCTCGCCCAGATGGGGCCGTACAATCAGGTATTCATCGGGTTGCAGGTTTAACGCGTCGATGAACCAGCGCGGCTGTTCACCAATCTCTGAGACAACGTTTGCAGGTGGGACTTCAAGCTGAATTAACGCAAGGGGTAAGGCGGACGTGTAGGTCATACCGAATCAGTTCCTTTAAGAAGTCGTTTCAAATCAGTCTGCCAGCAACGCGCCCGAAAGTCTCATCAGGCTGCGCCGCAATCGCAGAAAATTTCTCCCTGCGATTGGCTGCAATGCCGCAGTTCGTGCCATCATTAGCGGGCTAAGCAAAAAAACATCGAAAGGATATTATCGTGGCTGTGCGGCATTTTTTTCTGATTCTGATGGTGGTTTCAATCTGGGCCTTCAACAACGTTGCGGTGAAATGGGGCCTGCTGGAGCTTCCGCCACTTTTCCTGACGTTTATGCGCTTTGTGGTCGTCGCCATCGTACTGGTACCGTTTTGCCGGATTAACCGTCAGCAGCTACCCTGGCTGTTGCTGCTGGCTTTCACGTTCGGTTTTATGCACTTCTCGCTGCTGTTTGTCGGCCTGCGCTATACCGATGCCGGCACCGGCGCGATTGTGGTTCAGCTCGGTACACCCATTGCCATGCTGCTGGCGATGGTGGTGCTGAAAGAGAAGCTGAAGCTGGTGCAGCTGATGGGCATTATGATCTCGCTGAGCGGCGTCGTCGTGCTCTCCGGCAGCCCGACGATTCCGTCGTGGTGGGTGCTTTGTCTGTTGTTGTGCAGCGCCACCGGCTGGGCTGTCAGCAACCTGATTGTGAAAAAGTCACCGCCGATTAAACCGCTCACCATGACCGGCTGGATTGCGTTTCTGGCCATTCCTGTCGTCGGCGCATCCAGTCTGTTGATGGAATCACATCAGCTCTACGCCCTGCAAAATGCGGGCTGGCACGGCTGGTTTGCCATTCTTTACAGCGCTATCGCCTCGTCAATTGTCGCCTATACACTGTGGTATATGCTGCTGAAGAAATATAACGTCAACCTGATCATGCCCTACTCACTGCTGACGCCGGTATTATCCGTGCTGATGGGCATTGTGGTGCTGGGCGACAGCCTCAACAGCTTCAAGATTATCGGTGCGTCGCTGGTAATCCTTGGTACCGCTATTGCCGTAATCAACCTGCGTAGCCTGCGGATGCATGCCCGCTTCCCGCGCCTGCGGCGGCGTTAATCCCGCGTGCTATGCTTGAGAAATCACCTCTCTCAGGAAGCACAACATGGACTCACCGCTTGCCGCCTCTCTCTGGCAGCAGATGCAGCAGGGATTGCGAGATAGCGACGCCGCCTGGCTTCTCCCCGCCTTCGTTGATCGCGCCACCTTCTCTTCTGCCTTTGCCGTCAGTGAACTGGCGGCCACCAGCATCGGTCTGGCAACGCAGGCTGCTGCTGCGCTTATCGCCACATCCCGCCCTGAACTCTCTCCGCCCGTCACCGTTAACGTCCGGCTGGCGTCACGCTGGTTTCAGCAGAGCTTTCATCCGCTGAATCGCGCGGCACCCGCGATGTGGGATGCGTTTGCCGGTGACTATCGCAGCCGGGATGGCTGGATCCGTCTGCACACCAACGCCGTGCATCACCGGCTGGCGATGGAGCGGGTGCTGGGCGCGCACGCCGATCGCGCAGCACTGGCACAGCAGGTGCAACAGTGGCAGGCCAGCGAACTGGAGCAGGCCGTTATTGATGCGGGTGGCTGTGCCGCAGAGATGCGCAGCGCCGCCGCCTGGCAGCAGCATCCGCAGGGCCAGGCCGTGCAGCGCGAACCGCTGTTTAGCTGGCAGACCACACAACAGGCAGCGGCGCCGGAGTGGCCGCTGGCCGAAGCCCGTCCTTTACTGGGCATTAAAGTACTGGATCTGACGCGGATTATTGCCGGGCCGGTCGCTACCCGTTTTCTTGCCAGCCTGGGAGCCAGCGTGCTGCGCATCGATCCGCCCGGCTGGCAGGAGCCGACGCTGGATGAAGAGATGAGCTGCGGCAAGCGACGAGCGGTGCTGGATCTGACTCAGACCGCCGATCGCGAGCAGTTTATCCACCTGCTGCGTGAAGCGGACGTGCTGGTGCATGGCTATCGGGCGGATGCGCTGGAACGGCTCGGGTTTGACGCGGAGACCCTTCAGTCACTCTCACCCGGTCTGGTTGATGCCGGCCTGAATGCCTGGGGCTGGCAGGGTCCGTGGCGCAATCGCCGGGGTTTTGACAGTCTGGTGCAGATGGGATGCGGCATTGCTGAAAGAGGCATGCAGTGGCAGCAGAGCGACAAACCGGTTCCGCTGCCGGTACAGGCGCTGGATCATGCCAGCGGCTATCTGCTGGCGGCGGCAGTGCTGGAGGGATTACGGCGACGCATTATTGAGGGCCACGGCAGCCAGGTCCGGCTGTCGCTGGCGCGCACCGCGTGGCTGTTGCAGCAGCATCCCACCGATCAGCACACAGGCTCCGGCATTACGCCGCAGGTTAAGGATAACCTGCCCTGTTACGAATTAACGCCGTGGGGGTTTGGAGTGAGGCTGCGAGCAGCCGCCTGGCTGCCCGGCACCCCACAGCTCTGTGCGACGCCTGGCTGTGCGCCGGGTACGCACCCGGCGACGTGGTGAAGCAAAACATTAGATAATTAGAAAAATAATGTTGATAGCATTAGATTTCTATCTTATTATTTACACATGAGTCAGGGACGAAGTTCATTGAAACGGGGTGCAGAATGGTCAGGGTAGACTGGTCCAGGCGGGCATTGAAGCACCTTATGAAGATCGACAAACGTTATCAGAAAATCATTTACCAGAAGGTGGGTGAGTTAGTCAGTTTCCCGGTCGTCACACTGGACATTAAAAAAATGCAGGGCAGAGATAATCACTACCGGCTGCGGGTTGGCAACTACCGGGTCCTTTTTACGTTAACCGGGGGCGAACCGGTGATTCTGGAAATTACAGAGGTAGCAAGAAGAACATCCGTCACTTACTAAAGCTTTTTGGATACCGGCATAGCCTTACGCACTCACGACCTCTGCTGCGACACACAATTACCCGGATAAACTATGTCAAAACAGTACATCTATGATGAAGCAGGCAAACCCCAGTTTGTGGTCTTGCCGGTGGCGGAATATGAAAGGCTGCTCTCGGCCAGCGATGGCGAATGGGAGACTATTCCTGTGGAGGCTGACGAGCAAGACGATGAGACGATCCCGCACGACGTTGCAGGGATCATGATTGAGCAGGAAGTGAGTCTTCAGGCGGCCTGGCGCATCTGGCGGGGGCTTAGCCAGCATGATGTGGCTCAGCAGTTGGGGACCACGCAAAGTGCGATCTCTCAACTGGAGCGTATTGAAAGTAAGCCGCAGAAAAAGACGCGTGAACGTCTCGCAAAACTGTATGGCTGCCGACCCGGGCAGTTAATCCTGTAAGCCGATTGAGAGGGCTCAGGTGCCCGAAAAAAAGCACGCCGTATCCAGAGAATCCCCCCCAGAACCCATTGAGAAAGATGATTCAGCACTGTGCGCCGGGTACGCACCCGGCGACGTGGTGAATCAGGCGTCAGGCGTCTCTTCGCTGCTATCCAGCAGTTCGTTGTACATCGCCTGGATCGCTTCGCGGCTCAGCATGGCAAGAGTACGATAAAAAGCGGTGGTCGCGTGCGCTTCCACTTTCCCCAGGAAAGCACCGCACCACGGCAGCAGATACTCTTCAAACAGCGCCATCTGCGCCGCGCTCTCATCTTCCGCTGACTGATCTTCCAGCCATGACGCAGCCAGCATCAGCACACCAAAATGATCAGCAGGCGCATCGCTCAGCGGCATTCCGCGTGACGTTAAAAACGCACGCACTTCTGGCTCCGTTTTGCCTTCCGGCCACTGTGAGGCGTACGGCGGCACGTTGCAATCGCTGCCAACAAACAGCGCGTTGTAATCGGCGGCCAGCGCCTGGGGATCGCTGTTCTGTTGCAGACGGGTCAGCAGCTCATCCTGCTCCAGCGGCCACTGCGACTGCAGTTTGCCTTCACGCAGCAGCGTAAACAGCGGCACCAGCAGCGGGTCCTGCGGCTGACGATTAAACAGTGAGCCGATCACGCGGCACAGAATGGAAAACTCATTCATGAGTCAGATTTCCTTGAGGCAAGTAAATTAAAAGTCAGCCAGTTCAGCAATATGTTTGCCGCTGCGCTGCTCCAGAAAGTCGAGCAGGCGACGCGGCGTGACATTTAACACCCGATCCTCAGGAAAATCCACCTCGCGGGCGATGCGCAGGCAATGTTCAAAATTTCCGAGCGTAAACGCCGTATGGGAATCGGAGCCAAATGCCAGCCGTCCACCGGCATCGGCGGTCTTAACAACGGCGATGACCGGGACTCTGAGTAATCCACCCTTACACCTGGCTATCTCAGCCAGAAAGTGAGTTCATACTTCAGAAAAAATCTTAAAGCAACTGGTTAATTTTGCATAGAAAACTTCAGAATACATCATCCAGCAACTTCTGATTCTGATGAACTATTAGCCAGGCGGAATGAAGATATGCAATAACAGGCTAATCAAACTCGTAAATTTTCATAAAAAAATAGAATAAAATAAAAAGCACTTTTCATACGGGGGCTTACCTCCACTAGTAATAGCGAAAATATTTTCCACAAAAATAAATAATTAAAAGGATCCATAGAAAAGCGAACAGCAGACCATATGTAGGAAAAACGCTTACAAAAAAAATGGCCCCGACCAGACCGGCCGCTGGTGGTATAAGTCCAAAGAAGGATTGACTTACCCAGGCATATAGCCAGCGAAGGATCGCCTTCATTTTATTAAAATCTTGTTTAGTAGATTTAAAATCTGCTCTTCGCTAGTGGAACCTGAATTTTTCAAATAGATTATTTTAGACATTTCCGGCTCAATCAAATAATAGAACATTTCTAAATTAGCATTATATAAGTCGAAGTAATACTCCGCATCATCGAAGCGTAATTTTCTTGCTGCTTTTGTGGCAATCTCAAACTTACCATAAAATTTAAAAGCGGTTACGGCATACGAACTTGTAGCATTAATTACATTAATATGTGACTGTTTGAAATCCCGGGATTGTGTAATAACGAGCGCGATTAACTGTGCTATAGCAAGTTTAGAGAATTTACCAGAAGCATAATCAGACGCTTTTTCAGCTAACAGTCTCTGTATGTTCTGGATGCCTGTATCACCAATACGGCTCAGTTTTTTTCTGAAGTATATTTCTACCATCTCTAAAACCACGTCCTGCCGGGTAAACAGCATTCTGAGTTGCTTCAGGTATCGCAAATCTTCCTGCTTAAGTTGATTACAAACATCCTTGTAGTCATCAAAAAAGCATGAACCATAGCCGCTTGCACGTTGAGCGCCAGACACAATCCCCCTTCCTGTATCAAGCATTGTTTGATGTAACTCAGCAAGTGCCTTCTCAAAGTTAAGCGCAATGGTTCGCTCTGCCTGAAGTTTAATCTTAAGATAAGACATGCTCATACTCATCCCTTTGTGTAGAATTCCTTATGCAACGATTGTATACTGAAGTGAAAGGTATGCAAAGAGAATGGCTTATGAAAAGGATCAAGTGGCTGGCTTTATACACCGTATTTACTCTATTTTATCTTATAGTGATCCCGGAAATCATCTTCAGAACCCTTTCGGAAGATGCTTACATGAAGCTCGGTAAAATCGTAAATCCATTTCAAATTTTCCCTTCAACAGCGAATGCATTATTCATAGCAATAATAATTTCAGCTTTGCTATTAGCATGGTTAACTATTAAATTAGTAAAGCGCGTTACCAGGCGTGGTAATTCTACGCTTTAATCTAACGCGATCAATAAAGAGCAGAGTAGAACTTAAAGTTTACGCCATTACCCGCCCGGACGAACCGCCCCGTTGACATTGCTAACCCGAACGATTGAGACCATTTTTCAGTTATTAAGTGCTCTCTCAGCTTTAAGCTTCAGGTCTTGCCACACGCCCTTTCCGGGCTGATAAGAGAACACGTTACGGTAAAATACTCGCCTCAGTCATTATATCCCCGCAGATAAAAGCGGGGATTTTCATCATGGTGAGCGTGTTGCTTACCTGGCATGGCGCTAAAAGTCAGCCAGTTCAGCAATATGTTTGCCGCTGCGCAGCTCCAGAAAGTCGAGCAGGCGACGCGGCGTGACATTTAACACCCGATCCTCAGGAAATTCCACCTCGCGGGCGATGCGCAGGCAATGTTCAAAATTTCCGAGCGTAAACGCCGTATGGGAATCGGAGCCAAATGCCAGCCGTCCACCGGCATCGCGCACCGCGGTAGCGATAGCCCGGCAGTTCGGTTCACTGCCCGGACGCGAATGGGTAAAGGAGGAGTTGTTCAGCTCCAGCGCCACATCGTAGTGCGCGGCTGCCTCGGCGATAGCCGGGATATCGACCGGGAATTTCGGGTTGCCTGGATGACTGATGATATGGACCAGCCCGCCCGCCATCGCGGCGATCATCGCATCCGTGTGATGTTTCCGGTCGCGCGGCGCATAAACCGGCTCGTGAAAACCGGCGACGATCAAATCCAGCGCATCGAGCATCGGGCCGGAACAGTCGATTTCGCCCTGCTGATTTTTAATATTGGCTTCGATACCGCGCAGAATACCCACGCCATCGATCACGCGCGGCCAGACGCGCATATTAATGAAGTGCCAGTAGTGCGGCGCGTCGGCCATGTCGGGGCCGTGATCGGTAATAGCAAACAGTTTCATGCCGGTTTGCTTCGCCTGAGTCACGTAGTCGTGCAGCGTGCTGTAAGCATGCGTGCTGGCGATGGTGTGCATATGCAGATCTACCGGATACATCCTCTTCTCCTGCTGATTGCCCCTGACGGGGCCGGTTCATTAATAGCCGCGCTGACGATCCACCCTGCCCTGCGGCGGCTCGCCTGCCTGGTCCTGGGTGATGGCGCGAGCGATGTAGTCGATAGCTTCGTCGATCAAGGTTACCGCCGCATTATGGGGCGTGATCGTGACGCGCGGATGTGACCAGAGCGGATGCGCTTCGGGCAGCGGTTCAACCTGAAAGACATCCAGCGCCGCCGCTTTCAGCTGCCCGCTATTGAGCGCGGCCAGCAGATCTTCTTCCACCACCTGCGCGCCACGCGCGATGTTGAGGAAGAAAGCGCCGTGCGGCAGCTGCTGTAAAAAGTGGTGGTCGATAAGATTAATGGTCTCGTGCGTGCTCGGCAGCAGGTTGATCACCACCCGCGTCTCCTGCAGAAAGGCAGGCAATGCATCGCGACCGGCAAAGCTGGTCACGCCATCAATTTCTTTGGGTGAGCGGCTCCAGACGCGTAACGGGAATCCCCAGGGTTTAAGGCTTTCCGCCACACTCTGCCCCAGCACGCCCGCCCCCAGGATGCCGATAGTAAAGTTTTCACGCGTGTAAGCGGGCAGTGGCTGCCAGCACTGTTGCTGCTGCTGGAGACGGTAGTCGTCAAAACGACGGAACCAGCTCAGTACGCTGTGAACCGCATACTCCTGCATCTGCCGCGCCATGCCGGTATCTTCCAGCCGGTACAGTGGCACGCTGTCGGGCAGCATCTCAGGGTTCTGCTGCAGCTGTTTCAGAATCTCGTCCACGCCTGCCCCCAGCGCAAAGACGCCGCGCAGGGTGGCGCGTCCCTGTAGCATTTCTGTGGGGGGCGAACGGACCAGCGCGTAATCAGCCGGACCATTATCGCCTGGCTGCCAGGCACGCACCCGCGCCTGGGGCAGCCGCTGTTGTAAACCGTTAATCCAGGCCGCTGCAGACTGCGACGGGTGATACCAGATGATCTCCATCCTGCTCTCCTTTTTTTCTTTCAGCGTCAGGGAAAAGTAGGGTGAGAGCAAGAAAAAACCAGCGTAATAAAGCGGTTTTTTCCATAAAAATAATTCCCGTGGCTTCACATTTCCGGCTCGCTTCAGGGTGAAGTGGTCAGATAAGGTCTAAAGTTGGTCCTGTGGTCAATGCGTTACGCGCGGCCGCGTTTCGGACAAGGAGAAAAACCGATGACAAAAATTGAGGTAAACGCCGCTCCACGGCGTCAGCGTTATGCGCCCTTTCTGCTCACGTTGCTGCTGAGCGTACCCGCCTTCACTGCCCAGGCCGACGACAACAGTCGCATGCTGAATAATCAGCCGCAGCCGCCTGACGTTCGTTTAGGACCGCTGTTTAATGCCGTGCAACAAGCGAAGTTCTATCCCGATCAAAAGACCTTTGCGGATGCGGTGCCGAAATTCGATCCCGCCTCAATTCTTGCCGACTGGCAGATGCAGAAGAAACAGCGCAATTTCGATCTTAAGCGTTTTGTGGATGCCAACTTTACCCTGCCCGCGGCCGGTGACAAATATGTGCCGCCAGCCGGACAAAACCTGCGTGACCACATTGATGGCCTGTGGCCGGTGCTGACGCGTACCACCAGCAGCGCCGGTCAGTATGACTCGCTGCTGCCGTTGCCCAAACCCTATGTGGTACCAGGCGGGCGCTTCCGCGAAGTCTATTACTGGGACAGCTACTTCACCATGCTGGGGCTGGCCGAGAGCGGGCACTGGGATAAAGTGCAGGATATGGTGGATAACTTCGCCTCGCTGCTCGACCGCTATGGCCACATTCCCAACGGCAACCGCAGCTACTATCTGAGCCGGTCACAGCCGCCGTTCTTCAGCCTGATGGTCGATCTGCTGGCGACGCACGATAACGGCAAAGCCTATACCCGTTATCTGCCGCAGCTGCAGAAAGAGTATAACTACTGGATGGCAGACAGCGATAAAGTCGTGGCGGGCGCAGCCAGCAAGCGTGTGATTAAGCTGGCGGACGGCAGCCTGCTCAACCGCTACTGGGATGCGCGCGACGTGCCACGTACAGAATCCTGGATGGATGACATTGCCACCGCCCAGAAAGCGCCGCAGAGGAATAAAGCCGAACTCTACCGGGAGCTGCGTTCCGGTGCGGCGTCGGGCTGGGATTTCAGTTCGCGCTGGTTTACCGATGCGCATAACCTGTCGACAATTCGTACCACGCAGCTGGCCCCGGTTGACCTCAACAGCCTGCTGTTCCATCTGGAGCAGACCCTGTCAAAAGGCTATCAGATGAACAAGCAGAGCGATCTGGCGAAGCAGTTTGCCGATCGCGCGGAGAAACGCCAGGCGGCGATCAACCGCTATCTGTGGGACAGCAAGCAGAACTGGTACGCCGATTATGACTGGCAGAAAAAGCAGGTCCATCCTCAGCTGACTGCTGCCGCGCTGTTCCCGCTCTATCTGCAGGTCGCCAGCGATAAGCAGGCTGAAAGCACCGCCAGCGCAGTGGAAAAACAGCTGCTGAAACCAGGCGGTCTGGTGACCACCACCGTGAACAACGGTCAGCAGTGGGACGCGCCGAATGGCTGGGCACCGCTGCAGTGGGTCGCTGTGGAAGGTCTGGAGCACTACAACCAGCCAAAACTGGCGAAAGAGGTGGGATTACGCTTCCTGCAAAACGTTCAGAACACCTATGACCGTGAGCATAAGCTGGTGGAGAAATATGTCGTTGATGGCAAAAATCTCGGCGGCGGCGGTGGCGGTGAATATCCGCTGCAGGATGGCTTCGGCTGGACCAACGGCGTCACGCTTAAACTGCTGGATAAGTACTGCCCGAAAGATAAAACCTGTAACAGCGCCCACGATATTCCGCAGGCGTCTGCCTCACAACCTTAATCCACTCTGGATACCTCTGGCCTTGCCGGGGGTATCCCCACTTCATTTCCGCGAATTTTACTTGACCTTCTTTCATCAACAGGCAAAATTGCAGCCAATTTACAAAAGGTAATAATTCTCATTATGATAATGAGATTGCCTATCAAAGCTTTTATTCACCTGCCTGAACCTTTGCCAAGAAAGGAATTTTGATGAAACTGTCATTGTCGCTGAAAGGTTATGTTCCCCTATGCACCCTGGCGCTGACCGCGCCTGCTCTGAGTTATGCTGCCGATATGGTGGTAACCGCGCAACCGCAGGAAGATTCGACCTCGCCGACCCAGGGCTATCTGGCGACGACCAGCCAGGGCGCAACCAAAAGCGACCGTCCGCTCATCACCACGCCGCAATCGATTTCCGTGGTCACCCGCCAGCAGATGCAGGATCAGGGCGCGCTGACCCTGAACCAGGCGCTGGGCTATAGCTCCGGCGTCTTCACCAACTTCGGCGGTGCCGCGACCCGTTACGACACCATTGCCTTGCGTGGCTTCCATGGCGGCGATGTCGATAACACCTTCCTCGACGGCATGCGGCTGATGAGCGACGGCGGCAGTTTCAACGGCCTGCAGGTGGATAACGCCTTCCTTGAGCGCATCGACGTGATCAAAGGCCCCTCTTCTGCGCTTTATGGCCAGACGGTGCCGGGCGGACTGGTGAACATGGTCACCAAGCGTCCTCAGTTCAGCGAAGAGGGTCACATCCAGTTGCAGGCGGGCAGCAACGCCACCACCGGCACGATGTTTGACTATACCAATGCCATCAACGATCAGTGGGCGTTTCGCCTGACCGGCGTGACCCGCAACAGCGATACCCAGTACGATCACACCCGCGAAGAGAAATATGCGCTGATGCCGCAGCTGATGTGGCAGCCGGATGAAGATACGCATCTGATCCTGAAAGCCTATCTGCAGAAGGATCCGTCGGGCGGCTATCACGGTTCGGTACCGGGTGACGGCAGCCTCACCGAACACAACGGCTACAAGCTGAGCAACGGCTTTTATGAGGGCAACAGCGATCTCGATCAGTTCAAGCGTCGCGAGCAGATCTACAGCTTCGATTTCGCCCATCGCTTTAACGACGTCTGGTCATTCTCCTCGACCGGCAGCTACAGCCACTCGAATGTCGATCTCGATCAGGTCTATCAGATTGGCTGGGACAGCGTGAATCCCGATCTGCTGAACCGCTACTACTCTGGCGAGCGCTCGTCGCTCTCGGCCTGGTCCACCGATAACCGCTTACAGGCGGAGTTCGATACCGGCGAGCTGGAGCACCGCGTCACCCTGGGTGCTGAGTATCATCGTTATAAAAATGAGATCACTGCCGCAGGCGGCTCGGCCAACCAGCTTAATGCACGGACTGGTGAACAGGTTGGCGACATGCCTGATTACACCTGGGCCGATAAAACCCGTCGCTACTATCAGACCGGCCTCTATCTGCAGGATGAGATGAAGCTGGATCGCTGGCATCTGGATCTCTCCGGTCGTTATGACCGCATTGTCGCCAATAACAGCGGCAGCGATCGCCGTCAGGATGATCACATCAGCGGCCGCGCAGCACTGCTCTATGCCTTCGACAACGGTATCTCGCCTTACGTCAGCTGGAGCCAGGCGATTACCCCGACCGCGCTCACCGATCCCAACAACAACCTGCTGAAGCCGACTACCGCCGAGCAGTATGAAGCCGGGGTGAAATATCAGCCGGTCGGCACCCGCGATCTCTATAGCGTGGCGGTCTATGACCTGACGCAGAAAGATGTGGCGAACCGCGACGTGCTGACGGCGACTTATACGCCATCAGGCAAAGTGCATTCACAGGGCATCGAGCTGGAAGCGCGTAATCAGTTAACCCCGCGTCTGAGCACCGTGGCGAGCTATACGCTGAATCATCTGCGCTTTAAAGAGTCGGTGGATGGCAATGACGGACATACGCCATATGTCACACCCAACAGCATGGCTGCACTCTGGGGTCACTATCAGTTTGATTACGGTCTGAGTGCGGGTGCGGGCGTGCGTTACATCGGCAAACAGTGGGCGGACAATGAAAACACCACGCGTGTGCCGTCTGTTACGCTGTTTGATGCGTCAGTGCGGGCCGATCTCGGCGTCTGGAACAACAGCCTGAAAGGTGCATGGGTGCAGGTCAACGCCAATAACCTGACCGACCGTACCTATGTAGCGGGCTGTTACGGCACGGGCTACTGCTACTGGGGCGCGGAACGCAGCGTAATGGCGACAGTCGGTTACGACTTCTGATAGCAAAATAAGAGATAAAAAAAGGGGACGAATCGCTTCGTCCCCTTTTTCGTTTAAACCTTTACGGTCAACTGCGTACTTTGCGGTAGATAAACAGCA
Organism: Pantoea sp. EKM10T; assembly: GCF_011800685.1. Lineage (NCBI taxonomy): Bacteria > Pseudomonadati > Pseudomonadota > Gammaproteobacteria > Enterobacterales > Erwiniaceae > Pantoea > Pantoea sp. EKM10T. Next base: position 644,808 of record NZ_JAALEU010000001.1, read on the forward strand.
CCACGATGGCACCGATAACAGCGACCACAAAACTTCCGAAGTTAAACCCATCGACGCGGCCGAAGCCAAACAGCGTACTGATCCAGCCACCCACTACTGCACCGATAATACCCAGAACGATAGTCAGAATGAAACCGCCACCGTCTTTACCCGGCATAATCCACTTTGCCAGAATACCTGCGATTAAGCCAAAGACGACCCAGGAAATAATACCCATCTGTTGCTCCTTCCTTTTTTGATTAAATCGTGAACGCCTGATTAATCAAGCGGTTTACCGCGATAAGTATAACCAGCTTTTCAAAAAATGCCTGCCTGCTCACAGTTATTATTGATGAATAGCATGCTAAAGCTTTTTTTTGCCGCGCCGATAACCGAGACGAGGCAAAAAAACCGCATCAATAAAGTAACCCCCCTTGTGGAGCAGGACGTGAAAGAAGCCGACCAGGAACAATATCTAAAACGTGGCACGCTGGCGGTTCTTGGCGTTATGAAAGATCTGCTGCGATTGCAGACGCCATTACTGGTGCGCTTTCCGCGTGGGCAGTTTATCAGCCGGATGCTGGCTGCCGATGAAGATCGCCTGCTGTTTGACCTCGGCAGTAATAATCTGGATAACGATTATGCCCTGACCAGCGACGATCTCAGTATCACTGCGGAAACCTACGGCGCTAAGGTGGAATTCAGCCTCGCCGCGCTGGAAATCGTGGAGTTTGAAGGGTTACCCGCTTTCAGCGCGCCGCTGCCAGACCTGCTGTGGCAGATCCAGCGACGTGAGTTTTTCCGTGTCTGCGCCCCGCTGGAGCCGCAGTTCTGGTGTCATACCGTGTGGCCCGATGGCAGGAAAACGCGCCTGCGTCTGCAGGATCTGTCGCTGGGCGGTATCGGCGTGCTGGTGGATGAAGCGCTGCCGGACGGGTTGCAGGACGGTGACAGCTTCAACCCGTTCCGGGTCGAGCTGGGCGAGTATGGCCATTTTGACGTGCCGGTAAAGCTGCTGAGCATTGGCGAGCGCAGCGTGGTAACCGGCAAAAATGAAACCCGCATCACACCGCGACTGAGCTTTCGTTTTGCCACGCTGAACCCGGCGCAGGAGCGGCAGCTTCAGCAGATTATTTTTGCCCTTGAGCGCCTGGCTCGCGATAAATCGACCCGATTCCAGTAACCGCTTTACGGATGCGCCACACAGGTGGGCCGCATCCAGGCTATGCTTCTTGCTTGTTTTCTTTTAAACCGGAACCCAGCAAGGAGACCCTCCCCAATGGAAAACTGGCTCTCTTCACGTCGTTTTCACTCCCTCTTTTTTAATCAGGAACTCTGGCTAAACAGCGCCATCATAGTGGTGTCCACGCTGGTGATTTACTGGATATTACGTACTCTTATTCGCTTTATCTCCAACCGGATTGCCTTTTACAGCGAACATCGGCATGTTCGCGCCACTGCGATTCTGGTGGAGATATTGCGCAGTACCAGCCAGACCCTGCTGCTGATCTTTTCGCTGCTGATTGCCCTGAAGTTTGTCGATCTGCCCGCGTCGTGGAGTGTAACCATCGCGCACGGCTGGTTCCTGGCGCTGATTGTACAGCTCGCTCTGTGGCTCGACTGTGGCATCCGGCTATGGCTGAAAAGCCTGCTGCGTGACCCGCTGCACGTGCGCAACCCGGTCACTACGGTGATCCTCGGTATTCTGCTGCGGGTAGTGGTCTGGATTATGATGTTCCTGGCCATTCTGTCGAACATGGGCATCAACATTACCGCACTGGTCGCCAGTCTCGGGGTCGGGGGCATCGCGATTGCGCTGGCGATTCAGACGGTACTGAGCGATGTGTTTGCTTCACTGGCGATAGGCTTTGATAAGCCGTTTGAGCATGGCGATTTTATTGTCTTTGGTGACATTGCCGGTTCCATCGAGCATATCGGCCTGAAAACCACCCGACTGCGCAGCCTGAGTGGCGAGCAGATTGTCTGCTCAAATACCATTCTGTTGCAGCAGACGATCCACAACTACAAGCGCATGCAGCAGCGCCGCATCGTCTTTAAGTTTGGTATCAGCTACGCCACGCCGTCAGAGCAGGTCCGGGAGATCAGCCCGCTGGTGAAAGAGATTATCCAGGGCGTTGAGACCACCCGTTTTGACCGTGCCCACTTCCTGGCCTTTGAGGATTCAAAACTGACCTTCGAAGTGGTCTATTTTGTGCTGGATGCGGATTACAACAAGTACATGGATATTCAGCAGGAGATTAACCTGCAACTGATGGCAGCACTGGAAGAGCGAAATATCCGCTTCGCCTTCCCGATTCGTCAGGTGGAGTTCAGCGGCGGCAATCTGCCACCGGTGGATCTGGTTGCGGTACAGAATGATGATGACGAGGTGCGCAGAATGGCGCGCTAAACCAGTGCCCGCCTTTCTTTTCAGGCGTGGCGCGCATACAAGCCGGTGCGGGCGGAATCGTGACCGCACCGGCTGCTTCATCCTTTGCATTCAGCCGTTCCGCCTTACCGCTTACTGATGCCGGTAGCAGCTCACGCCGAGATACTCACTGAACGCTTCCTGCAGCACACCAGCCGTGGCAGAGTGGTTCATCGCCACATGATGCTCAAAGCCGTTACGGCAGATCCACGCCAGCAGTGTCTCCAGCTGCGGCACCTGGATCACCGCACGGCAACCTACCGTGTCCAGCGGATCGGTGACCGACATTCCCTCTCCCACATAGGCTTTGATTTCGCCGCTGAAGTCGTCGGTAGAGAGGCGGAAATAGGTCAGATCGCCCTGCTTCATGCGGCCATGCACTGCGCCACAGGTGTTCTCTTTGCCCACGGTGGTGCCGATGATATCCGCCGTGCCCATGGTCGCTGACTCCAGGCTGGCGCTGGCGAAATTACCGCAGTGAAACAGCACACATTTGTCCCGCTCGTCGCCAAAGTTGTTGTTCCAGTCTGCCAGCGAGGCGGGGTTCAGCGAGCAACTGGCGAGCGCATACATCGACAGCGCCCCCATCACATCCACTTCGCAGGCGCTGGGCATCAGCTGGCCCGACATCACGCTCATGATTGAGCAGACGTTAATGCCCAGGTTCTCCTGCAACGACGTCCAGCACTGGATGGCGGTGGTATCGATATCGTTGTCGCTGATCCACTCGCTGATCACCACAAACAGTTTGGCCATGGTCACCAGTTTTTCACCCGGAATACCCCGCGCATCGGCGTTGGCCTCCAGGATTTCACGCTTCTCTGCCACGCGGATATCGTCATCGCGCAGCCGGTTGGTGCGGGTAAAGATCTCCGATAAATCCAGGGTCTCCACCGCGATGCCCATCTTCTCCAGCAGCTTTTCGCTGTAGCGCACGGTGTTGAATCCGGCGGGCCGGGCACCAATTGCCCCGACGCGTACCCGACGCATAGCATTCACCACCCGACAGAGCTGGCTGAACCGCTGCAGATCCTGCATAAACACGTCGCCGCTCAGGGCGCAGACGTGCTGACGGGTCAGCGTAAACGGGATGCCATATTGCCGCAGGTTGTTGCAGAGTGAAATTTTGCCGCAGAAGCTGTCGCGGCGGGTCGCCAGTCCCATTTTATCCAGATTGTCCTCTTCGGCCTGCACCAGCACCGGCACATTCAGCCCGGCGAGACGCAGCGCTTCCGCGATGGCTTTTTCATCACCAAAGTTAGGCAGCAGCACCACAATGCCGTGAATCGCTTCGCGATGCTGGCGAAACAGCGCGGCGCAGGTTTTCGCCTCCTGACGCGTCTCGACGCCGCCCAGATTGGTCTGGGTCTCATCCAGCATCACCGTATTAATGTTCATCTTTTCAAACAGCGCGACCGCCTGCTGGCGCGCCTCGCCCACCAGATAGCTGGGAAAAAAACCCCGGTTGCCAATAATGACGCCGAAGGTTAACTGCTGAGGAAGTGTTGACATGGCTCTGCTCCGGATAAGGATTAATGTGGCTGATAACGACAGCGTGCAACGGCGTCAATCCAGCCTTTATAGTTTTCCTGCATACGCTGCGCGTGCTCTTCACGCGGCATGATGACGCTGCCGCCCTGCAGCGCCTGCATATCACTGCCCTGCTGCCACCATCCCAGCACTTTGCCTGCCAGCAGTGCCGCGCCCAGCGCGGAGACCTCGGCGGTAGGCACCCGCTGCAACGGCCGCTGTAACACATCCGCCTGTAACTGCATCAGCCAGCTATTTTCGGTGGCGCTGCCATCCACACAGAGCGCAGGAAGCTGCTGGCCGCTGGCCTGCTCCATGGCAAAAAAGACGTCGGCGATTTGCCAGACGATCGACTCCAGCGCCACCCGCGCCAGCACGGCGGGTGTGGCGGCATCCGTCAATCCGCACACCATGCCGCGCGCCTGCAGATCCCACCAGGGCGCGCCCAGGCCAGAGAGCGCCGGGACAAAATAGATGCCCTGATTGTCGTCGCAGCGCTGCGCCATCGCGGTGAGCTCGCGCGGCTCCTGCACGCCGAGCATTCTGCCCAGCCAGGCGGCACCGGAACCGGTGTGGGTAATGTTGCCTTCAAAGGCATAACGCAACGTGCCGTCATGCCAGGCCACGGTGGTGCTGAGGCCATTTTCCGTCAACAGCGGCGTCGCCATGGACATCATCAGGGAAGACCCGGTGCCGTAGGTAGCTTTCACCACTTCAGACTCGCCGCGCCGCTGCGCCTGTAAGGCGGCATGAGAGTCGCCGATGCGCGCCAGAATCGGCGTGCCTGGCGCTAAGCCGGGAATATCACTCACCGCGACCACGCCCTGTTCACTGGCTGAAGCGGTGATGCGCGGCAGCGCGGCGCGCGGCAGTTGAAACAGCGTCAGCAGCTCGTCGTCCCAGTCATCAAGATGCAGGCTGTAGAGTTGAGTACGGGAGGCGTTAGCATGATCGGTAATAAATACCTCGCCCGCGCTGAGCTGCCAGCTGAGCCAGCTGTCGACCGTGCCGATACAGAGCTCACCCGCCGCCGCCCGCGCCGCGCCGTCAGGAATGGCGGCCAGCATCCCGGTCAGCTTGGCGGCCGGAAACATCGGGTCAACGGCCAGGCCGGTCAAACCGGTGATGCGAGGTGCTTTGCCCGCCTGATGCAGGTCGCGACAGAGTGACTCGGATCGTCGATCCTGCCAGCTCACCAGCGGCGTCAGCGGCTTGCCGTCACGCCGCTGCCAGATCAGCACCGACTCGCGCTGATTACTGATCGCCACAGCCGCGACAGGCGCGCCACCACAGGCTGCCAGGCAATGGGTAATGGCCTCTTTTACCGCCTGCCAGATCGCCACAGGGTCCTGCTCAGCCAGTCCCGGTAGCGGATGTTGCAGGGTTAAGCTCTGGCTGCCGCGTGCCACCACACGGCCATCGCGATCAACCGCAATCGCTTTAGCATTGGTAGTGCCTTCGTCGATCGCCAGAATCAGGGGTCCCACCATGTTTATGCTCCTGCGCAGATGCGCGCTGCACTGTTCACCACGCTACTGGCATCAATGCCATGATGGGCACGGGTAGAGGCGCGATCGCCGGCAATTGCATATTCCCCATCTGCAATGCCGAGCCGCAACAGCGGGATGCCGCAGCCGCCTTCCGCCAGCACTTCGGCCACCAGGCTGCCGACACCGCCATTAACGTTATGCTCCTCTACGGTAATCACCGCTGGGTAGTGATTTAACAGGTTGCGCAGCTGTTGGGTATCACAAGGTCGAATCGATGGAACCGCGATCACACCGGCTGAAATGCCCTGCTCAGCCAGTTGCTCAGCAGCGTGAACCACCTCGTGAACCGTTGAGCCCATCGCCACCAGTGCGATGTCGCTGCCTTCACGCAACAGGTCGATCGCGCCCGGCCTGAACTGGTAGCTTTCTTCGTGCAGCTGCGGCAGATCTTTGCCATCCAGACGGATATAGACCGGCCCGATATGCTCAAGGGCGTAATCGATGATCTGACGGCACTCCAGCGGACAGGAAGGCGCATAGATCTCGATGTTGCCGAAACCGCGCATCACCGCGATGTCATCAATGCTGTGATGCGTGCTGGCTAACGGGCCATAGCTGGTCCCGGCATTCAGCCCGAACAGTTTGACGTTGGTGTTGTTGTAGCAGACGTCGACTTTTACCTGCTCATTGGCGCGTGACACCAGAAATGGCGCAGCGTTACAGGTCACCGCGACCTTGCCGCCCAGCGCCAGACCGGCCGCCGTGCCCACCAGCGTCTGCTCAGCGATGCCGACGTTAATCAGCCGGTCGGGAAACGCCTTGATAAAGGGGGCGATTTTGGCCGTCGACGTGGAGTCGGCTACCACCGGCACCAGATCCACACCGCGATTCACCGCGTCGATAAAGGCCGTGACCATGACGCTTGCTAAATGTTGTGCATTACTCATCTTTCAGTTCCTCCAGTGCCAGTGCGATCTCTTCGCCTTTCGGCACCCGGTGATGCCATTCCGCCTTGCTCTGGATAAAGGAGACGCCAAATCCCTTCTCGGTATGCGCCACAATCACCTGCGGTTTGCCGTTCTTCGGCAGGTTTTCAATGGTGTCGACCACCGCCGCCATATCATTGCCGTTGCATTCGGTGACCTCCAGCCCGAAGGCGCGCCATTTTTCCGGCAGCGGATCGGTGTTCATGATGTCGCGGGTCGCGCCCGCCAGTTGCAGCTTGTTTTTGTCATTGATGATGATCAGGTTGTCGAGGCCGTAATGCGCCGCCACCAGCGCCGCCTCCCAGTTGCTGCCTTCAGCCAGTTCACCATCGCCGGTCACCACAAAGATGCGGCGCGGGCTGTTATCTTTTTTCGCCGCGATAGCGATGCCCACCGCCACCGGCAGGCCGTGACCCAGCGCGCCGGTGTTCAGCTCAACGCCCGGCGTTTTCTGCCGTACCGGATGGCCGGGCAGATGCGAGTCGGCATGCTGATAGGTTGCCAGCCAGTCGGTCGGGAAGTAGCCCGCTTCCGCCAGCACGCAGTAATAGCCCCCCACCGCATGCCCTTTGGACTGGATATAGATGTCACGCTGATCGTCGTCTGTGCGATCCGGGGCGCAGTTCAGAATGCGGAAGTAGAGCGCAGTGAGGATCTCTACCTGTGACAGGTCAGCGCCGGTATGACCGCCTGCCGGGCTGCCCGCGTTAAGCTGGATGATGCGGCGGCGGATTGCCCGCGCCCGGCGCTCAAGGTCATCGACCGGAAGATTGAAAGGATTCATACACTACCTCTGAATTTTAAATCGGTTATGAATATATATTCACGTCGGTTAAAAAATTTTGTGCCTGAAAAAAAGGGGGCTAATAAACTGAACCGCCCTTTGTTCACTACTCTGCCCATTAAACCGGGCAGGCCGTCCACTGCCAGGAATCACTCAGCGGCACCCGCTGTCCGGTTCAACGCACTTTCCCGTCAGGGTTTTGCCGGTGTCCCCTCCTCGATTAACGCTTTCTGAGCCACCACGGCCGCCTTCTGCTGCATCCGGCTCTGGGTCTGGTCGATGATCACCGCGATGATAATCACGATGCCTTTGATCACCATCTGCCAGAATTCACTGACACCCATCATGATCAGGCCATCCGCCAGAAAGCCAATAACGAAGGCACCAATCAGCGTGCCGAGGATGGTGCCGCGTCCGCCCGCCAGCGACGTGCCACCCAGCACCACGGCGGCAATGGCATTCATCTCAAACGCGGTGCCGTTAGCCGGATGGCTGGCGACCAGTTGCGATGAGACCACGATGCCAGCAATCGCCGCGCAGAATCCTGACAGGGTGTAGACCAGAATTTTTACCTGCCGGGTTTTCACACCCGACAGTTCAGCGGCACGTTCATTGTCTCCGATGGCATAGACCTGACGGCCAAACGGCAGGCGACGGGCGATGTAGGCGATCACCAGCGCCAGCACCACCATCATCCAGATGGCGTAAGGCAGCCCGAGAAAGGTTCCGGCACCAATCCGATCGAAACCGGTATTGCCCAGCAGCGGATTCCCCTGCAGACCAGGAAAGGTCTCGCCGCCGGAGGTGAGCATCGCCGCGCCGCGCAGGATATACATGGTGCCGAGGGTGCAGATAAAGGGTGCCACGTTGTAGCGGGTAATGATCCAGCCGTTGCCCGCGCCAATCAGCGCGCCGATCAGCAGCACCACCGGCACTATCACCCAGACGCTGGGGAAGATGGCGATGCCAAACATCGGCAGCACAATGCCTTTGGTAATCAGCCAGCCGGCGATCATGCCGCACAGTCCCAGCGTCGCCCCAATCGACAGGTCAATTCCCGCGGTGATAATGACAAAGGTGATGCCCAGCGCCAGAAAGGCGTTGATGGCGATATGTTTCACCATGATCACCAGGCTGCCGGTGGCGAGAAAGTCCGGCACGGTGATGGCGAAGAAGCCGACGATCAGAATCAGCGCAATAAAAGTGCGCAGCTTCAGAAGCAGCAGCAGAATGCTTTCACGTGAACTGAACGCCTTAGCCGGAAGTGTGGTCAGCGCGACGCTGTCATTGCTTTTCATGCTCAGAACCCCTGCGCACTTGCTTTCACCAGCGCTGCCTCTTCCGCCTGGTCGCGGGGAAGATCAGCCGTAAGTTTGCCGCCCGACATCACCAGGATGCGATCGGCTACCGCCATAATCTCTTTCAGGTCCGAGGTGGAGAACAGTACTGCAATGCCCTGCTGCGACAGCGCCACCATCATGCGAAATACCTCTGCTTTTGCACCGACATCAATGCCGCGACTCGGCTCATCCAGCAGCAGCAGACGCGGATTGGTCAGCAGCGCGCGGCCAATCACCACTTTCTGCTGGTTGCCACCACTCAGCGCGCTAATGGCCACGTCCGGCGAGGAGATTTTGATCGCCAGGTTGCCCACCGTCTGGCTTACCGCCTGCTGCTCCGCCTGATGGGCAATGGCAAAGCGATGCGACAGACGCCGCCACAGGCTGGCGATGGTGAGATTACTGGCGACCGATGAGACCGGGAAAATCCCGGCGCGTTTGCGATCTTCCGGCACCAGACTCATGCCCATGCGGATACGGTCAGCGGTGGGCAGACGGGTCGGCAGCGGTTTGCTGTCGAGCCACAGCTTGCCCAGATAGTGGCGCTGACTGCCAAGCAGACACTCAAACAGCTCGGTGCGGCCTGCGCCCATCAGCCCGTAAATCCCGACAATTTCCCCGGCCCGCACCTGAAAACTGACGTCATCCACCAGGGTATTGCCATTGGGGCTGACGCAGGTAATGTGCTGCGCCTCCAGCACCGGCGCGCCAAACTCACGCGCTTCCGGCAGGAAGGTGGTGACCGGTTCACTGCCCAGCATCTCACGCACGATCCACGGCACATCGATGCTGCTGACCGGCGCTTCTGCCTGGAAGCGCCCGTCGCGCAGAATGGTGATCACGTCGCCAATTGCCATCAGCTCTTCCAGCCGGTGGGAGATGTAAATCACGGTAACGCCCTGCTGCGTCAGGTCGCGGATCACCCGGAACAGGATCTCCACTTCGGTTTTGCTCAGCGCCGAGGTCGGCTCGTCGAGGATCAGGATGTCCGCATCTTCCGCCAGCGCTTTGGCAATCTCGACCAGCTGCTGCTGACCCACTTTGAGATTACCGACCCGCTCATGGGGTGAAATCGGCTGATCGAGGCGCGCCATCAGCGCGGCGGTGCGGCGAGCCTGCTCTGCCTCGTTGATCGGGGCCAGGCCGCGCTGGATCTCCCGGCCCAGAAACAGGTTTTCAGCCACCGTCAGGTTCTCAAACAGATTCAGCTCCTGGTGCACCATGCCGATGCCGTGCCGGGCGGCGTCGCGGGTGCTGCTCAGCGTCAGCGGCTCGCCATTCAGGAACAGCGAACCGGCCGTGGGCTGCTGTACCCCGGCCAGAATTTTCATCAGGGTCGATTTTCCCGCCCCATTCTCACCGATGATGACGTTAACTTTGCCGCGCCAGACCCGATAATCGACGCGATCCAGCGCCAGCGTGCCGGGAAACAGCATCGATATCTGTTCGGCCCGCAGAATGATCTCATCGTCCATCAGGGCGTCCCCCGCTTCAGCTCAACCGCTACCACATCTTCAACGCTGTTCTGCCCGATGGTTACGGCCAGCAGCGCCTGCACCGGCTGGTTGACCCAGCTGGCATCCAGCGGTGGCAGTTGCTTCACCGCGTGACGGTTCAGCGCCCGCGTCAGCTGGGCGTACTGCACCTGATTGGTAAACTCTTCGAAACGGAAACCGACGGCATCCCGGATAGCGTTACTGCGCAGCACCGGCCCGACACTGACCGCCACCGGCTTGCCGTTAATCATCAGCGTCAGCGTGCGTTCACGCGGGTTACTCTCATCAAAGGCGCTGGCTTTACCCCCGGCTCGCACGAAGACGCTTTCGCGCCCGCCGGGTTTGACCGTCTGACTTTTCGCCTCCATGTCGGCCCAGCTCAGCGCATGGCTGTTCGCGGTGGTCATCACGCGCGGCTGCCAGGTCTCTTCCGCAATCTGCTGCGGTGTCTGGGTGGTATAGCTGGGTTTCGCGTGCGGATCCTTCGGCAGGATCGGCTTACCGTCCGCATCCAGATCCACCACGGTGCAGGCGCTGAGCAGCGCCATACCGGTCAATACCGCCAGCATCCGTTTCATGGTTATTTCGCCAGGCTGAAGTTTTTCAGCTTAGCGGCGTTGCTGTCGTCAATCAGCACGCAGTCCATCAGCTGCTTCTCCTGTTTCTGCGCTTTGCCGTTCTTCAGGTAGTAATCCGCCTGCGTGACCGCCATCTGCGCCTGATCCCAGCCCGGCTGCAGCACCGTCGCTTTAATATTGCCTTTGTTGAGGATCGAATCCCGGGTGTAGTCGCTGCCATCAAAGCCCACCACGATCACCGATGTTTTCCCGGCGGCTTTCAGCGCGGCTTCGGCACCCAGCGCCATGGTGTCGTTACCGGAGATGACGCCCACGATGTTGGGGTGTTTCTGCAGCAGGGTTTCCATGCGGCTGAAGGCTTCGGTCTGGCTCCAGTTGGCGCTCTGCTGAGCCACCATTTTCATGTCGCTGTAGTCATCCAGCACATCGTGATAGCCCTGCGACCGCACGCCCGCGTTGGTGTCAGACTCTTTGCCCAGCAGTTCAACATAGTCCCCTTTGCCGCCCAGCAATTTCGCAAATTTCTCCGCGCCCAGCTGCGCCCCCTGATAGTTGTTAGAGACGATCTGCGCTACCGCGATGCCGGTTTTGTTGATCTCCCGGTCAATCAGGAAGGTCGGGATCCCGGCATCTTTGGCTTTCTGCACCGGCCCGACGGTGGCGTCGGCACCAGCGTTATCAAGAATGATCGCTTTGGCTTTGCGCGCAATCGCGGTCTCAATCAGCTGGTTTTGCTTGTTTACGTCATCATCGTGCGACGCCACCAGCGTGGCGTAACCCAGCTCTTTGGCTTTCGCTAAGGCCCCTTCCGCCTCGGCTTTAAAGAACGGGTTGTCATGGGATGGGGTGATAATCGCCAGCAGGCCTTGCTCTGCCGCCAGCGCGGTCGCTGAAAAGGCGAGCATCGATGCGAGCAGGGTCAGTTTGATCAGAGGACGAGTCATTATTTTTCTCCGCTTGAATATATATTCACACGCGATTTTATATGCATAATGACTATGCGCCCGCGCTGACGTGCCGTCCAATGCGCGATCGTCAAAAAGCGAAAACGATCACAAATTAGCCTGCGTTGTGATTTTGATCATCCTGGTTAACAATACCGGGCAGAATCAGAGAGGGAAAAACCGATGGCAAAACAGGATGAACAGCGACTGATGGTGAAAATTGCCACCCTTTACTATGTCGAAGGGTTGAAGCAGTCAGAGATTGCGCAGTCGCTGACCTTATCGCAGTCGTTTGTCTCACGCATTCTTAATCGCAGCGTGAAAGAAGGTGTGGTCAAGATCAGCGTGGTGCCACCAGCCAACGTCTACCCTGAGCTGGAAAAGGCCATTGAGCAGACCTATAACCTGCCGCAGGCGATTGTGGTGGATGTGCCGGACCAGGCGTCGTCGCTGCAGATTAAGCAGGCGATTGGATCGGCGGCCGCTCACTATCTGGAGACCCGACTACGAAACGATGAGCTGATTGGTATTTCGTCATGGAGCGGCACGATCCGGGCGATGGTTGATGCGCTGCATCCGCTCAACAGCGCCTGCAAAGGGGTGATCCAGCTGCTGGGTGGCGTCGGGGCTAACGGCAATGTGCAGGCCACGATTCTGACGCAAAATCTGGCGGCGCTGCTGAACTGCCCCGCCTGGCTGCTGCCGTCGCAGTCGATTGAGCATTCGGTCAGCGATCGCCAGCGGCTCTCTGCCAACGCGGAGGTCGCCGAGGTGCTGAGTAAATTTGAGCAGGTCGACCTGGCGATTGTCGGCATTGGCGATCTGGAGCCGTCGGCGCTGTTACGTAATTCGGGCAACTACTACGATGGCAGGATGCTACAGACGCTGGCGGCGCGCGGTGCGGTAGGCGATATCTGTCTGCACTATTTCGACGCCTGCGGACAGCCGGTGCTGAAAGCAGAAGAAGATCCGGTGATTGGTATGGAGCTGGCGCAGGTGAAACAGTGTCCACAGGTGGTCGGGCTGGCAGGCGGAAGAGAGAAAGCGCAGGCGATTCGCGGTGCGCTGCTGGGCGGCTACATCAAGGTGCTGATCATCGACTATCCCACGGCGCGGCTACTGCTCACGCCGCAGGATTCATCACAACCGGTCAGATAGTGCGGTAAGCCGTGGTGACTTTCCACAGATAGCGCGGGGCCTGCGCCGCCGGATGCTTGTTCTGCACATGCTGATAGAACTCATCCGGTGACATCGCATTGATCATCGCAATGGCCCGATCGCGATCGCTGGAGAAAGTCCGCAGTAACGCCCCTGCGCCGTTGGCATAAGAGACGATGGTGGCATAGCGCAGGGTCAGCGGATCGCGGATGCCCGACAGCGCGGAGTTCTGCAGAATGCGGATATAGGCGGTGCCGATATCAATATTTTTGGCCGGATCGCGCAACTCGGCATTCGACGGCTGACCACGACGGCCCAGCGTGCGATAGACTTCGCGCCCGGCGGTCGAAGCTTTAATCTGCATCAGCCCCACCGCATTTGAACGGCTCACCACGCCCGGATTTCCACCCGACTCGACACTGATAATGGCGCTGATCAACTTCTCATCAACGCCATAATGACTGGCGGCATCTTCGGTAAACATCGCCCAGGTGCCATTGACGCTGGACGGCGGTGCCTGAGTTAATGGCGTGTTGCGCTGCTTAACGGCATGGTGCGGTGGCTCGCTGGCACAGCCGGTCAGGAGTAACGCTGAGAGTATAAGGTGTCGGATTTTCAGCAATTTTTCATCTCGTAGCTGTTGTGGCGAATGCTATCATACCCAGGCAGCCTGAGAGCAAAATTACCGTTTATCCTAAATGCATGAAAATGCGGCGCGTACCGTGACTTCAGCGGCGCTTTTCGCCATCATCGCCGTCAGTCAGGCGCTAACAGCAGGAAAGTATGATGATTTCACGTTCAGTTCGTCTTATCTCCCCCTCCGGTTACTGTCACAATCAGTCTGCGGCGCTGCAGGGCATTGCACGACTGCGTGCGGCCGGCCATCAGGTAGAGAACGAGCAGGTGATCACCCGCCGTTTTCAGCGCTTCGCCGGTACGGACGCGGAGCGCCTGGCGGATATCAACCAGCTTGCCAGTCTCAGCACGCTGCCCGACGTGGTGCTGGCGGTGCGTGGCGGTTATGGTGCCAGCCGGTTACTGGAGTCCATCGACTACATCGGCCTGCAACGCCGTCTGCTGAATCAGCCGCTGGCGCTGTGCGGCCACAGCGACTTCACCGCGATTCAGCTGGCGCTGCTGGCGCAGGTCGGCCTGATTACCTTCAGCGCACCGATGCTGGCCGGTAACTTCGGCGCCGCGACCTTATCTGAATTTACCCTTCACCACTTCTGGCAGGCACTGACTTCACCTACAGTAGAGGAGACATGGCAAAGCGAAACGCCTGACGAGGGTGAATGGCAGGGTACACTGTGGGGCGGGAATCTGGCGATGATCTGCTCACTGATTGGCACGCCGTGGATGCCGCAGTTTGAGAACGGCATTCTGGTGATTGAGGATGTGAATGAGCATCCGTTCCGCATTGAACGCATGCTGATTCAGCTGCAGCAGAGCGGCATTCTGGCGCGACAGCGGGCGATCGTTACCGGCAGCTTCACCAGTACAGCCCTGACAGAATATGACAACGGGTTTGACTTCAGCACCGTCTGGCAGCGACTGCGTGACACCACCGGTCTGCCGCTGATTTGTGGATTAGATTTTGGTCATGCCGCTGACACCGTAACACTGCCTTTGGGTGCCAGCGCACGATTAGCGGTCAGCCAGGGCCACGCCCGTTTGCAGGCGACCGGGCATCCCGTCCTGCGGGAATAGCGTTTGTTTCAGGAGATCGACATTGAAGCCGTTGTATGACGATTTGTGGATCTCAACCCCGGAATTTCCGGTGGAAGATGCCGTTAATGACCTGATGATGCATGGCTTTATGCTGCGTCACCCGCGCGGCAATCTGTTGATTGGCCGCGTAGAAAATCCGCTCGATCATGAAGTCATGGCCGATACCGGCGGCGTGATCCGCCACTACCTCACCCACTGGCATGAATCCGCGCCCGGTGCGGCGCTGATCCAGCAGCGCTTCAGCAGCGCACTTTACTGCCATAGCCGATCGCTGGGCCCCATCAGCCGTTTTGCTGAGCCTGATGACACCTTTTCGCAGCAGGAGACGCACTTCGGGGATTTCCATCTGCTGCCAACGCCAGGACACACACCGGGCAGTTGCAGCTATCTCTACACCTCGCCGCTGGGGCTGACCTATCTGTTTGTCGGCGATACCGTGACGCGTTCGCACGACCGCTGGATCACGGTGCTGGTGCCGGACAGTAATCCGGCTGAGCTGAGCCAGACGCTGGAGTTTTACCGCTCCCTGCGTCCCGACGTGGTGCTGATGAGTACCACGCGCGGGCATCTCTCCTGGAAAAAAGTTACGCTGCAGAGCTGGCTGGCCGCGATTGATGAAGCAGAACAGCATCCGCTGGATTTGCGTCAGCAACCGTTGTTCTGATTACAGGGCTTTCGTCAGATAGTGGCGCTGATGATGCCGTGGATAGTTATCCAGGCTGAAGCGCAGCGTATAGCCGAGCTTTTCATAAAACGGTCGCGCCTGAAAACTGGCGGTATCCACCTGGGCAAAGCGGCAGCCGCGATCCCGCGCCTCCTGCTCTGCCGCCTGCATCAGCTTGCTGCCCGCCCCCTGCCCGCGTAGCGCCTCACTCACCCACAGCATATCAATCCGCAGCCAGTTTCCGGCGGTTGATCCGGTCAGTCCGGCCAGCTTTCTGCCCTGGTCATCACGAATAAACACGCCGATCGATCTGATCTCATCAATATTAATATATTTGCTGTTGAACGCAGTCAGACCCAGCCTGACTTCATCCAGATCCTGCGTTGTGACCTTATCGGTAATCTCGGGTTGCATAGTGGCTCCGGGGGTTAAGTGTCGGAGTGCTGACGATCGTCGTAGCGCTCCAGGCTCAACGCATCAACATCGCGTTTTTCGCTGCGGCTGCAGGGCAGCAGTTTATCGCTGTCGCGGTAGACAAAAAAGGTCGCCTGGTTGCGCTGGTTCACAATCAGCTGATCGCCATTGCGAAAGCGGGTAATCGCCACCTTATCACCCGCCTCTAAACGGGTACGCTGCTGACCGGCGGCAATCTGGAAATGCCCCGGCGGCCACATTAACGTGGTTAAACCATATTCGGCACGCGAAACGGTCATGGTTGTCCGGCCGGGACAGTTAAGCTGAAATTCCGTCTCGCTCCAGGCGGGTGCGATGTGACAGGCCAGCAGGCCCAGGGCAATTAATGCTGCCTTCATGCTGTTTCTCCGCTGATTTTATTGAGATTTTTTAGCTTAACACATCACAGGACAGAGAAGGGACGCGGGGCAACCCGCAGCAAGACCATTGAAAGATAGAATCGGCGTGCGAAGTAATCTGAAAGTTGAGAAAAAATAAAGTAATCCGGCCAGCGTAACAGGCTGCCACACTGACCGGATATGATTATTCGGCTGCTACCTCGGCGGCCACTAACATCAGTGCCAGCCCGGCATTCTCGCTATCGTAAGCCTGCATTGCTGCACGTATATCCGCTGAACAAGCGATCACCTGTTGCTTCTTATCGGCTTCTAACTGGTCAATCGCATGGCGAATAATCATTAGACTTGCTTCTTCTTCGTTCATCATTTATCCCTGAATTTGCCTAAGTGGTGCGCAAAGGAGCCAAGAATAACGTTTATTGATAAGCAAAGTCACCCTTTTACATTCCTGTTGCTTAACGATTAAACAAATCACAAACAGGAAGCGCAGCGTAAACTGCTATGATTAAGTAATCAGTGACGCAGCAGGATAGACTCTGCGCCACGAAACTCCCAGGGATTGAAGCAGGTAGAAAATCATGATGCGTCTCAGCATTTTTATCCTCATCGCGATGGTGACTGGATGTTCATCTGGCCCGAAAGGGGTGGAATGTCCGGGTGAGGTCTCGACAATTTATGGTCAGTCGATGGGGCATACCCAGGGCGTGATTTTTGATCTGGTTAATAGCTTCACCGTGACCCGGGATAAGGTCAGCGTTAAGAGTGGCCCGCTGCAGTCGCTGGATCGCTTTAAATATGTTCCCTCCGCCGTCACGCCTGAGGGCTATTACGCGCAGCGCCTGTCAGATAAGCAGTTCCGCCTGATCAACCCTTACCAGGACACCCAAATCACCTGGACCTGTCCATAAGGGATGAATCCTGCTGCCAGATGGTTTATTGTCAGGAAACGTCAAGCAGCAGGTCTCCCCGATGGAAAAGCGTCTGGATAACAACGGTTATATCGACTTCCCCTTCCCCGCCACCCGCAATGCGGATGGCTCCGTGAATCCCTGTGGCTTTGATCTGACGCTGGAAACCGGTCGCCTTGAGGAGATCGCGGTGCTGAACCATTCAGTGAATCTGCGGCGCCTGGTCGAGGAGATCAATCTGCAGGAGGGGCTGTTTATGACCCTGGCCTGCGACTGGCAGCAGCAGGCAGATGCGGTCTGTGGCTTTATCGATGTGGCTTTTCGTCCCGACCTGCCGCAACACGGCTTTGAGGAGGCGCTGCAGCTGGAAGCGAACTTTTATCGCTACCTGACCGGGCAGGAGCAGCAGCATCAGATGCCCGCCGAGACGCTGGTCAATTATGCCCGCTCGGTACTCGACTGGAGCTGGTCGCCGCTGCGCCAGCGTCAGCGCGATTATGAAAAGATCACCATTCAGTTCTATTGCCCGCAGGCGGATGACGCCGAATGGTGTTTTGATCATCTGCGTCACTTCCTGGTGAGCGTCTATCCGGCCTGCGTCGCCGCCCGTTCACTCTGATCTTCATTGCCCCCGGAGTCGCTATGCGTTCTGCTGCGCTGTCTGCTGTCACGCTGTTCTGCTCACTGTTTTTTACCGCTGCTGTCCATGCCGATCGCTGCCAGCAAATTCGCGCCGGTCTGGATATCGGTTCCGGCACCACCAAAATTGCGGTAGCCCGTGTCAATGTCTGCCAGCTGCGCATCGAAAAGATGCTGTATCAGGATCAGCGCGCCGTGGCCTGGAACGAGGCCTTAGCGCATTCAACAGATAATCAGCTCAGCCCGGCGATGACTCATGAAGGTGCCGCCGCCCTGCAGCAGCTTTTAACGCAGGCACGGCGCTTTCATCCACAGCGGATCAGCGGCGTTGCCACGGCGGTGTTCCGCAACGCCAGCAACGGTCAGGCGGTCATCGATCAGTTGCAGCGCCAGACCGGTGCGCAAATCAGCATCATCTCGCAGCAGCAGGAAGCGAAACTCGGTTTCCTCTCCGCTAAAGCCGCGCTTAACGATCCGGCGATCCGTGATGAGCAGCTGCTGGTCTGGGATATTGGTGGGGGATCGATGCAGATGACTGCCTGGCGACAGCAGGCGGGTCAGGCGGTTGCAGATATCTATCAGGGCAAACTGGCCTCGGTGACGCTGAAAAACTTTATTCTGACGGTGCTGAAGAACAGCCCGGAGGCCAAATCCCCTAATCCGATTGGCTCCTGGCGGCAGTCGGTACTGCGCTTTGTGCAATTTTATGCCGCTAATGAGGTCAGTCCGCAGATTAAACAGGATCTGGCGAGCCGTCGGGTCATTGGCATCGGCGGCGTACATGGTTTTTCAATCCGCAATCAGTTACCGGGCAAACCCCATCGCTACAGCCTGACGACATTAAGTCAGCTGTCGCAGCAGCAGGTCTGGAAAGGCGACAGTGAACTCCCGGGCGACTACCGGGTTACTGATGTCAGCAATCTCTTACTGGTTGAAGGTTATATGCAGGCGCTGAAAATTAATGAGGTTACGATTGTTGAGGCCAGTCTGATTCAGGGCGTGCTGCTGCAGTAGCGCAGCGTTTCCGCACTATGCTATACCTCAGGCTTAATCAGCCGGATAGCATGATCCAGCATCCGCTGCTCATCCCGTTCACTGTGGGCCCGCTGCTGACGTATACGTTTAAGCAGGTCGTAGATTTCGCCACGGCGGGTGTCATGGCCGCGCTCCGACAGCACAATGACCGCATCGCCAATGACCCGGCAGACTTCGTCATAGTCGTCATCATTCAGTGCATCACGTTTCATTGCTTATCCTCCGGCTGTAGCTTTGACTATGGCTGTGGCAGCGCCTGAGTGCGCCTCTCTTTCCAAAGGCTAGACAGTAAATCCCTTACCCGCAAACGCAGCGCCATTAACAGCCAGAAATGATTTTTTAGCCCATTTTCCTCCGCTGGAGGAGCAGAATTCACTATCTTTGCTACGCTTTGAGGGTCTCACTCAAAACCAAGGAGCAATAAATGTCAGGAAAAATCGAAGATAAAGTAAAAGAAGCCGCTGGCGCAGTTCAGGAACAATGGGGTGCAGCAACCGGTTCATCTGAGCATCAGGCTAAAGGCGCAGCACGCCGTTACACCAACCAGGCAAGCTATGCTGCCCGCGATGCTGCTGACTGTATCAAGGATCAGGTTCAATCCAATCCTGTTGCAGGTCTGGCCGTTGCTGCAGGCGTTGGCGTATTTATCGGCTTCCTGCTGGGCCGCAAGTAATCGCGCTGAACGTCAACAGAACGGGAGCCACTGGCTTCCGTTTTTTTTTGCCAGGCCGCCTTCCGCCGGCTGAGAAACATCTGAAAGATAAGCCTTTTCAGGCCAGAATGCGGTAAGTATCTATGCTTAGTCTGGTTTCGTCTCTTTCTGACAACATCAAGGTGACCTTATGAAAACAATTCCTGCCCTGCTGCTGGTTGCAGCGACCTTAACCTCTCTGGCGGGCTGCTCGCAGAAGAGCGACGCAATTAAAGATGATGGCCGCCCTCATGCACCAAGCGGTCAGTCGTCACCGGGCGGTACGCTGGGTTCAGGCCCGGTGGGTCAGCCACAGTCGTAATACCCTGCCCCGGCACACGTGCCGGGGTTTGTTTTATCGCATGTTTTTTAATAGATAGAAGTCATAGAATAATTCCGCTAATAATTAACCTGCTATTAGTTATGGCCGGAATCAGAATATTTTCCATACTTTCCTTTTTATAAGAATCATCCCATCTCTTTTTAATAATCTCTTACTTCTTTTACACAATTCTGTATATATACCCAGAATAAACAACATTAAAATTGTGGAAACAATTTAAACGAAATTTCTACGGCAGCGAAAAAATAAACCTTAATAATGAACTTTAGTCGCAGAAATATTCTCTAATAACTCACAACACCTTTTGTTAAATATTATTGATACGTTTAAGAGAATTCAGACGTGAAGAAAAAAAAGATTTATCTGATAGACCGACTTTTAACGCTCTATTCTCGATTTTCCAGCAGAACAAAACCACAGGCCTTGCACGACCTGGCCCCACAAACAGTGGTGATTTACTCCACCACGGCACTGGGCGACTTTCTGATGAATACGCCGGCTATCTGGAGCCTGAAAAATCGCTTTCCCGCCAGCAAGTTTATTCTGGTTTCCAGCAAGAAAAATAAGGATCTCGTCAGCCGTTATAACTGGTTTGATAAGATCTATATCTGGGATAACAAACTGGCGAATTTCCTGCCACTTTTTTTCAAACTGCGCCGTCAGAAACCTGACCTGTCAGTAATATTACACGCCCATTTCCCCTACGATATTATGAGCTCGGTACTGACCGGCAGTAAGGTAATTGTGCGCGATCATTACGGCCGCGAGTCGCCTCTGCTAAATAAATATCTCGATCACTATTCAGGCTATTTTGATGACCATACCATCAAGCGTAAGCTGAAACTGATTGAAGTCCTTGGCGCAGAGACAGAGCAGACCCGGATGCACCTTCCGGCACTGAACAACAGTCCGACTGCAAAGGCTGACCATCGCCGTATCGGTTTTCAGTTAGGGGCATCAAAAGATATTCGCCGCTGGCCGCTGGCCTCCTTCAGCCAGCTGGCGACAGCCTTGCTTGAACGCTGGCCTGACACGGAAATTATCGTTACCGGCACCGCCGCTGAGCAGCCTCTTGAGCAGGAATTTATTGAAAGCCTGCCCCTGCACTACCGTCAGCGTGTGACCCCGATGGCGGGTAAAACGAATCTCAGCGGCCTGATTAGCCTGATTCGCACGCTGGATGTGCTGGTTACCGGGGACACCGGTCCATTGCACATCGCCGTGGCCGCACAGACGCCAACGGTCAGCCTGTTCTCGACCGCCAATCCGCGTTATACCGGTCCCTGCCAGGACAGCGATCGGCACATCATTATTCACCGCCCGGATAAAACCGCCTCACAGCATCCGATGGCAACGATCAAGGCCGATGAGGTCGGGCAGGCCGTGGCGAAACTGGTGGGGTAATGAACGACCTTTCTCAATCCATCATTGCGCTGATTGAGCACCACAATCAGCCAACCGCACTGGGCTGGTTCCGGAAAGTGGATCGGGCGGGATTTCATCTGCAGCAGTTACCGCTGAGTGAAGTGGACTTTGCCATTCTGATGAGTGATTTTTTTATCACTTTCGGCGTCTGTTCAGAACAGTATGATGACGCCCGCTATTTTCCGGAGCCGCGCCGACGGCGCTTTGCAGTGGCAAACTGGTTTACTGTGGGCACAGCACAGCCTTATCGTCCACTGACGGTCGCCATGCTGTGTGAAGCGGCCAGACTGGGACGCTGGCCTGAAGAGGCTTACTGAGTAATGGTATGGGCGAAGGCGTCGTAGACCTCGCTGCTGCTCAGCGCATTGACCTCACGTGACGCCGGTTGCAGCACCTGATAGTTAACCTGCCACGGATGCCAGCACGCCGGATCGCTGTCGCCAAACAGCGCGACGACCGGCAATCCCAGCGCCGCACCAATGTGCATTGCCCCGCCATCACTGCTCACCAGCCCCTGACACAACGACATTGCTGCAATCAACTGCGGCAGGCTGGTGGTTGCCACCGCTTTGATCGGCAGATGCGGGCAGAGCGCCATAATTTCACGCGCTTTTTCATCATCTCCCGGATGACGCGGATTATCACGGCTACCGGGTGACCAGAGCAGCATTATCTGGCAGGGATGACGCGCCGCGATTTTTTCAGCCAGCCCGGCAAACCGCGCGGCTTCCCACTGCTGGCTCGGCTTGCGGGCGCTGATTTGCAATGCATAGACCGGAACAGCGGGATCAATCGCACAGCTGTCACGCAGGCTGGCCGCGATTGCCGCATCCGGCAGCAGCGTCAGTTTGCCTGGCGCTGTGGCGCTGAGATTGAAAGGCCGCCCCAGGCTAAACAGGGTTTCGCTGATATGACACGGCGACTGGCTGGGTTGCGGCAGCAGATCGGTAATCAGCGGATGGGGATGGCCCAGGGCGATCACTCTGGCAGGACGCACTGTTTTAACCCACTTCAGGCCATGCTGATCCCAGCGGCTTTTTGCCAGAATCACCACATCGTAACGCTGTTTTTTCAGGGTCAGCATCAGCTTCAGTCGCTGTAATACACAGGCCAGTCGTCCCTGCCCTGCCTCACGGTGATGCAGTTTAGTGTAATAGAAGAGCTGCCGGATATCGGGATTATGCTGCAACACTGGCGCAGCGTAATTGTTAGTCAGCACGTCGACCTGATGCTGCCCCGATTGCGCCAGCGCACTGATCAGCGGCGTGGTCAGTAAGGTGTCGCCAATATTATCCCGACAAATAATTAAAACCCGCATGTCTGACATCCTCTGCGCAAAGGCTACGCCGTTCTGGCTGAATAAAAGTAAGACTCGCCCGGTTAACGTTCTGAAAACGGTAACGTAACGGTATAGTCAGCAAATTAGTCAGCGCAGTGTCAGATTGGTTCCATGGTTGCGATATTGTTAAAATATGAGGCCAGCACGACAGGCCAGAGACAGGCCTGAATTATTAACCGGATTATTATTTTTACGGCGTCGGCCATGCCGGGCCAGCGTATAGGAAGGAAAAGGCCGCCCATGGCGTAATACTGGTCAGTTAAGATTAGATTTGTAAAGGCTGTCACGGTCAAACGTGCCAGCTTTTTTCCGGGCGAGCGAGCCGCAGTGCGGGCCAGCGCAGGCCGGGGTCGCTCAGGGGCAGGCAATCCGCAGCGCTGAACAGAATGAGTCTGCCAGGAGAGCCCGCAGGACGCGGGCGAAAGGCGGGGCGGCACAGGATGTGCCATCCCCGGCGGTCCGTCAGGCAGGCGAATGAAGTGAAGGAACCGCGCAGTGGCGCGAGGACCTCCAGCCCCTGAGCGGCACCAGACTGCGTTATCACCTGTCGCTTAACTGACTGGCATTACGCCCATGGCGGCCTGAGGTCTCTGGCTTGATGACCGGGATCGGTCAGTCGGCGCGGGTTGTCAGCAGGCTGATAGCCAGCGTCATCACGGGTTCCGGGTTGATTCCGGTAAACATTTGATGAATTTTTTCAGAAATGGCTTCACCAGTCACAGGCTTATTTTCAGCCACGATTTCCATCACCGCCTGTCCAAATAGCAGGCGACATGCCGCAATGGCATCACTTACCGCTTCATCATCCATAATGCTCTCCCTCTGTATCGGCAGAAGCGTACACGTCTGCGGCAACCGGATCATGCGTAACTCTATTTTTTTGTGGTACAGGTTACAAAAATGAATCAGCTGTAAGGAGCAAATAACGTGGCCCGACACATTTAATGCCGGGCGCTTAACTGGTACTGAAAGAGATTAACAGAGGGTCGTTTAACAAATCAGGCATGACAGAGTGGATGACAGATATGCGTTCACTCACTCTTTTACCGTGGCATCAGACAATTCAATTTGCAGAGAGAGTAAAATGCCAGTCAGCGGGAAATGATTTAGCAGCACTCTCACGGAGTAAATGTCTTAAACAGCACGGTGCGAAAGCAATAAGCGCTTAGATGAGTAATCGCTATAACGATGATCGCGGAAAAGCCTGGATTGTGGTTGCTGTGTGAAGGTGATTTTATGAAGAGTTTTGGTGGGATTTTGGCGAAGAATAGTAGGAAACAAAAAGCCAACACGATTTTTACATTCGTGTTGGCTATATGTTACGTAAAGCCGATTACATATTTTCGATGATCGCGTCACCAAACTCTGAACATTTCAGCAGTTTAGCGCCATCCATCAGGCGTTCGAAATCGTAAGTCACAGTTTTGTTAGCGATAGCGCCTTCAACACCTTTAACAATCAGGTCAGCCGCTTCGAACCACTCCATGTGACGCAGCATCATTTCTGCGGACAGAATAATTGAACCTGGGTTCACTTTATCCTGACCTGCATACTTAGGTGCTGTACCGTGGGTCGCTTCGAACAGCGCACACTCGTCACCGATGTTGGCGCCTGGTGCGATACCAATACCGCCAACCTGCGCTGCCAGAGCGTCAGAGATGTAGTCACCGTTCAGGTTCATACAGGCAATAACGTCATACTCAGCCGGACGCAGCAGGATCTGTTGCAGGAACGCATCAGCAATCACATCTTTAACGATGATCTCTTTGCCGGTGTTCGGGTTTTTGAACTTCATCCACGGGCCGCCGTCGATCAGTTCGCCGCCGAACTCTTCTTTCACTAACTGGTATCCCCAGTCTTTGAAAGAGCCTTCGGTGAACTTCATGATGTTGCCTTTGTGAACCAGGGTCAGTGAATCACGATCGTTAGTGATGGTGTATTCCACTGCCGCGCGCACCAGACGTTTGGTGCCCGCTTCTGAACACGGTTTAACGCCGATACCGCACTGCTCAGGGAAGCGAATTTTCTTCACGCCCATCTCTTCGCGCAGGAACTTGATCACTTTGTCCGCTTCGGCAGAGCCCGCTTTCCACTCGATACCGGCATAGATATCTTCGGAGTTTTCACGGAAGATCACCATGTCGGTCTCTTCAGGACGTTTAACCGGGCTTGGCGTGCCTTTGTAGTAACGTACCGGACGCAGGCAGACGTAGAGGTCAAGCTCCTGACGCAGGGCCACGTTCAGTGAACGAATACCGCCGCCGACCGGGGTGGTCAGTGGGCCTTTAATGGCCACGCGATATTCTTTGATTAAGTCGAGAGTTTCCTGTGGCAGCCAGACATCCTGGCCGTAGAGTTCAACTGACTTCTCACCGGTGTAAATCTCCATCCAGGAGATCTTACGCTCGCCGTTGTAGGCTTTCTTCACCGCCGCATCGACGACTTTCAGCATTACCGGGGAAACATCAACACCGATACCGTCACCCTCAATGTAAGGAATGACCGGATTGTTTGGCACTGTGAGCTTGCCCTGATTCAGGGTGATTTTCTGACCTTCCGCCGGAACAACTACTTTGCTTTCCATTAACCTCTCCTGGGCGTTTGTTAATGATTTGTAAGATGCGCGTCAATACTACTTGAATATTTCCGCCACGCCAATCACCGCAATTTCACGTTATAATGCGCCGAATGTTTCTGACTGCAAAGCCCATGCGAAAAACTTCTCAACGAATTCACCAGGATAAACGATTCAGCCGCCCGATGCGTGATGCGCGGCGTTCCCCTGCCCGCCCTGCGGCTCCGCGCCGCGTGATTCTGTTTAACAAACCGTTCGACGTGTTACCGCAGTTCACCGATGAAGCGGGCCGCCGAACACTGAAGGATTTTGTCAGCGTCGCAGAGGTTTATGCCGCAGGTCGCCTCGATCGCGACAGCGAAGGATTGATGGTGCTGACCAACGACGGCGCGCTGCAGGCTGCGCTGACTCAGCCCGGCAAACGCACAGGTAAGATCTATTATGTGCAGGTGGAAGGCGAGCCACAGGAGACGGATCTGCAGCCTTTACGGGATGGGGTTAATCTGAAAGATGGGTTGACGCTGCCCGCGGGCGTAGAAAAAGTGGCTGAGCCTGAGTGGCTCTGGCCACGTCAGCCACCTATACGCGAACGTAAAAACATCCCGACGCAGTGGCTGAAAATCACGCTGTATGAAGGCCGTAATCGTCAGGTTCGCCGGATGACCGCCCACATTGGCTTTCCCACATTGCGATTGATCCGGTACGCGATGGGGAGTTATTCGCTCGACGATCTGGCTCCGGGCGCGTGGCGTGAACTCAGCGAAAGTGCGCTCTGAAAACCGGTTTTTTATAACCTCAGGTTAACAATTGCGGAGAAGTGATGTTTAAACCTCATGTTACTGTCGCCTGTCTGGTTCAGGCAGAAGGTGAATTACTGGTGGTGGAAGAGACGATCAACGGTCGCCCCACCTGGAACCAGCCCGCCGGGCATCTTGAAGCGGATGAAACTCTGCTGGAAGCCGCAGAGCGCGAACTCTATGAAGAGACCGGCATCGCCACGCCGATGCACTATTTCATCGCGATAAACCAGTGGATCGCGCCCGACAGTACGCCTTTTGTGCGTTTTCTGTTTGGCGTGGATCTGGCGGAAAAAGCGCCAACCCAGCCGCAGGACAGCGACATCGATTGCTGCTGGTGGTTGCCGCCAGCGCAGATTCTCACTGCCTCTAACCTGCGTTCGCCGCTGGTCGCGGAAAGCGTACGCCTGTGGCAACAGGGCACGCGCTACCCGCTACATCTGGTCAGCCCGTTCCGGTGGCCGTTTCACGAGGGTGCGCGCCTGCCTTCTGCATGATAGAATGCGCCGCCTGTTTTTTTATCGTAATGCGAGCGTGTCATGTCTGACAACAGCCAGAAAAAAGTGATCGTCGGTATGTCCGGCGGCGTCGATTCTTCCGTTTCCGCCTGGTTACTGCAACAGCAGGGTTACCAGGTTGAAGGCCTGTTCATGAAGAACTGGGAGGAGGACGATGGCGAGGAGTATTGTACCGCCGCGGACGATCTGGCGGATGCGCAAGCGGTGTGCGACAAGCTGGGTATGAAGCTGCACAAAGTTAACTTTGCCGCTGAATACTGGGATAACGTCTTTGAGCATTTCCTCGAAGAGTACAAAGCGGGCCGCACGCCCAACCCCGATATTCTCTGCAACAAAGAGATCAAATTCAAAGCGTTCCTGGAGTTCGCGGCTGAGGATCTGGGCGCAGATTTTATCGCCACCGGTCACTACGTGCGTCGTCAGGACGTGGCTGGCCAGAGCCAGCTGTTGCGCGGTCTGGATGGCAACAAAGATCAGAGCTACTTCCTCTATACCCTGAGCCACCAGCAGATCGCCCAAAGTCTGTTCCCGGTTGGCGAGCTGGAAAAACCGGAAGTGCGCCGCATTGCCGAACAGCTGGACCTTATCACCGCGAAGAAGAAAGATTCGACCGGTATCTGCTTTATCGGTGAACGCAAATTCCGCGACTTCCTGGCGCGCTATCTCCCGGCTCAGCCTGGCGAAATAGAAACCACCGAAGGCCAGATCGTCGGTGAACATCAGGGGCTGATGTACCATACTCTGGGACAGCGTAAAGGCCTGGGTATTGGCGGCCTGAAAGAGAGCAAAGATGATCCCTGGTATGTGGTCGACAAAGATGTGGCGCGTAACCGCCTGATTGTCGCCCAGGGCGGCGATCATCCGCGTCTGATGTCCGTCGGCCTGATTGCGCAGCAGCTGCACTGGGTTGATCGCCAGCCGATTACCGCCCCGCTTCGCTGCACCGTGAAAACCCGCTATCGTCAGACCGATATTCCCTGTGAGATTATCCCACACGGCGACGATCGGATTGAGGTGCGTTTCGACGAGCCGGTTGCAGCGGTGACGCCGGGCCAGTCTGCGGTGTTTTACCTTGGCGAGGTCTGCCTCGGTGGCGGTATTATCGAACAGCGTCTGCCGTTAGTGGCGGAGTAAGCGGGCTCAGCCCGCATTGATGACGCGTAAACAGGAGTAACCGTGGCGAAAAATTATCAGGAAATTACGCTGGCGCTGGCGGGCATCTGTCAGTCGGCCCATCTGGTGCAGCAGCTGGCTCAGCAGGGTCACTGCCAGCCGGAGGCGCTGACCGTATCGCTGCGCAGCGTGCTGGACCTTAATCCTGGCTCAACGCTGGCGGTGTTTGGCAACAATGAAGCCAACCTGCGCCTCGGACTTGAAACGCTGATGGCGGTGCTGAACAGCAGCAGTCGTCAGGGTGCAGGTGCAGAGCTGACGCGTTACACCCTGAGCATGATGGTGCTGGAGCGCAAGCTCAGCGCCAGTAAAACGGCCATGGCGACGCTGGCCCAGCGCATCACTCAGCTGGATCGCCAGCTGGCGCATTATGAACTGGAGTCAGACACCATTCTCAGCGCGATGGCTGCCATCTATGTGGATGTGATCAGCCCGCTTGGCCCGCGTATTCAGGTCACCGGTTCGCCTGCGGTACTGCAGAATACGCAGGTACAGAGTAAAGTGCGCGCCACCCTGTTAGCCGGTATCCGTGCTGCCGTATTGTGGCAGCAGGTCGGTGGTGGCCGACTGCAACTGATGTTCTCGCGTCAGCGTTTGCTGCGTGAAGCGAAAACCCTCTTATCCCGGCTGCCACTGACTTACTAAGTCGGTGCGGCAAAACACTGCTAAATGATTCAGGAGTTGCACTGATGGAATTATCCTCTCTGACCGCCGTCTCACCTGTCGATGGTCGTTACGGCGATAAAGTCAGCCCGCTGCGTGCGATTTTCAGCGAATTCGGTTTGCTGAAATTCCGCGTTGAGGTTGAAGTTCGCTGGTTACAAAAACTGGCCGCGACCGCAGAGATCAAGGAAGTTCCTGCATTTGATGCCGACGCAAACGCTTTCCTTGATGCGATTGTCGCCGGTTTTTCCGAAGAAGATGCCGCGCGCATCAAAACCATTGAGCGCACCACCAACCACGACGTCAAAGCGGTTGAGTATTTCCTGAAAGAGAAAGTTGCCGACGTCCCTGCCCTGCATGCTGTTTCTGAATTTATCCACTTCGCCTGTACTTCTGAAGATATCAACAACCTGTCGCACGCCCTGATGCTGGAAACAGCCCGTCGTGACGTGATCCTGCCTTACTGGCAGCAGCTGATTACCGCTGTGAAAGATCTTGCCAGCGAATATCGTGACATTCCGCTGCTCTCCCGCACCCACGGCCAGCCGGCTACACCGTCGACGATGGGTAAAGAGATGGCGAACGTCGCTTACCGTCTTGAGCGTCAGTTACGTCAGCTGAAACAGATTGAGGTGCTGGGCAAAATCAACGGCGCTGTAGGGAATTACAACGCCCACATTGCCGCCTATCCCGAAGTGGACTGGCATGCGCTGAGCGAGAACTTCGTCACCTCGCTGGGGATCACCTGGAACCCTTACACCACCCAGATTGAGCCGCACGACTATATTGCCGAAATGTTCGACTGCATCGCCCGCTTTAACACCATCCTGATCGATTTCGATCGCGATATCTGGGGTTATGTGGCGCTGAACCATTTCAAACAGAAGACCATTGCGGGCGAGATTGGCTCGTCGACCATGCCGCACAAAGTGAACCCAATTGACTTCGAAAACTCCGAAGGCAATCTGGGCCTGGCGAACGCGGTAATGCAGCATCTGGCCAGCAAACTGCCGGTCTCACGCTGGCAGCGCGATCTGACCGACTCCACCGTGCTGCGTAACCTCGGCGTGGGCGTCGGTTATGCGCTGATCGCCTATCAGGCGACGCTGAAAGGCATCTCGAAACTGGAAGTGAACCGCGATCGTCTGCTGGACGAACTGGATCACAATTGGGAAGTGCTGGCAGAACCGATCCAGACGGTAATGCGCCGTTACGGCATTGAGAAACCTTATGAGAAGCTGAAGGAGCTGACGCGCGGTAAACGCGTCGATGCCGCCGGCATGCAGGCCTTTATCGACAGCCTGGCGCTGCCGGAAGAGGAAAAAGTCCGTCTGAAGCAGATGACGCCTGCAAACTATATTGGTCGCGCTATCCAGATGGTTGACGATCTGAAATAATGCCCGCCGCAGACCGGCCCAGTCCGGTCTGCGTTAACATCTTGTTTAATACATTTCGCGTATACTTTCTGCAGGTTGACTCAAACAGAGTGTAAGGAATTTCTATGCGTGTTCTGGTTGTTGAAGACAATGCCCTGCTGCGCCATCATCTCGCCGTCCAGTTACGTGACATGGGCCATCAGGTCGATGCCGCCGAAGACGCCAAAGAAGCTGACTATTTTCTTCGGGAACATCTGCCCGATATCGCGCTGGTGGATCTCGGCCTGCCGGATGAAGATGGTATGTCTCTGATTCGCCGCTGGCGCAGCGATGCCGTGCGCCAGCCGATTCTGGTGCTGACCGCCCGTGAAGGCTGGCAGGCCAAAGTTGAGGCGCTGGAAGCCGGTGCGGATGACTACGTCACCAAACCGTTTCACATTGAAGAAGTCGCGGCACGCCTGCAGGCGCTGATGCGTCGTAACAGCGGACATGCCTCGCAAATCATCGATATGGCCCCGTTTCAGGTTGATCTCTCCCGCCGTGAACTGACGGTCAATGAACAGCCGGTGAAGCTCACGGCCTTTGAGTACACCATTGTCGAAACGCTGATCCGTAACGCGGGCAAAGTGGTGAGCAAAGACTCGCTGATGCTGCAGCTCTATCCTGACGCTGAACTGCGTGAAAGCCACACCATCGACGTTCTTATGGGACGTCTGCGCAAAAAAATTCTGGCGTTGCATCCTACTGACGTGATCGCCACCGTGCGTGGCCAGGGCTACCGCTTTGATCTCTGACCATGTCCTGGTTTAATCGTTATCGCCCTATTTCGCTGCGCGCCCGCTTTCTGCTGGCCTCCGCAGCGATAGTCCTCTTCCTCTCACTCTCCTACGGCATGGTGGCGGTGATTGGCTATGTGGTCAGTTTCGATAAAAACACCTATCGCGTAATGCGCGGCGAGAGCAACCTGTTCTTTACGCTGGCGCAATGGCATGACAACAAACTCACCATCGCCCAGCCGGAACGGATGACGCTCAACTTCCCGACGCTGGTGTTTATTTACGATGAGCACGGCAAACTGTTGTGGCAGCAACGCGACGTGCCAGAGATCCGCAAGAAGATCCGCCGTGAATGGCTGCTGAAGCCTGACTTCTACGAGATTGATACCAGTAACCGTACCAGCATGGTGGCAATGGGCAATAACCTGAATGCTCAGCAACGGCTCAACGACTGGGACAATGACAGCAACGATACCTTTACCCATTCGGTCGCCGTTAACCGTTACGATGCCACCACGAATCTGCCCGCGCTCACCATTGTGGTGGTCGACTCTATCCCGCAGGAGTTGCAGCATTCTGATGTGGTCTGGTCGTGGTTCAGCTATGTGCTGGCGGCCAACCTGATACTGATCATTCCGTTGCTGTGGCTGGCGGCGCACTGGAGTCTGCGGCCGATTGGCGCGCTGACGCAGCAGGTGCGCGAACTGGAGACCAGTCAGCGCGAAAATCTGGCGGATAATCCGCCGCAGGAACTGCGCAGTCTGGTGCGTAACCTCAATCTGTTGCTGACCAATGAGCGACAACGCTATACCCGCTATCGCACCACGCTTTCAGACCTGACCCACAGTCTGAAAACGCCGCTGGCCGTGTTGCAGAGCACCCTGCGCTCGCTGCGCAACGGCAAGGAACTGACGGTGGAACAGGCTGAGCCGGTGATGCTGGAGCAGATTAGTCGAATCTCGCAGCAGGTCGGTTATTATCTGCATCGCGCCAGTATGCAGGCCGATCACAATCCGCTGCAGCGCGATCTGCATTCCGTTTCCGGTCTGCTCGACAAGCTCTGCTCAGCCCTGAATAAAGTCTATCAGCGTAAAGGCGTGGCGATTTCGCTGGATATCTCACCGGAGCTGACCTTTGTTGGCGACCAGAATGACTTTATGGAAGTACTGGGCAACGTGCTCGATAACGCCTGCAAGTACTGCCTGGAATTTATCGAAATCAGTGCTTTTCAGAGCGAAAATGCACTCCATCTCTATATTGACGATGATGGTCCGGGCATTCCCGAGAGTAAGCGCGATTTAGTGTTTGTCCGGGGTCAGCGCGCCGATACCCTGCGTCCCGGTCAGGGACTGGGTCTGGCGGTGGTGCGCGATATTCTTGAGCAATATGAGGGCAACGTCATCGCCTCCAGCAGTGCACTCGGCGGAACACGCATGGAAGTGGTCTTTCAGCGCCAGGAAGTCGAACATCGCCGCGAGTAGAAAACCCTCAGGGCTGTTATACTTGCTGGCATTTACAGCCCTAAGCGGAACCCTTTTATGGACTATCAGCTCGATATTAACTGGCCCGATTTTATTCAGCGTTACTGGCAGAAACGCCCGGTAGTGCTGAAGCGTGGTTTTAAAAACTTTGTCGATCCTCTTTCACCGGATGAACTGGCCGGTCTGGCGATGGAAAACGAGGTGGATAGCCGCCTGGTCAGCCATCAGGATGGCAAATGGCAGGTCAGCCACGGCCCGTTCGAGAGCTATGATCATCTGGGTGAAAACAACTGGTCGCTGCTGGTACAGGCGGTCAATCACTGGCATGAAGCCTCTGCCGCACTGATGCGCCCTTTCCGTTTCCTGCCTGACTGGCGTGTTGATGACCTGATGGTGTCGTTTGCCGTGCCTGGCGGCGGCGTCGGTCCCCATTTTGATCAGTATGATGTCTTTATTATTCAGGGTGCCGGTCGCCGTCGCTGGCGCGTCGGTGAAAAGGTGCCGCTGAAGCAGCACTGTCCGCATCCGGATCTGCTGCAGGTTGAGCCATTCGACGCCATCATCGATGAAGAGATGGAGCCGGGTGATATTCTCTATATTCCGCCGGGGTTCCCGCATGAAGGCTACTCGCTGGAAAACGCCCTGAACTACTCCGTGGGTTTCCGTGCCCCCAGCGGACGCGAGTTAATCAGCGGCTTTGCGGATTACGCGCTGGCTAATGAGCTGGGCAGCCTGCGCTTCAGCGATCCGGATGTGCCTGCACGTGATTGCCCGTCGCAGATTCTGCCGCAGGAGATTGAAGGCGTACGTCAGTTGATGCTGGATGTGGTCAATCAGCCGGAGCAGTTCGCTCAGTGGTTTGGCGAATTCATTTCCCAGTCACGTCACGAACTCGATGTCGCGCCACCGGAACCGCCTTACCAGCCTGATGAAATTTATGATGCGCTGCAACAGGGCGATACCCTGAGCCGGTTAGGTGGCCTGCGTGTCCTGACGATTGGCGATGCGGTCTATGTCAACGGTGAGCGGGTTGAGTGTTCACATCCCGATGTAATGGCGGTACTGGCGCGCCACTATCGCATCACACTGGACGATCTGGGGGATGCGCTGGATGACCCGTCGGTACTGGCGCAGATCGCTGATCTGGTCAATGCCGGTTACTGGTACTTCGGCGACGAATAATCTGAGATGATACTGAATCAGGCTCTCTTGCCGCCGTGGCAGAGAGCCTTTTTTGTGCCTGCAGGTTAATTCTTCTTCTGCGCCGCCAGTTCTGACAGCCGCACAATCACTTCCACCGATTTCGCCATGATATTCAGCGAAGCAAACTCATGCTTGCCGTGATAGTTATAGCCACCGGTAAAGATGTTCGGGCAAGGCAGCCCTTTCCACGACAGCGCCGATCCATCCGTACCGCCGCGAATCGGTTTCACTACCGGCTCTATGCCGCAGTCACGCATCGCCTGTAAAGCCAGTTCGATGATGTGCGGGAACGGCTCCACTTTTTCACGCATGTTGCGATAGCTGTTGGTGATCTCGACAGTGACCGAACAGTCCGGGTGCAGGGTTTTATTGATCTCTGCGGCAATCTGCAGCAGCGTCTGTTTACGCTGTTCGAAACTCTCCGTTTCGAAGTCACGAATGATATAGAGCATCTCGGCGTGTTCAACGCTGCCTTTGATCTGATGCAGATGATAGAAGCCCTGATAGCCGTCAGTATATTGCGGTTTTTCGCTGGCCGGGACCGCGGCATGAAACTGGTTTGCCAGATCCAGCGCATTGACCATCACCCCTTTGGCGGAGCCAGGGTGCACGTTGTTACCGACGATTTTGACGGTGGCCGAAGCAGCGTTGAAGTTCTCATATTCGAACTCCCCTAAATCACTGCCATCAATGGTGTAGGCCCAGTCAGCGGCAAAGCCTTCCACATCAAAGTGAGAAGTGCCACGACCAATCTCTTCATCGGGCGTAAAGGCAACGCGGATCGCACCGTGCGGCGTATCGCTCGCAGCCAGTTGCGCCATTGCCGTCATAATCTCGGCGATACCCGCTTTATCATCCGCGCCCAGCAGAGTTTTGCCATCGGTAGTAATCAGCGTATGCCCAATCAGCTTGTGCAGCACCGGGAACATCACCGGCGAGAGAATTTCGTTGCCGTTACCCAGCGCAATGTCTCCGCCGCGGTAATTTTCAATGATCTGCGGATTCACATGTTTCGCCGTAAAGTCTGGCGAGGTATCCATGTGAGAGATGAAACCGATGACTGGCGTCGGCCAGTCAACATTGGCGGGCAGCGTGCCCATGACGCAACAGTGATCGCTTAAGGAGACATCGACAAAACCCAGTGCCAGCAACTCCTCCTGCAGCTGACGCGCCAGCGTCCACTGCCCTTCACTGCTGGGCACCTGGCGCGCCTGCGGCTTAGCCTGTGTCTCAACGGCCACATAACTTAAAAAGCGCTCAAGTAACTGTTCCATATCCCATCCTTTAAAAGTGCCATCCGGTATTATTAACAGACCAGCCGGTTACAACGTTGCGTAAAATCATTCGCAGACAGGTTAGCGCTGTCGATAACCTTTGGGAAAGCAATAAGCCCGAAAAAAACGGCTGATTACGAGATTGTTGCGGCAAACCTCGCAATGTTGATAAGCACCGGGCGGCTGGAATCAGCATGATGGACAAAAAAATGGCGAGGCGGCCATAGCCGCCCCTGCTTACTTATAAAGCGCGCGCAGCAGCTTATGCACAAACTCCGGCACCACTTCGCTCGCCAGGCCGTAATGCCGCTCGGCAAATTCGTTGCCCACCTGGCTTGGCTCCAGGTTCAGCTCAACAGTATGCGCGCCCTGCAGTTTGGCTTCATGGACAAAACCCGCTGCCGGATAGACATGGCCTGAGGTGCCGATAGCGATAAAGTAATCGGCCTGTTCCAGCGCATGATAAATCTGCTCCATGCCCAGCGGCATCTCACCAAACCACACTACGTGCGGCCGCAGCGCCGAAGGGAACTGACAGCAGGTGCAGCGATCGTCCGGCGTGATATCACCGGTCCACTCAATGACCTGACCGCTGGTGACACAGCGCACTTTTAGCAGTTCACCGTGCATATGCAGCACCCGGCTGTTTCCGGCACGTTCATGCAGATTGTCGATGTTTTGCGTGACCAGCAAAAAGTTATCGCCTAATACCTGTTCCAGCTCCGCCAGCGCCAGATGGGCCGCGTTAGGCTGAATCTCTGCCTCCTGCAATTGCTGGCGGCGCGAATTGTAGAAGCGCTGCACCAGCGCGGGATCGCGCTGAAATCCTTCGGGCGTCGCAACATCTTCAACGTGGTGCTCTTCCCACAGGCCGTCAGCGGCGCGGAAGGTCCGGATGCCGGACTCCGCTGAGATGCCTGCGCCGGTCAGCACGACAACATGCGGCTGAGGATGGGCGGCCAGTTCGGCCTGACGATCGCGCTCAAATATGCGCTGGCGAAAGCGCTGATGCACTTTTCTCCGGGTTTTCTTCAGGCGGGCAAGTCGTATGCGGCGACGTGGTGTACGCATAAAATCTCCTGGCGTAGCAGCTGCGGCGAGCCGCTCTAAACAGATTCCGGGTTAACATCACCCGATAGTAACGGTTGCTGAGGGCCGCGCCCAACAGCAAAGGTCTTAAACAGATGCGGCGCGAAAAGGATTCGCGCCGCATTTTTTCACTGACCGCTTAATACCCGAGCCGGGTCAATGCGGCTGGCGCGTCTGGCGGGATACCAGCTCGCCAGCAGGCTCAGCAGAATCGCGGTAATCAATACTGAGAACACATCAATCCAGTGCAGTTCCGACGGCAGGAAATCAATGAAGTAGATATCACCCGCCAGCAGATGATGACCGGTAACCGACTCCAGCCCGCGCACCAGTGAGGTCAGATTCAGCGCCACCAGCACGCCCGCGACCACGCCGCTGACGCTGCCCAGCAAGCCTGCCAGCAAACCGTACCAGATGAAGATGGCGCGGATCAGCCGGTCTTTAGCACCGAGGGTACGAAGCACCGCAATGTCACTGCTCTTATCCTTCACCGCCATCACCAGCGTTGAGACGATGTTAAAGCAGGCGACGCCAATCACCAGCACCATCGCCAGATACATGATGGCGCGGATCATCTGAATGTCGCGGTACATATAGCCGTAGGTGCCAATCCAGCTCTTGATGTAGACGTAGGAACGGGTCGCTTCACCGGCATCCCGCACCAGTTTGACCGCCTGGAACGGGTCGGTCATCTTCAGGGCGATGCCGGACACGCTGTCACCCATCTCCAGATAGTGCTGCGCATCGGCGAGAGGCACCAGCGCCAGGCTGTGATCGAGCATGCCGCTCAGTTGCAGAATACCGCTGACCTGAAGCCGGATACGTTTAGGCTGAAGCAGTTTGTTATCACCATCGTTGTTGGGGATCATGATGGTGATCCAGTCGCCCTGCTTCACGTTCAGCGATTTAGCAATGCCGCCGCCCAGAATGATCTGCTGCTTACCGGCGGCAAAAGAGGACCAGCCGTTATCTGCCACAAACTGTGGCAGGGCGCTGAGGCGCGGCTCCTGTGCCGGATCAACGCCCTTTACCTGCAGCGCTTCCAGCCGGGCGCCGCTCTCAATCAGGCCGGTGAAGTTAACATAAGGCGCCGCCGCCGCAATGCCGGGCACCTTTTCAATCGGGGCAATCATCGACTGCCAGTGCTGGAACGGCTGATTGACCGCCTCGATCTCGCCATGCGGCACTACCGCCAGAATACGGTTGTTCAGCTCACGCTCAAAACCATTCATGGCGCTCAGACCGATAATCAGCACTGCCACGCCCAGCGCAATACCGATGGTAGAGATCACCGAAATCAGCGACACCATGCCGCCACGACGGCGGCCCCGGCTAAAGCGCAGGCCCAGCAACAGGGATAACGACGAACCCATTACACCGCTCCTGCCATGGTGAGCTGATCGCTTAACTGACCATCACGCATCTCCATCTGACGCGTCATGCGTTTTGCCAGCATCAGATCGTGGGTCACCACCAGAAACGCGGTGCCCTGACGCACGTTCAGTTCGCCCAGTAATTCAAAAATGGCGTCGGCGTTGCGCGCATCAAGGTTACCGGTTGGCTCATCCGCCATCACCAGCCGTGGGCGGTTAACCAGCGCCCGGGCAATCGCCACGCGCTGGCGTTCGCCGCCTGACAGTTCTGAAGGCCGGTGCGCGGCGCGATGGTCCAGCCCGACCGCGGCCAGCATCTCACGGGCGCGATCCTGTGCTTCTGTTTTAGCCGTTTTGCCAATCAGCAGCGGCATCGCCACGTTCTCCAGCGCGCTGAAGTCCGGCAGCAGATGGTGGAACTGATAGATAAAGCCCAGCTCGCGGTTACGCAGCTCCGCTTTGGCCGACGAGGACATCGCATTCAGTGACTGGCCATCAAACACCACGTCGCCCGATGTCGGTGCATCCAGGCCGCCGAGCAGATGCAGCAGCGTACTTTTACCGGAACCGGAGCTGCCGACAATCGCTGTCAGTTCACCGGGCTGGAGGCTGAAAGCCACATTGCGCAGCACATCGGTCTGCACGCTGCCTTCCTGATAGCGTTTGCACAGGTCGCGGCACTGCAACAAAGGAGTGTTACTCATAACGTAAAGCCTCAGCAGGTTGAACGGCGGCAGCGCGCCACGAAGGATAGAGCGTAGACAACAGCGCCACAATCATGGCGCTGAGGGCGATGGTGACCACCTGCCACACATTAATATCAACCGGCAATGCGGCACCATCAAGGAACAGGCCAATCACCGGCATTAAGTTGTTGAGCTGGCTGGCCAGCAAGACACCGAGCAGCGTGCCGAGCAGCGTGCCGATAATGCCGGCGCTGGCACCCTGCACCATAAACACCGCCACTATTTGCCGGCGCGTCAGGCCCTGGGTTTGCAGGATCGCCACTTCGCCCTGCTTCTCCATGATCAGCAAGCCTAACGAAGTGATGATGTTAAAGGCAGCCACGGCGATGATCAGGCTCAGCAGCAGGCCCATCATGTTCTTCTCCATACGCACCGCCTGGAAGAGATCGCCTTTGCGCTCACGCCAGTCTTTCCAGACCAGGCCCGCAGGCAGCGTCTGCTGACTCAGACTGTCGACCGACAGCGGTTTATCCAGCCACAGTCGCCAGCCGGTAATGTTACCGGCCGGATAGCGCATCACGCGCGACGCATCCTGAAGATTGACCAGAATCTGATAACCATCGACTTCGCTGTTAGCGGCATAGGTGCCCGCTACGGTAAACAGACGCTGACTTGGCACGCGCCCCATCGGGGTGAACTGGCTGACCGACGGCACCATCAGACGCAGCTGATCGCCACGTTTTACGCCAAGCTGGGATGCCAGCTGTTCGCCAAGGATGACATTATACTGCCCGGCCTGCAGCACGCTCTGCCGGGTATTGACCAGGAAAGGGGTAAGCGGATCTTTTTCAGCCGGCTCAATGCCCAGCATCACGCCAACGGAGACGCTGTGCGGGCTTTGCAGCACCACATTGGCGGTGGTCAGCGGCGCGATACGGCTGACACCCTGCAGATTCAGGGAGCTGGCGGGTTGCTGTTGTGGATTGAGACTGCCTTTGTCGCTGGTGATCAGCGCCTGAGGCATCAGGCCAAGAATATTGCCTTCGAGTTCACGCTCAAAACCGTTCATCACCGATAACACGGTGACCATCGCCAGCACGCCGAGCGTAATGCCAATCGTTGAGAGCCAGGAGACAAAGCGACCGAAGCGATCCGATGCTCGTCCGCGCATATAACGCAGACCGATAAATAGCGCGACAGGTTGATACATGGAATCCAGTAAGCCGTTGCCTGAAAATAGGTAGTGGGATGATAAAGGAGCGGCTGGCTTTATGAAACCTCTAACCCTCTGAGTCGGCAGCAAAGTTGCATCCGGATGCGTCACTTTACGTGCCAAAGCAGCGGAATAGCCGATAAAGCCGCCGCTTATTGGCTGATTATTCAGCGCTCAGGGGGGTAGACTACAATCAGTACCATGATCACAGGTGATTTATTGCCGGGCAGTATGAGGTAGCGACCATGTTGAAATTTCCCAAAGGCAGCATCGTTAAACATAAATCCGGGGAGATCAGAGGCGAAATCATCAACGTCTTTGAGCAGGGAAACGCACCAGCCGGCTACTACGTTAAGTGGGACGACGGTAACCTCAGCTATCATCCTGAGCAGGAGTTATCCTGGGCGAATATCGACCGCCCACGCATGCATTACACACAGCAATCCATAAAATAAAATGCCCGTTTAACCCCGTCGCTGCATGGCGACGGCGGTTTTTTCTGATCCCTTGCCAGACTCCGTCTATCCTCTCTTTATCCGCACGATTACCGCTGACGCCCGGTAATGGCTGACCGATCCCCTGGTTCAGCGCGGCGCGGCAGGAAAATTGTGCCGCAGAGGTGATCCCCCTGACATAATATGGAATGATTACGTCCTGGAAAAATGGAGCAACCCCGAGATCCCATGCCCGAACAGACTCGTTATACCCTGCCCGTTAAATCCGGCGATCACCGTCAGCTCGGCCAGCTCATAGGCGCGGCGCACGCGGTGGAGTGTGCCAGCATTACCGAACGACATGCTGGTCCGGTGTTAATGATTACACCCGATACCCAAACCGCTCTGCGTCTGCTGGATGAAATCCGCCAGTTTACCGATCTGCCGGTGGCGCACCTTGCCGACTGGGAAACGCTGCCCTACGACAGCTTTTCGCCGCATCAGGATATTATCTCCGCCCGCCTGTCGACCCTCTACCAGCTGCCGGTGATGCAGCGCGGTATGCTGATCATGCCGGTCAACACCCTGATGCAGCGCGTCTGCCCGCACAGTTTCCTGCACGGTCATGCGCTGGTGATGAAGCAGGGGCAAAAACTGTCACGCGACCGGCTGCGCGACCAGCTTGAGCAGGCCGGTTATCGCCATGTCGATCAGGTGATGGAGCACGGTGAATACGCCACGCGCGGCGCCCTGCTCGATCTGTTCCCGATGGGCAGCGATCAGCCCTACCGCATCGACTTTTTCGATGATGAGATCGACAGCCTGCGCCTGTTCGATGTCGACAGTCAGCGCACGCTGGAAGCGGTCCCCGAAATTAACCTGCTGCCTGCGCATGAGTTTCCCAGCGACAAAGCCGCCATTGAGCTGTTCCGCAGCCGCTGGCGTGAAACGTTTGATGTGCGCCGTGAGTCGGAGCATGTCTATCAGCAGGTCAGCAAAGGCACGTTGCCAGCGGGCATCGAATACTGGCAGCCGCTGTTTTTTGAGCAGCCGTTACCCAGCCTGTTCAGCTATCTGCCGGATAATACCCTGATTGTGAACTGCGGCGATCTTGAAGGCAGCGCCAGCCGCTTCTGGCAGGATGCCGAGGCGCGTTATGAAAATCGCCGCGTTGATCCGATGCGTCCACTGCTGGAACCGGCCACCCTGTGGCTGCGTCCGGATGCATTAATGGGGGAGCTGAAAGCCTGGCCGCGCATCCAGATGACCAATGAGGTGCTGCCCGCCAAAGCCGCGAATACCAACCTCGGTTATACCCCGCTGCCTGATCTGACCGTTCAGGCGCAGGCAAAAGCGCCGCTGGATCATCTGCGTCAGTTTATTGAGACCTTCAGCGGCACCGTGGTCTTCTCGGTCGAAAGTGAAGGCCGCCGTGAGAGCCTGCAGGATCTGCTGGCCCGGATTAAACTGCGTCCTCAGCCGGTGCACCGCTTCGATGAGACCGGCGAAGAGCGTTTCCGACTAATGATCGGCGCCAGCGAGCGCGGTTTTATTGATACCCAGGGCAACCGGGCGCTGATTTGCGAAAGCGATTTGCTGGGCGAACGCGTCAGCCGTCGCCGTCAGGATACCCGTCGCACTATCAATCCGGACATTCTGATCCGTAACCTGGCGGAGCTACATCCCGGCCAGCCGGTGGTGCATCTGGAACACGGTGTGGGTCGTTATATCGGCCTCACCACGCTGGAAGCCGGCGGCATTGAGGCGGAATACCTGATGCTCTCCTACGCCAACGACGCCAAACTTTATGTGCCGGTTTCATCGCTGCACCTGATCAGCCGCTACGCGGGCGGTGCCGACGATAATGCACCACTGCACAAACTGGGCAGCGATGCCTGGTCACGCGCACGGCAGAAAGCGGCTGAGAAAGTGCGTGATGTGGCGGCTGAACTGCTGGATATCTATGCTCAGCGCGCCGCCAAAACCGGCTTTGCCTTTAAGCATAATCGCGAGCAGTATCAGCTGTTCTGCGAAAGCTTCCCGTTTGAAACCACCCCGGACCAGGCGCAGGCGATCAACGCGGTGCTGAGTGATATGTGCGAGCCGCTGGCGATGGACCGTCTGGTGTGCGGCGACGTTGGTTTCGGTAAAACCGAAGTGGCCATGCGCGCGGCGTTTCTGGCGATTGAGAACCATAAACAGGTGGCCGTACTGGTGCCGACCACCCTGCTGGCACAGCAGCATTACGACAACTTCCGCGATCGCTTCGCCAACTGGCCGGTTCGCATTGAGATGCTTTCCCGTTTCCGCACTGCCAAAGAGCAGACGCAGGTGCTGGAACAGGCCAGCGATGGCAAGATCGACATCTTAATCGGCACCCATAAGCTGCTGATGAGCGATCTCAAATGGCACGATCTTGGTCTGCTGATTGTCGATGAAGAGCACCGTTTCGGGGTGCGTCACAAAGAGCGCATCAAGGCGATGCGCGCCGATGTGGACATTCTGACGCTGACCGCAACGCCAATCCCTCGCACCCTGAATATGGCCATGAGCGGCATGCGCGATCTCTCGATCATCGCCACGCCACCTGCCCGCCGTTTAGCGGTGAAAACCTTTGTCCGTGAATTTGACGATCTGGTGATCCGCGAAGCGATCCTGCGTGAGGTTCTGCGTGGCGGACAGGTCTACTATCTCTACAATGACGTTGAAAATATCGAGAAAGCGGCGCAGCGTCTCAGCGAACTGGTGCCGGAAGCGCGTGTCGCGATTGGCCATGGTCAGATGCGTGAGCGTGATCTGGAACGGGTGATGAACGATTTCCACCATCAGCGTTTTAACGTGCTGGTCTGTACCACCATTATCGAAACCGGTATCGACATTCCGACCGCCAATACCATCATCATTGAGCGGGCCGATCACTTTGGCCTGGCGCAGCTGCATCAGCTGCGTGGTCGCGTCGGGCGTTCACATCATCAGGCTTATGCCTGGCTGTTAACGCCGCATCCGAAGTCAATGACCGCCGATGCGCATAAGCGGCTGGAGGCGATCGCTTCACTGGAAGATCTGGGAGCCGGTTTTGCCCTGGCAACGCATGACCTGGAGATTCGCGGTGCTGGCGAACTGCTGGGTGATGAGCAGAGCGGACAGATGGAGACGCTGGGCTTCACGCTTTATATGGAGCTGCTGGAGAATGCGGTCGAGGCGCTGAAAGCGGGTCGCGAGCCGTCACTGGAAGATCTCACCAGCAACCAGACCGAGGTGGAGCTGCGGATGCCCGCCCTGCTGCCCGAGACCTTTATCCCGGATGTCAGTACCCGTCTTTCACTCTATAAACGCATCGCCAGCGCGGAGGCTGAAGAGGAGTTGCAGGAGCTGAAGGTTGAGATGATCGACCGCTTTGGCCTGCTGCCCGATCCGGCGCGTAATCTGCTGGATGTGGCGATTATCCGGCTGAAAGCCCGCGCTGTCGGTCTGCGTAAGATCGAAGCCAGCGACAAAGGCGGTTATTTCGATTTTGCGCCGAAGAACAACGTGGATCCGGCATGGCTGATAGGCCTGCTGCAGAAAGAGCCTCAGCAGTGGAAGCTGGATGGGCCGACGCGACTGCGGTTTACCCGTGAGCTATCGGAAAGAAAGGTGCGGCTTGAGTGGGTGCAGGGCTTCGTTTCGCAACTGGCTCAGCGGCAGGCGTAACACCCTGCCCGTGCGTTGGTGATCTAACCGGTAAAACGCCGGTTAGTTTGCCGCAAAAAAAAGGCGCATCCTGAGATGCGCCTTTTTCATTACTGCTGTATCACGTTGTGCTGTGTGGCCGCGTGAGCGGCAAAGCTTTGCCCAATTACGCCTGATCGCCGTTGAGAACCAGCTGACCATTGCGATCCAGTGGAATACGCGTGCCGGGGTCATTTTCCATACGGATTTTACCCTGCTGATCGCCTATTTTATAGGTCACGTCATATCCCAGTTTTTTCTCTTGTTTGTCGTAAACGGTTTTGCAGCGCTGTTCGGTTGTGGTGTAGGTATCCCGATCCTGCAGTCCGCCCTGGACCTGATTACCGGCATAACCACCCGCTACCGCACCTGCTACTGTCGCCACATCTCTGCCGCGACCGCCACCAAACTGGTGACCCAGCACTCCACCTGCCACTGCACCTAATACAGACCCGGCAAGACGGTTTTCATCCTGCACGGCCCGACGGTGAGTCAAAGTGACATTACGGCACTCCTGACGAGGCTGTTTAATGCTCTCTTTGATTGGCGTTGCAGACAGTACCTGAGCATATTGAGGACCGCGATCAAACACGTTCATGCCTGCTACGGCTGCAACACCCAGAGCTGCTGCCACACCAATACCGATACCCGCTAACATTGATTTATTCACAGGAAGTTCCTCCTGAAAAGTGTTACCGCGCAATCCTGCTGCTAAAGCATCCTCGTTAACTGAGGTATAACCGGCGTGCGCGACGCGCCGTGTTTGTTGAGATGAAGTTTTACAGATGGACCGAAAATGCAACATCAGATAAATGGAGGAAATTGGTCACTTTGCTATCAGGACCAGTTTTTAGGAGAGTTCTGAGGCTGGAAAGCCGCACTGACAGTTTCAGGGAATTATGGATAATAATAGTAGAATCAATCAGCTAATAATAACTAATCGGAAGTAAAGCCGGCAGTCACGTTATCAGTTTGCACATGAAAACATTTAAAGCAAATTCGCCGTCTGCCCCTCACTTACCCGGCGCAGGAATAAATAACCCCAGCCAGACGGCCGGGGTTACAGGCTTCAGGCAACTTAGAAACGATAGCCAACGCCGATGTTAAAACCATTGATGGCAACATCTTCGTTATATTTTACGCGAGTACCTTCATATCCAACACTCACAGAGAGATTGCTGATAGGATTAACCACGACACCCGCACCGTAGGCAAAGGATGTTTTGCTTTCGCTGTAAGAACCCGAATACTGTGCGTACTGTGACTGGTAATTGGCTTTATCTTCTACTTTGGTACGCGCGACCCCAATTAAGCCGTAGAAACTGACATAGTCATTAATACGGTATGCCGGACCCGCCATCAGGGAATAATATTTCGCTTCAATTTTTTCATTATATTTCTCAAGACCGTCAAAATAATCATTCTGCTCGGAATAACTGTCATCGCCTTTCATGTAGCTGAATGAGCCAATCACACTGAGAGGAGAATTCCATTCATAGCGATACTGAACATTGACACCGCGGATGTTTTTAAAGTCTTCAACTTTGCTTTGCGCATAACCAACCGAGACCGTGTGATTATCAGCCAGTGCATTGCTGCCCACGAGCAGACCGCCACACAGTAATGCCAGCATCGTCATTTTAGAAGTCATGTAATTAATTCCTTTTCATAATTTAACATTATTTCCCTGCGCTTAACGCAGGACTTCGTTCCCTGAATCACCAATACCCGACGGACAGGATAATTTTTTATCTATCCGCCTGTATCGGACAGGAATTTCATGTAGCGCTCCGCGCCTGATGTTCAGATCGGTCGGAGAGCATCTATTCATACCCGGATTTTTTAAAACAGGCTGGCCTGAGTCAATGTGAAACTTAAACGCCAGCCTTATTAAATGGCACTTCGGCCATTTAATTTAGGTTAAGTAAAGAATTTAACCACAGGACTCATCCTGGCGGTTAGTTATCAATCAATTCTTAATGGCACTATTAGACCAAAAAGAATTAGAGGTATCAAGACCGAGTTGCCATAAAAAAGCCAAACCCCTGAAAACCATTACGGCACATACATCCAGAAAATTATCCTGCCTTATACAATCCATTAACGCAGATTATTAACTGACCTGTATATCCATAACCCATTAAAAGATTAAGTTACAGTTCTATTTAAACCTCTCTGAATAAATGAAGGTATTCGGAAAGATAACATCTGCATTTTTCCAAGAAGCGTTACTTTCAAGCTGACTGCGAAGAAAAAATGAACGAAAGCCAGACCGGAGAAAAACTATCTGTTTTCAGAGACAGCTCGC
Organism: Pantoea sp. EKM10T; assembly: GCF_011800685.1. Taxonomy (NCBI): domain Bacteria; kingdom Pseudomonadati; phylum Pseudomonadota; class Gammaproteobacteria; order Enterobacterales; family Erwiniaceae; genus Pantoea; species Pantoea sp. EKM10T. The sequence goes on from NZ_JAALEU010000001.1 coordinate 689,758, forward strand.
AATTTATTACTCAGCTTTCAGCGAGTTTACGTGGCAGGAGGTGTATATTTAAACAGGTAAAAACAGAACAGGAAGCACATAACGAGAGATTTTTTAGCGCGGACTGAAGGTGGTGGAACACCAACAGCCCGCTGACCACCACCAACTGATAAGGAGTTGATTATGGCTGACACGCATCATAAGTCAGGGACCCGCACGTCCACAACCGCCGCTGGTGAATCGCGAGCACATTATTACAGAGTGGGATACCGGCCTAATAGGGGCCAGCCGAACCCACTGCCGCAGCTCACCATTAAAGGCCGCTGGCTGGAAGCGCTGGGATTTACGACCGGGCAGAAGATCGAGGTGATCACCGGGCCGGGAAAGCTGCTTATCCGGCTAGCGAATGAAGGATAATTGACTGACCTGTAAAGTAAAATCCCGGCATTAAGGCCGGGATTTCTTATTAATCATCATACAGGAAACTGATGTTTAATTTGTCTTAATGTGTGACCCTCAAGGACATAAAAAAAGCCCCCTCTGAATCGAATCGAGGAGGCTTACCATTAATTAGCCAGCGTTATTGCTGTTGCTTAGTGCAGCTTCAGCCGGGGACGAATAACCCGGTTAATACTGCCGACCAGCATCATCAGCCCGGTTTTGAAGTAGCCGTGCAGCGCAATCTGGTGCATACGGTAAAGCGAGATGTAGACAAAGCGCGCGATGCGCCCTTCCACCATCATTGAGCCACGCATCAGGTTGCCCATCAGGCTGCCGACCGTACTGAAGCGGGAGAGCGATACCAGCGAGCCATGATCTTTATAGACATAGGCTTTCAGCGGCTTACCGTGACGCTGCGCCAGGATGTTTTCCATGGCGCGTGAAGCCATCTGATGCGCTGACTGGGCGCGTGGTGGTACAAAACCGCCGCCCGGCAAGGCGCAGGAGGCGCAGTCGCCAATCGCGTAGATGTCATCGTCCAGCGTGGTTTGCAGCGTCTCTTTGACCACCAGCTGATTGATGCGGTTGGTTTCCAGTCCGCCAATCTCTTTCAGGAAGTCGGGTGCTTTAATCCCAGCCGCCCAGACCATCAGATCGGCTTCGATAAACTCACCGCCTTTGGTATTCAGGCCATTACGCTCGGCGCTGGTGACCATGGTCTGCGTCAGCACGCGAACGCCCAGCTTGGTCAGCTCCTGATGTGCCGCAGCAGAGATGCGTGGTGGCAGTGCCGGCAGGATACGTTCACCCGCTTCAACCAGCGTCACATTCAGCGCTTCGCGTCCCAGGCCTTTGAAGCCGTAGCTGTGCAGCTGTTTCACCGCGTTGTGCAATTCAGCTGACAGCTCAACGCCTGTTGCCCCGCCGCCCACGATGGCGATGTTAACTTTCTCGACCCGGCCTTCGCTGGCGGAGAATTTCAGGAACAGGTTGAGCATTTCGTTATGGAAACGACGCGCCTGATACGGATTATCCAGGAAGATGCAGTGATCTTTGACGCCTGGCGTACCGAAATCATTCGAGGTGCTGCCCAGCGCCATTACCAACTGGTCGTAGGCCACTTCACGCTGTGGCACCAGCACTTCGCCCTGCGCATTCAGCACTTCGGCCAGGCGGATCACTTTTCGGGTGCGATCGATATCGGTGAGCGAACCCAGCTGGAACTCAAAACCGTGATTGCGGGCATGAGCCAGATAGCTCAATGCATCAATGCCTTCGTCCATTGAGCCGGTCGCCACTTCGTGCAGCAGCGGCTTCCACAAGTGACTGTGGTTACGATCAACCAGGATAATCTCGGCCTTCTTTTTACGACCCAGTTTATGGCCCAGCTGCGTGGCCATTTCCAGGCCGCCCGCTCCCCCTCCGACAATAACAATTTTCTTAACAGACGTAGTCAACAAAGACCCCCTCAAATTGTGAACCAAAAGTTAACCAAAGGTTAAATTAAACCTTAAGAAACATAGGGTTGGCGAAGTTAAAATCGCAATCTGCTGGGAGAATAGCATGGCGGGAAGAGGAGAACATAAGAATATTGATATACATCAAAGCGGGAAAATAAAACTCAGATAATTACGTAATAAAAACAGGCACCTTGCGGTGCCTTTGCTGCTTAACCTAATGTTTTAAAAGCTTTTATCCGCTTAAGATGTGGGGATATATTTTTGAATTTGTGCCCTTCCGTCTCATCCCAGACAATTTCATAAAACGGATGCAGCTGGTCAGCAATGTGCTGGCTGTCGAGCGCCTCATCGTGACGGGAGAGAATGGCCAGACAGCGGTCACGATTACGCTCGCGAAAATCGCTGACGCACTTCGTTGCGATATCCTGATACTCCTCCGGCCGGTCGATCTTCCCTTCCATGTTCGCCTGCGGCGAGAGGTTGGGATTAAAAATCACCTGCCGGATGCCGCACAGAAATCCAATGCGCTCTGACCAGAAGCCGCCCAGTCCGACGCCGCAAATCAGCGGCCGGTCGTCGTCAGAAAGCGTCAGCATCTTATCGGTCTCTTTTAGCAGAAACTGCATGTCATGTTTGGGATGGCGGGTGCTGTAACTGATCAACCTGACGTCAGGATCGATAAATTGCAGTTGCAGCACTTTTTCGTGATTGCCCGGACTGTTGGAATCAAAACCGTGCAGATAGATGATCATGATAATCCTCAAGGTAGTGATAGCGCCGGGCAGTCACTGCTTACCACGACGCCTTATGAGCCAGCCAGCGTTCCTGAAGCGCACTCAGTTGCTGAGCATTATTTTTCCAGCGATGCGTTCCCCGCAGTTCATCGCGGGTAAACCTGCCCTGATGATACAGCTGTGTAACCCGCTCTGACCCGACCGGGATCAGGTTATCCAGTACACTGATGGCGCCCTGACGCTGATTGCAGACCAGAATCATGTCACAGCCCGCGGAAAGAGACTGCTGCGCCCGCTCAGGATAGCTGCCCATCACCGCAGCGCCCTCCATCGACAGATCGTCGGAGAAAATAATACCGTCAAAGCCCAGTTGCTTACGCAGCACGGTTTTAAGCCAGTATGGCGAACCACTGGCGGGCAGCGGATCAACTTCGGAGTAGATGACGTGTGCGGGCATGATGGCGTCCAGTGCCTGTTCGGTAATCAGCTTGCTGAAGATTGCCATGTCATGCTCACGCAGCGTCTTTTCGTCCCGCGGATCGCGTGGGGTCTCTTTATGCGAATCCGCACTCACCGCACCGTGACCCGGAAAATGTTTGCCCGTAGTCTTCATGCCCGCCTCGTGCATCCCGGCAATAAAGCGGCGGGCGACGTCAAGGGCGATGGCCGGATCGGCATGGAAAGAACGGTCGCCAATCGCGGCGCTGATATGACCAATATCGAGTACCGGCGCAAAGCTGATATCAATATCCATGGCGATCATCTCGGTCGCCATTTGCCATCCCGCCTGTTGCGCCAGTTCACCGGCGGTATCCAGGTCGTGCAACGCAGCAAAAGATTGCATGGCAGGCAGTTGGGTGAAGCCGTCACGGAAACGCTGCACGCGACCGCCCTCCTGATCCACCGCCACTACCAGCCGGGTGTGAGAGGCGGCGCGGATCTGCCGCACCAGCTCAGCCAGCTGTGCGGGATCATGATAATTTCGGGCAAATAAAATTAAACCGCCCACCAGCGGATGCTGCAGGATGTCGCGCTCTTCGCCATCCAGTTCATAACCCTCGACGTCAAGCATCAGGGGGCCGGGTAAATCTGATCTCATATCATGAATCCTGTAGCGAAACGCACCTGCGTAACGCGATTAAATCTGTTCCCAGCTCTGTCGAGCCAGCTGTTGTAATGTGTCGTCATCACGCTGACCGGCACGGAGCTGATACCAGCTGGCCATCAGCAACTGCAGCCAGGGCTGCCAGCGTCTGACCTGCTGCACCAGCGCGGTAAGCGGCAACTGCATCGCCGCGGCATACTCAGCCAGCCACTCGGCCTGGTGCTGCGGATCGCTGGCACAGACAGCCGCCAGCTCCAGCGCCACGTCGCCATCGGCGGCATACTCCCAGTCGATCAGACGCAGACCTTCGGGACCTTGTATGACATTTCCGGCATGCAGATCCATGTGCAGCGGAGCCAGCCGCAGCGGGTGAGGTTCACCCTGCTGCGTCAGACGTCTGAGCGCCCGCAACCAGCGGTGATGCCGCTGTGGAGTGAGCTGCCAGTAGCGCCATAACAGCGGCAACAACTGCAGACGATAGCCGGTCAGCGGCTGCTGATGCAGCTGCTGTAGCAGTGCCACGATCTGTGGACGCTGCTGGCTGAAACGGTGTTCATCCAGCGCTTCGCCTGCGCACCAGGTCATGATAATCCCCTGACGATGGCCCGCCACGGGCTGCGGTGCCACTCCGCTGGCTTGCAGTTTGCGTAACAGACGGAATTCGCGCTGCCGATCCACAAACGGAATAACCGGTTGCGGTGCCGCCCGCGCGATAAAAGTTCCGCGCGGGCTGACAATCTTCTGGCTATGCCCGGTCAGACCGGCCAGCGGGATAAAGGATGTCTTTTCTGGTTCGCCGGTGACCTGCTGAATCATCCGCTGGAAAGCGGGATTAATTCTGTGCAATGCCGTTGCCGGACCAGATGATCTCGCCTGTCTGAACCAGCATCAGTTGCATTTGCAGCGTCGGCGCTTTGACATCGCCACGCGCGTTGCTGTAGAGCACATACTGAGCATTAACGTTACGCGCCAGGCCAATCGCTTTACTGCGCGAGTTCAGGCTGTCATCCGGCGATAATCCCAGCGTCTGCTTGGCCTGCGCCAGTTGGTCAGCAGAAACCAGGGTGAATTTGCCGTTGTTATTCAGCGCATTCTGGATAGCTGCCGTCGCTTTCTCGCTTTGCAGCGCACCGTTGGTGCTGTTTTTAACCCGATCCACCAGCAACACGCTGCCCGGCTCGGCGCTGGCGGCCTGTAACATCTGTGCCACCAGCGGCTGAACGCTGGCATCCCAGTTGATAGTGACCAGTTTCGGTGGCTGCGGCACAGGCTGCGGTTGCGGCACCGGTTCAGGTTGTGGAACGGGCTGCACCGGCTCCACAGGCTGAGTCGGTTCAACCGGTGCAGGCTGCTGCTGTTTCACGACACAGCCGGTCAGAATGAGCGCCATCAGTAGCGCTCCGGTACGATTAACACTGCGTATCACGTAGAAAATCCTTAAAGATAGAGATAAAGACGAACCTTGCTGGCCGTCAGGTTACCCAGTTGCGAAGTGGCGATAATGCTGCCCTGCGCCGGAACGGTAACGGTCTGCGCCGGTTCCTGCGGGGTGATTTCCAGCCCTTTGTCGTCATACCAGTAGTAACGATAGTGCACAACAACCGGTGTTTCGCGCTGATTATAGAGCACGCTGGTGGCACGCTTCAGTCCATCGTTCTCATCCAGCGTCGGTTCATCGGTAATGATCCCTGCCGACAACACAGAGGACTCCATCACCAGCGACTGTGACGTATTGATCATCGGTTTTTCACTGCTGCAGGCCGTCAGGCAGAGCAGGATCGGCAGGCCAGTCAGCCAGGATCGCATAGCACGCTTCCGTTATCAGGTCAGTTAGAGAGCATCGGTCCCAGCGGTTCACCGCCCAGCAGATGCATATGAATGTGATAAACCTCCTGACCACCATGTTGATTGCAGTTCACAATCAGACGATAACCATTTTGATCGATACCTTCCTGACGGGCGATTTTCGCCGCGGTAGTAAACATACGTCCCAGCGCATGCTCATGCGCCGCTTCCGCCTCGTTGACCGTTGGGATCAGCACATTCGGCACGATTAAAATATGGGTCGGCGCTTTGGGCGAAATGTCGCGGAAGGCAGTGACCAGCTCATCCTGATAAACCACATCAGCGGGGATTTCGCGGCGGATAATTTTACTAAAAATGGTTTCTTCTGCCATGGTGCAATTCCTTTAGCCTGAGTCTTAATCAATCAGTATGCGGGAGAAATTTGTTTTCTTTCAACCTCAGGACCACTTTTCTTGCATTGTTCGCCTGCCTTTGCAGCAGCACCCTCTCTCCGTAACCCGCACGCTGTTCAGAATGCTAACAACGCCCCTGCCACACCAGAAAATGAAACGCTGTTTTATAAATTAGAATTTCGCCACCCTTTTCTTTGTATGACTGCCACTTCAGCGCCAGCACTTGCCAAATTGCGAAGGTTTAGCCGCCCCGTCAGTTCTACTTTGCTAACCAGTCCGGGTGAGATGACCGGCGTCACCAGGGATAAACCGCCATAAACATCAAGGAGCATCAGACATGCGCTCACGTAAAATTGGTCTTGGCCACTATCTGGCCTACGGTTCCGGAGATTTTCTTGGAGCAGGCACCACGGCGCTGACCGCCGCCTGGTTGCTCTATTTTTACACCACCTTTTGTGGGTTAACCCCGATTCAGGCCACGCTGATCTTTGCCGCTGCCCGCGTGCTGGATGCGATAGTCAGTCCGCTGATGGGCTTTCTGACCGATAACTTCGGTTCGACCTGGCTGGGCAAACGCTTTGGCCGCCGCAAATTCTTTATCCTGCTCGGCATACCCTCTGTATTCAGTTATAGCCTGATGTGGCTCAGCGACATGAGTTTCTGGTGGTATCTCTGCACGTATCTGCTGTTTGATATCGTCTACACCATGATCCTGGTGCCGTATGAAACGCTGGTGCCGGAAATGACCGACGATTTCAAACAGAAAACCCGCTTCTCCGGTGCCCGCATCGGCCTGGCACAGCTGTCGGCCATTCTGGCTGCCTTTTTACCCGGTATTTTGCTGGGTATGCTGGGCAAAGATAATCCTCTCTCCTTCTTCTACGCCAGCCTGGTGTTTTCGGTAATCTGCGCGCTGGTGCTGACGCTGGTGTGGTGTTTTACCTGGGAGCGTCACCCCGATGACTTTTCCGCCGAGTCACGCCGTGCAGAACAGGAAAAGCAGCAGCTGACGCTGATGCAGAATCTCAAACGGCTCTATGTCGAGCTGGCTTCAACCTTACGCATCCGCATCTTCCGCCAGCACCTTGGCATGTACCTCGGCGGCTATATCGCCCAGGATGTGTTTAACGCCGTCTTTACCTGGTATGTGGTATTTGTGCTGATGCAGAGCGCTCAGGTCGCCTCCAGCCTGATGGGCACCATGGCGGTGCTGCAGTTTATTGCCGTGATGGCGATGATTCCGCTCTGCATCCGTATGGGACCTGCGCCCGCCTACCGTCTGGTGGCTGTGCTGTTTGGCCTTGCGGCGCTCTCCTACGCTGGATTGTGGTATGCCGGAATGAACGACAACATGTCACTGCTGTTGGTGATCTCCGCCCTGGCAGGTCTGGGACGTGGCGGCATCAACTATGTGCCATGGAACACCTATACCTATATCGCCGATGTGGACGAGGTGATCACCGGACAGCGCCGTGAAGGAATTTTTGCCGGCATCATGACCCTGACGCGAAAAGCGTCGCAGGCTGGGGCAGTCATGCTGGTCGGTATCGTGCTTCAGCTCTCCGGCTTTGTCTCTGGCCAGGCGACCCAGGTACCCGGCGTCAGCCACACTATCCTGGCGATTCTCAGCGTCGGTACCGTGGCCGTGCTGGCCTGCGGCTTTATCGTGTCACTGCGCTTTAAACTTAATCTGCAGACCCACACTGTGCTGCGTCAGGAGACGCTGAAGATGCGCGACGCAGGCCGCATCGTGCCGGAAAGCATCACGCCGGAAGCACGCGGAATTGTAGAAACGCTGGCTGGCATGCCTTACGAAAATCTTTGGGGCAACAACAACATTGGCTTCCTTAATCGTAATAAGCCAGCGCCGGAAAAATTGTCCGCACATCCCACTTTAAACCCTTCTTTAAACCCGACCTTAAAACGACAGGAATAAACCATGACTGTATTTCCCGTTAAACACAGCAAATTATTGTGCCAGCCCGAGCATCTATTGCCACGCAGCGAACTGGTACAGCTGATTCAAAAGCTGACACAGAATCTGGTTAACATCACCGATGAGACAGGCGAATTTTTATTACGGCTGGACGATGGCCGGGTGATTGATACCAAAGGCTGGGCGGGTTGGGAATGGACACACGGCATCGGTCTGTATGGCATGCTGCACTACTATCAGCAGACCGGTGACCAGCAGACGCTGGCCATTATTGATGAGTGGTTTACGCAGCGTCTGGCGGAAGGCACGCCGACCAAAAATGTGAATACCGTTTGTCCTTTTCTGACGCTGGCCTACCGTTACGAAGAGACCGGCAACCCGGCCTGGGTGCCGGTGCTGGAGCGCTGGGCAGAATGGGTCATGTATGAGATGCCGCGTACCGAACAGGGCGGCCTGCAGCACATTGTCTATAACAACGAAAACCCGCAGCAGCTCTGGGACGATACGCTGATGATGAGTGTAATGGCGCTGGCGAAAATTGGCCAGTTGCTGAAGCGCGATGAGTGGATTGAAGAAGCGAGTTATCAGTTCCTGCTGCACACCCAGTTTCTGATGGATCGCAAAACCGGCTTATGGTTCCACGGCTGGAACTTTGACGGTCGCCATAACTTTGCTGATGCACGCTGGGCGCGCGGTAACAGCTGGGTGACGATTGTCATTCCCGACTTCCTGGAGATGATGAACTGGCCTGAGCATCACGCTACCCGCCGTTTTCTGCAGCAGGTGCTGGAGACCCAGGTTAAAGCACTCAGGGAGTGTCAGCACAGCAGCGGATTGTGGCACACCCTGCTTGATGATCCGCACAGCTACCCGGAAGCCTCCGCCACCGCCGGGTTTGCCTATGGCATTCTGAAAGGGGTTCGCAAGCGTTATCTGCCCGCGGAGTATCGCGAGGTGGCAGAAAAAGCGTTGCGCGGCGTGATTGCCAATATTGATGACGATGGCGAGTTAAAACAGGTCTCCTTTGGAACCGCAATGGGCAAGGATCTGGATTACTACCGCACGGTTCCTCTGACCTCGATGCCCTACGGCCAGGCGATGGCCCTGCTCTGCCTGACAGAGTATCTGCGCGTTTACCTCTGAATCCCGGCCAAAAAAAAGCCCCGCTTAGCGGGGCTTTTTCATCGCTGTAAATCATTACATGCTGCGGATGTAATCATCCATATCGGTTTTCAGGTTATCGGATTTAGTCCCGAAAATCGCCTGCACACCGGAACCGGCAACCACCACGCCACGGGCGCCGAGGTTTTTCAGTTCAGTCTGATCCACTTTCGCCACATCGGCGACGCTGACACGTAAACGGGTGATACAGGCATCCAGGTTGGTGATGTTCTCTTTACCACCAAACGCCGCCACCAGTTTGCCCGCCATCTCTGTACCGGTTGCGGTAGATTGCTCGCTGCTGCTGCTCTCTTCACGGCCAGGTGTTTTCAGATCCAGCTTCGCGATCAGTACACGGAATATGGTGTAGTAAACCAGACCATAGATGATACCAACAATCGGGAACAGCCAGATTTTACTGCTGTTGCCGCTCAGGACGATAAAGTCGATCAGACCGTGAGAGAAGCTGGTGCCATCACGCATCCCAAGCAGGATACAGATTGGGAATGCCAGACCCGCCAGCAGCGCATGGATCACATACAGGATTGGTGCCACGAACATGAATGAGAATTCAATCGGTTCGGTGATACCGGTCAGGAATGCGGTCAGCGCGGCGGAGATCATGATACCGCCCACTTTGGCGCGATTTTCAGGCTTCGCTGAATGCCAGATAGCAATCGCTGCCGCTGGCAGACCGTACATTTTGAACAGGAAGCCGCCAGAGAGTTTACCTGCGGTCGGGTCACCCGCCATATAGCGCGGGATATCACCGTGGAACACCTGACCTGCCGCATTGGTGTATTCACCGATCTGCATCTGGAAAGGAACGTTCCAGATGTGATGCAGACCAAATGGCACCAACGCACGTTCAATTACGCCATAAATACCAAAGGCGACAACCGGGTTTTGATAGGCAGCCCACTGCGAGAACTCCTGAATCGCGGAACCTATCGGTGGCCAGATAAAGGAGAGCAGCACGCCGAGAATGATAGCTGCCAGACCGGAAATAATCGGCACAAAACGCTTACCGGCAAAGAAGCCCAGATATTCTGGCAGCTTGATGCGGTAGAAGCGATTAAACATGTAAGCGGCGATGGAACCGGCGATAATACCGCCCAGCACGCCGGTGTCGGCGAGGTGTTTAGCCTCGATCTCCGCCGCAGGCAGATGCAGCACCAGCGGGGCAACCACCGCCATGGTTTTCACCATGATGCCATAGGCAACAACCGCTGCCAGCGCCGAAACGCCGTCATTATTGGTAAAGCCCAGCGCCACACCGATAGCGAAAATCAGCGGCATGTTGGCGAACACCGATCCACCCGCTTCTGCCATCACATGCGAAACCACTGCAGGTAACCAGCTGAAATTGGCTGAACCGACTCCTAATAAAATACCGGCAATCGGCAGAACCGATACCGGCAGCATCAGCGATTTACCGACCTTTTGAAGGTTGGCAAAAGCATTTTTGAACATAGCGTGAAGCTCCTGAGTAAGAGTGCATATTTGCGCAGTGCGCGTGGCAAAGAGGGAGGATTCTTTGCCGGGCTGGCGGTGACCGCCTTTTGATTTATTACGAAGGGTAAAATAATTCCCGATTTGTTACTTTGACGGGTATCACGTTTCGACAATCACAAGGGCGCACTTTACGAAATTTCTTACTGATCCGCACCAGTAATCAGCGATAAAAAGCTGACCCTGTCTGAAAAAACAGGGTCATATACGCAGGTTACAGATTAATTACAGAGGCTGAAATAATAGCTGATCAGGCGCCCAGCTGGCTCATCGGGATATGAAACAGCGTTGAGAAGTTTTGGGTGGTGGTGGCTGCCAGCGTTTCTAAATCCACCCCTTTCAGGACAGCCAGATATTCGGCAACATCGCGCGTATAAGCGGGCTGATTCTCTTTACCACGGAAAGGCACCGGGGCCAGATAAGGCGAATCCGTTTCCACCAGCATCCGATCCAGCGGCACATAGCGTGCGGCTTCACGTAACTGCTCGGCATTGCGGAATGTGACGATGCCGGAAAAAGAGATGTAGAAGCCCATATCCAGCAGTTTTGCTGCGGTGGGCTGATCCTCAGTGAAGCAGTGCAGCACGCCGCCGCAACGTTCAACCTGCTCTTCACGCAGAATCGCCAGCGTATCTTCGCGGGCATCACGGGTGTGAACAATGATCGGTTTGTTCAGCGCAATACCGGTACGGATATGTTCCCGGAACGAGCGCTGCTGCTGATCTTTTGTTTCTGGCTGATAGTGATAATCCAGCCCGGTTTCCCCCAGAGCCACCACCTGAGGATCGGCAGAGAGCCGACGAAACTCCTCAACATCATAGGCCTCTTCCTGATTCAGCGGATGCACACCGCAGGAGAGCGCTATATTTTTCCGTTCGCCGACCAGACTTTTAAGGGTATGAAAACCCGGCAGCGTGGTGGCGATTGCCAGCATAAATTTCACATCACGCGCCGCCGCTTTGGCGATCACATCATCCAGGTCACGATGGTTCTTTTCATAGTTCAGGCCATCAAGATGGCAATGGGAATCCACAATAAACATAATTACTCTCAGATAGGTTTAGCCGACAAGCGCGGGCTTCTGTTTGTCCGCCCAGCTCAGAAGCTGATCGGTCAGCAATAATTCGCGATTCACCGATGCCACATGCAGTAGCTGCTCGCGACAGCGCATCCAATCCTGGAGGCTGCTGTTGAGCGCGCTGGCAGAAAAGTATCCGGCCAGCAACTGCACCACATCCTGACGATCGATATTACTCAGCCACTGACCCGCATGTTGCTGCCACTTCATTGCATCCAGCAGCAAAGAGAGCAGCCAGCCGATACGCGCTGCCGCGTCGTCGGCGTTCAGCGCAGGCAGCAGTTGCAGGATGTCCTGCTGCAACGCAGCGGACAGCGCATCGCAGAGCTTCTGCCGGGCCTGCCACGGTCCGTTTTCCAGCAGGCTCAGCGCCGCACCGGGTGCACCTGCGCTCAGACGCAGAGCCGCCAGCAGCATCTGTTCGTCGTGCGCAGCGTGCTTCTTCAGCCAGAGCAGGCTTTGTCCTTCGTCCGGCGGCGTCAGATGCAGCGCCATGCAGCGGCTGCGCAGCGTGGCCAGAAGGCGCGAGGGATCGCGGCTGCTGAGGAAGAACCAGCTGTTGGCTGGCGGCTCTTCCAGCGTTTTCAGCAAGGCGTTGGCCGCCGCTTCCGAAAGCTGCGCGGCATCCGGCAGCCAGACCACTTTCGCGCCGCCCTGCTGACCAAAGTGGTACATTTTTTCCGTTACCTGCCGCACCGCGTCGATGCCCAGGGTACTTTTGCCCTTCTCCGCCTCAAGCCGATACCAGTCAGGATGGGTATTGGCCTGCATCAGTTGGCAACCGTGACACTGCCCGCAACTTTTCAGGCCATCCCGCTGCTGGCACATCAGCCAGCGGCTCATCCCCCAGACCAGCGCCTCATCGCCCATACCTGCCATCGCCTGGATCAACAACGCATGGTGAGCGCGATTCTCCTGATGCTGGCCAATTACCTGGCGATAAGGCTGATTCAGCCACGGGTACCAGTTCATCACGCCTGCTCCGCCAGCCAGCCATCCAGCGCCGACTGAAGTGACGCTGTCACATCACCCAGTGATTGTGTAGCATCGATGGTGATGATGGTGGGGTCCTCCGCTGCCAGCGCCAGATAGCGGGCGCGGGTGCGTTCAAAGAAACGCAATGACTCCTGCTCAATGCGATCCAGCTCACCGCGCGCACGGGCGCGCTGCAGACCGATGTCGGGTGTCACATCAAGATAGAGCGTGAGATCGGGGCGGAAATCGCCTAACACGGCATCGCGCAGCGTCTGCATCAGACCGGCGTCAAGTCCACGTCCGCCCCCCTGATAAGCCTGAGAAGAGAGATCATGGCGGTCGCCGATCACCCAGGCACCGCGCGCCAGCGCCGGTTTAATGACCGTTTCCACCAGCTGAACCCGCGCCGCATAGAGCATCAGCAGTTCCGCTTTATCTGTAACCTGCTCGCCCTCAATACCCTGCTTAACCAGCATCCGCAGCTGTTCTGCCAGCGGCGTTCCGCCAGGCTCACGGGTAAAGACCAGATCGTGAATGCCCCGGGCACGCAGCGTGGCGACGATGGCATCACGCGCGGTGGTTTTACCGGCGCCTTCCAGGCCTTCAATGACGATAAACTTACTGTTCATTTTTTTCCTTTAGCGTCTGCCGGTAAACCTGCACCGCCTTGTTATGGCTGGCAAGATTAGTCGTAAAGGTATGGCCGCCCTTGCCGTCCGCAACAAAGTAGAGATAGTTGGTTTTCTCGGGATGGGCCGCTGCCTGCAGAGAGGCTTTACCCGGCATGGCGATCGGACCCGGCGGCAGACCGTTAATGATATAGGTATTGTAAGCGCTGGCCGTCTCAAGATCTTTGCGGGTCAGCGTCCCGTTATAGCTGTCGCCCATGCCATAGATGACGGTGGGATCGGTCTGTAACCGCATACCGGTGCGCAGGCGATTGATAAACACCGAGGCTACGCGCGCGCGCTCTTCGCTGACGCCGGTCTCTTTCTCAATGATTGAGGCCATGGTCACCAGATCCTGTGGGGTTTTATAGGGCAGATTATCCGCCCGTCCCTGCCACACCTCAGCAATGGTTTTTTTCATCCGCTCATGAGCGCGCTGCAGCAGCGCCATATCGGTGGTATTAGCCGTGTAGAGCCAGGTATCCGGGAAGAAGTTGCCCTCCAGCTGCTCAGGCTCCACTTTTAGTGCGCTGGCAAGGGTGGCGAACTGATCATCTTTCAGGGTATGCCGGATATAAGGCGCTTTGCGCAGCTCACTCAGCCACTCTTTCAGCCGCTGGCCTTCCACGAACCGCACCGGGAACTGCGCCTCTTTACCGCTGGCCAGCAGCTGTAACAGCGAACGCACCGTCATGGTCGGCTCAAGGCGATAGGTACCCGCCTTGAAGGTCGCCAGTTCAGGTTCCAGACGCAGCAGCGCGCCAAACCAGATACTGTGCGGAATAATCTTCTGCTCTTCCAGCTGCGCTTCAAGTGCGACCCGGCCCGTGCCGGCAGGCAGCGTGTAGATCGTTTCCTGCTGCAGGGTTAACGGGGTAGCCGCAAACCGCTTAACCTGCCAGTAACTCAGCACAGCCGCGAGACCCACGATCGCCAGCAGGCTGACGACGATTTTTTTGCTTCGAATCATGATGCATCCATTATCTTTTCACAGCTTGCGCGCAACTGATTAAACAGCGAGCGCTCAGTAAACTCTACCGCTTCTATCTGTCGGACCGGCAGGACCGGCATCAGCGCGTTACATATCACCACTTCATCGGCGGCCAGCAACTGCGCCGGTTCGCTTTTTATTACCTGGCAAGCCTCGCCTTCGGCGGCAAGTTGCGCCATCAGACTCCGCCGCATAATGCCATCCACACCCGACGCTGACAGATCAGGCGTGAAAATTTGCGAGCCCTGACGCCAGAATAAATTGGCCGCACAGCATTCCACCACCCAACCTTCAGTGTCAAGCACCAGCGCCTCGTCGGCGTCTGTCTGGTCAAGATGAGCTCTGATCATCACCTGCTCCAGACGATTAAGGTGCTTGATACCGGCAAACTGTGGGTTTCGTGCCAGACGGACCGGGCTGAGCCTGAGTGACGCGCCACGCTGCTGTATATCGGCGTAATGTTGCGGCCAGGGCGCCAGCGAGACGATCCGCGTGGGTTCACCACAGCCGCGCCGGCTGTAGCCCCGTCCGCCGCTGCCGGCGCTGATAATCACTTTCAGCACCGCCTGGGTTTGTTGCTGCGCGGCCTGTCGCATTTCAGTCTCAAGCTGAAGCCAGTCGACGCCATCAATCCATAACCGCTCACAGCCCTCTTTGAGGCGCTGAATGTGGCTCTCCAGCAGCACGATTTTACCCTGACGCACCGCGGCGGTAGTAAAACAGCCATCCCCAAACTGCAGGCCGCGGTCGCTGGCGGCCAGCATCGATTGTTTTAACCCGTTAATCCACATGGTTCTCTCCTGAGCGTGACTCGTGATTTCAGCGCATTCTGCAGGATAAAAAAAGGCCCGCATCGCGGGCCTTTTTAGCAATCAACAACGATTACACTTTACGGAAGATCAACGAACCGTTGGTTCCGCCGAAACCAAAGGAGTTACACAGGGTGTACTCCAGACCGGGAACCTGACGCGCGGTGTGGGGCACGAAGTCGAGATCGCAGCCCTCATCCGGATTGTCGAGGTTAATGGTCGGTGGAACGGCCTGGTCGCGCAGCGCCAGAATCGAATAGATCGATTCAACCGCGCCTGCCGCACCCAGTAAGTGTCCGGTCATTGATTTGGTCGAGCTTACCATCACGCTGCTGGCTGCTGCCCCAAAGACCGATTTCACCGCCCGCGCTTCCGCTTTATCACCCGCTGGCGTGGAGGTGCCGTGCGCGTTGACATAGCCGATCTGCTCTGGCGTAAGCTGAGCATCGCGCAATGCGTTGATCATTGCCGCGGCGGCGCCTGATCCATCTTCTGGTGGTGAAGTCATGTGGTAGGCATCGCTGCTCATACCAAAACCTACGATTTCCGCGTAGATTTTCGCACCACGTTTCTTCGCATGTTCATACTCTTCGAGTACCACAATGCCAGCGCCGTCACCCAGCACAAAACCGTCACGATCTTTATCCCACGGGCGGCTGGCCGCTTGCGGGTTTTCATTACGGGTTGAGAGAGCACGTGCTGCACCAAAGCCACCGACGCCTAATGGCGTACTGGCTTTCTCTGTGCCACCCGCCAGCATCACATCAGCATCGTTATAGGCGATGATGCGTGCGGCATGACCGATGTTATGCACACCAGAGGTACAGGCTGTCGCGATAGAGATGCTTGGACCTTTCAGGCCATACATGATGCTGAGATGACCCGCCACCATGTTAACGATGGTTGAAGGCACAAAAAATGGGCTGATTTTGCGCGGGCCGCCGTTGACCAGTGAAGTATGATTCTCTTCAATCAGACCTAAACCACCGATGCCGGAGCCAATTGCTGCGCCCATACGGCTTGCATTTTCGTCGGTAACAACCAGACCACTGTCCTGCATGGCCTGCATACCGGCCACAATGCCGTACTGGATGAAGGCATCCATCTTGCGCTGATCTTTGCGCGAGATGTAGTCATCACAATTAAAATCTCTTACCAGACCTGCAAAACGTGTTGCATAAGCACTGGTATCAAAATGGTCGATCAGGGTAATGCCGCTCTGACCGGCAAGGAGAGCACTCCAGGTAGACTCTACGGTATTGCCGACAGGAGACAACATGCCAAGACCAGTCACAACTACACGACGCTTAGACACGTTCGTCCTCCAGGGAGGGGAAATAGGGAACTATGTGGGACAAACAAAAAAATCAGGCGGTCGAGCGACCGCCTGAAGATATTCATTAGCCTTTATGGCTATTGATATAGTCGATCGCTGCCTGAACGGTAGTGATTTTCTCAGCTTCTTCGTCTGGAATCTCAGTATCAAACTCTTCTTCCAGAGCCATCACCAGCTCAACGGTATCAAGAGAATCGGCACCCAGGTCTTCTACGAAAGATGCAGAGTTGGTGACTTCTTCCTCTTTCACACCCAGCTGCTCACTGATGATTTTCTTAACGCGTTGTTCGATATCGCTCATACTATTTAATTTCCTATCAAAACTCGCTTTCGCGATGGTTTTCGTAGTGTATAAAATGGTGAAAAAGATGCAACAAAATCCCGGCTGGTCGAACCACGATTTTGCGTTATTTTGCGGTTCTAACCGCAAATAAAGCAAATCATTTCGTGATTTATCAGACCATGTACATTCCGCCATTGACGTGCAGCGTTTCACCTGTGATGTAGGCTGCTTCGTCAGAGGCTAAAAATGCCACAGCATTGGCGATTTCCTGAGCATCGCCTAAGCGACCCGCAGGAACTTCCGCCAAAATACCGGAACGTTGATCTTCGTTCAGTGCCCGCGTCATGTCAGTCTCAATAAAGCCTGGAGCCACGACGTTGACGGTAATGCCACGTGACGCGATTTCGCGCGCCAGTGATTTGCTAAAGCCAATCAAACCCGCTTTTGCTGCCGCATAGTTTGCCTGGCCCGCATTACCCATAGTTCCAACAACGGAACCAATGGTGATGATACGGCCCACGCGCTTTTTCATCATGGCACGCAGGACCGCCTTGGAAAGGCGGAATACCGATGTGAGGTTGGTATCCAGGATATCCTCCCACTCATCGTCCTTCATGCGCATGAGAAGATTATCACGCGTAATGCCTGCATTATTGACTAAAATATCCACTTCGCCAAATTCAGCACGAATATTCTCTAAAACAGTGCTGATTGAGTCAGCGTCAGTCACATTCAGTAACAGGCCTTTGCCCTTGTCGCCAAGGTAAGCACTGATGGCGTCGGCGCCACTCTGGCTGGTTGCAGTTCCTACCACTTTAGCACCGCGTGCCGCCAGTGTTTCTGCAATCGCACGACCAATGCCGCGACTCGCGCCGGTAACCAGCGCAACTTTACCTTCAAAGCTCATGATTTTCCTCTTATTCCTTACCGAGTGCAGCCGTCAGGGATGCAGTATCGTTAACGGCAGCCGCTGTCAGGCTATCGACAATACGTTTCGTCAGTCCGGTCAGGACTTTACCTGGCCCCATCTCCAGGAGCTGCGTCACGCCCTTTGCTGCCATCGCTTCCACGCTCTCGGTCCAGCGAACCGGGCTGTAGAGCTGACGGACCAGCGCATGGCGGATGGCCGCAGCATCGGTTTCAGCTTTCACATCGACGTTGTTGATCACCGGTACCGCAGGCGCGTTAAAGGTGATGCTCTCCAGCGCCACCGCCAGTTTATCGGCCGCAGGCTTCATCAGTGCGCAGTGAGAAGGAACGCTGACCGGCAGTGGCAAGGCACGCTTAGCGCCCGCTGCTTTACAGGCGGCACCCGCACGTTCAACGGCTTCTTTGTTACCCGCAATAACCACCTGGCCCGGCGAGTTAAAGTTAACCGGTGAGACAACCTGACCCTGCGCGCTCTCTTCACAGGCTTTGCGGATAGCCGCGTCATCCAGGCCAATAATCGCCTGCATCGCGCCAGTGCCTTCAGGCACCGCTTCCTGCATCAGTTTGCCGCGCAGTTCAACCAGCTTCACTGCATCCGCAAAGTTAAGCACACCCGCGCAAACCAGCGCTGAATATTCACCCAGGCTGTGACCGGCCATCAGGGCTGGCTGTTCACCGCCCTGCTGCTGCCAGACACGGTAGATTGCCACGGAGGCGGCTAACAGTGCAGGCTGAGTCTGCCAGGTTTTGTTCAGCTCTTCAGCCGGACCCTGACTTACTAATTGCCACAGATCATATCCCAGCGCGTCAGAGGCTTCACGGAAGGTCTCTTCTACCAGCGGATACGTTGCCGCTAATTCAGTCAGCATGCCCACGGTCTGTGAACCCTGACCGGGGAAAACAAATGCAAATTGCGTCATTTTTCGTTCCTGTCAATCAAAAGCGAACCAGCGCAGAACCCCAGGTGAATCCACCACCAAAGGCTTCCAGCAGAATAAGGTGTCCGGGTTTGATGCGGCCATCACGGACCGCTTCATCCAGTGCGCTTGGCACCGATGCGGCAGAGGTATTGCCATGACGATCCAGTGTGACGACCACTTTATCCATGGTCATGCCGAGTTTTTTCGCGGTGGCGCTGATAATGCGCAGGTTCGCCTGATGCGGCACCAGCCAGTCCAGCATTTCACGATCGAGATTATTGGCCTGCAGCGTTTCATCAACGATGTGAGCCAGCTCGGTGACGGCAACCTTGAAGACTTCGTTGCCTGACATGGTGACATAAGCGGGCTGATCCTGATGCGCACGATCCTGATAAGGCAGCGTCAGCAGCTGTGAATAGCGACCATCAGCATGAAGATGGGTAGAGATGATCCCCTGCTCTTCGCTCTGACCCAGCACGACCGCGCCAGCACCATCGCCAAACAGGATGATCGTGCCGCGATCTTCCGGATCAAGTGCGCGTGCCAGGACATCAGCACCAATCACCAGAGCATGTTTCACTGCGCCATTTTTAATGTATTGATCGGCCACGCTCAGTGCATAGGTGAAACCTGCACAGGCGGCAGCGAGGTCAAACGCCGCGCAGTCTTTGATTTCCAGCATTTGCTGGATCATGCAGGCAGAGCTGGGGAAGGCATGGCTGGAAGAGGTTGTGGCGACAATAATCAGCCCAACATCGTTCGCTTCAATGCCTGCCATTTCAAGGGCGCGTTGCGCCGCACTGAATCCCATGGTGGCGACGGTTTCGTCAGGCGCAGCAATACGGCGCTCGCGGATGCCGGTACGGGTAACAATCCACTCGTCCGACGTCTCCACCATTTTTTCCAGATCGGCATTGGTGCGGATCTGGCTTGGCAGATAACTGCCCGTACCGATAATTTTGGTATACATCTAGGCTTTGTCACTCCTGGCTAATACAGCATCAAGGCGCGCAGCAATTCGCTCGGGAATTTGCTGCCTCACCGCCTGCTCTGCCTGTTCTATCGCCACAGCGAAGGCGTGTTGATTTGCCGCACCGTGACTCTTGATCACTGTTCCGCGCAATCCTAACAGACAAGCGCCATTGTACTGGTCAGGGTGGAGATGCCCGAAGCGCTTCGTCAGACGTTTCTGAATCCAGCGTCCCAGCAACTGAAGCCACCATGACCGTTTTTTACCTTCCCCTGATGACTTCAGCAGAGAAAGAAACATTCTTACCACGCCTTCCATAGTCTTCAGCGTGACGTTTCCGACAAAACCGTCACAGACCATCACATCCGTTTTACCGGTGAGCAGTTCGTTACCTTCAAGGTAACCAATATAGTTGATTTGCGGTGATTCTCGCAGCACTGCCGCGGCGTCGCGGATCGTTTCCAGCCCTTTGGTCTCTTCATGACCAATATTGAGCAACGCGACACGGGGCCGTGCAATACCAAGCACATGCTCAGCCATTACCGACCCCATTACAGCAAACTGCACCAGCATCGCACTGTCTGAGCCCACATTTGCGCCCAGATCCAGCACCACGGTTTTACCCTGTTGCTGGTGCGGTAAAACGGACATCAGCGCCGGACGTTTAATGCCATCCAGCGGTTTTAATAAGAGCGTCGACAGCCCCATTAGCGCACCGGTATTCCCGGCGCTGATGCAGGCCTGCGCACGTCCCTCTTTAACCATCTCCAGTGCCACACGCATTGAGCTGCCGCGACTGTTGCGGATGGCCTGAGCGGGCCGCGCATCACTTGCAATAACCGATTCGGCAGGGATGACCTGCAAACGCCCCATCAGGGAGGAATCCGCTTTGGCAAGCAATGGCATGAGGGTGTCGGGATGTCCGACCAGAAGAAGGAATAGTTCCGAATGAGAGGCCAGTGCCTGCAATGCTGCAGGCACTGTCACGCAGGGACCGAAGTCCCCGCCCATGGCATCAATCGCCAGGGTCAAACGTGTCAAGGTATCGCCTTGCTAAGCAAGAAACTTACTTAACGATAACCTTGCGACCGCGGTAGTAACCGTCCGCAGTGATGTGGTGACGCAGATGAGTTTCGCCAGAAACTTTATCTACTGACAGAGCAGCAGTGGTCAGCGCATCGTGCGAACGACGCATACCACGCTTAGAACGGGTGGGTTTATTCTGTTGTACGGCCATGGACCTTACTCCTATTACTTACGCTTTAAACTGGCTAATACGGCAAATGGATTTGGTTTCTCCACCTCTGCAGGCAGTTTACCAAAGACCATGTCCGCCTCGGACACTTCACAGTGTTCAGAATCGTGCACCGGAACGACCGGCAGCGCGAGAATAATTTCATCCTCGACAACCGCCAGCAGATCGATCTCACCAAACTCGTTGACATCGACCGGCTCGTACGCTTCCGGCAATGCCTCGGCCTGCTCTTCAGAAGAGACAGGGCTGAAGCAGTAACTCACTTTTACGTGATGAGGAAAGGTCTGGTTGCAGCGCTGGCAACGCAACGTCACTTGTACTTCAGCAGTACCCGTCAGTACTGCCAGACGTTGGTTATCAACCGCAAACGACATGGCACAATCCACATCACTGTCCACACTAACGACCGACTCGGCCACACGCTCCACCTGTACAGATGTGTAGACACCCTGATAATCAAGGCGCTTCTGAGCAGTGCGGACAGGGTCCAGCGTTAGGGGTAATTTTACCTTTTGCATAGGGCGCGCATATTAACTTTGTAATGTCATAGAGTCAAAGAAAAAGGCCGTTAAACAGCATCTTTCAACCACTATTCGCATCCAGTGCGGCGCACAGTTTAAAATGACTGTCACCAATTCGCTATCACTATTGAAAAAAAATGACGCCATCGATTCTTTTAGCTTCAACCTCGCCCTTTCGGCAGGCATTACTGCATAAACTGGGCCTGCCTTTTATTACCGCCGCGCCTGAGGTTGATGAGTCACCCCAGCCGGATGAAACCGCTGAAGCGCTGGTAACCCGTCTTGCCGTAGCTAAAGCGCAGGCACTGGCAAAAACGTATCCCAGACACTGGATAATCGGCTCCGACCAGGTTTGCGTGCTGGATGGCGCTATCGCCGGTAAGCCTCACACGGCTGAGAATGCGCGGGCGCAACTGCGTGTCGCCAGCGGAAAAGCCATTACCTTTTATACCGGTCTGGCGCTATTTCATCCGGTCAGTGGCACGCTGCTGCACTGCTGTGAGCCCTTTGTGGTTCATTTCCGCACGTTAACTGACGCTGAAATCAGCGGCTATGTGGAAAAGGAGCAGCCGCTTCAGTGTGCGGGCAGTTTTAAAAGTGAAGGTCTGGGGATTTGTCTGTTTGATCGGCTGGAGGGACGCGATCCCAATACGCTGGTCGGGCTGCCGTTGATCGCGCTCAATGAGATGTTGCAGCAGGCCGGCATCAATCCTTTAACGAACTGATGCCGGAGAGATTACGCTTTCCGCTGACGCAGCTTAAGCAGGCATTGCTTCAGGCCATCATCCAGTGGCGCCTCGACCCGCATCACTTCGCCGGTGCCGGGATGCGTAAAGGTCAGCGCCGCAGCATGCAGGAACAGGCGTTTTAAACCGGTTGCCGCCAGCTGACTGTCAAACTCACGTTCTCCGTAGCGATCGTCGAAGGCAATGGGATGCCCGGCATGCAGCGTATGGACGCGAATCTGATGGGTACGACCGGTGACCGGGCTCGCTTTCACAAGCGTGGCAAATTCGAACCGCTCTTCTACTTTAAAGCGGGTTTCCGAGGCTTTGCCTTCGCTGCTGACGCGCACCACGCGCTCACCGCTCTGCAGGATGTTTTTCAGCAGCGGCGCCTGAACCACCTTCAGGTGTGACGGCCAGTTGCCGCGCACCAGGGCCAGATAGTCTTTCTGCATCCCCTTTTCACGCAGTTGCTCATGAAGAGAACGCAGCGCCGAACGCTTTTTAGCGACCAGCAGAATGCCGGAGGTGTCACGATCCAGGCGATGCACCAGCTCCAGAAAGCGTGCTTCCGGTCGCAGGGCACGTAACCCTTCAATCACCCCGAAGCTGAGTCCGCTACCGCCATGCACGGCTGTGCCGGAAGGCTTGTTCATCACCAGCAGCGACTCATCCTCAAACAGGATGGCATCGGCCAGTGACGCCACTTTCGCCAGTTTGGGGGAAACGGCATCTTCATCGCGTTCCGCTACCCGAACCGGCGGAATGCGCACCTCATCGCCCTCCTCCAGCTTATATTCTGGCTTGACGCGCTTTTTATTCACCCGCACCTCGCCTTTACGAACGATGCGATAAATCATGCTTTTGGGCACACCCTTGAGCTGGGTGCGCAAAAAATTGTCAATGCGTTGTCCGGCATTTTCAGCCGTGATGGCGACAAAATGTACGCCGGGATTCTCTGTTTTCATGGCGGCGATTCTAAATAGTGTCCCCTGATAGCGCCACCCCTTTTTCTGTGCTTAACTCTGGAGTTGATGTGACGGCAGGTCGCCTCTCTGCTGGCTTTTTCAGCAAAGCGCTGTTTTGTCCGACACATTAGCGATTTAAATGTAAAGAAACTTCACAAGCTGGCTAAAGTCGCCTTGCTATATGAAGGTTAGCAATGGAATAATGCTTGAGTTTCTTACCTGAACCATTTCAGGGCAGAAAAAGAGCGAAATTGTCATTTTGCCGGATTGAGCAGACACGCAGCAATGGCGTAAGACGTAATGCGAAATCAGGCACTTAGCGGGCTGCGGGTTGCGGCCTGGACAACAGTATGGGATGCACGGGTTTTCTTTATTCTCTCAGGCATTTCCACTATCTGGTGCTGTTTTCCCTTATGAAAAACAGGCCACCGACGTTATTTGCGCCCCTCGCGCGGTCGACAGCCGTGAGGTTGACGACATTGCACTAAGTCACGGGGCCATCGGTTGATACTCGTCCAGGGTAACTATGCCCGCAGCTGTAATCACTCATGAAAGAATAACGAGTAAGTCACGATGAAAAGAATGTTAATAAACGCAACTCAGCAGGAGGAGTTGCGCGTTGCCCTGGTTGACGGTCAGCGTCTGTACGATCTGGATATTGAAAGTCCTGGACACGAGCAGAAAAAAGCCAACATTTACAAAGGTAAAATCACTCGCATTGAACCCAGCCTTGAAGCTGCGTTTGTCGATTACGGCGCAGAGCGTCACGGTTTCCTCCCGTTAAAAGAAATCTCCCGCGAATACTTCCCCTCCAGCTATAACGCGCATGGTCGTCCGAATATTAAAGACGTGCTGCGTGAAGGTCAGGAAGTCATTGTTCAGATCGATAAAGAAGAACGCGGCAATAAAGGCGCTGCGCTGACCACCTTTATCTCTCTGGCGGGCAGCTATCTGGTACTGATGCCGAATAACCCACGTGCAGGCGGTATCTCTCGCCGTATCGAAGGTGACGATCGTACCGAGCTGAAAGAAGCCCTGTCGGCGCTGGAACTGCCGGAAGGCATGGGCCTGATTGTCCGTACTGCGGGCGTCGGTAAATCAGCCGAATCGCTGCAGTGGGATTTAAGCTTCCGTCTTAAACACTGGGAAGCGATCAAGAAAGCCGCTGAAAACCGCCCTGCTCCGTTCCTGATCCATCAGGAAAGTAACGTGATTGTGCGTGCCTTCCGCGACTATCTGCGTCAGGACATCGGTGAAATCCTTATCGATAACCCGAAAGTACTGGAACTGGCGCGTCAGCATATCGCTGCGCTGGGCCGTCCGGACTTCAGCAGCAAAATTAAGCTCTACACCGGTGAAATCCCGCTGTTCAGCCACTATCAGATCGAATCGCAAATCGAATCCGCTTTCCAGCGTGAAGTCCGCCTGCCTTCCGGTGGCTCGATTGTGATCGACAGTACCGAAGCGCTGACCGCTATCGATATCAACTCAGCACGTGCAACGCGCGGCGGTGACATCGAAGAGACGGCGTTCAACACCAACCTTGAAGCGGCCGATGAGATTGCTCGTCAGCTGCGTCTGCGTGACCTGGGCGGCCTGATCGTTATCGATTACATCGATATGACGCCGGTACGCCATCAGCGCGCGGTTGAGAATCGTCTGCGTGAAGCTGTCCGTCAGGACCGCGCCCGCATTCAGATCAGCCACATTTCACGTTTCGGCCTGCTGGAGATGTCCCGTCAGCGTCTGAGCCCGTCATTAGGTGAATCCAGTCATCACGTCTGCCCACGCTGTAGCGGCACCGGCACCATCCGTGATAACGAGTCACTGGCGCTGTCGATCCTGCGTCTGATTGAAGAAGAAGCGCTGAAAGACAACACCAAAGAAGTTCACGCCATTGTTCCGGTTCAGGTGGCCTCTTACCTGCTGAATGAAAAACGTGAAGCGGTTAACGCTATTGAAACACGCCAGGGTGGCGTGCGGGCTATCATCGTTCCTGATGACAAGATGCAGACCCCACACTACTCCGTGCTGCGCGTGCGCAAAGGCGAAGAGACGCAGACCCTGAGCTATCATCTGCCGAAGCTGCATGAAGCCGAAATGGCGATGCCGTCGGAAGAGGAACATGCTGAACGTCGTCGTCCTGAGCAGCCTGCTCTGGCCGCGTTTGTGATGCCTGATGCGCCTCCGGCACCGGTAGAAGTTGAGCCAGAAGCGCAGCGCGCTGAAGCCCAGCCAGCCGCAAAAGCAGCACCTGCTGTGGCTGCGCCTGCTACCGTCAGCACCGGCTTCTTTGGCCGTCTGCTTGGTGGCCTGAAAAAAATGTTCGCAGGCGAAGAAGCCCCTGCCGCCGCACCCGTGGCCACTGAGGTTGCAGAACCGCAGAAAGCGCCTGAAAGCGAGCAGGAAAACGGCAACGGCCGTGGCGAGCGCCGCAACAACAATAACAACCGTCGTAACAATAATCGTCGTGAGCGTACGCCGCGCAACGGAGATAACGCGCAGTCGCGTGAAGGCCGTGAACCACGCGAAAACCGTGAGCCTCGTGAAAACCGCGAACCTCGTGAAAGTCGTGAACCGCGCGAAAGTCGCGAGCCACGTGAAAATCGCGAGCCGCGCGAGGGTAACGATAATCGCCGTAACAAGCGTCAGTCCCAGGCTGGTGAAGTGCGTGAAGAGCGTCCGGCACTGAGCGAAGAAGCGCGCCAGCAGCGTGATGAGCAGCAGCAACAGCGCCGTGAACAGCGTGCTGAGCGTCAGCGTCGTCGTCAGGAAGAGAAACGCGCCGGTGAAGAAGCCGCCAAAGTGGCTGAGCAGCCGGTAGTGGTAGCCGACGTTCCGGACGTGACCGAGCCGCAGGATGATGAGCGCGTACAGGTTATGCCGCGTCGCAAGCCGCGTCAGCTGAACCAGAAGGTGCGTGTTGATGATAACCGTCCACCTATGCCAGCCGAAGCCAGCGACTTTGCCCAGCCGGCTGAAGTGCGTCAGCCTCAGCAGACAGACGTGGCTCAGCCGCAGCCTGAGTTCCAGGCACCGCAGGGTGAAGAGCAGGATGACAACGACAACCGTGATAACGCCAATATGCCGCGTCGTTCACGTCGTTCGCCTCGTCATCTGCGCGTCAGCGGACAGCGTCGTCGTCGTTACCGTGATGAGCGTTATCCGACTCAGTCAGCAATGCCGCTGGCCGCTGCAGCTGCATCACCAGAGATGGCATCCGGTAAAGTCTGGATCCGTTACCCGGTGAGCCAGGCCAGCGAAGAGCAGGTTCAGAATGTGACTCACGAGACGCCAGCGTACAACCGCGAAGAGACAGCAGACGCCGCCAGTGCGCTGCCCGTTGCTGCCGCAGTTGAATCTGTTGCTCAGGAAGCGCCAGTGCAACAGGCCGAGCCGCAGGCAGAAACGCCAGTGCCGGTCGTGAACACTGACGATACCCGTGCTATCGACGCGCCGGTTAACGAGCAGCCTTCCGTTGTTCCGGCGGCAGATGAAGCAAAAGCGGAAGCGGTAGCAGCCGAAGCCGTGCCTGCTGAGCCTGTCACCGAAGCGCCGGTTGTGACACCTGCGGTTGAGACTGCACAGCCTGCAGCGGTTGCAGAAGAAGCACAGCCTGCGGAGGTTGCTGAGCAATCGGCTACCGACGTCAGCGAAGCGATCGCAGCAGAAGTTGAAGAAGTTCTGAATGCGCCGGTCGCTGCTGAAGCTGAAACAGCGCCAGTTCGTGAACCTCATGCTCCGGTGGCCGCACGCGATGTCGCCCCTGCAGCACCGGTGACTGCGGCCGAACCTGTTGCATCAGTACCTGCAACGGCATCCGAGCCTGCAACGGCATCAGTGCCGAATGATGGTACGCGCTGGAAGCATTTTGCCTCTGCGCCGATGACTAAAGCGCCTGCGCCAGTCTGGCAGTCAGAACCGGCACCGCACAGTGACTGGGTGCGTGCACCGTATGAGTTCGACGGTCGCGGTTCTGCGGGTGGTCATAGCGCCACACATCATGCCACAGCCCCGGCGACCAAGCCGTAACGCATAAACTGTTGTGAACTGAACCCCGGCCTGCAAGCCGGGGTTTTTTTATGCCTGCGATTCTGCCCGCCAGCGGACAGAGGATAATTAACCTCCCCTCCTCGCTTATCAGGAATCAGGAAAGTGTGTGCGTGTGTGCGTGTGTGCGTGTGTGCGTGTGTGCCTGAAAGCGTGAAAGCGTGAAGGCGTGAAGGCGTGAAGGCGTGAAGGCGTGAAGGCGTGAAGGCGTGAAGGCAAGACTGACATGCGAGCAGCCTGTCGCTGTAAATCAACCCGGTTTAATTTCTATGGTTCCCACCACCGGCTGAATCGCAGGCAAAAAAATCCCACCCTCCTTTAGCGGGAGGGTGGGAAAAAGTAAGCGTATCCGGTTAAAGTACGCTCAAAATTTCAGGTCAGACTACGAGTTCATCTGGAACAGGGACATCTTAGACATGTCGGTAAAGGTCTTATAGGACGCCTGTAATGCCGTCTGCTGCATGGTGTAGTTAGAAGCTGCTTCGGTTAAATCCACGTTAACCAGGTCACTCATCTGCGAGCTGTAAATCACACTACGGTCATCGCCCTGGGCATTCAGCGTGTCGATCTCTGAAAGCTGGGTACCAATCTCAGAACGCACGGTTAAGACATTATTCAGCGAGTTACCCAGGCCACGGTTGGTTTTATCCATCGCCGCCTGGAAGGTCTGTTTGGTTGCGGCGTCAGCATCATCCTGCGGCACTTTCAGCGCAGCAATGGCGCTATCCAGCATCTTAAACACATTCGTTTCGCTGGCGCTGCCATCCGGCTCTTTGGTGGCATTGCCGGAGATCGCCATAAAGATATTGTCACCGGTATGGCCCACAGTCATGGTACGGCTGGTATCGACCTTCTGAGTGATCGCCTCGGTGCCGCCTGCGTAGCCGACGCCGGTGCCTGCCGCATCCACAAATGGCGCACTGTCAGTTTTATAACCGGCAAAAATATAGCGGCCATTGGCATCCTGGCTGTTTGCCTGGTTCAGCAACTGGGCGCGGATACCCTCCAGCTGGGTAGCAATCGAACCACGGTCATCGTCGCTCAGCGTACCGGTTGAACCGTTGACGATCAGCCCTTGGGCAGCAATGATCCCATCGGTGACGCCTTTCAGCGTATTCTCTTCCAGTGACAGACCCTGCTCGGCAAAGGTACGCGCCAGCGCATACTGCTTTCCCTGCTGCTGGGTTTGTGACAACACGACAGCACGAGACGCGGCAATCGGATCGTCCGAAGGATTATTCACACGGCGGCCGCTGGAGAGCTCCTGGCCTGATTTCAGCCAGGAGGCCTGTGAGTCAGTGATGCCACGCACCTGCTGCTCAAAAATCATATTTGTACTGATTCGCATGTTATCTCCTGCCCTTAGCGAATATTGATCAATGCATTAAACACGGTGCTGGCAGTCTGCAGCACCTGCGCATTGGCCATGTAATATTGCTGATATTTGGTCAGGTTGGCGTACTCCTCATCGAGGTTTACCCCAGAGACCGATTGCTGGCGCTGGGTCAGCTGACTGACCACGCTTTTCTGAGTGGTGCTGGTGGTTTCCAGTGAACTGGTTTTGTTACCCACACTACTGACGATGGTGGCGTAGGCCTGAGACAACGTGGCGTTGCCGCCGACCAGTTTCACATCCTGCAGATTCAGCAGTTTTTGCGCATTACGGTTATCACTCTCACCACCTACGGCACCCGCGGCGGCCACCTGCGATTCACTGGTGATCGCGACTGACATATCGTTGATGGCGTTCTGGACCGGCTTCACCAGGAAACTGTCTTTGGCAGCAGGTGCAGGCGTGCCGGCGACGGTCAGTTTCAGACCGTCAAAGCTCAGCGTGGTGTTGCCACTGGCATCGGTACCTGGCGTGATGGTAACAGCCGTACTGTCTGAGGCGCGGGTCGCGGTCCAGTTATTGCCGTCATAACTCACGGTGTAATTGGATGCTTTCAGTGCACTGGTATCGGTCCACTCAGCGGTGACGGACGCGGCGGTGCTGTTTTTACTGTTGCCCACCACGATCGGGCTGCCGATATTAAAGAAATCGACGCCCTGATTGCCTTTGCTATCAAAGCCCTGCTTGTGAACATCGTTGAAGCTGGTGGTAAACGCCGCCGCTAACTGACCCAGCTGGTTCTGTGCCAGATCCAGATCCTGAGTACGGAACGCCAGCAGACCGCCCAGCGAACCGGTGGTGATCAGCTTCTCCGGGATCTCGACGTTGCCCGCCTGTTTATCGACATAGCCGATGGTAGTGCGTGTCGGATCGCTGCTGGAAGGCATCGCCACCAGATCGTGAGATTTGTCGCCGTTCACCAGCGTCAGGCCATTGGCCATCGCGACCGTGTAGCCGCCATCCTGCTGCGATACCGTCACACCAACCACGTTATTCAGGGTATTCACCAGCTGATCGCGCTTATCGAGCAGATCGTTAGGTGCGGCACCGTTTGCCGTGCTCAGTTTGCCAATCTGTTTGTTCAGATCGGCAATCTGGCTGGTGATGGTGTTGACCTGCTTGATGCTGGAATCGACATCGGCATTGACGCTGTTCTGCATATTGTTCAGGTATTGCGCTGATGTCTGGAACTGGCTGACCAGCCCCTGCGCATTGCTGAGCATCGACTGACGCGCCGACGGATCGTTGGCGTTGCTGACCACGTTCTGCAGGTTAGTAAAGAAGCCCTGCAGCGAGGTCGACAGGCTGGTAGTCGAGGTCGACAGCAGATCGTCAATGTTAGAAATCTGGCTGTGCTGGGTGCTTACCGCGCTGTAGTTCGCGCTGGAACCGCGCAGCTGCGTAGCAATAAACGCATCATATTCACGTTGTACACCGGTGATATTCACGCCGTTACCATAATAGCTATTGCCCTGCAGGGTACTGTTCGCCTGCGCCAGTACCGTGGTCTGACGTGAATAGCCCGCCACGGTGTAATTGGAAATGTTGTTACTCGTGGTGCTCAGAGCGGCCTGCGCGGCACTCAATCCGCTCATCGCGGAGTTAATTATGCTGGACATCTCGGTTCCTTACGTTCCCCGTCAACCGGGCTGGCAGACATCAAAGTGGGCGCCAGCAGGCGAAAACGCTTCTGGCTATAGGGATGTTATCGGCTTGCTAAAGTGAAACTTGAGGCGCAATGATCAGAACAGGTCGCCCATATCCTGACTGTAAGCTTTGACGACTTTGTCGCCCATACTTTTGAATTGCTGAATCATTCCCACCAGCTTTTGCGCATATTTTGGATCGGTGGCATAACCGGCCGCCTGTAAGGCCTGCGCACCCTGCTCTGCGCTTGAGGCGTTCGTCACCGCCGCATAGCGTGGGTTTTTGGTCAGGAGTTTGACGTAGTCGGTCAGCGCCTCGAAATAGGAGTTATAGACGCGGAAGCTGGCACGCACTTTCTTCGCTTCGCCCTGCTCATATTCGGTGGTCATGATATCGGTGGTGTCACCTTTCCAGTCGCCGCTGGCTTTAATCCCGAACACGTTGTAGCTCGGTTTGCCGTCGCGGGTCAGGATCTGACGCTGGCCCCAGCCCGACTCCAGCGCAGCCTGCGCCAGAATCAGGTGATGAGGAATGCCACTCTGCTGGCTGGCAGCCTGCGCCGGTTGCGTCAGCTGGGCGATAAACTCGCGGCTGTCACTGGGCAGACCCGTCGGTGAAGCGACCGGCGGCAGACGCGGCATTGCCTTACGCACAATCTGCTCCAGCTGCTGCGCGGGCAGTGGTGTTGCCCCGCTGGTGCTGAGAATAAAGCTGTTATCCAGCTTCATCGGCACCGTACCGGCTTTTTCATCCGGCGCGGTGGCGGGCTGCATCTGTTTGACGATGGTTTCCGCCAGGCCGAGGCCGCGCTTCCCCATCTCCTGTGCAATCTGCTGGTCATACATAGAGGTAAAGAGTTTGGTCTGCTCGTTGCCCATAATGCCGTCCTGCGGCAACGCCTCGCGCATACTCTTCAGCATCATCTGTACAAACATCCCTTCGACCTGACGCGCCACCTGCAACGCTTGTCCTTTCGGATCATTGCTGGCCTGGCGTTTCAGTTCATTCAGGGAACGGCTGTCGAAAGCCGAACTCGTCAGAGATTGCATATCAGCCATCAGATAATTTCCAGTTTGGCACGCAGACAGCCGGCACTCTGCATCGACTGCAGAATTGACATCAGTTCGATAGGTGACGCACCCAGCGCATTCAGCGCACGCACCACGTTGTTCAGGTTAGCGCTGGCGTTGACGCGTTGCAGCGCACCGCCGGTCTGGCGCAGATCGATCTGAGTCTGCGTCGTCGCCACCGTCTGACCACCGGCCAGTGGAGTATCAGGCTGACTGACGTTCTGCTGCTGGTTAACCGTCACCGACAGGTTGCCCTGCGCCACTGCACACTGATTCAGCGTCACTTCACGGTTCATTACCACCGAACCGGTACGGGAGTTGATGATGACTTTGGCATCTTCAACCGGGATCGACACATTAATGTTCTGGATCTCAGCCAGCAGACGCACCTGCGCACCATTATTAGGCGATACGCGGATCTGCACGGTACGGGCATCCAGCGGCTGCGCTGCGCCGTAGCCGCCACGGGCGTTAATGGCATCAGCAATTCGCTGCGCCATCGAGAAATCTTCGCTGTTAAGCTGCAGGTTAATGGTGTTCTGCGTACCAAAGTTGCTCTGCAGTTCACGCTCAACGGTTGCACCGCCGGTGATACGGCCACCGTTCAGCTGGTTAACCTGAACACTGCTGCCGCCCGCTGACGCACCCGCGCCACCGACCAGGATATTACCCTGCGCCAGCGCATAAACCTGGTTATCGACCCCTTTCATCGGCGTCATTAACAGCGTGCCGCCGCGCAGACTTTTGGCGTTACCCAGCGACGAGACCACCACATCCAGGTTCTGTCCCTGACGGGCAAACGAGGGCAGTTTAGCGGTGACCATGACGGCCGCCACGTTCTTCAGCTGCATGTTGGTTCCGGTGGGAACGGTAATACCAAGCTGTGACAGCATGTTGCTCACTGTCTGGGTAGTAAATGGCGTCTGGGTAGTCTGGTCACCGGTGCCATCCAGCCCCACGACCAGGCCGTAGCCCAGCAGCTGGTTATCACGAACGCCCTGTACCGTGGTTAAATCACGAATCAAATCGGCTTTTGCCAGCAGGCTGAAGCCCAGCAGCAGCGCCAGCCCGGCGCGTAACAGCGTTAACTTTTTCATTGAAACCTCTTACATCGGCGAGATGTTCAGGAAGAAACGCTGGAACCAACCCATGGTCTGCGCCTCATTGATGTAACCATTTCCGACGTACTCAATACGTGCATCGGCGACAGCGGTAGATAACACGGCGTTACTGGCGCTGATGGTGCGTGGGTTGACCACGCCCGAGAAGCGAATGAACTCCGTGCCCTGATTAATGGCGATCTGTTTTTCACCGACCACGTGCAGGTTGCCGTTTGACAACACCTGATCCACGGTGACGGTAATGGTGCCGGTAAAGGTGTTATTGGCGGATGCGCCACCTTTACCTGCGAAATCGTTTTTGCCTTCGGCGCTGAGGTTGGCTTTTTCACCACCTGCACCCACCAGGCCTGCCAGACCGGTCGGCACCGCGCTCACACCAAAGCTGTTGCTGCCATCGCGGCTGGCATTGGCTGAGGAGCTTTTGCTGGCGCTGACGTTTTCCTGCAGCGTAATGGTCAGGGTATCGCCAATGTTGCGTGGACGGCGATCCTCAAACAGCGGCTGATAGCCGTAGTTAAGCGGCGCGACGCCCTGGAATATAGAGCCGTTGACCACCGGTGGCGCGGACGGCATTGGTTGCGCTGTAGTTGCACCTTCGACCAGCGGGGTACGCGGGACCAGGGCACATCCGTTGAGAGTTAGCAGCAACGAGGCGACTAACCAATGTCCAGGCTTGAAAATCTGTTGCTTCGCCACGGCGTCACGACCTTATTAATGTCTGTCATTCAGGCCAGCACGGGCTGGCCCTGTTCGGGATTAAAGCTGAGTTAATTTCGCCAGCATCTGATCAGAGGTACTGATCGCCTTGCTGTTGATTTCGTAGGCGCGCTGCGTCTGGATCATGGTGACCAGCTCTTCCGCTACGTTAACGTTCGAGGTTTCGGTATAGCCCTGATAGAGCAGGCCCGCGCCGTTCTGGCCTGGCGTGCTGTCCGTCGGAGCGCCCGATGCCTGCGTTTCCTTGTAGAGGTTTTCACCCACGCTATCGAGACCGGCGTCATTCATAAAGGTGCTCAGGGTTAACTGACCGACCTGCGCGGCCTGGGCCTGTCCCTGCTGCGTTACGCTGACCACACCGTCACGCGACACCGTGATGCTGGTGGCGTTAGCCGGAATGGTAATGCCTGGCTGTACCGGGAAACCGGAGTTGGTCACCAGCTGGCCGTTCTGATCAACCTGAAACGCGCCGTCACGGGTATAAGCAGAGGTGCCATCCGGCATCTGAATCTGAAAATAACCCTGGCCGTTAATGGCGATATCTTTTGAGTTGCTGGTCTGCGACAGGTTGCCCTGCGTATGCAGACGTTCAGTGGTCACCGGACGTACACCGGTACCGATCTGCAAACCCGATGGCAGCGTTGTCTGTTCTGATGACTGGGTGCCCGGCTGGCGCATGGTCTGGTACATCAGATCTTCGAACACGGCACGTGAACGCTTAAAGCCGTTGGTGCTGACGTTTGCCAGGTTGTTGGCAATGACGTCCATGTTCATCTGCTGCGCATCAAGACCGGTCTTAGCGATCCATAAAGAACGAATCATGTTGTTATCCTCGTGCCTTAGCCCATGCTCAGGAGCTGGTTGGCTTTTTGTTCATTTTCGTCGACGTTGGTGATGACTTTCATCTGCATCTCAAAACGTCGGGCGTTGGCGATCATATCGACCATGGTTTCTACCGGTTTAACGTTGCTGCCTTCCAGCACGCCAGGCATCACCTGCATGGTGGCATCAGCCTGCAGCGCGGCACCGCGGGTCGCCTGCGTCGACGCAGTAGGCCGGAACATGCCGTCATCACTGCGCTGCAGCTCCTGCCCGGTTGCCCTGACCAGCTTCAGCTTGCCCAGCTGAACCGTGGCGTTCGGTGAATCACCGGCATTCAGCCCGGTGATCGAGCCGTCGGCTGCAATGGTGATTTCAGTGCCCTGCGGGATCACAATCGGACCGCCATCGCCCATCACAGGATTGCCCTGAACCGTCAGCGTACCGGTCGGACTGATTTGCATATTGCCGTTGCGGGTATAGGCTTCGCTGCCGTCAGCGGTACGCACCGCCAGCCAGCCATCCTGCTGCACCGCCACATCGAGCGGACGCTCGGTGTAATCCATCGCGCCCTGACTCATGTCGGCGCCCGGTGTCGAGGCGGCGACCAGCGTACGGGTTGGCAGCGACCAGCCACTCACCGGCACGGCGCGCAGCGCATTCAGCTGTGCACGAAAACCCGGTGTAGAGGCGTTGGCGAGGTTGCTGGCGGTAACCGCCTGCTGATCCAGCGTCTGGCTGGCCGCGCCCATCGCGGTATATATCGCGTGATCCATATGGCAATCCTGTTAGCGAATTAACGTAAGTTAACCAGCGTGTTGAGAATCTGGTCCTGAGTTTTGATGGTCTGCGCATTCGCCTGATAGTTACGCTGCGCGACGATCATGTTCACCAGCTCTTTACTCATGTCGACGTTGGAAGATTCCAGTGCGCCAGCTGTCAGTGAACCAAAGGTGCCGGTATTCGCCAGACCGACTGCCGCCTGACCAGATGCACTTGAGGCAGACCAGACGTTGTCTCCCTGAGACTGCAGACCTTCCGGGTTAGAGAAGCTCGCCAGGACAATCTGACCCAGCAGCTGGGTTTTCTGGTTTGAGTAGCTGCCGGTGATGGTGCCGTCATCATTGATCGCGTAGCTGGTCAGATCGCCAGGCGCATAACCATCCTGGGTCGGGCTGCCAAAAGTGGTGCTGCCGGTGTTCTGCTGCAGGCTGCCCAGCATGCTCAGGTTGATCGGCTGATTGGCGACTGCGCCATTCGCTCCGCCCACGTTCAGCGTCAGGCCGACGGTGCCATCGGTCGTCGTGCTGACGACAGCGCCGGTGGCATCCAGCTTAGAGACGCTGGTCAGCTTACCGCTGGTGTCAAACGCCATTCTGAAGTCACCCGCTGAACTGCCGGTGTTGCCATCAATGGTACGCACGGTCCAGCTGTTGCTGGTGGTGTCTTTCACGAAATACATGTCGAGCGCGTGGTCATTACCCTGCGAGTCGAACACGGTTGCCGTGGTTTTCTTGTTGTAGCTGTCTGCGTTCGCCGTCGAGAAGGTGGCCACAGATGGCGTTTTGTCCGTTGAGTTCAGGTTGGCAACCAGACCGGCGGTAGTGGTCGCACGGGCTGACATCTGCTCGGTAGGAATACGCAGCGCCACCGGGTTAGCACCTGCCTGGATAGTGGCCGGTGAACCGCTGGCCGGATAGCCGGTCACGTTCAGACCCTGGGTGTTGACCAGGTTACGGTTGGCATCCAGCGTTAACTGACCATTGCGTGAATAGAAGACGCCGCCGCTGCTGTCGGTCATACGGAAGAAACCGTTACCGCTCAGTGCAACGTCCAGGCCACGGCTGGTGGTGGTGGTCGCGCCGTCGTTAAAGTTCTGGATTACCGCAGCAACTTTGGTACCGAGGCCGACGTTAGAACCGGCAAACATATCGGCAAACGCGATGGTGCTCGATTTAAAGCCCGCAGTGGCGGAGTTGGCAATGTTGTTACCGATGACATCAAGGTTACTTGAAGCAGCACCAAGGCCGCTGACCGCTTGGGAAAATGACATGTGTTTGTTTCCTGTCTACAGGTTAATCAGAGAATCTGACGTACGTCGTCAAGGGTGGCGGAGCCCATGGTGCCGAGATCCAGTTTTGTGGTGTTGTTCGCAGTACTCACCCCATTGACGTAGGCGTAGTTAAGCGGTTGTGCCACCAGTTGTGTGTTGCCATTGCTTGCGGCAATCGCAACGCTGTATTTACCATCCGGGGCGACAGAGCCATCTGTCAGCTTGCCGTCCCACGAGAAGGTGTGCACGCCAGCGCTCAGCGCGCCCAGATCGACGGTGTCGATCACCGTGCCACTGGCATCTTTAATGGTGGCCGATGTGCCGGTTGAAGCGGAGGCCAGCTCAACGCCAAATGGCGTTGTGGTGCCGTTGCCTACCAGAACCTGTCCGCCATTGACCATTACGCCATGCCCAATCAGCGTGGAGCTCTGCAGCGACTGGCTGGTGCTGATCTGGCCGGAGATCGATCCCAGCGTGGTATTCAGTTTTTCAATGCCGCTCAGGGTATTGATCTGTGCCAGCTGCGTGGTGAGCTGACTGTTATCCATTGGATTGGTGGGATCCTGGTTCTTTAACTGCGTCACCAGCATGGTCAGGAACTGATTCTGCAGATCCTGCGCATTGTTGCCGGTGCCACTGGTGTTAGAAGAGCTAAGGACCGTGGGGTCCAGTCTTTCGTTAACGCCTACCGCGATAGCCATAATTTTTCTCCGTTATTGCCCGATCGTCAGGGTTTTCATCATCATCGACTTCACGGTGTTGAGCACTTCGACGTTGGCCTGGTAGCTGCGTGACGCCGACATGGTGTTGACGCTTTCAGAGACCACATCCACGTTCGGCATCTTCACGTAGCCTTTGGCATCTGCCATCGGATTACCCGGGTCATAGACCAGCTTGGCCGGTGTAGGGTCATCCACGACTCTTGCCACTTTCACGCCGCCGGTGGCTGAGCCTGGTGCCGCATCGGTCTGGAAAACCACCTGCTTTGCCACGTAAGGCTTGCCATCGGGGCCGGTGACGCTGTCGGCGTTCGCCAGGTTACTGGCACTGACGTTTAATCGCTGTGATTGCGCGGTCATCGCTGAACCGGCAATGTCAAAAATATTCAGCAAGGCCATAATTATTGTCCTTGTAACACGCTCATCATGCCTTTGATCTGGCTGCTGATGAGGGTGAGGTCGGTTTGATATTTCAGGCTGTTATCCGCGAACTGCGTACGCTCACGGTCCATATCTACGGTGTTGCCGTCGGCAGAAGGCTGGTCAGGAATGCGATAAAGCATATCCATCGATGGCACGCCGTTTGTCTGTGCTTCAATGTGGCGAGCTGACGTGACTTTTAACGCCATGCTGCTGCCTTCCGCACGACCATTGGACATCACCCGACTCAGCTCGCTGGCAAAGTCGATATCCCGGGCCTGATAACCAGGGGTATCGGCGTTGGCAATATTTGACGCCAGGATCTCCTGACGTTGAGCACGCAGGTTGAGGGCCTCCGTACCAAATTTCAGCGCCGCATCCAGTTTGTCGAGCATGTTTCCTCCGCGTATGAGAATTTCGAGCTCGCAGCTTAATTTGAAAATGCAAGGGGTCATCGTCTGAATAAGGCCTCAAATGACCGCTATTTTGACAATTAAGGATTTTTCTTAAGGGGTACACTCGTCGCCATCATCAGTGAGGAAATGCACAATGCGTCGATATCTGACCCTGCTGACCAGCCTGCTGGTCGCGATCGCCCTGCCGGTTTCCGCCGGAGATCTCAATGCACAACTGAATCAATTTTTTAAAGCGCGTGACGCCCAGCATGCTGATGGCATGGTCGTGGTGGTACGCACACCGCAGGAACAGTGGCCAGCCTGTGAGGCACCACAGTTCACCCTGCCCGGCAACAGCCGGTTGTGGGGCAATATGAGCGTGGCGGCAAACTGTGGTGAGAACCGCCGTTATATTCAGGTACAGGTGCAGGTCACCGGTTCCTATCTGGTGGCGAACCGGCTGCTGAGCCAGGGCAGTAGCGTGAGCGAGAGTGATTTCACTCTGCAGACCGGCCGCCTTGATACTCTGCCTGCCCGCGCCCTGCTGAATGCGGACTCGGTCGCAGACGCTGTGGTGCTGCGCGATATCCAGCCAGGACAGCCGATTAATCCCTCCACGCTGCGTCAGCCGTGGCGTGTCAAAGCGGGTCAGAATGTGATGGTGATTGCCAGCGGTGACGGCTTTGACGCCAGCGGTGAGGGCAAGGCGCTGAATAACGCCGCCCGATCGCAGTCGGTCCGGGTCAGGATGGGAAATGGTCAGATTGTCAGCGGTAAGGTACGCGAGGATGGGAATATTCTTATAACGCTGTAAAGTGTTAAAGAAGCCAGTAGTGCTGCCGATAGAAGAATCAACGAAGCGATAACGCTATTCTGATTCAGGTGGCAGACTTCCCCTGACCGTACAGGAGCCCGAACATGAGCATTGACAGAACGCAACCTCTGAAACCCGCCAGCACCGTACAGAGCCGCGATAGCAGTGAGTCCGGCAGCAGCAAAGTGCGCCAGAGCGCCAGCCCGGTGGCAGCAGCCACGACCCCTGCAGCAGCCCAGGTCAGCCTGAGCAGCGCGCAGTCGCAGCTGATGCAGCCGAGCAGCAAAGATATTAACGTCGAGCGCGTTGAACAACTGAAAACCGCCATTCGTAATGGCGAACTGAAGATGGATACCGGCAAAATCGCCGATGCGCTGATTGCCGACACCAAGGCGTATTTAGAGGGTAATTAGTTCCCATGAGTAATTTGCAGACCACCTTAGATAAGATGCAGGACGTGCTGGCATCGCTCTCAGCCGTGCTGGAAGAAGAGCAGCAGCAGCTGGCAGCCGGAAACATTAACAGCAATCTGTTGCAGCGTATTACCGAAGATAAAAGCGCGCTGCTCAGTACGCTGAACTATCTGGATGAGATGCGCCGCACCGCTGAGCAGAGTCAGGCGACATCGGCACCTTATCGTGGTCAGAACGACATGGCGCGCCGCTGGGACACTATCCAGCAGCATAGCCGTCGTCTGCAGGATGCCAATGTTCATAACGGCCTGCTGCTGCAACACCAGATCCGCTACACCCAGGATGCGCTTGACGTGCTGAAGCCGCATCAGACCCAGGCCTTTTACGGCCCGGATGGGATGGGTAAAGGCCAGGCGACGTTAAGTCGCAAAGCCTGAACCGGAAAGTAGCGAAAAAAAATCCCGCCTGGTGCGGGATTTTTTATTGGTGCGTTTTTTCCTTCACCATGATGAGCTTTAAAATTGAGCCTGCACAGGGAACAGGGGCAGATCGGAAAGACGCTAAAGCCAATCCCTGGCCGCTCGGCCCGCGCGATTACGCACCTCATCCCTGAGGTGCGCCCGTTGCCGGGCCAACGCGTTGCGTTGTTCAAAAACGCTCCCGGCGTTTTTGTCCATGGCGCGGGACGCTTTCCTCCTCTGCCCCTGTTCCCTGCGCGTTGAATTTATTTATTGCGGCAAGCTTTACACAGCGGTGCGACGCGCATAGTCACGCAGCCGGAAGCCCAGCAGCCCCAGCGCCAGGAAGTAGGCTCCGCCGCCCACACCACAGACCGCGGCCAGGCGCAGCAGCCGCCACAGCATCGATCCCTGCTCCCAGGCTGGCATCCACTGCAGCATGGCAAACAGCGCGCCTGCCATCACCACTACGGCTATCAGCAGGCGGAGCAGGAAGCTGCTCCAGCCCGGCTGCGGCATAAAGATATTCTTCTTACGCAGCTGCCAGTAGAGCAGCGACGCATTCAGACAGGCTGCCAGCCCAATCGACAGTGACAGACCGGCGTGTTTAAGCGGACCAATAAACGCCAGGTTCATTACCTGCGTCATGATCAGCGTGATAATCGCGATTTTAACCGGCGTTTTGATGTCCTGACGGGAATAGAAGCCCGGAGCCAGCACCTTGACCACGATCAGCCCCATCAGTCCGACGGAGTAGGCGATCAGGGCGCGCTGCGTCATCAGAGCATCAAAGGCAGTGAATTTGCCGTACTGGAACAGCGCCACGGTCAGCGGGCCGGAGAGCATGCCCAGCGCCACCGCGCTGGGAAGCGCCAGCAGGAAACAGAGGCGCAGACCCCAGTCCATCAGCCGGGAATATTCATCATGGTTGCCGCTGGCAAAACTTTTGGCCAGCGACGGCAGCAGAATGGTGCCCAGCGCCACGCCCAGCACCCCCGAGGGGAACTCCATCAGGCGGTCCGCGTAGTACATCCAGGAGACCGAACCTGAGACCAGAAACGAGGCGAAGATGGTATTGATGATCAGTGAGATCTGACTGACAGAAACGCCCAGAATGGCAGGTCCCATCTGACGCATGACCCGCCAGACGCCCGCATCACGCAGATTCAGGCGTGGCAGCACCAGCATCCCGAGCTTCTTCAGGTGTGGCAGCTGATAGCCGAGCTGCAGCACGCCGCCAGCCACGACGGCCCAGGCCAGCGCCATCACCGGTGGGTGGAAGTGCGGCGCGGCAAACAGCGCAAAACCAATCATGCTGACGTTCAGCAGGGTCGGTGCAAAGGCCGGTACCGAGAAGCGGTTCCAGGTGTTCAGCACCGCACCCGCCAGTGACGCCAGCGAAATCAGCATAATGTAGGGAAAGGTCACCCGCAGCAGCGAGCTGGTGAGCGCAAACTTATCGGGACTGTCGGCAAAGCCGGGTGCCGTCACCATGATGACCCAGGGCGCAGCAATCATGCCCGCCACCGTGACCAGCGCCAGCGCCAGCGTCAGCAGGCCCGAGACGTAAGCCAGGAACAGTTTCGTCGCCTCTTCGCCCTGCTTGCTTTTATATTCAGCCAGAATGGGCACGAAGGCCTGAGAAAAGGCGCCTTCAGCAAAAATACGCCGCAGCAGATTGGGAAGTTTAAACGCAACAAAGAACGCATCGGTCGCCATTCCGGCGCCAAACACCCGCGCCACGATGGCATCACGGGCAAAGCCCAGTACGCGGGAAAACAGGGTCATAGAACTGACCGCTGCCAGCGATTTCAACAAATTCATAATTGACGGCGCATCCTGAAAAGAATCGGCAAAAAAGGAGAATTAGCGCGGGCACCCAGAAGATGCCCGGCGACAGTCTACTGCCACGGAGGGAAATGACCAGCACGGAGTGTTACAAGGCGTTATTCCTGCGTCGCCTCACGCCACAATTTTTCCACCACACGCTGCGCCATCAGCGCCTGCTCACCGCTGGTTTCAGGCTTCGTCTGATTTTGTACGCAGTCGATGAAATGGCGAGCCGCACCGCTGAAACCGCGCTGGGTCAGATGACTCTGCCAGGCGGGCGGTGGCGTAATCAGCATCCCGTCACGCCGTTCTTCCTGCCAGTCGCGCATTTCACTGATGTCGATGCACTTACCGTCACATACTGCGCTGACCCGCTCGCGCTGACTGCCTGCGCGCCGGTGCATACTGGTGGTAATCGACAAGCCCTCAACAGCGAAATGGTGCTCGGCATAGAGCATCTGCCCCTGTTCGTTGGTGTCGATGCGTCCCTGAACCTGGCGAAAAGGTTTCCCACCCAGCCAGAGGGCGGTATCCACCACATGCAGATAGTCATCGAGCAGGGTAAAGCGGAAATCCTGTGGCCCGACGCTGTCGCTACGGTGCTTTTCAATCCGCAGAGAAGCGGCGTCCGCCATCTCCGCCCGCAGCTGCTGATAGCGCGGGGCGAACCGCCGGTTAAACGCCACCATCAGTTTACGCTGCCGTTTTTCCGCCAGCGCCACCAGCGCCTCAGCCTGCTCCAGGGTTTCAGCCAGCGGCTTATCGACGCAGACATCCTTTCCTGCCAGCAGCAGCGCCCTGACCACTTCATAGTGCGTGGCGGTGCTGCTGTGGACAAAGACCGCGTCGCAGGCAGCGGCTAATTCATTCAGCGAACCAAAATATGGCATGCGATAGCTGTCACAGACCGGCCGGGCTTTGGCCTGGTTCGGGGAAAACGCCCCTGCCAGGGTCCAGTCCGTCGCCGCCGACAGCACCGGCAGCCAGGCTTTCTGCGCGATACCGCCTAATCCCACCATGCCAATACGTAAGGTCATCTCAGCTCTCCGGTTGCAGCAGTTGGGTGAGTTGTGCCTGAAGCGCTGCAAACTGCTGTTCCAGCGTTGCGACGCGCGCCGCCAGATCGCCCTGCTCTTCCGACGCGTTTGCGGTCTGCGTCTGGTCAGGCTCATCGCCCAGCAGATGCATAAAGCGACTTTCGCGCCTGCCAGGTTCACGCGGCAGACGGATCACCTGAGCACTGTCGTCGCGCTGCATCAATCCTTCCAGAGTTTGCTCAACTTCGCTGACATCACTGAACTCGTGCAGACGGCCGCTGCGGGTACGCAGTTCGCCTGGCGTCTGGGGCCCGCGCAGTAACAGCATCGTCAGCAGAGCAACTTCTGCGCTGTTAAGCTTTAGCGTGCCAAACGCGGAGTTGCAGAAACGCTGCTCATATTTCAGGACCCGCTGCCCGGCGGCGCTGCTGGCGGTGATCAGATGCCGTTTTTCCAGCTGATCGAGCTGATCCTGTACCTCACTTTCGCTCAGCTCCATCACCGGCTCGCGGTTCGATTTCTGGTTACAGGCCACCACCACGCCATTCAGCGACAGCGGATACTGTTCCGGCGTGGTGACCTGCTTCTCCAGCAGGCAGCCCAGCACGCGCATCGCCTGCGCCGATAAAGTCATCTTCATGCTCGCATCCTCATTATTGTCCACGCCGGTCAGGCGTCCATTCCCGCAGGGTTAAGGCTGTCAGCACGTGATCCTGCCAGCGTCCGTCGATCAGCAGATAATCTTTCGCGTAACCCTCTTTCTCAAAACCGAGTCGCGCCAGCAGATCGCCGCTGCGCTGGTTGTGCGGC
Source organism: Pantoea sp. EKM10T (assembly GCF_011800685.1). NCBI lineage: Bacteria > Pseudomonadati > Pseudomonadota > Gammaproteobacteria > Enterobacterales > Erwiniaceae > Pantoea > Pantoea sp. EKM10T. Next base: position 732,479 of record NZ_JAALEU010000001.1, read on the forward strand.
ATGTAGTTAGCCATGATGCGGTGAATATGCTGCTGGCGCTGCATATAGCGGATTGCCACCTGCAACGCTTCAAACATGAACCCCTGCCCCTGCCACTTTTCACCCAGTGAATAGCCGAGGTAACAGGCATGAAAGGATCCGCGCAACACATTGCTGAAGTTCGCCACTCCCCTCACTTCGGTTTCATCGCTGTCCATTAAAATGAAATAGAAGGCCGAACCCTGCTTATGCATGTCGGAAATCAGCCCAAGCCGCGCCTGCCAGCCCGAAGGGTAGCAGTGGCTGTCATCACGCACCGGCTCCCACGGTTTTAAAAACAGGCGGTTTTCCGCGTAGTAATCTGCCATTCGCCAGGCATCACGCTCGTGAACCAGACGGACCACCAGCCGATCGGTGGTTAATCGCACCCTGGGCGCGGCAGAACGATAGCCAAACATCCTGACTCCTGAAATCAATGGCTGATAGAGATGAGCCGTCATTACCCGGCTTTCACTATAACCGCCGCCTGGGCTCCGGTAAAACGTTACAGCGGTTTAGCGATAAAGAGGCTGATTTTGCTCGGGTCGCACCGCGGATAACCCCTGCTGCAGGCGGCATCACCAGCGGATCCTGCAGCGCGCCTGACAGGCAGGTTTGCCCTGTAGAGTAATCTCTTCCATACTTTTTACGAGCCCGAAAGCAGGATGAATTGATTCACTCTGTTAAACACTAAACCTGTAAAACCCGGGAGATCAGGATGAAGCTCTATATCTACGACCACTGCCCTTTCTGCGTTAAAGCGCGAATGATTTTTGGCCTGAAAAACAAACCGGTTGAGCTGGTGGTAATGCTCAACGACGATGAAGAGACGCCGAAACGACTGATCGGACAGAAAATGGCGCCCATTCTGCAGAAGCAGGATGGCAGCGCGATGCCTGAAAGTATGGAGATCGTACACTATGTCGATCAGCAGGATGGCGAGCCGCTGATCATCGGCGCGCTGAATCCGGCGATCGGCGACTGGCTGCGTCACATGAACAGCTATGTCAATAAACTGCTGCTGCCGCGTATTGCAGAGGCGGCGTTTGCCGAATTCGCGACGCCGGAGGCGCGTGACTATTTCCGCAACAAAAAGCAGGCGAGCATCGGTGATTTCGACACGCTGAAAAGTCATTCTGCCGGCCTGATTAAGAACGTCAGCGACGATCTGCGCAAGCTGGACAAATTAATCGTCCAGCCCAATGCGGTGAATGGCGAGCTGTCCGAAGATGATTTTAATCTCTTCCCGCTGCTGCGCTCTCTGACGCTGGTGGCCGGAATCGACTGGCCGAGCCGGGTCGCTGACTACCGCGATAACATGGCTAAACAGACCCAGGTGAATCTGCTCTCCTCGATAGCTCACTAACCCCTCCCGATGAGAGACGCTGCGGCGTTTCTCATCTCTTTCCTGATGACACCCGCTACGCATTCAGGCAGGCTATGGCCTGTTTATTGGCTCTGATATTCAGGATAAAGATCGATGAAAAAGGCTTTTTTCGGGCTGACTGCCCTGTTGATCGCGCTGCTGGTGAGCGGCTGTAATCAACTGACGCAATACACCATCAGCGAACAGGAAGTAAACCAGGCGCTGCAGAAGCACAACAACTATGAGAAAGATATTGGCGTTTCCGGGCTGGTTAATGCGCACATCGTCCTGAACAATCTGACCAGTCAGATTGGCCGTGAAGAGCCAGGCAAAGTGACGCTCTCTGGCAATGCTAAAATCAATGTGACGTCACTGTTTGGTCCGCAGCAGGCCGATATGCAACTGAAGATGCGTGCTCAGCCGGTCTATGACCAGCAGCAGGGTGCAATCTATCTGCGCGATCTGGAAATTGTTGATGCGCAGGTTGCTCCGGAAAAAATGGCCTCCATTATGAAAACGCTGACGCCTTATCTGAATCAGTCGCTGAAAAACTACTTTGATCAAAAGCCGGCTTACGTGCTCAGCGCCGACCGCAGCAAAGGCGAGTCGCTGGCGAAGAAATTTGCCAAAGGACTGGAAGTGAAACCTGGCGAACTGGTTATTCCCTTTACGCAGTAATGCCAGTCAGTTAAGCGACAGGTGACAACGAAGTCTGGTGCCGCTCAGGGGCTGGCGGTCCTCGCGCCGCTGCGCGGTTCCTTCACTTCATTCGCCTGCCTGACGGAC